>NZ_LR131106.1:514171-993825 GCF_900626215.1 Corynebacterium neomassiliense | reverse complement strand
CCGGACACGCCCCCGGTCCGCCTGCCCCCCCCCCGGCCCCCGGTCCCTCAGTCCCACCGGGGCCCACCGCCGCGACGCGGTCACTCAGCCACCTGTCCTGCCCGGTGGTGAGGCCCCGACCCGTCCCCCGCCCCCCGCGCACCACCGGGCAGGACAGGTGGCTGAGTGACCGCTTCGCGGCGGTGGTCCCCGGTGTGACTGACGGACGGGATGCCGGGGAGGGAGCAGAAGGTCCGGGGTCGGACCCGGAGTCCCGGCTGGCGGGCTTCGATGCGGCGGTGGAGTTGGCGTCGCGGATCCTCGAGGAGGACCGGGACGCCGCCGGGGCGACACTCTCCGAGCAACGGGCCCTGCTGCGGCGCACGATGGAGTCTTTCCTGGACAACTGGCCGAATCCGTCGCTACGGGCGGATCCGGACAGTTCGCTGAAGGACTTCGAGCGGCTCCTGGATGACCTGGAGTCCAGTGGCCTCCACACGCTCGAGGCGGAGTGGAAGCAGAGTCTGCTGACGTTGTCGGGCAATGACCTGACCAACCTGGACTCGACTCTGGGGCGGGCCCTCCGTGAGATCCGGGAGCGGATCGAACCGGTCAACCGCATCATGGCTGACCTGCCTTTCTATGATGACGACCACCGTCTGCAGATCACTCTGCGGGAGAACCGTTCCGAGGTCAGGCGTCGTTTCCGCAGGGAATTGCGGGAGGTCCGTGGACTGGTCGGGGACGCCCGGACCGACGGTGACAGGGAGCAGGTCTATCCCCGTGTGGCGCGGCTGATCAACCGTATCCGGCGTTCCTCCCCTGATTTCGCCGACCTGGTCGACGTGCGCAACCATGTCCGGGTCAGTGCCGAGAAGACTGACGCCGTGACCGGGGAGCATGTGGCGCTCTACGACCACATCGGGGAGAAGTCCGGTGGTGAGTCGCAGGAACTCATCGCTTTCATCGTGGGCGCGGCACTGCGTTACCAGCTGGGGGACGCCGACGCGCCCCGGCCCCGTTATGCGCCGGTGTTCCTCGACGAGGCCCTGATCAAGGCGGACGCCCATTTCACGCGCCGGGCGATCGGTGCCTGGCGTGGACTGGGTTTTCAGCTGGTCATCGGTGCTCCGGTCGACAAGTACAGTGCCATTGAGCCGCACATCGACGCCGAGTACGACATCCTGAAGGACGCCTCGGGGAGGTCGTGGGCGAAGCCGAAGGTGGGGCTTCCCGGGTAGGGGTGGCGTGGGGCCGGGGGAGCCCCTCGAATTGTTCGACTTTTGTCGAACGGTCTGAGATACTGCACTCGCTCAACTGTGCCACAAAAGTCGAACGATTGGAGATCCGGTGAACGACGCCACCCGCCCCCTCTACCCGGGGACAACCACCACCCGACGGAGGAGGACTGCATGATCGCCGGAATCTGGCCGCTGGTCGCAGCCACCGCCGCACTCGGTATCGACGCCTACGTCCTGGCCGGGGTACTGCCGGAGATCGCCGAATCCCTCAGCACCACAGCATCCGTGGTCGGCCTCGGGGTCACCGCCTTCACCGCCGCCTACGCGCTGGCAGGGCCACTGCTGTCGGAGAGACTCTCCGGAGGCGGGGTGTCCCGGGCCCTGCTTGTCGCACTCGGGGTGTTCAATCTCGGCAACCTCGTCACCGCCGTTGCACCGGGACCTGTCGTGTTCCTGCTGGCCCGTGCGGCAACCGGGGCCGGGGCGGGCATCGTCACGGCGGTGGCCACCGCCGGTGCGATGGTGGCACGGGATCAACGTGGCCGGGCGATGGCCGCGGTGACTTTCGGGCTGTCCCTGGGCACCGTCGCCGGAGTGCCGGCCGGCATGCTCATAGGACAGAACTTCGGATGGCGGTGGACCATGGGACTCGTCGTGGCCGTCGGAGTACTCGCCATGGCAGCTCTGCTGGCCCGACGCCGGTCACTGCCCCGCGACGCAGGAGCCACGGCAGGCCCGGCCTTCCGTGTGCTGCGGACCGCGCGGGTGCGCGCCGGTACCGTGGCGGCCTTCATGCTGGGAGTGTCCAGTCTGGGCCTGTACACCTACCTGCTGCCGATGGCGGACTCCGCAGGGCTCGGTGGCCTGGGTTTCACTCTCGTCTGGGCCTGGGGCATCGGTGGAGTGGCAGGGTCGGCCCTGGTGGGCAGACTGCTCGACCGGTCAGGTCCGCGACTGCTGCTCGTCCTGCTTCCGGCACTGCTGGCCGCCGGCTTCCTGGTGATGTGGCTCGTGGCGTCCCCGGTGGTGTGGGTGGGTGCTGCGGTGGTGTGGGGTGCGGCGGGCTGGGCCGGTGTACCGACGCTGCAGCAGGCGCTCACCGTCGACAGGCCGGAGAGCGCGATGCAGGTCGTGGCCTTTCAGATGGCTGCCATGTATCTCGGCTCCGCGGCGGGTTCCGCCCTCGGCAGCGTGCTGCTCTCCTCGGGAACCGGTGCAGGTGACCTCGCGGCCTGGGCTGTGCTCCCCGCGCTCCTCGCCGTGGTCTTCGCCGGAGCTGTCGCCGTCGACCTGCGCAGGGGACGGGGCCGGGACACTCGGGACCGGGACACTCGGGGCCGGGACACTCGGGGCCGGGACACTGCACCGGCAAGGTAGCATCGGGTCGGTAGCGCAGGAACCCGGGGAACCGGGATGACAGGAGAGGCCGTGTCCCCAGCACGCAGTTACGAGCACCCGGACGCCGCGGACATCACCCTTCCGCGTGTACTCTTCGCGCTCAGCGACCCCCTCCGCCTCGGCATGATCCACCGTCTGGCGGACAACGGTGGTGAGGTCGACAGCCGTGAACTGGGACCCGGACTGCCCAAATCCACCCTCACCCATCACACCCGTCTCCTGCGGGAGTCAGGGCTGACCTGGACCAGGGGAGAGGGAAGGAAATGCCTCATCAGCCTCCGCAGGGAAGACCTGGACGCCAGGTTCCCCGGGTTGCTGGACACCGTCCTGGAAGGATGGCGGCCGGAGTCCGGAGTGTGACGGCCACTGTCCGCACCGAGACCTCCGCCAGGCCCTCCACCGGCTCTGCATCACGCAGGGGGGTCAGTCCGGGTCGGTCCGGGTCGGTCCGGTGCTGCCCGCTGTCCCGGCGTGCCCGGTCGCCCTGGCACTGCAGGTGTCCGCGCGACACCGTCAGGCATGGGGTCATGCTCGGCCGTTCGCCGACGTCCGGACGGGGAGCGGTGACTGCTCCCACCCGCTGACCACGACTTTCCCGAGCGTGTGGTTGCTCTCCACCAGGCGGTGCGCCTCCCGCAGCGTTCCCGCGTTGATCGGGGAGAGGTGGTCGGTGACGGTGGGACGTATCTTCGCGGCGTCCACCAGTTCGGCGACCTTCTCCAACAGCTCGTGCTGGCCGGCCATGTCCGGGGTCTGCTCCAGGGACCGGGTGAACATGAGTTCCCAGTGCCAGGCGACGGACCGGCCCTTCAGTGGCTCCACGTCACGCGGACCGTCATCGATGGCGACGATGTCACCGAAGGGACGCATGATCCTCGCGTACAGCGGGATCTGCCCCTCGGAATGTGCGGTGAACAACCGGTCCACGCCACGGGGAGCGGCAGCGAGGACGGCGTCGGCGAAGGCGTCCTCACCGAGGTGATGGTCGACGACATACTCGGCGCCGAGATCGCGCACCCATCGGGTCCGCTCCGCCCCGGACGCCGTCGCGATTGTCCTGACCTGCGGCAGAAGTGCCTCGGCGAGCTGCAGTACCGCAGAGCCCACGCCACCGGTTGCCCCGACCACCAGCAGTGTGCCGGCGCTGTCCGCGGTGAGCTGCAGCCGGTCGAAGAGCACCTCCCACGCGGTGATCATCGTCAGCGGGAGGGACGCCGCCTCCGCCGCGGACACGCTGGCGGGCCGGTGTCCGACGATGCGCTCGTCCACCAGGTGCAGTCGCTGGTCCGTGCCCGGCCGGTCGATCTGGCCGGCGTAGAAGACGGCGTCCCCGGGGGTGAAGAGCGTGACCTCGTCACCGACGGCGACGACCGTGCCCGCGGCGTCATACCCGAGGACACTGAACCCGACCGTCGGGTCCACCGGCGCGCCGGCACGCTGCTTGACGTCCACCGGGTTGACCGAGACAGCCTCGACGTCGACGAGCAGGTCGTGAGGGCCGGGGGAGGGGACCGGGATCTCGCGCTCGATGAGGCAGTCCGGATCGGTGACGGGCAGGTTGGTGAGATAGCCGACGGCGGTGGTCGTGGTCGGCACGGCAGTCGGCGTGATGTCTGGAGTACCCATGGCGTCCATGGTTCCCGTCCTCCCCCGGTTACCCGCAAGGGTACCTGGTTACCGAAAGGTATCATCGCAGTATGAACGCACATTCCGGATCGTCCTGCGACCGTAACAACGTCTACGCGGCGATGTGCCCCTGCCGTGAGATGCTCGACCTGCTGGCGAACAAGTGGAGCGCCCTGATTCTCGGGGCGCTGGAGGAGGGGCCGCTGCGCTTCGGTGAACTGAAGCGGAAGCTGGAGGGGGTGAGTCCCAAGGTCCTGTCCCAGACGCTCAAACGTCTGGAGGAGCAGGACCTGCTCACCCGGACCGTCTACGCCGAGGTCCCCGCCCGCGTCGACTACGAACTCACCGACCTGGGGTACAGGGCGTCGGTCCCGCTGAAGGGACTACGTGACTGGGTGGAGGAGAACGTGGGGTAGCGGCCACCGACCGGATGGTCACCGGTGATCCGGCCGACAGCAGCACCGGCACCGGCACAGAGACAGCCACCGGAACGAGCATGGACAGCACGTGGACGTGGCGGAGGCTTCGGAGGCTTCGGAGGCGGCGGCGGTTCACACTTCCGGGTATATGGTCAGCCCGGCAATCTCGGTGGGCTCGTCCCCGAACCTGCTGACCGTGATCCCGTACAACCCTTCGGGGGCGTCGGCATCGAACCGGATCTCTGCGTCCTGAAGATCCACTGTCGTCCCGCGGACGCCGCAACCGATGAGTGAGGCGAGGGAGGCGGCGTCCTGCTCCGGAGTGGCGCTGCCGACGAGGAGGGCGACCAGCTGAGGCCGGTCCGGGTCGAAGACCACGCCGTTCGCCGCGCGATGTTCGGCACGCATCCGGGCGATGACCTCACGCGGCGGGTTGTAGGCGATGAAAAAGGGCGTGACGTGTGGAACGTCGGTGACGTGGACCTCGGTGAAACCGCCCTGACGGTCCTCGAACCAGACCTCATCGATGATCACCTCGTGCCCTACGTCGCGGAGACGGTCGATCGTGGCCCGGATGTCGGGGACGTTCACCGCGAAGGTCAGGGGTCCCTCGCCGTCGAGGGCATCGATCGCCGGACGCAGTACCTGCAGGCCGCGGGCGTATTTCGAGGTCTGGACGGCGTCCCAGTCATCGACGGCGGCGGGTGGCGTCGTCATGGGGGTCTTTGTAGCATGACCGAACCTGCCGGTGAATCCCCCCGAGGTTGAACCCGGGGACGCCGACCCCGTTGAATTACAGGGCGCTGCTGCTGATCCGCCGGTCACCGGCCTGCGCAGCATCCGCGACGCCTGTTGACCCGACCGGTACGCGCACTGGCACCGCTGAAGCTCGAGGGAACACTGACCTCGCACCTCCGGACCACGCCTTCGAGCTCGTGCGCAGTAGTTACCCCGGCATCATGCAGGCACCTGACCGACTGAGAGCGGTACAGCTCAACGCCTGCCTTCAGCGCGTCTTCTCCGCGTAGACAGTGGGGCGCGGGAGATGGACCTGATCATCCAGGGTATCGACGGACAGATCCTCGCTGTCGGGTCGAAGCTCGCGGGTCAGTGTGCGTGCGTTGACCGCTACCGCGTCCGCCGGTGTCTGCAGGCGCGGTGCCTCGGAAATGTGGGCGTCGATGATGTCCCGGACACGGTGGGTCAGGTCATTTACGTGGTTGCGGTGCCGGAGCAGTGCGCTGACCTGGGCATCCTGCCCGTCGCGGCGTGCGCGAACGACGATGTCGCGGGCAAAGGACGATGCCGCCGACGGTCCGGGCCGTTCAGTGACGAGGTGCTGAGCCGGTTCGATGCCGCTGGCGAGGTCGGAACAGGAATGACTGCGACTGCCGCTGACGTCGAGCACGTCCCGGACGACCGTGACCGCGGTGAACTCTGCATCGGGCCGGTCCTGCAGCTGCGCTGCGTGGTCCCCCGGCGCCCGTCAGACAGCCCGGACCCTGCGAGAGTGAAGGTTCCCGAACAGATACTGACGAACGCTCCACCGTACGGATCTCCCGGGGGCGGCCGCAGTCTACTTCTTCTGCAGCTGTCTGAAACCCAGCCAGCCGACGAGGACGATGAGCAGGATCGGCAGCAGCTTGAAGATCACCGCCACAGCACCGGCGAAGGCGGTGACCACCGCCACGACCGCGAGAATCAGGGTGAGGACGCCCAGTCCCACCGACAGGCCCCGTCGGTTCTGGTCCCAGGCCCAGTAGGCCCCGAGGCCGGCGATCGCGCCGAGGATGAGTGTGGTGAGTGAAGTTCCGAACATCGCGTGTTCCTTTCATGCTGTCAGCAGGAGTTCTCCCTGCCGAGCATACGGGCACAGCTAGGATCGGGGACATGACCCGCTCCCCGGAACCCGCAGGCGCCCCGCACACCCCGCTTCCTCAGCCTTCGCTGGCCCTCGTCACGGGCGGGTCCAGCGGTATCGGTGCGGCGGTCGTCGCCGAACTCTCCCGGACCCACCAGGTGATCTCCTGGTCCTCGGCGGACGCCGACCTGTCCGACCCGGACTCGATCGCGGAGGCGGTCGCCGGGCTGCGGGACCCGCGCACCGGGGCCGCACCTGAGCGGTTGGACGCCCTCGTCCATTCGGCGGGACTGTCCTGGGAGGCGACGGTGGAGGACGCCACCTGGCAGGGCTGGGAGAGAATGTTCCGGGTCAACGTCTTCGGTGTCGCCGAGTTGACGAGACTCCTGCTGCCTGCGTTACGCGCGGCCGGCGGAACTGTCGTGGCGGTCAACTCCGGATCAGGCCACCGTTCCGCCCCCGGCATGTCCCAGTACTCCGGTTCGAAGTTCGCGCTGCGTGCGTTCACCGATGCCCTGCGCGAAGAGGAACGGGGGAAAGTGAGGGTGACGTCGGTCCATCCCGGAAGGGTGGACACCCCGATGCAGGTCGCACTCCAGGCCGCCCGCGGGAACACCGCGTATGACGGGGCACGCTATGTTCGTCCGGAATCCGTCGCGGCGGCGGTCAGACTCGCCCTGGACACCACCGACGAGGCCACCGTCGAGGAGATCACCGTCCGTCCGGTACGCCCCTGACGGATTCACCGGTCGGGCTTCTCCGCGACGAAGATCGCCGTGCCGGGGAAGACCCTGCCCCGGGTCGCGGACCACTGACCCCAGGTCGGGGTCCCTTCCCGCCACTCGGGTTCGAGAAGGTCGACCAGCCGCAGCCCGGCCCCGGTGAAGGCGCGTACCCAGTCACCCGTGGTGTGGTGGTACTCCGCGTAGCGCAGCACACCCGGATCGTCCGGGTCGTCGCGCTCCCACTCCAGGTAGGCGTCCTGGAAGTAGGGGATGGATGCGGTGAGTTCGTCGGGGTCATCGGGGAAGATCCACGCGGTCGGATGGTTGGTGGCGATGACTGCCCGGCCGCAGGGGCGCAGGACCCGGGCGAGCTCGCGTACGGCCACTCCGAGGTCGGGTATGAACGGGTAACCGCCGAAGGAGGAGAAGACCACGTCGGCGCAGCTGTCCGCCAGGGGAAGACAGGAGGCGTCCGCCTGCACAGGATGAAGACCCGGGGTGCGGGGTATCCGCGACAGCATCCCCCGGGAAATGTCCAGGGCGATGACCCGGGCCTGACGGTGAAGGGCGACCCAGGCGCCGCACGGCGCGGAGCCGCATCCGATCTCGACGACCGTCCGGCCCCGGAGGTCGTCAGGTCCGCCCAGAAGGTGCGCCTCGTCCTCGGTGAGCCGCTCGGGACACCAGTGGAAGGTGGCCAGGTAGTCTGTGTGGTCCTCGTGGTACCGGCGGGCGTCCCGGTCCCAGAATCTGCGCTGTACCGCGCCCGGGCCGGGGGAGTCCTGTACGCCCGACACCACCCTGTCCCTACCTGGTTCCGTTTCTCCTGTCACCCGGTGTCCTGTCACCCGGCAGAGTCTACGGCTACCTGAGTATCCCGGTCTTCTTGCCCACGGACAGCAGGGTGCTCATCACCGCGGCGTAGGGGCGGGGGGTGAGGAACTTCGGCCCACGGATGGGGATCACCCGCTGTTCGGTGATGTTCTGGTTCTCCGTGTACTTCAGCATCCCGTCCCGGCCCTGACGGCGTCCCTGCCCGGACTCCCTGGTCCCCCCCATCTCCCCGTCGACGGAGGCAAAGGCCGCAGCGTAGCTGTCGTTGACGTTCACCGTGCCGGAGTAGAGCCGGGACGCGACCTCGTTGGCCTCCTCCGACGGGCCCCACACCGCCGCATTCAACCCGTAGTCGGTGTCATTGGCCTTGTCGACGGCCTCGGAATGCGAGGAGACCCTCTCGACGTAGACGACAGGGCCGAACACCTCCTCGCGTTTGAGCATGACATCGTCGGAGACGTCGGTGAGGACGGTGGGCTCGTAGAAATAGGGGCCCAGATCCGGCCGCGCCCGGCCGCCTGTCACGACCGTCGCCCCCTTGTCCACGGCGTCGTCGACGTACTTCTGGACCGTCGCTATCTGGGACGCCCCGGACAGGGAACCCATCGTCACCGACCAGTCGAACCCTGCCCCCATCTTCAGGGAGGACGTCGCCCGGGCGAACTTCTCCACGAACTCGTCGTAGACGCGGGTGTGGGCGTAGATCCGCTCGATGGACACGCAGAGCTGACCCGAGTTCGCGAAACACCCCGTGACCACTCCGTCGACGATCTTGTCGACCTCTGCGTGCTCGGTGACGATCAGGGGGTTCTTTCCCCCCAGTTCCGCCGAATACCCGATGAGACGACGGCCGGCGATCTCGCCCAGGTGCTTGCCCGTGGCCGTCGACCCGGTGAACATGAGGTAGTCGCAGGTTTCCGCGATGGCGTTGCCGACCACGCGTCCCGGTCCGGTCACCAGCTGCACGACATTCCGGGGCAGCCCGGCCTCGAACAGGAGGCTGAACGCGAGGAGCGAGGTGAACGGGGTGGCGGAGTCCGGCTTCGCCACCAGGGCGTTGCCCGCCGCGATACCGGGGAGAGAGTCCGAGATCCCCAGGGTCAGCGGGTAGTTCCACGGTGCGATCTGACCGATGACACCCTTGGGCAGGTGGTGTTCGGTGGAGCGGGTGAAGAACGGGATCACCCCTCTGCGGCGGGTGGGCCGGAGGATCTTCCCGACCTGGTGGCCGTAGTACCGGGCGGTCATCGCGGTGTGCATCAGCTCCTCGTAGGCGGAGTCCCGGCTCTTGCCGGTCTCAAGCTGCACCATGTCCATGATGAGCTCGCGGTGTCTGAGAACCAGGTCGTGGAACCTGAGCAGGATCTTCCCCCGTTCCCGGTAGGAGGTGCGCGCCCAGATGGGCTGGGCGACCCTGGCACGCCGGAATGCCTCGTCGACCTCCCCGGCGGTGCCACGGCCGACCCAGCCGACGGTCTCGCCGGTGAACGGTCCCTCGATCTCCAGCCTGTCCCCGGAGTCCAGATTGCCGGTGACGGCGTTGACCGTGAGGCCGCGGAGTTCTGCGGCGAAGTCTTCGGGGATGGCGCCGTAGGGGAGTCGCTTGATGATCATGTTCGGAACACTATATTAGTTGCCTGCGGTCCGTCGCCGGTTTCGGGAACACTGCAGGGCTCCTGCCCGTTGCTACAATAGGCACAGAGAAAAACCGTGTTCACCTCCGTTGCCGGGGGCACATCCCCGGGAGGCGCCGACGGCGTCCAGAAAGGCACAGACAGTGAAAAGCTCCAACCCGTTCATGAATTCGCTGACCAAAGCTACGGCAGAGTCCCAGAGGTCGCAGGCCATGGCCTACCAGCAGGCCGGCTATGCGCCCTCCGGTGCGGCGGGTAACCCGTACGCCACCGGCGCCCCTGCGGCAGACCCGCAGGGGTACCGTCGCTCCCCGAACTACGGTGTACCCGGTGCCGCGTCAGACCGGCCGATGACCGTCGACGACGTCGTCACCAAGACCGGGATCACTCTCGCGGTGATCGTGGTCTTCGCGGCAGTCACCCTCGTGGTCGGCGCATCCAACCCGGGACTGGCCATGGGCCTGACCCTGGTCGGTGCGATCGGCGGTTTCATCGCGGTGCTGGTCTCCTCCTTCGGCCGGAAGTACGATTCCCCGGTCGTCACCCTCATCTACGCCGCGTTCGAAGGACTGTTCGTCGGTGGATTCAGCTGGCTTCTCTCCGGGATGGCGATCGGTAACTCGAATGCCGGAGCCATGATCTTCCAGGCGATCCTCGGCACCGTCGGCGTCTTCGTCGGTATGCTCGTCGTCTACAAGACCGGTGCGATCCGGGTCACCCCGAAGTTCAACCGGATCATGATCAGCGCGCTCATCGGCGTGTGCGTCCTCGCCCTCGGCAACCTCGTCTTCGCGCTCTTCTCCGACGGTGCCGGCCCGCTGCGTGACGGTGGCCCGATCGCCTGGATCTTCTCCCTGGTCTGCATCGGTCTGGCCGCGATGAGCTTCCTCTCCGACTTCGACAACGCCGACCAGCTGATCCGCGCCGGTGCACCCTCCAAGATGGCCTGGGGTGTGGCCCTCGGTCTCGCTGTCACCCTGGTGTGGCTCTACACCGAGATCCTCCGCATCCTGTCGTACCTGAACAACGACTGACCTCCGGACACGTCCCCGGGTACCGGGGGCGGTCGGTGACGGAAAACCCCCGCCCGGAACACTCCGGCGGGGGTTTTCGTCGTCCGTTTCCGGTGCCCGTCCACGTCCGTCAGGGCCTGCGACCCTGACCTGTGTCAGGTCTCCCGGACGGGCAGGTCACTGCTCGGCGCGGGGCACGTCCCGGTTCGGGTCGTAGGGTTCGGCGGTCACGAGAGTCACCGAAACCTTGTTACCGTTGGGGGTGGTGTACTCGCGGGTCTCGCCCTCCCTGGCACCGACCAGTGCGGCGCCCAGGGGAGCATCGGTCGAGTAGGTCTCCAGGTCGGGGTTGGAGGACTCGAGACCGCGGGTGCCGATGAGGAAGGTCTCCTTGTCGTCCTCGTCCCCGTCGTAGTAGACGTGCACGACGGAGCCGACGAGAGCCACACCGGACTCCTGGGGTGCCTCACCGATCGTGGCGCTGTCGAGGAGCTCCTCGAGGTAGGCGATGCGGGCTTCTTCCTGACCCTGCTGTTCGCGGGCGGCGTGGTAGCCGCCGTTCTCCTTGAGGTCGCCCTCTTCGCGGCGTTCGTTGATCTCGGCCGCCAGTGCCGGGCGGTTCGCCTTGAGGGCCGCCAGCTCGTCGTTGAGCCGGTCGTAGGATTCCTGGGTCAGCCAGGTCGTCTGGTTGTCGGCCATGTCCGGTCGAGTCCTCCTGCAGTTAGACCGTGGACGTGACAGGGTGCCGCCACGTCAGTTGTTCGCCGCACAGTCTAGCACCGCACCGGGTGCCGTCAGTCCCGGGTCGAGGTGCTGTCGTCGAGGTAGGAGGGGAAGACGGTCGAACATCCGTAGACGTTGGCGGCGACGGCCTTCGCCCGGGTGTGGATCTTCACCGACAGACGGCCGGTGGCGTCCCCGCCGGCGGCGAGCACCGCCTCACGGCGGCCGACCTCCGCCTTGTCGTAGTCGAGGGCGGTGACGATGCAGTACGCGGGCATCGAGGCGTCGTCCCGGGTGATGTCGAGGGTCATCATGATCGACTCGTCGGTGTTGTCCGAGAACCCGGCGACGGTGGCGGAGACATCGGCGTCGGTGCTGTTACGCCACTGGTTCCAGATGAAGACGCCGGCGGCGATGAGAACGGCCACGATTCCGATGACGATGAACTTCCCGCTGACACCGGAGCCGGTGCGGGAGTCGCGGGAACCGTAGGACGCCTTGCTCTGGGCACTCATGAGCTCCATAGTATTGCCAGAGGCACTGTTCCGGGCAATCGCGTCGCGGCGTGGACGGGGAGCGGCCAGGAAGCCGCGGCGTGGACGGGGAGCAGACAGGGAGTCGACAGGGAGTCGACAAGGAAGAGGCGCCGGTGTCCCTCCGGACTCCGGTTGGACGGTGCAGCCCCCGGGGTTGTTGAATGGTCGGTTATGAGCCCATCGTTGTCGCCGAACACCTCCGCCGCCGGGCACGCGGGTCTCCGCCTGCTGGCCGTCCACGCCCACCCGGACGACGAGTCCAGCAAAGGCGCGGCGACCATGGCCCGCTACGCGGACGAGGGTGTCAGGGTGAAGGTACTGACCTGCACCGGGGGTGAGCGGGGCAGCATACTCAACCCGCGGATGGACAGGCCGGGTGTGGTCGAGCACATGCACGAGATCAGGATCAGCGAGATGGCCCGCGCCGCGGAGATCCTCGGGGTCGAGCACGAATGGCTCGGCTACGTCGATTCCGGACTGCCTGAAGGTGATCCCCTGCCACCCCTGCCCGAGGGGTGCTTCGCCCTCGCCGACACGGAAGAGGTGACCGCCAAGGTCGTCGCCGTGTACCGGAGATTCCGCCCCCACGTGCTGGTCACCTATGACGAGAACGGCGGCTACCCTCATCCCGACCACATCAAGACCCACGCTGTGAGCGTGCGGGCCTGGGAACTGTCCGGGGACCCGGACTACCGTCCTGACCTCGGAGAACCGTGGACGGTCCAGAAGATGTACTACACGCACGGGTTCATCAGACGACGTTTCGAGCTGCTGGCCAGGGCGGAGGAGGAGCAGGGGAATCTCACCGCGGCGTCCGCCCTGGAGAGGTGGAACGACGTGCCGGACATCATGCCCCGGGTCACGACCCGCATCGACTGCGCCCCCTGGTTCAGCCGCAGGGACGCCGCCCTCCGGGCCCACGCCACCCAGATCGACCCGGAGGGCCCGTTCTTCGCGGTGTCCACGGAACTGCAGGAGCGGGTGTGGCCGACGGAGGAGTTCGAACTGGCGGACTCGCGGGTGCCGACCACTCTGCCGGAGAACGATCTGTTCACCGGAGTGATCCCCGACTAGGGGTACCGGGGTTCCTTGACTACTGTTGAACCCATGATGCAGGATCTCGCCGCCATGACCCTCCCGGTCCGCTCCCTCGGCTACACCGTCCTCGCCCAGGCCGAGAAGACCGGTCCCCAGGGTCCGGACTTCGGGAAGGCGTCCCCGGTGGGGCTGCTGGTCATCGTGGCGCTGCTCGTGGCCATCCTCTCCATCGGGGTGCTGTTCAACCGTCGGATGAAGGCGATGACCCGACGCCGTGAGTACGCGGAGAAGCACGGCATGGACCCCTTCGACGTCGACGGGATCGATGCGGCCATGGCGGCGGAGGAGGGACTGACCGAGGCTGAGGTCGAGGACCAGGCCTGGCCGACCGCGGAACCGCAGGAGCTCGCCGCACAGTACGGGGGAGACGGCACAGCGGAGTCCGGGGCGTCCTCCGGGTCTTCGTCCGCGGCGGGGGAGCAGCAGGGGAAAGGTGACGCCGAGGCCCGGGGCGGCCGCCGGTGATCCTGCACCGGCTCTACGAACGGCGTCTGGTCAGGCTTCTGCGTGGCCGGCCGCGGCCCTCGCATGTTGCCGTGATGTGCGACGGCAACCGCCGCTGGGCGCGTGAGAACGGGTTCACCGACGTCACCCACGGCCACCGTGTGGGAGCCCGGAAGATCGTCGAGGTCCTCGGCTGGTGCGAGGAACAGGGCATCGACACAGTCACCGTGTACCTTCTGAGCACCGAGAATCTCGGCCGGAGTGCCGATGAACTCGAACTGCTGATGGAGATCATCGGTGACGTCGCCGAGGAGATCGCCTCGGCGAAGGGCTCCTTCCGGGTGCACGTGCTCGGCAGGGTGGAACTGCTCTCACCGGGTCTGCGCCGCCGTCTCGCCGAGGCGGAGTCTGCCACCGCCGACCACGACGGTGTCCGGGTGAACATCGCCGTCGGGTACGGAGGACGCCAGGAGGTGGTGGACGCCGTCCGTGAACTGGTCCGGGATCTGGGACGCCGTGGCGTCCCGGTGGAGGAAATCCCGGACCACATCACGGTGGAGTCGGTCACCGGTCACCTGTACACCTCAGGCCAGCCCGACCCCGATCTCGTGATCCGCACCTCGGGGGAACAGCGGCTGTCCGGCTTCCTGCTGTGGCAGTCGGCCTACTCGGAGATCTGGTTCACCGAGACCTACTGGCCGGCGTTCCGCCGGATCGATTTCCTGCGCGCCCTGCGGGACTACTCCACCAGGCAACGGCGCTTCGGGAAGTAGGTTCGGGACTCCGGGCGGACAGCCTGAAGACCCGGGCTGCCCGGGGCCCGATTCCCCCGGTGGTCAGATCTTGCGCATGCGGACCGTCTCCACGAGGTGGTCAGGACCCTTGCACAGCACAAGTGATGCACGGATGCGGGTGGGGAGGATGTTCTCCACCAGGTTGGGGAGGTTCGTCGTCTGCCAGATCTCGCGGGCCACGATCCTGGCGTCGTCGTCGGAGAGGCTCGCATAGTAGTGGAAGTGGGCGTCGGGGCTGCGGAACGCGGAGTTCTTCAGTTTGAGGAACCGGTCGATGTACCAGCGTTCGATGTCTTCGCGGTCGGCGTCCACGTAGACGGAGAAGTCGAAGAGGTCGGAGACCATGAGGGAAGGGCCGGTCTGGAGAACGTTGAGACCTTCGAGGATGAGAATGTCCGGGCGGTCGACGATATGCACCTCGTCGAGCCTGTCGTAGGTTTCGTGGGAGTACATCGGGGCGGGTACTGACGGAGCACCGGATTTCACCGCGGTGACGAACTGCATCAGCGCCCGCTGGTCGTAGCTCTCCGGGAAACCCTTCCTGCCCATCATGTGACGCCGGTTGAGTTCGGCGGCAGGGTAGAGGAAACCGTCCGTGGTCACCAGGTCCACCCGCGGTGCGGACTCCCACCGCTGCAGCAGTACCTGGAGCAGACGTGCCGTGGTGGACTTGCCCACGGCAACGGAACCCGAGACGCCGATGATGAAGGGCACATGGGGCATTTCTTCGCCGAGGAAGGTGCCGGTCGCCTCGTTGAGCCTCCGTATCGCCTGGAACCGCAGGTCGATGAGACGGGACAGCGGCAGGTAGATCTCACTGACTTCCTCGAGGTCGATGTCCTCACCGACACCGCGGAGCTGGTCGAGCTCATCTTCGCTGAGGACCTGGGGCATCGAGCGTCGCAGAGTCTGCCACTGCGACCTGTCGAGCTCGATGAACGGGTCCACCGCGGGGTCGGAGGCGTCGGGGTTCGGTACACGGAAGTCTGGCACGTGCGTATTGTCCCCGCAGGGCAGGTGGCCGACCAAACCGGAGGGACCGGGCGGACCGGATTGTCCGGCCGGACCGGCAGGACCGGTTCCGTGCAGGCCGGGCACGGCGGGATAGGATATACCGTGATCCCGTTGTCGCAGACCTGTGAAAGGTACTCCACCGCATGACCGACACCACCCAGCACAATCTTCCCCTCGGGGAGCTCGATCCGGAGGTGGCTGCGGCCATCGCCGGTGAGCTGTCCCGCCAGCGGGACACCCTCGAGATGATCGCCAGCGAGAACTTCGTGCCCCGGGCCGTCCTGCAGGCACAGGGGTCCGTGCTCACCAACAAGTACGCGGAAGGCTATCCGGGACGCCGCTACTACGGCGGCTGCGAGAACGTCGACGTCATCGAGAATCTTGCCCGCGACCGCGCCAGAGAGGTGTTCGGGGCGGAATTCGCCAATGTCCAGCCCCACTCCGGGGCACAGGCCAACGCCGCGGTCCTCATGGCGCTGGCGGACCCGGGTGACAAGATCATGGGCCTCTCCCTCGCCCACGGCGGCCACCTCACCCACGGAATGAAACTGAATTTCTCCGGCAAGCTCTACGAGGTCGCAGCCTACGAGGTCGACCCGCAGACGTTCCGGGTCGACATGGACAAGGTCCGCGAACAGGCTCTGAAGGAGAAGCCCCAGGTGATCATCGCAGGATGGTCGGCCTACCCGAGGCACCAGGATTTCGCGGCCTTCCGTGAGATCGCCGACGAGGTCGGAGCGAAACTGTGGGTCGACATGGCCCACTTCGCCGGTCTCGTCGCCGCCGGACTGCACCCCTCTCCGGTGCCTTACGCCGACGTCACCTCCACCACCGTGCACAAGACTCTCGGCGGTCCCCGTTCAGGGATGATCCTGGCACGGCAGGAGTACGCCAAGAAGATCAACTCCTCCGTGTTCCCGGGTCAGCAGGGTGGACCGCTGATGCACGTTGTCGCGGCGAAGGCTGTCGCGATGAAGATCGCCCGCACCGAGGAGTTCCGGGACCGTCAGCAGCGCACTCTGGAAGGCGCGTCGATCCTCGCCGAGCGGCTCAATGCCGGGGACACGGCGGACGCCGGGGTCCAGGTGCTCACCGGTGGGACGGATGTGCACCTGGTGCTGGTGGATCTGCGGAACTCCGACCTCAACGGTCAGGAGGCCGAGGATCTGCTGCACGAGGTCGGCATCACGGTCAACCGCAATGCGGTGCCCTTCGACCCCCGGCCGCCGATGGTCACCTCGGGTCTGCGTATCGGTACGCCCGCGTTGGCGTCCCGTGGTCTGGACGCAGCCGCGTTCACTGAGGTCGCAGACATCATCGGTACCGCCCTCGCCCAGGGCCGGTCGGCGGACACCGCAGCGCTGCGTGCCCGTGTCGACAAGGTCGCCGCGGACTTCCCGCTGTACCCGGGGCTCGAGGACTGGAAGCTGGCGTAGGTCACCGTGCGTGCGCTGATTGTCGTCGACGTCCAGAACGACTTCTGCCCCGGTGGTTCCCTGGCCACGGCCCGCGGGGCGGAGGTCGCGGAGGCGCTCACCCCGTTTCTCCGTGAGGCCCGGTCGCGGGGTCTCTACCCGGTTGTCGCGGGGACGAAGGACTGGCACATCGATCCCGGTGACCACTTCGCCGCAGAGGGGCAGGAACCGGATTTCGAGGAGTCCTGGCCGGTGCACTGTGTCGCCGGTACCCGTGGCGCGCAGGCTCATCCCGGTCTCGACACCTCCATGGTGGACGCCTGGTTCCTCAAGGGTGAGCATTCCGCCGCCTATTCGGGATTCGAGGGGCACCTGGAAGGCGCCCGGGACTCCCTGGCGCAGTGGCTCCGGGACAGGGGCGCCACCGACGTGGACGTCTGCGGTATCGCGACGGATTTCTGTGTCCGTGCCACCGCGTTGGACGCCGTGGCCGAGGGCTTCCGTGTCCGGGTGATCAGTGACCTGTGCGCCCCGGTCACCGCGGGTGGGGGAGCGGTGGCGTTCAACCAGATGGCCTACGTGGGGGTGGAACTGGTGGAGTCCGGGGATCTGGTCGGCCCGAACGCCTGAACCGGGCGGCTGCGGGGCGATATCCTTGTCCCATGAGCCGTCCCATGAACAGCCACGCGAGCAGTCCCGCCGGTCCTGTCGAAGTTGTGGACGCCGGTGGCGTCCGGACCATCACCGTCAACCGTCCCGGCGCCCACAATTCGCTGGACCGTGAGCTGCGCCTCGGTCTGATCGACGCCTTCACCGCCGCCGCGGACCAGTCTGCGGCCGGCGGTGATGTCCGTGTCGTGGTGCTGCGTGCGGAGGGCCGGGCCTTCTGCACCGGTCAGGACCTGAAAGAGCAGCTCGAGGATTCCCGGCGGGGGACAGGCACACGGAAGGTCGTCGACGAGTACAACCCGATGACGGCGGCCCTGCTGTCCGTCCCGGTCCCGGTCATTGCGGCGGTCCAGGGACCGGCCGCGGGAGCAGGCTGGGGGCTGGCCATGGCCTGTGACCTCAGGGTGGCGTCCTCGGAGGCGAGCTTCAAGGCCGCGTTCTCCGGCGTGGGGCTGGCCTCCGACTGCGGTCTGTCCCGGTCCCTTGCGGATGCGGTGGGGCAGACGAAGGCGCTGGAGCTTCTGCTGCTCGACGAGAAGATCCCCGCGTCCCGTGCCGCGGAACTGGGGATCGTGACATCGGTGGTGGAGCCTGAACGGCTGGACGGCGCGGTGGAGGAGCTGGCGCGCCGGTTCGCAGCGGGGCCCACGGCCTCCTACCGGGAGATCAAGGCCCTGGTTCGCGACACCGCCGCGGTCACCGACCGCGCCGGTGAGGAGGCTGACGCACAGGCCCGACTGTTCACCACGCAGGACCACGTCGAGGCCATGGCGGCGTTCCTGGATAAGAGGACGCCGCGGTTCACCGGACGCTGAGTCCGTGCAGCGGGCCCGGTGCGGCCCGGCCACTGCGTTGGACCGGTGCGGTCAGTGGATTCCCTTGGCGAGGCGGCGGGAGATGATCTCGAGCATGATCTCGTTCGGGCCGCCGTAGATCGGCTGGACGCGGGAGTCGAGGTAGTGCGTGGCGATCGGGTACTCCATCATGAAGCCGTAGCCTCCGTGGAGCTGCAGGGCGGTGTTGACGACCTTGATCTGCAGTTCGGTGGTCAGGTACTTGGCCATCGAGGCGGTGACCTCGTCAAGTTCGCCCTTGATCTTGGCTTCGACGGCGGCGTCCACGAAGGACTGCGCGGACTGGATCTCCGTCGCCATCTTCGCCAGTTCCCAGCCGTAGGCCTGGTGGTCGATCAGTCGGCTGCCGAAGGTCTTCCGGTCCTGTGAGTGCTGGTAGACGAGGTCGAAGGCCCTGCGGGAGGTGGCGATGGAGCCCACGGCGATGGAGATGCGTTCCTGGGCGAGGTTGGTGCGCAGGTATCCGAAGCCGGCGCCTTCCTCACCGAGGAGGTTCGCGGCCGGGACGATGACGTTCTCGAAGCTCAGTTCGGCGGTGTCCTGTGCCTTCAGCCCGACCTTCTTGAGGGGCCCTGTCTTGGTGTAGCCCTCCATTCCGTCTTCAACGATGATCAGGGACACTCCGGCACGCCCGGCGGAGGGGTCGGTGACGGCGACGACGATGGTGAAGTCGGCCTGGACACCGTTGGAGATGAAGGTCTTGGAGCCGTTGAGGACGTAGTCGCCGTTCTCGTTCTTCAGCGCGGTGGAGCGGATGCCGGCGAGGTCTGCGCCGGCGCCGGGCTCGGTCATGGCGATGGCACCGATCTTCTCGCCCGAGCACAGCGGGGCGAGGAAGCGGCGCTTCTGCTCGTCGGTGGCGAAGCGCTCGAGGTAGGGAATCACCAGGTCGTTGATGACCTGTACGGAGACGATCACGGATCCGCAGTCTGCCTGGGCGAGTTCCTCGGAGAGGATGGCGTTGAAGCGGTAGTCCGATCCCATTCCGCCTCCGCCGAACTCCTCGGGGGAGGTGATGCCGAGCAGGCCCAGCTGCCCGGCCGCCCGGTACATGGAACGGTCGCAGAATCCCTGCTCGTGCCACCTGTCTACGTTGGGCCGGATCTCTTGCTCGACGAACTCGCGGCAGGTGTCGCGGAACATGTCGTGTTCTTCGTCGAAAATGGTGCGGGCCAGGAAGTTCTTCATGACAGCCTTTCCTCGTGGGAGTGGACCGGTGAGACGGTGGGGTAAACCTCACTGAGGGAAACCATGTGACCTACGTCTCTTCGATGATTACAAAATCATACTATCTGCACCCGGAGGTCGTAGTGCAATATTTCGCGGGCGGATCGGGGGTGGAGTGCGGGGGTAAGATGAAGGGGGACGCCGTGAGCGAAAAAACTCGCAGGTCACGCGGCTTTGAGGTTATTTACGCAACACAGGTGTTGTTGAATTGTTGACACGTCGCGTTAGGGGTCGCTAACCTCATGGGCGTGTCGAAGGCTAGTCACCTACGGCGCACTGCAGTTGTGGATCAGTTGCAACAGCAGGTGGAATCCAGGGTTTTCAGCCTCGGAACCGACTGTCCGGCTTCCTCTTCTCACCGGGCACAGGTAACGGGACTGCGGCACCTCCAACGCGCTCCCTGGGCTGCAGTTCACCTGTCTGGCGCAGCGAAACGGAAGTTACGGCCACGCGGACTCGTCACCCGCGACACGGTCCTTCCGAACAGGAACCCCGACTCCCCGGCTCGTCACCCGGGGAGGAGGGGTTCCGTCATGTGTGGAGGGCACGGCATGGACCGTCCCCGCCGGCGGTCTCCGCCGGGTCCTCAGGCCGTGCTCTCAGGCGTCCTCTCCGCCGTTCCCCGTGCTGTTCCCATCGGCGCCGCTGTCCCCGTCGCCTCGAACATCGGCGTCCCCTCGAACTCCGTCGCCCCCTCGGACTCCGTCGGCGGCGCGGCGTGCCGCCAGTGCAGCCCTGGCACTGCGCAACCATTCAGGCTGGTCGTCGAGCAGGGCGCGGATCTCCTCCGCCGTGTACGGCCGGTCGGCGTCACCGGCCTTGAGTGCGGTGATCGTCACCCCGAGTTTGCGTGCCACCTCCGCACGGGGGAACGGACCCTCGCGCCGGAGCTGACGGAGCCACTCCGGAGGATCGGCCTGGAGCGCCACGAACTCGTCATGGGTCAGCGGGGTCTCCCGGAAGTGCTCGGGAGCGGCGGGAAGGTAGATGTTGAGCTTCTTCGCCGCGGTCTGCGGCTTCATGCGGTTCGCATCGGTCATGGTCGTCCAGTGTATAGGGGCGGCGGGCCGTTCCCGGACAGGGACGGACAGGGACGGACAGGGACGGACAGGGGACGGCCGGCCCGGTTCGTCGGCCCGGTTGGTTTCTCCGGTCTGTAGGATGACCGGATGCACTATCTCAGGGTCGTTTTCGCACCCGGTGTCGTCCCCGGTAAATGGTTCGGACGCTTCGACTCCCGGGTGCCGGGGTGGAGAGCTGCAGGAGCGCAGGCTGATGATCCGCTGCGCCATGTGCTCGCCGGTACCGCCGACATCGGAATCGTCCGGATACCGGGAGTGCACTGGGACGGGGGGGTCGGTGCCGGGGACCTGGCAGGACTGAAGGAGATCGGGAACGCCGAAATGGACGCCCACGGTCTGCACCGTGTCCTCCTGTACGAGGAAACTGCGGGCGTCGCGGTACCTGCGGACCACCCCGTCACCGCCCTCGGGGACGGTGAACCGGTGGACCCGGACGATCTCACCGGTGAAGTACTTCTCTACCGGGGGGTGGTCCCCTCCGTCGTCCGGGAGAACCTCGACGTCGTGGCGGCCAACGTCGGTCATGTGGTCGCACCCCGCCCGCTGCTGCGCTCCCTGAACCGCAGGGGAGTGGCCCACCGGACACTGTCCGGGGGGCCCGGCACCCAGGTCGCACTGGTGTGGAGACGTGACCGTGACGACGAGGTGGTGCAGCAGTTCGTGGGGACGTGCCGGGGCCGGCGGGCCTCGAGCTCGAGGTGAGGGCGGTACAGCATTGATTTCACACGGTGTTCATCTCACATCCGTGTGAGTAACATTCCGGTTCCGTAGCGTCGGAGACATGACCGACACCACCACCGCAACCACAACCGCAGGCCGCACCGACGGTGCGGCCTGCGTCCGTCTGCGCACCTACGTCATCGACACCTCCGTCCTGCTGTCCGACCCGTGGGCCCTCCTGAAGTTCGCCGAGCACCGCGTCGTCCTTCCCGTTGTCGTCGTCAGCGAACTCGAGGCGAAGCGCCACCACCCCGAACTCGGCTGGTTCGCCCGGCAGGCCCTCAACCTCCTCGAAGATCTCCGCCGGACTGAAGGACGCCTCGACCGGGACATCACCGTCACCCCGGAGGGCGGCACCCTGCGTGTCGAACTGAACCACTCCGACGAATCCGTGCTGCCGGCGGGACTCCGCCTGAGCCCGGGCGCGGCGTCCGACGGTGCAGACAACGACCGGCGCATCCTGACCTGCGCCCTCAACCTCAGCAGGGACGGGGATCCCGTCACCCTCGTCACCAAGGACGTCCCGCTGCGGGTCAAGGCGGGTTCGGTCGGGCTCGACGCCGACGAGTACCGGGCCCAGGACGTCGTCTTCAGCGGCTATGACGGCATGGCCGGCGCCGAGGGGCGACCTGATGTCATCGACGAACTGTTCGCCTCCGGGGCAGTCGACGGGGCGGGAATCATCGACGCCAGGACGGGGGAGCGCGGTGAGCAGCTGCCGGACCTGCCGGTGCACTGCGGTGTCAGGCTGACTGCCGGAACCCAGTCCGCCCTCGCCCGCGTCGCCCCGGGAGGGGTGCTCCGCGCAGTGCCCACCGACCTGGAGGCCTTCGGTCTTCGTGGCCGCAGCGCACGCCAGCGGGTCGCGCTCGACCTCCTGCTCGACGAAGAAGTGGGGATCGTCTCACTCGGGGGGTCGGCGGGTACCGGCAAGTCCGCGTTGGCGCTGTGTGCCGGACTCGAAAGCGTGATGGAACGCGGTCTGCACCGCAGGATCGTGGTCTTCCGCCCGGTCTATGCGGTGGGTGGCCAGGACCTGGGCTTCCTGCCCGGGGACGCCGACGACAAGATGACCCCCTGGGCACAGGCAGTCTTCGACACGCTCGAAGGACTGGTCAGCGAGAACGTCATCGACGAGGTGATGGACCGGGAACTGCTGGAGGTCCTCCCGCTGACACACATCCGGGGACGCAGCCTGCACGACAGTTTCGTCATCGTCGACGAGGCACAGTCCCTGGAACGCAATGTCCTTCTCACCGTCCTGTCCCGTATGGGACGAAATTCCCGGGTCGTGCTCACCCATGATGTTGCACAGCGCGACAATCTCCGGGTGGGACGACACGACGGAATCCGGGCCGTGATCGAGAAGCTCAAGGGCCACCCCCTTTTCGCGCACGTGACCCTCACCCGCTCCGAACGGTCCGCCATCGCTGAACTTGTCACAGATCTGCTGGAACGCGGCTGAGGTGCGATCGTGTGCACGGCGGCGCCGGTACACCTAAAATCAGCTCCATGACTTTCACCATCCGCCCCATGCGGGAGGACGACTACCCCCAGGTTGCTGCCATCCAGCAGGCCGGGATGGACACCGGCCACGCGACCTATGAGGGAGAGACCGTGAGTTGGGAGGATTTCACAGCTCACCGCCGACCCAACCTCATGTTCGTCGCAGATGAAGACGGTGAGATCCTCGGCTGGGTCACCGGCTCCTGGTACTCACACCGGACCGTGTTCAGCGGTGTTGTCGAGGATTCGATCTACGTGTCACCCCGGGCCACCGGCAGGGGAGTCGCAGGTGCCCTGCTGGACCATCTCATCGACAAGTCGACGGAGGCCGGCTGCTGGTCCATCCACTCCGTGGTCTTCCCGGAGAACGAGGGGTCGATGAAGCTTCACCGGTCACGCGGTTTCCAGGAGATCGGGACCGCCCACACGATGGCCCGCATGAACTACGGGCCGATGAAGGGACGCTGGCGGGACATCGTCAGCTTCGAGAAGGTGCTGGAAGGCGGTCCGGCACACCCGGAGTACCGTGAGCGGGTCATCGGGGCCGGGGACACGGAGGACGCCGGGGACGCCGGGGACGCCGGGACCACAGCCAGCTGACCGCGGGGGCGTACGCTCCCGGACCCCGAACGGCCCCACGGCACGGTCGAGCGGCCCTTTCAATGTGGCTCCGGCCAGACAGAATCCGACAGTGACAGGAGAACCGGGCGGGCAGGCAACCACTGTTGCCTGCCCGCCCGGTTCATGTGTCTCCACCCTTCCCGCCGGAACCGGGCCGGGATCCGTCCCGGTTCCCGGCGTCCCCGTCGCTGTCCCTGGTGCGGTGGTCGGTGGCAGGTGTCGGGTCAGTCCGGCACTACTCGATGGTCTCCTTGAGCTTCTCCTCACGGGTGAAGACGAGGATCACTCCCGCGATCACCGCGAAGGGGATCAGGACGGTGAAGATCGGGACCAGGGCGTCGTTGTAACTGGTGATCACCGCCTCATGCAGGGCGCCGGGGAGATGCTTGACGAGTTCCGGGGTCAGACTGTGGGAACCGCCGGAGAACATCGCGGTGAACTCGCCGGCCCTGTCTCCGAGAGAGGCGAGGGCACCGGGGACCCGCTCTCCGAGATCGTCCTGCAGCCGTGAGGTGAACACCGAACCCACCACCGCTGAACCGATGGACATCCCGATCTGACGGAAGAAGTTGTTGGAGGCCGTGGCGGTGCCCACCATGGACACTGGGAAGGAGTTCTGCACCATCAGCACCAGGATCTGCATGGCGAATCCGAGACCCAGTCCGAAGACGAACAGGGTCAGCCCGAGGTGGACGAGCCCGTCATGGGTCTCCAGGTTGCCGAGGAGGAACAGCCCGGCGGCGGTGATGAACAGACCGACCACGGGGTACCACTTGTACCGGCCGGTGTTGCTGACGATGAAGCCCACGATGATGGACGTCGGCAGCAGACCGGCGATCATCGGGATCATCATCAGACCGGCCCTGGTCGGCGACATCCCGTGGACCATCTGGATGTACGTCGGCATGTAGGCCAGCGTTCCGAGCATCACCACGCCGATGATGAGACCTGCCATGGTGCACAGCACGAAGTTCCGGCTGCGGAACAGCTCCAGGGGGATGAGGGGTGCGACGGCCCTGTTCTCCGCGACGACGAAGAGCACCGCGCAGATGACGGTCGCGACAATGAGTCCGATGATCGTCGGCGAGCCCCACGGGTGGTCTTTGCCGCCCCAGGTGATGAAGAGGATGAGGCAGGTGGAGAATCCCGCCATGAACAGGGTGCCCCAGATGTCGAGCTTCGCTCCGCCACCACGACGGGGCACGTGGAGCGCGAAGACGGAGATCGCGATGGCGACGAGTGCGACCGGGATGTTGAACCACAGGGCCCAACGCCACCCGGGGCCGTCAGTGAAGAGTCCGCCGAGAAGGGGGCCGAGAACGGAGGACAGTCCGAACACCGCACCCATCGCGCCCATGTACTTGCCCCGCTGTCGGGCGGGGACGACGTCGGCGATGATGGCCTGGGAAAGGACCATCATGCCGCCGCCACCGACTCCCTGGATCGCACGGGCGACGATGATCACCCAGATGTTCGGGGCCAGGGCCCCGACGAAGGAGCCGACCATGTATGTCGACAGGGCGAACAGGAAAAGTGGCTTGCGCCCGATCTGGTCGCCCAGTTTCCCGTAGATCGGGAGACCGATGGTCTGGGCCAGCAGGAACGCCGTGATCACCCAGCTCATCTGGTCGGTGCCGCCGAGCTCGCCGACGACAGTCGGCAGGGCGGTGGAGAAAATGGTCTGGCCCAGCGAGACCAGCAGCATGCCCAGCATGAGTGCGCTGAACACCAGCGGAATGTTGTTCCGGGGCGTGGCGGCGGCAGGTGGCGTCTGGTGGGCCACCCGGCCGGTTGCGGTTTCTGTCATATGAGGATGCCTGTCTTCTCTTCTCGTGTAACTTCCGGGCATTCCGGTGCCCGGCCTGTCAGTCCCAGCCGTCGGCGTAGGCCGCGGCCAGCTGGATGAGGTCCCGTCCCGCGCGGTGCAGACTCTCCGTGCGGGAACTCTCCTCGTTCCGGTGGATCAGTGGAGCGGTGATGAGGCACTGGCGGATGAATGCGGTGAGGAGAGTCGCCTCCTCGTGTGCATCCAGGTGCGGGGCACGGCGTCGTTCCGGGAACTCGGTGAGATTGGCCGTAATCGCCTCGAGGACCGCTCCGGCGAGTTCGTCGAATCTGCGCATTCCCGCCAACATGAGATGGGGGGTCCGGGAGATGATGATCCTTCTCCTGGCTTTGATGCGCAGGCTCGTCTCCCGGTCAGGGGAGAGAGTCAGGGACGTGTCCGGGTCACTGTCGATACGTTCGCCGAGAAACCTCAGGATGTCCCGGACGACATTCCCTGAATCGGCGGTGGCGAAGGACTTCAGGTCTTCCGGACGCAGTGCGGGTAGTCCGGTGCCGGAGGCGACCTGGTCCTTGGAGTCGAAGTAGTTGAAGAAGGTGCGGCGGCTTACACCGGCTCTGTCGCAGATCTCCTCCAGTGTGACCTGGTCAAAACCACGCTCGAGGATGAGCTCTGTGCCGCAGTCCTCGATGCGCAGCCGTGTCTCCCGGCGCTTACGCTCGCGCAGCCCCGGGCAGTCGTTGTCTCTGTCAGTCACGAGACGTAGTTCTACACCCGGTGCATTCTTGCACGCAATGCAAAAGTCGGGGACTGCTCCCCGCATCCGGGTGGGGAGCCTTGTGGTGACTGTCGGTAACTGGTAGAGGAGTCGCCTACTCGAGAACGGGAGTTGCCTGGTGATGTCGCAGTGTCCACCGTTCACCGTCGTTGACCCAGACGGAGGAACACCGGGCGCGCCCGCGTGGACCATCGGTCTCGTATGTGGTGAGAATCACATTCTGACTGAGTGGGGTGGCGACGATATCTGCCTCACACAGGTCATCGACCGCATCGAACCCCGCCAGAGGTGCCAGTGACCCGAGGAAAGCCTCCCGGTCCAGGACCTTTCCGGAGGAGTCGGTCCAGCCGAGATCAGGAGAGAGAAGCTGTTCCGCCAGATCCGGGTCGGACCTGACGACATCGGACAGCAGTGCGAGCTCTTGGACCGCGACGGTCGTCGGATCCGGGGCGTCCTCCCGCTCCCTCTCCTGAGGCCCCCGGCTGTCCGACCGCGGGACAGGGGACCCGGCCGACTCCGTCGGCCCCGCCGACCGTACCGGGCGCGCCTTCCCCGCTGACCGTGCACCCGGCGTCGGGTAGCCCCCCAGGCCGGGTCCCTCGTCGGGAACCACGCCGTCCCGGAACGCCGTGGCCGCGGCGTTCGCCCGGCGGTCAGCAGCCTCATTCAACGGATGACCCGCGTGACCCTTGACCCACTCGAACCGGACCCGCCTGCCCTTGAGCGCGGCGTCGATCGCCTGCATGAGCTCCACATTGAGCACAGGACGCCCGTCACGTTTCTTCCAGCCCCGTCGTTTCCACCCCGGCATCCACTTCGTCACCGAGTTGATGACGTACTGCGAATCACACAGGACCAGCAGCTCCTCGTCCGCGGTACGGGGGTCGGACGCCGTGGACTCCAGCAGGTCGAGGACCGCCATCAGCTCCCCCATGTTGTTGGTCCCGCGCGGCCAGCCCCCCGCATGCCAGGTGCGGTCGTCTATGTACCAGGCCCACCCCGCCGGACCAGGGTTACCGAGGGCGGATCCGTCAGCAGCTGCGGTGATCGTCATGCGTCTCACCGTACAGGCGGAGCAACCTGCCGTGACCGCTGCACCCGGGTCCACCCGTCACTGCCGCGGTGACCGGTCAGACCCGGGTGTGGATGCGCTGACCCTGAGATTGTCGTAGCGGTCGGTGAGCGCGGCCTCGAGCATCACCCAGGCGGCGTCCTCGTAGGAGACGAAACGACCGGCGTCCCTGTTCACCCGGACAGTCTGCGCGACCCCGGGACTCCTGTGACCGGCCGACCCCATCTTTCCGGGGCAGAAGAACACGCAGGTCACCCCGGACTCCTCAAGCAGGTCGATACACTCCTGGTGGGTGCGGTACACCTGTTCGGCGACCGGCCACGTCGGGAGGAGCTCCCGGTAGTTGGGGGTCTCGCCGTCCTCGGCCAGGACATTGGTGGATCCGGCGGGCCAGCAGATCTTCCGGACCGGATGGCGGACCACCGCTGCGGCCAGTTCGCGCGCGACCGAGGGGTCGGCGCCCCGGCCGGACAGGACGACATCGATGCCGACCAGTGCGGAGTCGAGGACGACCGGGTCGGTGGCGTCACCGACGGTGACCTCGGCCAGCTTCGCCACCGTGCCGGAACCCACCTGCTCCTCCAGCCGCGACCGGTCCCGTACAAGCACCGAGACATCTTGTCCGCGCTCGAGCGCCTCATTGACCATGCACCTGCCCAGGCCGCCTACACCGATGACGAGGAGCCTGGAACCGGATGAAGTGGACAAAGGAATCACCTTCCGTGAGGATCTGAGGGCACGCGGGGCTGTGGTGGATCCCACAGTAACGAAACCCGGCACCGCAGGGGAGCGGTGCCGGGTGAGGTGACAGGTACGGGCCGGGACTAGTCGCGGTCGGTGTTCGCCATGGCGAGCACGTCAAGACGCCTGTCGAGCTCCTCCTCGGACAGCTTGTCCGGGACGAAACCGAGGTCGATGACCGTCTGACGGATCGTCTTACCTTCCTTCAGCGCGGTCTTCGCGACCTTCGCGGCCGCTTCGTAACCGATCGCGGAGTTCAGCGGGGTCACGATCGACGGTGATGACTCGGCCAGGGTGCGCATGCGCTCCACGGCCGGCTCGATACCGTCGACGAGACGCTCGGCGAAGACGCGCGCCGTGTTCGACAGTAGTCGGCTGGACTCCAGCACATTGCGGGCCATCATCGGGATGTAGACGTTCAGCTCGAACTGCCCGCTCGCCCCGCCGAAGGCGACAGCGGCGTCATTGCCGATGACCTGCGCGGCAACCTGGGTCGCGGTCTCGCACAGGACCGGGTTGACCTTGCCGGGCATGATCGAGGAACCCGGCTGAAGGTCGGGGAGGTGGATCTCGGCGAGGCCCGTCAACGGACCCGAGCCCATCAGACGGATGTCATTGGCGATCTTGTTCAGGGAGACTGCGACGGTCCGCATGGCACCGGAGAACTCCACCAGTGCGTCCCGGGCAGCCTGTGCCTCGAAGTGGTTCTCCGCTTCGCGCAGCTGCTCGACACCGGTGAGCTTCTTGAGCTCCTCGGTGACCTTCGCGCCGAAATCAGCGGAGGTGTTCAGACCGGTACCGGTGGCGGTGCCGCCGATGGCCAGCTCTCCCAGGCGGGGCAGGGTCGCCTCGATACGCTGGATACCCAGCTCGATCTGTCGGGCGTAGCCGCCGAACTCCTGGCCGAGGGTGACGGGAACGGCGTCCATGAGGTGGGTGCGGCCGGACTTGACGATCGTCTCCCACTCCGAGGCCTTCGTCGAGAGGGACTCCCTGAGCCGGGTCAGCGCCGGAATGAGGTCGGTGACGGCCGCCTCGGTCGCCGCGACATGGGTGGCGGTGGGGAAGGTGTCATTGGAGGACTGGCCCATGTTGACGTCGTCGTTGGGGTGGATCTCGACGCCGTTGCGCTTGGCCAGCGAGGCGATGACCTCGTTGGTGTTCATGTTCGAGGAGGTTCCGGAACCGGTCTGGAAGACGTCGATGGGGAACTCGTCGTCGTAGAGGCCGGCGGCGATGTCCTTCGCCGCGGCGATGATGGCGTCAGCCTTGGTGGCGTCCAGGGCACCGGACTCCTTGTTGACCTGCGCACAGGCGGCCTTCAGCAGGCCCATCGCGCGGATCTGGGCGGACTCCAGGGGACGCCCGGAGATCGGGAAGTTCTCGACGGCACGCTGTGTCTGTGCACGCCACAGGGCGTTGACGGGGACCTTGACCTCACCCATCGTGTCGTGCTCGATACGGTATTCCTGCTCGCTCATGTGTCCTGTCATGTCCTTTACTCGATGATGTGACGGGGACCATTGTGTCCCACGACGACCGCGGGTGCAGCAGCCACCCCCGCAACAGGGGTGAGGTCACCCTTCCCGGACAGGTCCCGGGTGACGTCACCGGCCGCCGGACCGGTCAGGTGACCGGAGATGCGGCTAGATGTAGTCCTGGACGGAGTAGTCCTGCAGCTTCTGCAGCTGGTGGACTGCCTCGATACGACGGATCGTGCCGGAGCGCGAACGCATGACCAGCGACGTGGTCGTGGCACCGGTCTTCCGGTAGGTCACACCGTGCAGCAGGTCACCGTTGGTCACGCCGGTGGCGACGAAGTAGCAGTTGTCCGAACGCACCAGATCAGCGGTGGTCAGCACAGTGTCGAGTTCGAGTCCGGCATCGAGGGCCTTGCGGCGTTCGGCGTCGTCCTTGGGGGCGAGGATGCCCTGGATCTCGCCACCCATGCACTTCATTGCACAGGCGGTGATGATGCCCTCCGGGGTGCCGCCGGTACCCATCATCAGGTCGACCGAACTGGTCTCCATGGCCGCGTGCACGGCACCGGCGACATCACCGTCACCGATGAGCCGGACCTTCGCGCCCGCGGCCCGGATCTCGGCGATCAGCTCATCGTGACGGGGACGGTCCAGGACCACGACGGTCACATCCGTCGGATCGACGCCCTTGGCCTTCGCCACGGCCCTGACGTTGAACTCGACCGGGGCGGTGATGTCGATGACGCCGGCCGCCTCCGGGCCGGTGGCGATCTTCTTCATGTAGAAGACGGCCGAGGGATCGTACATGGCGCCACGCTCGGCGGCGGCGAGGACCGAGATCGCGTTGGGGCGGCCCTGGGACATCAGGGTGGTGCCGTCGACCGGGTCGACTGCGATGTCGACGGCGGCACCTTCGCCGGTCCCGACGTGCTCGCCGTTGAAGAGCATGGGCGCCTCGTCCTTCTCGCCCTCGCCGATGACGACCACGCCGTCCATCTGCACTGTGTTGATCATCGACCGCATCGCGTCCACCGCGGCGCCGTCACCCTCGTTCTTCATGCCCCGGCCCACCCACTTGCCGGAGGCGAGCGCGGCCGCCTCGGTGACCCGGACGAGCTCCATTGCGAGGTTGCGGTCAGGTGCCTTGAGAGGAATTTCTACGGGGACAGTGGGCTGAGCCGTCATGGCTACCAACTTTCTTGATGTGTGCGTTGATGAGCGAGAACCAGTGGAACTGGCGTACTGGACAACACCTCCATTGTTCCACGTCCGGAATGATCCGGGAGGAGGGGGTCAGGTCCGGGGGAGGGGATCCGGGCACCACCGTGACATAATCGACGCCGTGAAGATCGAGAAACCCCGCCTGTTCACCAGCACCCGCGACCTTGTCATCTCGCTGGGCGTCCTGCTGGTGGTGATGTTCTTCTCCGTGGGTTTCACCGGTCTGTGCAGTTTCAACCCGGGACCTGCGGAACGATCCGGAGCGGTACAGAAGGTCGACATCGCCACGATCCTCGGGACCGACGCCAGGGGACTGGACATACCTGTCCGACTTCCGGAGCTGCCGGAGAACTGGGAACCGAACTCCGGCCGCCGCACCATGGTCGACAACCAGCCCTCCTCCGAGGCCGGATGGGTGATCGACGGCGAAGCCTACCTGTCACTCACCCAGACCGTGACCGGTCTGGAGGACGCCGTCAACGACGAAGACGGGGAGCACCGTGAGATCACGGACACCTTCGTCGTTCCCGCAGCGTCCTCGTCGACGGGACGCGACGTCACCTGGCAGATCTGGACCGGTGACGACGTGAAGAAAATCTGGGCCGCCGACCTCGGAGACGTCCGGCTACTGGTCTCGGGGACGGCCACGACAGACGAGTACCGGACCATGGCGGAAGCGGCGACGAAGGCGCAGCCGTTGGAGCCCGCTGCAGCGTCAGCTACGCCGGGCGTTCCCGGGAGTGCGTCGCCGTCCACGGCGTCGGCGGATCCGGAGTCCTGAGGGTCGTTCCGGGCCGTGCGGACCGGCAGGAGCGGCCGGACGCCGGGAACGGTACCGGCGCGTGGTCGGGGAGTACCCTCCCACGGCTCTGCGGGCGGTGCCGGACTACTGTTCCTGTCCTCGCTTCGCCAGGGCGTCCTCCACCCGCTTCGATGCGCCGTCGAGGTAGCGCTCACAGTAGGCGGCCAGAGATTCTCCACGTTCCCAGTAGTGCAGTGACTCGTCCAGGCTCATCTGACCGAGTTCCAGGATCTTGACGACCTCGACGAGCTCGTCGCGGGCTTCCTCGTAGCTGAGTTCCTCGAGCGGGCGGAATGTCTGCCGGGCGGTCTGGTCACTCATCGTATTCTCCGTTTCCGTGTGCGGGCTCTGCCGGGGTGGCGTCGCCGGTCTGGTCTGATGGTGTCGTCGGTGACGCCGAGGTGGACGGGGCCTCAGGATCCGTCGCGGGGCTGTCTGCAGGGTGGTCCGCAGGATCCGCCTCCCGCCCGTGGGCGGGTGCCTTCTCCACGCCCATCGCCGCCGCCGTGACCGAACCGTCGAGGACGCGGATGCGCAGCTGTGAACCCGGCTCCACCTCGCTGACACTCGTGACCACCTGCGGGGGAGTGTGGTCCCGGGGGATCACCTGCACCACCGCGTAGCCCCGTCGCAGAGTCTGTGAGGGGCCCAGTGCATTGACCCGGGCCCTCAGCGACTCCACCTGGTGACGGGCGGTGCGGACGAGGACTTCCAGTGCCCTGTCATTGCGTGACCGGGCCTCCTCGACCGTCTGCCTGGCCCGGGTGATCGGCAGCATCGGGTCGGCGAGCACGGGACGGGACCTCACCGATGCAAGCCCTCTCTTTTCGTTGGCGACCCAGGACCGCAGCGCACCGGCGGCACGGTCGCGCAGTTCGGCGACCAGCGCCAGCTCAGCCGCAACATCCGGGACCACCCGCTTGGCGGCGTCGGTGGGGGTGGCCGCCCGCAGGTCGGCGACGTTGTCGAGCACCGGGTTGTCCGGCTCATGCCCGATGGCGGAGACTACGGGAGTGGTCATCGAGCTGACCGCCCGGGCGAGAGCCTCCTCCGAGAACGGCAGCAGATCCTCGACCGATCCCCCGCCGCGGGCGATGATGATGACGTCCACCCGTGGATCCGCCTCGAGCCTCTTCAGCGCCGCGAGAATCTCCGGAACCGCCTGGGCCCCCTGGACCGCTGTGTTCACCACCTCGAACTGGACGGCAGGCCACCGGTCACGGGCGACGGAGAGCACGTCCCGTTCGGCGGCCGACTCCCGGCCGGTCACGAGGCCGATCCTGTTCGGCAGGAACGGCAGGGGACGCTTCAGCCTGGGATCGAAGAGACCTTCGGCGGCCAGGGCACGTTTGAGTTCCTCGATCCGGGCGAGCATCTCGCCGACCCCGACCGGGCGGATCCGCGAGACCCACAGGGAGAAGGACCCGCGCCCGGTGTAGTAGGCCGGCTTCCCGTAGACGACAACCCGGTCGCCGTTCTTCACCGGCACCGGAAGACTGCGGAGCATCGCGGTGGAACAGGTCAACGGAACGGACTGTTCGACTGAGACGTCCCGCAGGGTGATGTAGGACAGTTTCCACGACGGCTTCATGTTCAGCTGGGTGATCTGTCCCTCCACCCACAGATGGCCCAGCCTCTCGATCCAGCCCTTGACCTTCTCGTTGACCGTGTGGACAGGCCACGGAGAGTCCGGGCTGGTGGGTCCGGACTGTCCGGAGGAATCTGACATAACCGCGATTGTAGAGGCAGTGCAGGAACGGAGTCAGGCCGGATCAGTCCAGATCCAGCGGACGGTCCGGATCGACGGGTGCGGAGGAACGGGACCTCCTGCGCTCACTGGCGGCCCTGAGCTCCTCGGCAGTCCGGATCCTGGCTCCGCCGGTGGCACCGGGGAAGTCGGGCGAACCGTGGACGCCGGGGGTACCCGGCACCTCCTCGGACGCCAGATGCCGGGGACTCGAGACCGACTTAGATGCCGGCTGAACCCCTGGCATCCGCATCCCGTCACCGGTCCCGCCGGACTCCTCGCGGGACCCGGGGGCGGAGCGCTCGATGTCCCTGACCCGTGAGACCACCCTGCGGTTGTCCATGTCAGCCTGGGCGGCGCGGCGCCGGCGATCCCTTGCGAGCCGGCGGGCCCTCTCCCGCGCTGCGGCGTCCAGACGCTGGCGGACCACCGCGACGACGAGACTGACGAAGAAGGTGGCGACCAGCCACAGGTAGTTTTCGACAGCGGGGTAGAGGGCCGTGATGACCGCGGTCTTGCGACCTGAACCCGAGAATGCCGCGCGGTTGGTGAAGAAGCCGACAAGGCCCGTGCCGGCGAACCAGTAGAACGGGACCGCCACGACGGTGAGGAACAGTCCCCTCAGTTCGACGAGGGCGGTGCACACGACGCAGGAGAAGAAGAACAGGGCGACGAAAACCGTACCTGCTTCGCCGAGAACCACGCCGGTGAACACGACAGCCACCATGACGAGCAGAGGTGCCCAGGGCGGTATGAAACCCCACCGGTTCATGGGAATGTCTTCCGGGACGTTGGCGTCAGTGGTCACGGGCAGTCATGGTACAGGACCGTGTGGACGCCGCGCGCAGGCCACGTGCGTGCCGTCGGCCCGCGGCACCCGGTGACGTGGTGTCCCCCGACCGTTAGCGTGGGTCGTCCTCCGTGTCGTTCTCCGCCCCCGTGTCTGCTCCCGTGTCTGTCTCGGAGCCCCTCCCGGGCTTCCCGGCGGAGACCTTCTTCCGGCTGTCACGCCATTCCCGCCAGCGTCTGGCGGCGTCCACGTTGCGCTCGGCCCCCTTCTCCCCGGACTCGGTGGCGAAATGTATCTCCTCGGCGGTCTTCTCTCCCGTCGACAGATCCGTGAGATCCCCGATGTACCGCAGGATCTCCGCGATCATCGCAGCCACGGGCACTGCGAGGAACGCGCCGATGATGCCCCACAGGCCACCACCGACAGTCACCGAGAGGAGAACCACGACCGGGTGCAGGTTCATGGCACGGGACTGCAGCAGCGGAGACAGGACATTGCCCTCCAGCTGCTGGACGGCGATGACGATGAGCAGCACGATCAACGCTGTGGTGAAGTCCTTGCCGACCAGGGCGACAAGCACCGACAGGGCACCGGCGCTGAAGGCACCGACGATCGGGATGAACCCGCCGAAGAAGGTGATGATCGCGAGCGGGCCGGCCAGGGGGACGCCGAGGATCAGCAGTCCCAGGCCGATGAAGAAGGCGTCGATGAAGCTGACCAGGGCCTGGGTGCGGATGAAGCCTCCGAGCGTGTTCCAGCAGCGGGTCAGGGCCTCGGTGATGTGCCATCCCACACGACGGCCGGTCACCCGGCGGACCATGGGCAGGAACTTCTCCCCGTCCTTGAGGAAGAAGAACGTCAGCACCAGCACCACCACAAGGGTGACGACCGCTGACGTCACAGCGGACACACCCGCGACCGCTGTCTGGGTGATCTGGTCGGTGCGGTTCTGCAGCCAGCTGGTGGCCTGGTCGATCGCATTGTCGATCTGGTCGTTCTGGAGGTTGAGCGGGGGGCCCGCCACCCAGTTCTGGATCTTCTCCACCCCCTCCGTGCCCTTGTCGACGAGCGCACCGGTCTGGTCGACGACGCTCGGGGCGATCGCGGCGATGACCCCGGCGATGACGCTGAAGAACACCAGCAGCGACGTCAGTACGGCGAGGGCGTTGGGGAAACGCCAGCGGCGCAGGGTGTTCACCACCGGCCACAGCACGGTGCACACGATGATCGACAGGATGATGGGCAGGATGCCGGCCCACAGTTTGGCAGAACCGATCCACAACACGGTCGCGGCGGCGGCGATGACGAGGAAACGCAGACACCATCCGGAGAACCAGCGCATCGACGTGCCGATGACCTCGGCCCGGTCGCGGATCTCCTCCTCGTTGTCGGGGATACCGTTGCCGTTGGCGTCCTCGGTGGTCACCTCGGGGATGTCGGGAAGAATCCGAGTGTCCGGCACACCGTCGGTGTCCGCCGGCTGTTCCAGGAGACTCTCCTGCTCGCCGGGAAGCGGCGCCGCGGACTCCGTGGGCAGGGGTGCCGAACCCATGAGGAAGTCCGCGAAGTCACGGCCCTGGGGGGTGTCACGCGGGGAGCGACGGTCGGGTGTCCGTTCGCCGTCAGAATTCGGGTTGTCACTCTGTTCGCTGCTCACCCGGACCATTGTGCCTGATACCGGCAGGGCCTGTCAGCCGGTCGGCACACCGGAGGACGGATGTGTCCGCCCCACCGGATAGGATGGACGCCGTGTCTCTTACTCTCGGTATCGTCGGTCTGCCCAATGTCGGCAAATCCACCCTGTTCAACGCCCTGACCCGCAATGACGTGCTCGCGGCGAACTACCCCTTCGCCACCATCGAGCCCAACGAGGGGATGGTGGAGCTTCCCGATCCACGGCTGAAGCGGTTGGCGGAGATCTACGGTTCCGAGCGGATTCTGCCGGCGACCGTCACTTTCGTCGACATCGCCGGGATCGTCAAAGGGGCTTCCGAGGGGGAGGGGATGGGCAACGCCTTCCTCGCCAACATCCGCGAAGCGGACGCCGTCTGCGAGGTGGTGCGGGCATTCTCCGACGACAACGTCATCCACGTTGACGGGAGGGTCGACCCGGAGGCGGACATCGCCGTCATAGAGACCGAACTGATCCTTGCCGACCTGCAGACCATCGAGAAGGCCCTGCCACGGCTGCAGAAGGAAGGCAGGAAAGACAAGGACAAGGCAGAGGAAGCCGCCGTGGCTGAAGCGGCGCAGAAGATCCTGGAGGACGGACGCACCCTGTCGTCTGCGGCGAAGAAGGGTGAGATCGACCTGGCTCCGGTCCACGATCTGCACCTCATGTCCGCCAAGCCTTTCCTCTACGTCTTCAACTCCGATGAGGGGGTGCTCACCGACGAGGCGAAGAAACAGGAACTTCGTGACCTGGTGGCACCGGCTGAGGCTGTGTTCCTGGACGCCGCGACCGAGGCGGAGCTTCTGGAGCTCGAGGAAGACGAGGCAGCTGAACTGCTCGCCTCGGTCGGTCAGGATGAACCGGGCCTGGAGACCCTCGCGAAGGCGGGGTTCGAGACTCTGGGGCTGCAGACCTACCTGACGGCCGGTCCGAAAGAGACCAGGGCCTGGACTATTCCCCAGGGTGCGACCGCCCCGCAGGCGGCCGGTGTGATCCACTCCGATTTCGAGCGTGGATTCATCAAGGCTGAGATCGTCAGCTTCGAGGACCTCGACCGGTACGGCTCTGTTGCCGAAGCACGCAACCACGGCAAGGTGCGCCAGGAGGGCAAGGACTATGTGATGCAGGACGGGGACGTGGTGGAGTTCCGGTTCAACGTCTAGCGTTTATGAGGGTTTCCGTTGTGTGCTGATCGCGTGATCAGATCGTTGGTCGGCAAAGACACTTATCGGATCCGGCATAGTCAGTACGTCACCTGCGTCGACCGTTGACTGAGAACGGTCACAACCGACGCGGAATGCGAGACCGTACACAGTGACCGCAAACATTGCGGTCCGTGTGACCACGACACCTCCGCTCGGACAAGTGTCCGCCGGCAATCCCGGTCACGCACACCCCACGTGCCACGCCCGACATTCCTGCAACGTTGAGGGGTGACCAGCTGGCCCTGCCCGGCCCCGGCTCCGTTCCGTGCCCACAGCTCAGGTTCGCCGGGCGGGTGGTATCTGTGCATGGTGTACTGGAGTCTGCGGGCGCGGAACAACGCGGACACGTATGTACCGTCCGGGGTACCGATAGGATTCCGGGGCACCGACGAGACGACGAGACACTGGAGGCCGACTTGACCGTCGTCACCCGCTACCGTTTCTACACCGCCACCACCCTGGACGGCTTTCTGGCTGATGAGAATGATTCCCTGGAGTGGCTGTTCACGAAAGACATCGACGAGACCGGTCCCGGGAATGCCGGTGCATTCATGGAAGAGGTCGGCGCTCAGGTGATGGGTGCGACCACCTACCTGTGGGTACTCGACCATGAGCCGCACTGGTTGCCGCAGATTCCGACATTCGTCTTCACGCATCGTTCGCTGAAGCCTGTGAACGGGCTGGTGGAGTTCCTTTCCGGCGATCCCTCGGAGTTCCGGGAACTGATCGGGAAAGCGGCCGGGGACCGGGACGTGTGGATCACGGGTGGCGGTGATCTGGCGGCGTCCTTCGCCTCCGCCGGGATGCTTGACGAGGTCCAGGTTTCGATCGCGCCGGTACTGCTCGGTGCAGGAAAACCGTTGTTCGGTGGCGCCGTTGACCTGTCGTTGCGGACGTGTGACCGTAACCGGGACTTTCTGGTGGCCACCTTTGACGTGATCGGCCCCCTGGCGCCGGACTGACTCTCCTCCCGGTGAAGACGGTGTCGCAGGTGCCGGGAGTGTCGGTGGTACAGGCCGGCCGGGGTCCGGGGCCCGGTGGTGCGGCCTGCCGTAGGATCTGGACCATGGTTTCTTCCCGGGCCAGCCACCGGCCGGAATCGTGGTGGCGGGAAAGGTGTGGGGTGCTCCTGGAGGACGGGGACTGGCACGGCCTCTACAGGGCGGCGATGAGCTGGCGCGGTGACGGAGGCGCCGTCCTTCCGGAGGCCTGGCTCATGGACGCGTGTTCTGCTCTTCTGCACCGCCGGCCGAAGACGGCGGTGCACTGCTGCGACATGGCCCTGCACCTGTGGATCCGACGTCCGGGGGACAGGGGCATCATTCACTTTGTTCGCGGACTGGTCGTCGCCGACCATGTCTGTGACCCGCGGCGAGCCGTGGAGGATCTGGAGCGGGCGGCCGACGGGCCGGCGTGGTTGCGCGCGGACGCGCAGAGGGAGCTTTCCCGGGTTGTGGGGAAAGCGGCACGGTCCAGGGTCAGGACGCCCCGGGTGCAGCCTCCGCCGGCCTACGATGCGGCCTATGCCGACCTGGTCACCGGTCGCGGGTCGGGTGGGAGATCCGCCGGGAGGTCGGGTGGGGGATCGGGGGGTAGTTCCGGTCCGGGGCCTGATGTCCCGGACACTCTCCCGGCGGACGGGACGCGTCCGGAACTCTGGGACCCGGTGACGGAGCTGCTGCACCGGCCGTGAGAACGTGCGGGGTGGGTGAACCGGGCCTGTCGTGAGACTACGGTCGTTCCGGTTCAGCTGGCTCTGGCGGGCCCGGTCACGGTGTCGGCGGGGGCCGGGTTCACCGCGTGCCAGAGGGCGTCGGGGGATATGCCGAGTTCATCGGATACGGCTGCGATGGTGGGGAAGGCGGGGGTGGCGATCCGTCCGGTCTCGATCTTGCGCAGGGTCTCCGGGGAGACCTGCGCTCTGAGGGCGACGTCGAGGATGGATCGGTCGCCCCGGGCCTCACGTAAGAGTGCGCCGAGCCGTCGTCCACGTTCGATCTCTTCGGGGGTCAGCGGGAGTCGGACCATGCCCCGACTCTAGCACCGGTATAATATGGACGGTATAGTTATCGTAATGATTGAGATTCTCAGTACTTCCCAGATCGAGCGTGCCCGTGTGGCTGGCACGCTCGTCGGCGACATCCTGCACACCGTCCGGGACCGGACCCGGCCGGGCACCGACCTGCTGGAGATCGACCGGTGGGCCCGCGAGATGATCCTCGCCGCCGGCGCGGAATCCTGCTACGTCGACTACGCGCCCTCATTCGGACGCGGTCCTTTCGGCCACTGGATCTGCACGTCCGTGAATGACGCGGTGCTCCACGGCATGCCCCACCCGTACCGGCTCGCCGAGGGAGACCTTCTCTCCCTGGACCTTGCCCTCACCCTCGACGGCGTCAGCGCGGACGCCGCGGTCAGCTTCATCGTCGGCGGTTCCGGAACCGCGGAGGACCGGCGACTGATCGACACCACCGGTCGTGCTCTCGCGGCAGCGGTGGCGGCGGCCCGACCCGGCGCCAGGATCGGGGACCTGTCCCATGAAATCGGCAGCGTGCTGACCGCTGCGGGATACCCGGTCAACCTCGAGTTCGGAGGGCACGGTATCGGCACGACGATGCACCAGGACCCGCACGTGGCCAATGCAGGTCGCCCCGGTCGGGGATACCGGCTCCGGCCCGGACTCATGCTCGCCCTGGAACCCTGGGCGATGGTCGACACCGACCGGCTCATCACCGACCCGGACGGCTGGACCCTCCGGAGTGCGACAGGATGTCGTACCGCGCACTGTGAGCACACCGTCCTGATCACCGCAGACGGTGCGGAGATCCTCACCTCGCCCTCGGAGAATGTGTCGACACCGGTGTGACCCCGGTGAAGACTGTCGTGACAACCCCGGCCGGCCGTCGGAGGAGAGTACAGGCCACTGAGCGCGGACTACTGAATGAGACAGAAAAGGGACCGTCACGCACTCTCTGCGCCGCACCTTCCGCCCCTGGGCTCCCGTGGATCCTGACGACGGACCGTCCTGCTCCCCACCGGTCGGTGAGGAACAGGACGGTGAGGTTCCGGTACCGGAGGGGTGTCCGCCGGTACCCGAGCAGCCCCGTCAGCAGCCGGACGGGCCGCAGGCTTCCGCGTCACCGGCGCCGTTGACGCTGACGAACGACGGCTTCTGCGGGTGGGACTCCTCCCAGGCCTGCTCCAGGGCCCTGGTGAAGACCTCGGTAGGCTGGGCGCCGGGCACCGCGTACTTCATGTCGAGGACGAAAGTGGGCACGGAGTTCAGCCCGAGGGACGCCGCCCGGGACACATCGGCCTGTACCGCAGGAATCCGGGACCCGGACTCCAGCTCCTGACGTACCTCATCCTCATCGAGCCCGGACTCCACCGCCAGTGCGACCAGGGTACCGGTGTCGCCGATGTTCTTCCCCTGCTCGAAATGCGCTGCGAAGAGCGCCTCCTCCAGTCGCTCGACGGTGGAGGCCTCCCTGCTCCGGGCGTCCTTCTCCGTGCCCTCTTCTGGGCCCTCTTCTGGGCCCTCTTCTGTGCCCTTCACTGAGTTCTTCTCGTCGGTCTCTCTGGCGAGCTGGATCAGCTGGTGGGCGCGCATGGAGTTGGCGACGACCAGCGTGTCGAAGTCATAGTGCAGTCCTTCACCGGCCGCCTGCGTGCTGACATGCCCGAACATCTCACGGACCCGGTCGACGGGCATACCTTTCACCGCTGAAAGATACTCCGCCTCCGAGCGCGGGTCATGCGCGGGCAGGGTCGGGTCAAGCTGATAGGAATGCCACGTCACAGTGATGTCGTCACGGTGCGGGAATGATGCCAGGGCGCGGTCGAAGCGCCGCTTACCGATGTAGCACCAGGGGCAGGCCACGTCGGACCAGATGTCGATGTTCACGACAGTTGTAACGCGCGGACATGCCCCGTCATTCCCCTGCCGGTACCGCATCCGTGTCAGTTTCGTCGGGCCCCCTGCGTCCCCGTGGACTACGGTGGATGTCGATGAAGCTGATCAGCTACAACCTCTACCACAACAACGCCGTGGGCGAACTCGCACCACTGGCGGAGCTTCACGACCCCGACGCACTCTGCCTCCAGGAGGCGGACACAGACACCCTGCCGTCACGGATCGGGGACCTGGAACTCGTCCAGGCCACCACCGGAAGCCGTCTGGGACTCGCCGTCTATCTGAGGACGAGCAGATTCGACCCGCGCTCCCTGCTCACCGTGCCCCTCGAGAAGTCCCTCCATGACCTTGTCATGAAACCGGGGGAGGAGCGCATGGCGACCGTGAGAGCCCATGATTCCGTCCTCGGAGGTGAAGTCCTGATCTCGTCCTTCCACGCGGCGCCGTTGACCGCGAGCAATGCGCTGCGACGACAGCAGATCAGAACCGCCTTCGGTGCCCTCAGGGACCTGGGCCCGGGCCTGCCGTCGGTGGTTGTGGGGGACTTCAACTACCCGGTGTTCCAGGCGGGACTCGCACGCTACGTCGGAACCTACGGCTATGCGGTGTCCCGCAGTGACACGGACACCTACCGGCGTTACGGGGTGCTCCGCGGAAGTTACGACCTGGCGCTGTCGCAGGGATATACGGCATCCACCGTCACTTCACTGCCCCAGGACGGCTCGGACCACCTGCCGATTCTCGTGGAGACCGCGATGCAGCCTGAACCGGGGGAACTGGAGAAGGTACCCGGACGGCTGTTCCTCCCGGAAACCCACCGATACCGTCGCCGACGCTCACGCCTGGTCTGAGAGCAGGGCGGTCACCCGGCGTGACCGGAGCGGTGACGGACCACCCTGCCCACGGACGTCACCACCACCATCACCACCGAACCGACGAGGAAACCGGTCACGGCGGAGCACCCGGTCTCGATCAGCCACTGCACGGCAGCGCCTGCAGGCTCCGCGGCGTCCTCAATGTGGTGCACCACGGAGAACGGGCCGTGCCAACCGAGGTCGTCCGTACCTTTGAGCAGGATGTGGCCGCCGACCCACAGCATCGCGGCCGTGCCCACCACCGACAGCGCGGCCAGGACCTTCGGCATCGCCGAGACCATCGTCCTGCCGAGCCACCGCACCGCGCCCGGGCGGTCGGGTCCGCCGGACGCCAGACGCAGCCCGACATCATCCATCTTGACGAGCATCCCCACCACCCCGTAGACGCCGACAGTGATCATGAGTGCGACGACGACAAGAATGACCGCACGTTCCAGGAAAGGCTTGTCGGTCACCTCGTTGAGAGAGATGACCATGATCTCCGCGGAAAGAATCAGATCTGTGAGAACAGCGGCCTTCACCAGGGACTTCTCGTCATCCGGGCCCTTGTCCGCCACAGGGGTGTCACCGGTGGAACGGCCGCCCCTGCGCGCGGCGACCGCGTGCCAGATCTTCTCCGCACCTTCGAAGCACAGGTAGGTGCCGCCGACCATCAGCACCGGTGTCAGAGCCCAGGGGGCCAGCCAGCTCAGCAGGAGCGCGACCGGCAGGACGATGACGATCTTGTTGACCAGGGACCCTTTCGTGATCTTCCAGACGATGGGAAGCTCCCTGGCCGGGGTGACCCCCTCGACGAATCCGGGGGCGACAGCGGCATCATCGACGACAACTGCCGCGGCCTTGGAGGATGTGGACGCCGCGGAACCGGCGACATCACGCGTGGCCACGGCCGCCTTTCTGGCTATCAGTGCAACGTCGTCGAGTAGTGCGAAAAGCCCACCTGCCATGGAAAGGTCCTCTGCGGTCGGGGAGGGGCAGGCACCGTGACATGTACGCCGGCCCGGGACCGTCCCAGTGTATCCGGAGCACGCCCGTGGTCGGGCACGGTGGTCAGGCGGTGAGGAAGTCCATGATCCGGTCCCAGTCCCGTTGTGTCTGCACCAGACCGTCGTAGTAGGTCGCCTTGAGACGGTCGAGGTTGCGCTCGGTGTTGGAGATCCGCATCTCCTCCGGGAAGAAGAGCAGGGCCCTGCCCTGTCTCTCCAGGTCGAAAAGGTGCCGTCTGGTGGCGTTGTAGCGTGCCGGGCGTGCGATGACCGCATCGGCGACGGCGGGGTGACGACGCAGGATCCGGCGCACCGCACCGGGATGCTTCACCGGCGGGCGCACATAGTCACGGGGCCTCGTGCACAGCACGAGGTAGCGTTCGAAACCGTCGGCCTCGGCGGCGTCGACGGGGATTCCCCCGGAACCGCTGAGGGCACCGTCGACATAGGGCGTTCCGTCGACTTCCGGCGTGTTCATGATGACCGGCAGTGTCGAGGACGCCCGGACCCGCTTGAGCAACGAGTCCAGGTCGGTGATGTCCTGTCGCCCCCACCTCGTCGGTTCACCGGTCAGGGCATTGGTCGCCTCGATGCTGAACGGTGTGGGGTCAGAGAGGAAGGCCTCGAAGTTGTAGGGAAGGTCGTTGCCCGGCAGCCCGGCGGTCTCGTAGATGTACTCGGCGTCGAAGTAGCCGTCCCCGCGGATGAAGGAGCCCACTCCGCCGGAGGCGGGGGACGCCGTGAACTCGACGAAACTCTCCCGTGCACGTTCGGGGTCGTGGCCCAGGAAGTTCACGGTGTGGGAGGATCCGGCGGACACCCCGCCGACCCAGCCGAAGTGCACGTCGTTGACCATCAGCTCATGCACTGTGGCAGCTGTGAAACTGTTGCGGGCCCCGCCGCCCTCGAAGACGAGGGCAACATCGCCGGCAGTGAAGGTGGAGTCTGTCATCGCACCCATGCTAGCCCTGCGGGTCGGGTCACTCGAAGCCGGAACCGTGGGAGTCCAGCGCACTGGAGAGGTTGAGGTTGAGGTCGTGGAGGACGTCCTCAGGGTCAGAGTCACCGGCGTTGAAACGCACAGTGTGTCCCGCACTCCGTGGGCAGTCGACCGCGGCGGCGATGAGCGCGGCCACGGCGGCACGGGGGACGGTGGTCCCGTCGGTGCGGCCCCGGTCCTCCGGGATGACCGAGATCCCCGTCTCCTCACCGTCGGTGAGCGTCGAGGGCCCGAGAATCGTCCAGTCCAGCGACGACCTTCTCAGATGGGAGTCCGCCCGGGCCTTGGCGTCGGCGTACACGTGGAAAGGATCATCCTCGGGGATGCCGTGGTCCAGGTAGGACCCGCACCACGACACCATGATGAAACGGTCGGTGTGGGACTCCTCCGCGGCGTTGATGGTCCGGACGGCGGCATTCTCGTCGACGTTGCGGGTCCTCTCCGGATCCCCGCCGCCGGCACCGGCGGACCAGACGACAGTGTCGAAAGGCTCCAGGAGGTCGACGATACTGTCTGTGCTCATCGTCTCGATGTCCGCGACGACGGCGGAGGCACCGGCGTCCTCGACATCGGCGACCTGGTCCGGGTCCCGGACGACCGCGGTGACGGAGTTGCCGTCGGCGACGAGCAGGGGGATGGTCAGCAGGGCGACGCGGCCGTGGCCGCCGATGATCACGATCTCACTCATACAGTCCAGCCTATCGGGCATCGGAGGGGGAGGTGGGCGGGCAGGCTTTTCCGGGGTTCCGGGGCAGGGTCCGGCAGCGTCACCTGATCGGCGAGATGCTGAGTGTGGCCGGGGCGTCCTCCCCGGTGCAGCCGGTCAGGCCTTCCGCGGCGACGGTCACTGAGACGGTCTGCTCCGGCGGATAGACCTTCAGCGCCTCTGCGGGAGTTTCGGTGCAACGGTCGCCGTAGACCCCGGGAGCGGTGATCTTCAGGTCGGCGGAGGCGGAGTCACCGGGGGCGAGGGTCACCACAGGCAGGTCGCCGGCGGCGGATTCGCGCTCGGCCGCCTGCCCCACCTGCGCGTCACCGGAGACGAGGCTCACCCCCGGATACCCGGAGAGGATGCACGGGCTGTCCGAGACATTCGTGAACTCCAGGGGACGGTAGACACTTCCCGCTGCACCGTCACCGGGCCCCGCTTCCACGGTGAGGTCGTCGGTGCCGCACCGTTGACCGGCGTCACCGCCCTGCGCGCCGTCACCGGTGTCATTCGCGGTGGCGGTGGTGCCAGGGCCGGTGATGGTGCCCGTCGGGGTGGTGTCAGCACCGGTGACGCCGGTCGCGGCTGAGGTCGCCGTCGAGCCGTCACCCGTCGACGAACCGCAGGCACCGAGAGTGACGAGTGCCAGAGCGGCGGTGATCGTGGCTGCGGTACGTCGGGTCCTGCCTGGAGTTCGTGTTCCCATGCCACGTGAGCCTACCGTCTCCGCCCCGTGCCGACGTCCGGTTCCCCGGATCGGGCCCGACACGTCAGTTGGAGTACTAGCATGAGTTCCGGTAGGCGGAACCCGAGAGCGGCGCAGTCAGAGGCCCGCCGGCGGCCCGCCGTATCCCGTCAAGAGTCCCGCCGAACAGGAGCATCCATGGCCCTCAACCCCGACTTCGATCTCTTCCAGCTGCCCGACGAGTACCGGGAGCTTCGCTCCGCGATCCGGCAGATCGCCGAGGAACAGATTGCACCGCACGCCGCAGACGTCGACGAGAACGAGAGGTTCCCCGAGGAAGCCCTGGAGGCGCTGAACAGCTCCGGATTCAATGCGGTGCACATTCCCGAGGAGTTCGGAGGTCAGGGTGCGGACTCTCTCGCCGCAGTCATCGTCATCGAGGAGGTGGCGCGTGTCTGTGGGTCGTCTTCCCTGATTCCCGCGGTGAACAAGCTGGGGACCATGGGACTGATCCTGCAGGGTTCCCAGGAACTCAAGGCGAAGGTTCTTCCCGACATCGCGGCCGGCGCCATGGCGTCCTACGCGCTCACCGAACGTGAGGCAGGGTCCGACGCCGGAGCCATGAAGACCAGGGCAGTCCGGGACGGGGATGACTGGGTCATCAACGGGTCCAAGTGCTTCATCACCAACGGTTCCCGTTCCACCTGGTACACCGTGATGGCGGTGACCGACCCGGACGCCGGTTCCCACGGGATCTCGGCGTTCATGGTGCACAGGGACGACCCGGGCTTCCGGGTCGGTGCCCTCGAGCACAAGCTGGGGATCAAGGGGTCGCCCACCGCCGAACTGTACTTCGAGGACTGCCGGATCCCCGGTGACCGGATGATCGGCGAGGAAGGCACCGGATTCAAGACAGCCCTCCAGACGCTCGACCACACCCGCCCGACCATCGGCGCGCAGGCGCTCGGCATCGCCCAGGGGGCGTTCGAGGTGGCGGTCGGGTATGTCAAGGAGCGAAGGCAGTTCGGCAGGCCCGTCGCCGCGTTCCAGAACACGCAGTTCACCCTCGCGGACATGAAGATGAAGATCGATGCTGCACGGCTGATGATCTACACCGCGGCGTCGAACGCCGAGAGGGGGGTCGCGGAGAACGGGGAGAAGCTCGGACTGATGGCCGCGGGGTCGAAGGCATTCGCCTCCGACATCGCCATGGAGGTCACCCTCGACGCCATCCAGCTGCTCGGCGGCTACGGATACACCCGTGACTTCCCGGTGGAGCGGATGATGAGGGACGCAAAGATCACCCAGATCTACGAGGGAACCAACCAGATCTGCCGCATGGTCATGGGACGCCAGATCCTCGCATAGAGGTCAGAGGGGGTTTCTGTCCGGAGTGCCGTCGTGCCGTTGCTCCGGAGGGGCGGGAACCACGTCCGCCGGATCCGCCCAGTGGAGGTTGTATCCCTGTCTGCTGAGGAACTCTTCGGCCGAGCCTGTGGTGACGATGCCGGTGACCACCTTCTGCGCTGCTGTGAGCGCGCGGCAGGTCTGCTCGGGGGACAGGTGTCCGGCGACCAGGGCGTCCCCCAGCTCCTCCAGGTCGAGGATCTCCCATCTGCCGCCGGCGTAGGTCACCACGTCGATGTACAGGTCGGTGGTGCGCCACACCCGGCCGCCGGGGAGAGGGGTCTCGGTCAGTGCGATGTCGATGTAGAGTTCCTGGCCCGGGTAGGGGCCGTGCCCGGACCCGTTGCGGAAGTGGAACCTGCTGACCCGAAGATCCAGCGCGGGCAGCAGCCAGCTCTCGAGGTAGCCGAAGCGGGGGTGGTCGGCGGGTCGGGCCATGTACAGGCCCCGCGGCGGGCCGGCGGAGGTGCCGTATGAGGCTTCGGGCGGCAGGGTCGCCCACCGGTCGACGGCGCGGTCGAACCCTTTCGGGTCGGTGTTGATCCCTTTGTCCGTGTCGAAGGTCTCGACCTTCGGAGAGTGGGCCGTCGTCATGGTGACGGTTCTACCACGGCCGGGACGGATCCGGAGGTCCGCCGCGAAAGGTCAGGCGACGCTGGTCAGACCGACCGTCGGGGCGAAACGGCAGTCCGCGTGGCCGTTCTCCTCGGCGGTGGTGATGCCGCCGCTGAGGACGGCGATGACGGTGCCGGGGCCGGTGTCCGCCAGGCCGTTGACGGTGCCGGGGCCACCGGGGTTCATGGTGCCGGGCAGCAGGGGGGTCTGGCCCATGCGGCCGCTGTTGACGTTGAGCCAGTGCACCTGCATGGACGTGGTGTCGCTGGCCACGGCCGGACCGGTGCCCAGGGCGGTGAAGACGAAGGCCGCCTGACCGGCCGGTACTCCGGGGAGCGGGATCGGGGCGGGGCCGGGGACGGCGATGGCGGTGCCGACGGCGTTCTCCGTGCCGCCGATGCATTCGGTGGCCACGGTGGGCCAGCCGAACTGGGTGAAGGCCGGCCCGTTCTCGGGGACCTCCACGCCGGGTTCCCCGTCGCCGCGGAAGAAACTGACGAGGCGTCGGAGGGTGTCCCCGACCTCTGCCGGCATTCCGGGTTGGGCGGCGAAGTTCTCGACCAGGTCGAGCACTTCGGGGGAGGGGCGTCCGAGGTTGTCGACCAGGGCCTGTGCCCCGGCGGTGGGGGCGGCGATCGTTGCCGTGGGGACCGCGAGGGCGGTCACGGCGGCGAGGAGGGCGGCGGCGGAGCGACGGTGCGGGCGGGAACGGCGGAGGGAGCTCACGGGGGGCCTTTCGTAAACCTCAGGAGTCACATTGTCAACAACGGTAACACAGGCCACGTCCGCTGTGCTCCACTTTGTCTGATGAGAAGAATACCGGCGCAAGAGGGTACTCTGTACCCCCGTCCGCATATCGGCGTCCACTCCGTGCCGCCGACATGCCCGTACGCTTTTCTCCCCGCTCTATAAGGAAGACCTGGATCTGTGTCACTGACTGAATTCCGCAATGTCGCCATCGTCGCCCACGTCGACCACGGCAAGACCACTCTCGTTGACGCGATGTTGCGCCAGTCGGGCGTCTTCGACCCCCACGCCGAGGTCGAGGACCGCGTCATGGACTCCGGTGACCTCGAAAAGGAGAAAGGCATCACCATCCTCGCCAAGAACACCGCCATCAGGCGGGCAGGCGCAGGTAAAGACGGTGCAGACCTGATCATCAACGTCATCGACACCCCCGGACACGCCGATTTCGGTGGCGAAGTCGAGCGTGCCCTGTCCATGGTCGACGGCGTCGTCCTTCTCATCGACGCCTCCGAAGGCCCGCTGCCGCAGACCCGCTTCGTCCTCGGTAAGGCACTCGAAGCGAAGATGCCCGTGATCATCTGCGTGAACAAGACCGACCGACCGGACGCCCGTATCGACGAGGTCGTCTCCGAAGCCCAGGACCTCCTGCTGGAACTGGCCTCCGCGCTCGACGACCCCGAGGCCGCCGACGCCGCCGAGACCCTCCTCGACCTCCCGGTGATCTACACCTCCGGACGCGCGGGCAAGGCGTCCACCACCAACCCGGGCAACGGCAACGTCCCGGACGCCGAGGATCTCCAGGCCCTCTTCGACGTGATCTACGAGGTTCTCCCGGAACCCTCCGCCGAGCACGACGCCCCGCTCCAGGCGCACGTCACCAACCTGGACTCCTCCAACTTCCTCGGCCGTATCGGCCTGGTCCGGGTCTTCGCCGGTTCCCTCCACAAGGGACAGCAGGTCGCCTGGATCCACTACGACGAGAACGGCGAGGAGCACATCAAGAACGTCCGGATCTCCGAACTGCTCCGCACGGTGGGCGTCGACCGGGTTCCCACCGACGAGGTCATCGCCGGTGACATCGCCGCGATCTCCGGCATCGAGGACGTCATGATCGGTGACACCCTCGCCGACCCGGAGCACCCGGTCGCACTTCCCCGGATCACCGTGGACGAGCCCGCGATCTCCATGACCATCGGTGTGAACACCTCGCCGATGGCCGGCCGATCCGGCAACCAGCTCACCGCCCGGGTCGTCAAGAACCGTCTCGACCAGGAACTCATCGGCAACGTCTCCATCAAGGTGCTCCCGACCGAGAGGCCGGACGCCTGGGAGGTCCAGGGACGTGGCGAGATGGCGCTGTCCATCCTCGTCGAGACGATGCGTCGCGAGGGATTCGAACTGACCGTCGGCAAGCCGCAGGTGGTCACCCGGACCGTCGACGGCAAGCTCCAGGAGCCGTGGGAGCACATGGTCATCGACGTCCCCGAGGAGCATCTCGGGGCAGTCACCCAGCTCATGGCCGCCCGCAAGGGCCGCATGGAGGGCATGGACAACAGCGGCAACGGCTGGATCCGCATGAACTTCCTCGTGCCCGCCCGCGGTCTCATCGGTTTCCGCACCATCTTCATGACCGAGACCCGCGGAACAGGCATCGCCAACAGCTACTCCGCCGGGTACGACAACTGGGCGGGAGAGATCAAGGACCGCCCGAACGGTTCGCTGGTCGCGGACCGCTCCGGCCAGATCACCGCCTACGCGCTGACCCAGCTGGCGGACCGCGGCAGCTTCTTCGTCGAACCCGGTACCGAGACCTACGAAGGTATGGTCGTCGGCCAGAACAACCGTGACGAGGACATGGACATCAACATCACCAAGGAGAAGAAGCTCACGAACATGCGTTCCGCCACCGCGGACGCCACCGTGACCCTGGCCAAGGCCAGGAACCTCTCCCTGGACGAGGCGATGGAGTTCTGTGGTCAGGACGAGTGCGTCGAGGTCACCCCTGATGCCATCAGGGTGCGTAAGGTCATTCTCGGCGCCACCGAGCGCGGTCGTGCCGCAGCCCGGGCGAAGCAGCGCGACAGGAACTGAGAACGACAGGTCAGCCCCGACCGCGGGGTGTGACCGGGAGGAGCCGCCGGTAGTGGAAGAGCAGTACTGTTCCCGCCGACGGCCTGTGGTCGTGGGGGCTGCCGTCCTGGCGGCGTCCCTCACGCTCACGGGCTGCCAGGCCAGACCCGGGGACGCCCCGACAGTTCAGGAGCCCCGGCAGACCACCACCACCGCACCGGCGGACGCCGACGACGACCGGGCCGAGGAGCTCAGGACCGTCACCGTCGGAGTCGACGACGTTCCCACCGACCTCAACCCCCACCTCGTGGGTTCCCGGTCTACAGCGACCAGCGTCGTCGCGGCACTGACCCTGCCGAGTGCCTTCACCGCGTTGCCGGGGGAGGAGCACAGATCGGAACTCAACACCGACCTGTTGACCTCCGTCACCGTCACCGAGGGCGAACCGGCGGCACCTACCGCGGTCCGGTACGAGATCTCCGCCGCCGCACAGTGGTCCGACGGAACACCGGTCACCGGCTCGGACTTCGAGTACCTCCGCCAGCAGATGACCACGGCCCCGGGAGTGGCGGCACCGGCGGACTATGCTGCCGTCGAGAGGATAGACGTCACTGCCGGAGGGCGTACCGTCGACGTCACCTTCACACGGCCCGACCCGGACTGGAGGGAACTGTTCTCCGACCTGCTCCCGTCACACATCTACCGTTCCGAGGACCGTGACTTCTCCACGATGATGGAGGGCGTGCCCGCGGCGTCCGGCGGAGTGTTCCGGGTTCGCGCCGTCGACACGACCCGAGGTGTCATCGAACTGGAACGCAATGAACGATTCTGGGGGCAGTCCCCGGCCCGTACCGACAAGCTCGTGCTCTCCGAGGTACCCGACACCAGGACCGGGGCGCAGATGCTGCGCAACGGTCAGCTGCAGATGCTGGTGACGGGCAGGCAGGGCGTCACCGGGGAGTCGTTGTCGACGGTCCCGGGCGTCCAGGTCCGGACCATGACACGGCCCGCCGAGCTCACCCTGACCTTCAACACCACCTCGCCACGGACCTCCTCGGCCGCCAACCGTGCGGTGATCGCCGACGCCGTGGACGCGGACTCCGTCGCCAGGATTGTCAGCGGTGACCCCGGGGCCACGGCGCCGGACCCGCTGCCCGCCGGTGAGGGTTCAGGCGGTACCTCGGGCGGCACGACAGTCGACACCGCAGACGGAACAGCGGGGGAGAGCCGTAGGACACGTCCCTCATCTGCCATGGCCCCCGTCCCCACCCCGGACAGTGGTCTTTCCCCTCTGCGCATCGGGGCGGACAGTACCGACGACACCGCGGTCGAGGCCGCCCGGCGGGTCGTCGACCAGCTCACTGCGGCGGGTATCGACGCTACGGTCGTCACCAGGCCTTCGTCTGAGCTCTACGGCGCCTTCCTTCCGTCAGGGGAGGTCGATGCGGTGGTCGCCTGGCAGGAGCCGCCGACCTCCCTGACCTCCCTGCGCAGCCGGTACGGCTGTGACACCGCGGACCGGGCGGTGTCACAGCCGACCTCGTCCCTGCCTCCGGTGACGGCGACCCCGGCCACGTCGACCCCGGCCACGTCGACCCCGGGGGAGCCGACAGATGCGGCCGATCTGACGTCCCGCCCCGGGCAGCCGGAGTCCGTCGAGCCTGCTGACCCCTCGGCGGGCCCCGGTACGGCGGCAACGACCACAGCACCACAGGGGGCACCACAGGGGGAGGACGCGGCCCCGGATGAACCCTCCGGGCGCTCGGAGAACATCTCGGGACTGTGCTCGGCGGCCGTCGACGCCGGATTCGCCGCTGTCGCCGAGGACGCCGTCCTCTACACCGGTGACGATGTCACGGACGGGACGGTCCAGGCGACTCTCGGCAGGGTCCGGGAACTGGTCGGCAGACAGCACATCGACGTGCCGCTGATGGAGGACAGTCAGGTCATCGCCGTGGGCCGTGACCTGGTGGGACCTTCCCCCCGCCTGGCCGACTGGGCACTGGACAGGGAGACCGGCCCGTTCGTCGGTGCCGGAGTCTGGAGACGTACCGGTGCCCCCGGCTCCACAGGAGCGTCCACCGGGAGTTCCTCTCAGGCTCCCGGGAAGAATGAGCAGACCCATGAACAGGAGACCCCGTGACGGGACCGACCACCGACGACCTTTCCGGACTGCGCATCCTCGCGGTTCACGCCCACCCCGACGACGAGTCACTGTGGACCGGACTGTCCCTGGCACACTGGGCTCGCCGTGGTGCGGAGGTGACTGTGGTGACCTGCACCCTCGGCGAGGAGGGTGAGGTCATCGGAGACCGGTACCAGGCTCTGGTCGCCGACCGTTCCGGACTGCTCGGCGGCTACCGGATCGCGGAACTGCAGCGCGCACTGACGGTCCTCGGGGTCAACCTGGACCCGGTGACGGACGGGTCCCGGCCGTTGTTCCTCGGAGGTGTGGCCAGGTGGCGTGACTCCGGCATGGCGGGCAGTCCCTCTGCCCGGGATCCGCGGGCCTTCGTCCGCTCCGGGCAGGAGGCGGTGACCGCCCTTACCGGGATCATCGGCGACAAGAGGCCCCATGTGGTGGTGACCTACGGACCTGACGGTGGCTACGGTCATCCCGACCATGTGCGGGCGCATGAGATCACCCATGCCGCCGTCGCACAGTCGGCGTCGGGTGGCGGGTGGGTTCCCGCCAGGGTGTGGTGGTGCGTCACCGAATCGGAGCGGGTGGATGCCGGACTGGAGGCCCTGCGCGCGGTCGGGGAGCCCCCGGCCGGCTGGAGGTGGCCGGAGGTCGGGGAGCTCGCCGGCGTGACGACGGACCGGGTGGACGCCCGGGTGTACGGCAGTGACGTGGACGTGGACGCCAAACGTCGGGCCATGGCCGCCCACGCGACCCAGCTGTGGGTCGCCGACGGGGGTACCTCAGACGTCATCGACGAGGCGCGGACGTCCCCGGACGGGGCCCCGGTCCTGTTCTGCCTGTCCAACCGGATCGTGCAGCCGCTGCTCACGACGGAGAGTTTCACCCTCGGTGAGAGCAGGGACAGCGGGAGCGGCCTTTCACCGGCGGCACTGGACAGACTAGACTGTCTGTTTGCTGAAGGGAGGTAGTCGATGCGCAGTACCGCTGAACCCCACTGGGGCGATCCGGAGCGCAGTCAGGTGCGCCGGGACACGACCCGACGTGAACGGGTTGCCGGGATCATCTGGCTGTGCGTTGGTGCGGCGGCTGCCGTTCTCCTCGCAACGCTGTACCTCGGCTCACGCATCACGGTGGGCGGCGTCCAGGTACCTTTCCCCTGGCCACTGGTGGCCACACCCTGGTTCCTCGTGGTGCTGACGAAAACCGCACTGCTGTGGACCGACAACCGGTCAGTTGCGGCGGCTCCCCTGTGGACCTGGCTGGCGGGGTACCTCGTCCTCGTCTTCTGGCCCGCGTTACCGGGCACCGGCGGTGACACTCTCCTCGGTGCCTCCCTGACCACACTGCTTCTGCTGCCGCTCGGACTGGCCGGCGGTGGTTGGGCATTACTCCGGCTGAAGTGACAAGATTAGCTGTGCTGTCAGCAGTACTGACGACCTGTCTGACACGAACGTGACGAAACTCAGAAAGTGACTATCCATGACCTACGTAATCGCGCAGCCCTGCGTCGATGTGATGGACCGGGCGTGTGTGGAGGAATGCCCGGTCGACTGCATCTACGAGGGTAAGCGATCACTGTACATCCACCCTGACGAGTGTGTGGACTGCGGTGCCTGCGAGCCGGTGTGCCCGACCGAGGCGATCTTCTACGAGGATGACCTCCCCGACGAGTGGGAGGACTACATCGACTACAACACCGCCTTCTTCGACGACCTGGGAGACCCGGGCGGAGCCTCGAAGCTCGGCCCCCAGGACTTCGACCCCGAAGGTGTCAGCTCGCTGCCACCGCAGAACCAGGACTAGCAGGACCGGAAGGAATCCCCCCGACAATGGTTGAACCTGTGCCCGAACCTGTGCCCGAACACGTCCGCCCTGCACGCCGCACCCTCTCGGCGCAACTCCCGGACTTTCCCTGGGACTCCCTCCGGGAGGCGAAAGCGACCGCGACGGCGTACCCGGGCGGCATCGTCAACCTTTCGGTGGGTACCCCGGTCGACGAGGTCGCCCCGTCGATCCAGCTGGCCCTGTCACTCAACGCCGCGGAACCCGGGTACCCGCAGACGACGGGAACCCCGGAGCTGAGGGACGCCGTCGTCGAGGCACTCGCCCGACGCTTCGGTGTGACCGGTGTGCAGCCGGAGCAGGTCCTCCCCGTCATCGGCACCAAAGAGGCCATCGCCTGGATGCCGCTGGTCCTGGGCGTCACCCCAGGGCAGACGGTCGTCATCCCGGAGCTCGCCTACCCCACCTACGAGGTCGGGGCGAAGCTCGCCGGCGCCCGCGTACTGCGCAGTGACTCACTGCTGCGGATCGGACCCGAGTCCCCCGCGATGATCTTCATCAATTCGCCGGCCAACCCGCACGGCAGAGTGCTGGGCGTGGGACACCTGCGCAAGGTCGTCGAATTCGCCAGGGAACGTGGCGTCATCGTCGTCTCGGACGAGTGCTACCTCGGCCTCGGCTGGAACACCGACCCGGAGGACGCCCCGGTCTCCGTCCTTGACCCGCGCGTCTGTGACGGGGATTTCACCGGACTGGTCGCCGTGCACTCACTGTCGAAGACATCGAACATGGCGTCCTACCGTTCCGGTTTCCTGGTCGGGGACACCGACCTCATCGCAGAGGCGCTCGCCGTGCGAAGGAACGCCGGGCTGATGATGCCCGGCCCGATCCAGGCAGCGACCGTCGCCGCGCTCAAGGACGACGGGCAGGAGCTCCTCCAGAAGGAGCGTTACCGCCGGCGCAGGGAGATCCTGGCTGCGGCGGTGCGGGACGCCGGCATGAGGATCGACAACTCAGAAGGGGGACTGTACCTCTGGGCCACCGAGGGCAGACCCTGCCGCGAGACCGTGGACCGGCTGGCGGCACTGGGAATCCTCGTCGCCCCCGGTGACTTCTACGGTCCAACCGGCGAACAACATGTCAGGATCGGCCTCACCGCCGACGACAGCAGCATCGCCGAGGCCGCCGCACGGCTCCGCACCCTGGCAGGGTGAGAGGGGCGGGGCCGGAGAGGCGGGCCAGAGGGCCCCGTCCGGCCTCAGTTCTTGTGCAGGGCCTCGTTGAGCTCCACGGAACCGGTCTTCCGGGCGACGGCCTCCACCGCACCGGTCACCGAATTGCGGCGGAAAAGCAGGTTTGACGCCCCCGAGAGCGAGGACGCCTTGACGATCTCGCCGTTGAAGGTCACCTTGGTGCCGAACGTGATGTACAGTCCCGCCTCGACGACACAGTCGTCGCCGAGCGAGATACCGACACCCGAGTTCGCCCCCAGCAGGCACCGCTTCCCGATCGAGATGACCTGCTTACCGCCCCCGGACAGCGTCCCCATGATCGACGCGCCGCCTCCGACATCGGAACCGTCGTCGACGACGACCCCGCCCGAGATCCGCCCCTCCACCATGGAGGAGCCCAGGGTTCCGGCGTTGAAGTTCACGAAACCTTCGTGCATGACAGTCGTACCCTCGGCGAGGTGGGCTCCGAGCCGGACACGGTCGGCGTCACCGATGCGCACACCGGTGGGGACGACGTAGTCGACCATGCGCGGGAACTTGTCGACGGAGTACACGGTGACCCGTCCGCGCGCGGACAGCTTCGCCCGGGTGGCCTCGAAACCCTCGACAGCGCAGGGGCCGAAGTTCGTCCACACGACATTGTTCAGGGTGCCGAAGATACCGTCGAGACTGCAGCCGTGGGGGCGCAGAACCCGGCCCGAGATCAGGTGGAGACGCAGGTAGGCGTCCTCGACGTCGGACGGCGGAGCGTCCAGGTCGGCGATGACCGTGTGGACCACGGTACGGCGGACTCCACGGTCAGGGTCCCCGCCCTCCAGGTGCGACAGGTCGAGGGGGGCGGCGGGGGCGTCCCCGAGCCCGAACTCGGGGTACCAGACGTCGAGGACGGTCTGGTCGTCGGTGATGGTGGCGATACCGGTTCCGTGAGCTGTGGTCATGGCACCACAGTGTAGTCAGTGCGGCCGGACCGCCGGTGCTCAGACCCGGTCGGGCAGGGAGTCGTCCTCGGACCGGCCGTGGCGTGCGGAGACGTACACCCCCAGGAGACAGAGCAGGCCGAAGGCCACGGCCACGGCGATGACCTGCTGGCGCGCGGTCTCGTCGAAGAGCATCAGGACCGTCAGGCCGAGGAGCCCGACCAGCGTGACGACCGGCAGAACCGGCCAGAACCACATGCGCAGCTTCAGGGACCCCTCCTTCTCCAGCACCGGTCGCAGACGCAGCTCCGACAGGACGATCATCACCCAGATGACCAGCAGTGCACCGCCGACCGCATTGAACAGGATGTTGATGAGGTCCGCCGGACCCCAGACCTGCAGACCCACCGAGATGAAGGCGAAGACGAGGGAACAGGCGACAGCGGCGACAGGCACCTTCTGCCCCGACACCCGGCGGAAGACCGCCGGAGCATTGCCCTGCTGTGCGAAGGAGTACATCAGGCGTGAGGTGGCGTAGATCTGGGCGTTGAACGCCGAGAGCAGGGCCAGGACGATGACCACCTCCATGATGCCGACGATCCCGGGCACGTCGGCCATCGCCAGAACCCGGGTGAACGGGGAGTCCGCGGCACCTTCGGCCTCGTCAAGGGTCGACCGGTCGAGCAGTGCGGTGATCACCAGCACAGAACCCAGGTAGAAGACCATGATGCGCCAGACGACCGCGCGGACAGCGGCGGTGATCGCCTGGGCGGGCCGGTCGGATTCGGCGGCGGCTATGGTGACGATCTCAATTCCTCCGAATGCGAAGGCGACGGCCAGCAGCCCCGCGGAAATCCCCGGCAGGCCCTCGGGGGCGAATGGGGTGAAGTTGTCGGCTCCGACAGCGGCATGGCCGGGCAGCCACCCGAATATGAGGAGCACTCCGACGATGAGGAAGAAGATGATCACCGCGACCTTGACGAAGGAGAACCAGTACTCGAACTCACCGAACCCACGGACGGCGAAGAGGTTGACCACGGTGAAGAGCACCACACAGACGAGGCCGGGCACCCAGCCCTCGACCCCGAACCAGTTTCCCATGATCGCCCCGGCGCCCGTGATCTCCGCACCCATCACCATGATGAGCATGAACCAGTACAGCCACCCCAGCGAGAACCCTGCCCAGCCGCCGAACGCCTGGCGGGCGTAGGTGGCGAACGTCCCGGACGCGGGCCGGGCCGCAGCAAGCTCACCGAGCATTCGCATGACGAACACGACGATGATGCCGGCGATGACGTAGGAGATGAGGACGGCGGGTCCGGCGGCCTTGATCCCGACCCCTGTGCCGAGGAACAGACCGGCACCGATCGCGGAGCCGAGTCCCATCATCGTCAGGTGCCGGGTTCTCAGACCGTGGCCCAGTTCGGACCCGGAACGGGCCTGCGGGCCGTCTTCCGGGGTGGCGGAAACGTCAGGTGAAGTGCTCATGAAATCAGATTGTCCCACACGTGCCTTCCCTCACCCGGGACATACCGCACCTAGAATGGGCGCCACAATGACTGCAGAACTCGATCTCAGCGTCGGCCCCGTGGAGCTCACCTCCGCGCTCGTCGACATCCCCAGCGTCTCCCACGAGGAGAAACAGCTCGCCGATGCGCTGGAATCGGCGCTCACCGGCCTCTCGCTGCCCGGTGTCACCGTCGACAGGCACGGTGACACCCTGGTCGCCAGGACCCACCGGGGCCTGCCGACCCGCGTGGTGCTGGCAGGTCACACGGACACCGTCCCCCCGGCGGACAACCTGCCCTCCCGTCGGGGACCGGACGCCGACGGTGCGGACAGTATCCACGGTCTGGGCTCTGTCGACATGAAGTCCGGGGACGCCGTCTACCTCCACGCCTTCGTCACCCTGGCGAACTCCGCCGATCTCGCCCACGACATGACACTGGTCCTCTACGACTGTGAGGAGGTGGCCTCGCGCTACAACGGTCTCCGCCGGCTCTCCGAGGCACACCCGGAATGGTTGGAAGGGGATGTCGCCCTTCTCGGAGAACCCTCCGGGGGGATGGTCGAGGCGGGGTGCCAGGGCACACTGCGGATCAGGGTCACCGCCCACGGCGTCAGAGCACACTCCGCCCGCTCCTGGCTCGGCGAGAACGCGGCGCACCGGCTGTCACCGGTGATCTCCAGGGTGGCCGCGTACACGCCCCGGGAGGTCGACATCGACGGCTGCGTCTACCGCGAAGGGCTCAACATCGTCAGGCTCGAGTCCGGTGTGGCGACGAACACGGTCCCCGACGAGGCATGGATGTTCGTGAACTTCCGTTTCGCACCCGACCGGTCCGGAGAAGAGGCCCTCGGGCACACCCTCGAGGTCCTGGGCGTGGGCACCCCGGACGCCCCGGCACCGGGCTTCAGCCTGGAGGTCGACGACCTGTCCCCGGGGGCGCTCCCGGGGCTCCACCGTCCGGCGGCTGCCGCCCTCGTCGCGGCGACCGGCGGCCGGGTCCGGGCGAAGTACGGCTGGACAGACGTGGCACGTTTCGCCGCCCTGGGCATCCCTGCGGTGAACTTCGGCCCCGGGGACCCCGGCCTGTGCCACACCCCGGCAGAGCACTGCCCGGTAGAGATGATCCGGGACGTCAGCGACCAGCTTCTCCGCTATCTCACAGGAAAGGCCTGACAGTGGCACCTATACGACCCAATGACACTCCGTTCACCTACCAGGGACCTGTCCTCCGGAGAGGGGAGGGACGCCGTATCGCTCCGTCCTCCACCACCGACCAGCGTCTCCTCGACGAACAGCCGAACGCCGACTGGCTGCACACCGACCCGTGGCGGGTGATGCGGATCCAGTCGGAGTTCGTCGAGGGATTCGGGGCCCTCGCCGAGATTCCGCGGGCCGTGACTGTCTGGGGCTCCGCCCGGATCACCGAGGACCACCCCTGGTACCGCCTCGGGGGTGAGACCGGACGGCTGCTCCACGAGGCCGGATATGCGGTGATCACCGGGGGAGGACCGGGACTGATGGAGGCCGCGAACCGGGGATGCGCGGAGGCGGGCGGCCTCTCCGTCGGCCTCGGCATCGAGCTTCCCCATGAGCAGGGGCTGAACGACTGGGTGAACCTGGGGCTGAACTTCCGGTACTTCTTCGTCCGGAAGACGATGTTCGTCAAGTACGCACAAGCCTTCATCTGCCTGCCGGGTGGATTCGGCACCCTCGACGAACTCTTCGAGGCACTGGTGCTCGTGCAGACCGGGAAGGTCCGTCAGTTCCCGGTGATTCTGGTCGGTACCGGGTACTGGGGCGGTCTGCTGGACTGGATCCGTTCCCGGCTGGTCGCCGACGGCCTGGTGAGCCCGGGGGATCCTGACCTGATCACCGTCACCGACGACCCCGCCGAGGCAGTGGAAAGGGTCGTCGCCGCCCGGAGCGGGGACAGCGGGACCCGGACCTCGGAAAAGGGACAGGTAGGGTAGAATCCGGCCCGTGTACCTGCTCATCACCGTCATCGTCGCCCTGTTCGTGGGCCTGGTTCTCGTGGCACTCGTCCAGGTGACCTTCGGAAGGCCCGAGCCGGTGGCCGGCCACCGGGAAGGCACCCCCCGATTCAGTGTGGTGCGCCGGGGGTACGACATCTCCGAGGTTGAGGCCTGGATTGCTGCGGGAGAGACGGACAGGGCGGTCGGGGAAGACAGGGCGGTCGGGGAAGACAGAGAGGACCGGGCCTGATGGACGGCGTCCTGAGAATGCTGCCGTCCCTGCCCCGGGGGATCCCGGAGATCCCCTGCGGAGCCACCGCCTCGGGTTCGGAGGTTGTCGACTGCCGGGTACAGGTGCTGCCGACGGGGTCACCTGCCCTGTCGGTGGTACGGGCGGACGGGGACGGGGTCAGGACCGTCGGCGTCCCCTCGGCGCCCTCCCCGCTGTCGGACTTCCTCGCGCCGGGTGAGGACTCCCGCCTCAGCGATGACGGCTGGAGGACAGCCGGGCAGCTGCTGATCCGCGAGATCACGGCGATGGTGGAGGTCCACCCGGTGAAGGCGAAGCGGCATCTGGTGCAGGTCCGGGTCCCGGCGTCCACCACCCGACGTCACCTCAGAAACCTGGCACAGGGCCTCGTCACTGCCGGCCGGGTCCCTACCGTGCGCCACAGGTCTCCGGCCCCGACGGTCCGGGACATCCACATCGACCTGACCGGCGTCCCGGACCAGGTGGCGGACGCCGCGCCCCGGGAACTTGCGCTCGGGGCCGCGCTCGGTGGCGCCACCGCCCTGGCGCGTGACCTCGACAGTCTGCCGGACGGTGCGGTGTCGGTCGAGTGGTGGAGGCAGACCGCCAAGGACATCACCGCGGGTATTCCCGGTCTGAGAACCAGGGTCCGGGGCATCAACTGGCTGGAACGCAAGGGCTTCCGGGGACTTCTCTCGATCTGCGGGGACCCCGTCCGGTACGCCGGGCTGGTGGAGTTCACCTGGGACCCCGCCGCCGCAGAAGGGGAACTGACCGACATGCGCCCGGACGCCGTGCTGGTCGGGGGTGCGGTGGTGCCGGCGGCACTGCGTGCGCTGGCCGACCTGCGTTCGCCCCGTAAGATCGTGGGACTGGTCCCGGTCACCGGACTGCCGGTGGCGCCGCAGCCCGTCCCGTCCGGTCGGCCGGCGGAGATCGTGGAGCACTGCGGAGGCCTGACCACCAGTGTCAACGCCTCCGGTGACGAGGACGCCCGGACACGGCTGGCCCGTCGGATCGCTGCGGCGGATGCACTGGCCCACGGTTCCCACCGTTACCGTCCGGCACAGATCATCGCCGTGGGGGCGTGGACCGCGGCAGCGGAGACCGCCCTGGGCACAGGGACAGGGGCGCTGTTCACCAGGGACGCGGACCGGGCGCGTCGGATGACGTTGCGTGGCGCGAAAGTGGGGGAGCGGTGGTGGCCCATGCCGATGCCCTCCTACCTGGAGGACGCCGTCGACGCTGAGTCGACCGACCTCACCGCCGAGCCTGCCGGTCCGGCTGCCCCGGCCGCCGCCCTGTACTTCGACAGGTTCACCGGAGACTCGGAGTTCACGTCCCTGGACATCGGCGGACCCTCCTCAGCACCGGACGGGAGAGGTTCCGGTGGCCGTGTCGCCACCGGTTTCGCCGCCCGAAGCCTTGTAGAGTGGTTCCGTAGATAGGGTGGGGTCAGCCGGGGACGTCCGGCCGCACCACCGTCCCTTTTCCCGGGGACAGCCTGAGGACGGTCCTGCCGTCCCGGGTGCAGTCCCGCTGTCACCTACCGAGGAGTACCGACCACCGTGCTGTCCGATGTCATCGACCTGCTCGCCGACCCTGTCGACGGAACTCCGCTGAGGGCGGGGGACGGGTCGTGGAGGACCCTGGTGTCCGAATCCGGTCACAGCTATGATGTTGCCCGCCAGGGCTATGTCACGCTGGCAGGGGGCGCCGGCCTGCGTTACACCGGTGACGACGCCGACATGATCACCGCCCGGGAATCCTTCCTCTCGGGCGGCCACTTCGCCCCGTTCGTCGAGGCGGTCTCCGACACCGTCAACGACGTCCTCGACGACGCACACGTGACCGAGGACGACCGACCGGCGATCGTGGAGATCGGGGCGGGGACCGGGTATTACCTGGCGCACACACTGGATTCGGTGCCGGGTTCACGGGGGATCGGTGTGGACGTCTCCGTGCCGGCGGCGAAGAGGCTCGCCTCCTGTCACCGCAGGGTCGGTGCGGTTGTCGCCGACGCCTGGTCCCGGCTGCCGTTGCGCGACGGGTGCATCGACGTGCTCACGGTCATCTTCGCCCCGCGCAATGCGGCGGAGTTCTCCAGGGTCCTGACCCCTGAAGGACAGGTCGTTGTTCTCACCCCGGAGGCGGGACATCTCGCCGAGTTGCGCGCCCCGCTGGGAATCATCGACGTCGAGGCGGGAAAGGTGGACAGGATGATCAGTCAGGCGTCCGGCTACCTCGTCCCGGTGGGTGACCCCGAGAGCATCGAATTCGTGATGCGCCTCGACCAGGCGTCCATCGCAGCACAGATCGGGATGAGCCCCTCGGCCAGGCACATCCACCCCAAGGTGCTGGCGGAGCGGATCGCGGACCTTCCACCGGTCATGGAGGTCACGGCGCGGGCGACAGTCACCCGGCTGGGACGTGACCCCCGGACTCTCGGATTCAACGGGTCCTGACGTTTTACCAGGTCAGGGCACGATCGGCCCGGTACCGGCGGCGAGGTCCCGGTCAGCGAGCGCAGCCTCGGCGATGAGCCTCTCCTGCTCCTCGGCACTGTCCAGCTTCGCCAGCCGCCGCTGAAGTCGACGGCCCAGCGACTCCATCGCCGACAGCACACGGGCCCCGGCGGTGGTGTCCACCCGGAACCCCGAGAAAGCGGAGCTGCCGGACACTGCGCTGGTGAAGGACACCAGGCCTCCGTCAGCGAAAACCTCGCACACCGGACCGTCGATGAGGACGGTCAGGGTGTCGGAGTCGCCGTCGGTGAGCACCGCGGTCCGGACATCCTCCGAACCGTCGTCCATGGTGCGGGAGAACTCCACCCTGTCACCGGAGTGCCGCACCGTTGCCATGACCCTGTCCGCCTCGTCGAGAAGACTCACCGTCACAGCACCACGGGTCGCGTCGAGCTGGGCCGTGAACACGGCGGCCCTGTCGGTGTAGGAGCGTACCGCGGACGGTACCCCCACAATGTCCTGGTAGATGTGGCCGCCGGTGAGTGTCAGGAACCGTGGCAGTGACAGGCAGTTGGCCCACGTCCCCTTCCCCGTGCCGGGGAATGTCCCGACCAGCCCCAGAATCAACGGACGCGGACCCTGGACCACCCTGGGGCGGGTGAAGTCATGTCCGTGGTCGAAGACCTGGAACCCGGTCTCCACGGTGAATCTGCTGCCGTCGAGCCGGCCGACGATGTAACCGGCGACCTCTCCCCGGTCCTCCTCTCCCCGGTCCTCTCCGTCCGGGTATGTGATGAACAGTACGTCGCGTCGCCGTCCGTCGGTGTCGTCCTCCATCGTGACGATCCGGGGGGCGAAGGGGCGACCGTCGGGCAGCCCGGCGTCCCCGTCGATCTCCAGGGCACCCTCGACGGTCCAGTTCTGCCGGTCAGGCGAAGTGAGGACCACGATCGACGCCGAACGGTCGTCGGTGAGGTCGAGCGCTACCATGAGCCAGATGTCGTCACGACGGATGACGCTCGGCGTCACCAGCGCAGTGACCCGGTGCCGTGAATCGTCGACGGAGACCGGCCCGAGGCGCTCGACCTCCCGGCGGACCACGCTGGGATCGTCGGAGATCTCGTCGGAGATGTCGTCCAGGTCGCGGATCCGGGCGCGCTGGACGGTGAAACTGCGGGACCCGCGTCGGTCGTGGGCGAGGGAGGAACCGAGCTGTGCGTCCCGGTCGGCGTCCCCCACGGGTGCTGTCGTGACGAAGAAGAGCTCCACCGTCCCGTCACCTACCGGCACAGAGGACCCTGCCAGACAGTCGATTTCCCCGTCGGTCGGGGCCAGGACGTCATCGCAGACGTCCCAGCCGTAGGGCAGATCGGCGGCCACCTGGTGGGCCCACCGGGCACCCGAGGAGGGGGTGGGGCGGAACTGGTGGAAGACGTGCAGGGAGGTACCCTGCCGGACCGCTCCTGCCGGTGCCTCGAGGACGCCGGTTTCCGCGGTCACGTGGAGTTCAGGTCGAAAGCGGTTCACTCTCTCCTGTATACCAGTGCTCAGGCAGCCGGCGGGGGCACCGGACCGTCGGCGACCGCCGGCACGGAGCGGGAGGTGCTGTGGATCTCGTGGTTTCCGCGGTTTCCGTGGCGTCCCCGGCGTCCCCGCCACCACTCCAGGGCCAGGGGGATGACGGAGAGAGCCACCAGACCCACGATGATGAGGTCCACGTGCTGCCTGATGACGTCGATTCCGCCGAGGAAGTGACCCGCGACCGGGATCAGACAGGCCCAGGCGACACCGCCGATGATGTTGTAGGGGATGAACCGGCGGCGTTCCATGCCGCTGATGCCTGCGAGCACGGGGACGATCGTGCGGATGACGGGGACGAACCGGGCGAGGATCACCGCGTGGGGTCCACGTGACCTGAAGAACTCGTGTGCCTTGTCGATGCGCTCCTCCCCGATGATCCGCGCCGCCCGGGAACGCAGGATCGACGGGCCGGTCCACCGTCCGATCTGGTATCCCAGCTGGTCACCGAGGACGGCGAAGATCACCGCGACGAGCAGCAACTTCCAGACGGGGAAGACCGGGTCGTCACCGCCGGTGAACAGTCCCGCGACGAAGAGCAGCGAGTCACCGGGCAGGAAGAACCCGATGAGCAGTCCGGTCTCGGCGAAGAGAACCAGGGCTATGCCGACCAGACCGAAGGCGGAGACGATGTGTTCGACGTCGGTGACGCTGTGGTAGAGGTCGATGATGGATTGCACCGGTCGAACGATACACCGGGCTCAGCGGCGGGTCACCACCGTCATGCCCGCGCCGAGGGGGAGACGGGCGGTCTCGACGGTTCCCGTGTCCCGTAGTCCTGCCAGGTGGGCCTCGACGGCCCGGGCCGCCTCTGCCTGTCGGTCGGTGCGCGCCGGATCCCCCGGTGCACCGTCGAGGAGGGCGTCCAGCAGCACGAGGACGCCACCCTGCCGCAGTGCCGGCAGTGACGAATCCACCGCGGTGGTCAACAGTTCCGGGTCGACGTCGGCGATGATGAGGTCATAGGAGTCTGTCGCCAGCCGGACGATGCCGTCGAGCGGGGAGGAGGGGACGAAGCGGAATGAGGTGGGACGCCGTCCTGCGGAGGTGAACGCCTGCTTCGCCAGCTTCTGGTGCTCCACTTCAGGGTCGATGCAGGTGACATGCCCGGTACCTTCCGGGAATCCGGCGAAGAGGTGCAGGCCGATGACACCGCATGCCGGGGACATCACCACGGCGCCGGGCTGAGCACCGGCGACGGGACGCGCGGCGAGGAAGGTGAGGAACTCCCCGGTCGCGGCATCCGGGTACAGCAGGCCGAACTCTGAGGCGGCCGTACGCGCCTCGGTGAGAGCGTCGTCGGAACGGGCCGTACCGTTGATGTAGGAACGGACGGCGTCGAGGGCTGAACCGGTGTTGACATTCACGGTGACCAGCTTAGGGGATGGGCCGGCCGGCGGGGGTGACATGGCCTCCGCGGGTACGGTAGATTCTTCGTACGAAGTGAATTTCACAGGTGGCGTCCAGCTGACAGTGACCCTACGACAATCCCGGGAATGCAGGATGGTGGCCATGAGTTCCGTTCAGTCCTCCGACCGTACCGCTGATGAACCTCCTGTCGGGGGTACCGGCGGGTTCGACAGGGGAGAGTCGGAGATGCCCAGCTGGGCTGAGCTCGTCGCCGAGCACGCCGACGACGTCTACCGTCTCGCCTACGGGCTCAGCGGAAACAGGCAGGACGCCGAGGATCTCACCCAGGACACGTTCATGCGGGTGTTCCGGTCGTTGAAGAGCTATCGCCCGGGAACCTTCGAAGGGTGGCTGCACCGCATCACCACCAACCTCTTCCTCGACATGGTCAGGCACCGGTCGACGGTGCGCATGGAATCGCTCCCGGAGGACTATGAGAGAGTCGCCGGTGACCAGCCGGGCCCCGAACGTGCCTACGAGTTCAACAATCTCGATCCTGCACTTCGACGCGCGCTCGACGATCTCAGCCCCGAGTTCCGTGTCGCTGTCGTCCTCTGTGACGGTCTGGACCTGAGCTACGAGGAGATCGCGGACACTCTCGGCCTGAAGATGGGTACCGTCCGCTCCCGGATCCACCGGGCGAGGGCACAGCTCAGGGCGGCTCTCGACCGTTCTGCAGGGGAGTTGAGCTATGTGGCACGGGCGTGACGTCGGTCATCTAAGTACCGAGGCCGTCGCTGCGCTGGTGGACGGGGAACTCAGCCGGGTGGCGGAGGACCGTGCCAAGGCACATCTGGTCCACTGCGGTGAATGCCGTTCCGAGGTCCGCGCCCAACGTCAGGCCGCTGACCGGATGCGTCGTGCGGGCGCCCTCCAGGAGGTGCACGCCCCGGGATCACTGCTGGCCAGGTTGACGGGCATTCCGGCGTCCTGCGGGGACTCCCCGGACGAGCCGCCGGGAGAGTCGACTGTGGGGGTGGACGGGTGCCGGCGTCCGGAGACTTTCGGCGACCGGCTCTCCACCACGGTCCGGCGGGCTCTGCGTGTGTCGCACACCGGACGGGGACGGCGGTAGAATCACCGGGGTCACGTAACTGCAGCCCGGAAGTCAGGTGGAACCCGTTGTTCTCCAGTGTCGGTTGGGGCGAGGTCCTCGTCCTGATCATCGTCGGGATCATCGTCGTCGGACCGGAGCGACTGCCCCGGATCATCAACGACGTCAAAGCCATCGTCCTCGCCGCCCGGAACGCGGTGTCCACGGCGAGAGAACAGATCGACTCCGAGTTCAAGGAGGACTTCGAGGACCTCCGCAAACCCCTGTCCCAGCTCAACGACGTCCGGCGGATGGGTGCCCGCGGTCTGGTGAGCAAGGCGCTGCTGGACGACGATCCGGAGTTCCTGCGGGAGATGCAGGACACGGCACGCGGCGTCACCGGGGCATTCTCCGCCACCCGCGGTCGGACGGGCCACCCGCAGGCGGAGGAGAGCGCCGACAGGGGAACAGAATCCGCAGGGGAGCACACCGGAACTGCGACCGGGACAGCGGCAGCCGCAGCAACCTCCGGTGCGTCGGCAGGAACAGAAGTAAGCAGGACGCCCGGTGACCCGGCCCGGACAGACGCCGCGCCGGACACCTCCGCCGCGACAGCCCCGTCAGGTGAACGGGCGGTCGGCGACTGGAGCCGTGTCGACGACGCAGATATCCTCTGACCGACCGTCGGAAGCGGCAGAACAGGCGGGAGAAGCTCTCAGCGGCGTGTGACGCCCAGGTTGAGGGGTCGGCCCGCCAACGACTGCTTCCGGGTCACCAGCCGGTCGGCGATACCCGCGAGTGCGGTCGCAGCCGGAGACCCGGGCTGTGACACCACGATCGGGTTTCCCACGTCGCCCCCGACGCGCAGGTCCGGATCCAACGGGATCCGGCCCATCAGCGGGACCGGGGAACCGGTGATCTCCGAGAGATGGTCCGCGACGATCTGACCACCTCCGGAACCGAAGACATCCATCTTCGTCCCGTCGGGCAGTTCCAGCCAGCTCATGTTCTCGATCACCCCGCCGATACGCTGCCGGGTCTGCTGGGCGATCGAACCTGCGCGCTCCGCGACCTCCGCCGCCGCCGCCTGGGGCGTCGTGACGATGAGAAGCTCGGCGTCCGGGACCAGCTGGGCGACAGAGATGGCCACGTCGCCGGTACCCGGAGGCAGATCAAGAAGCAGGACATCCAGGTCCCCCCAGAACACGTCGGAGAGGAACTGCTGGATCGCCCGGTGGAGCATCGGTCCCCGCCAGATCACCGGGGAATTGCCGTCGAGGAAATGACCGATCGAAATCAGCTTCACCCCGAAAGACTGCGGCGGGATGATCATGTCGTCGACCTGGCTGGGGTGGGCGGAAGAGCCCATGAGCCGGGGTACGGAATGGCCGTAGATGTCCGCGTCGACGATACCGACATTGAGGCCCCGTGAGGCCAGTGAGGTGGCCAGGTTCACTGTCACCGATGACTTGCCCACGCCACCCTTGCCGGATGCAACGGCAAAAACCCGGGTGGTCGAATCGGGCTGTGCGAAAGGTATGACCGGTTCAGAGGTCGCGCCACGGACCTTCAGGCGGAGCTCGCGACGCTGCTCGTCCGACATGACGTCGGTGGTCACCGTGACCTTACGGACCCCTTCGACCCCCTCTGCCGCCGCACGGGTCCTGTCGGTCAGGGTGCTCTTCATGGGGCACCCTGCGATGGTCAGATAGATCTCGACCGCGACCGCATCTCCGTCAACCTCCACGGATTTCACCATGCCGAGATCGGTGATGGGGCGGTTGAGCTCGGGGTCCTCGACCGCTTCGAGTGCGGTACGGACGGCGGATTCAGTGACAGTAGACATCAGGACAGAATATTACGCCAGCGGAGTGTCGCCGTGGTAGGAGCCGCCGGCAGGCGGCAGGTAGCCGGAGGCGCAGGACTCAGCGGTCAGCCGGATCGCCCTGGGCGGAAGGCTCACCGGGATCCTTCGGGGAGTCGGAGTCATGCCGCTGGTCCTCCAGCTTGTCCTCGATCCTGCGCAGGAGGTCGGTGAGGTCGTCGAGCTCATGCCGCAGATAGTCCCTGGTGACGTTCTCACCGACGGCGATACGCAGGCCGGCGAGTTCCCGGGCGAGGAACTCGGTGTCCGCCTTGGTCTCCGCGGCCCGTCGACGGTCCTCGTTGAGGGATACGCGGTCGCGGTCGTCCTGCCGGTTCTGGGCCAGCAGGATCAGCGGGGCGGAGTAGGCGGCCTGTGTGGAGAAGGCGAGGTTGAGGAGAATGAACGGGTAGGGGTCCCAGTTCCACCACATGCCCCCGATGTTCAGGGCCACCCACACGATGACGAAGACGGTCTGCCAGAGAAGGTACTTCCCGGTGCCGAGGAAGCGTGCGATCCTCTCCGCCCCGACGCCGATGGCGTCCCCGTCGAAGGAGAAGAACCTCCGGTGACGCGAAGTGGTCGGGGTGTCCAGGTCGGTGCGTGCGTAGTTGTCCGGCACGGTGCCTCCTTCGTGCGGTAGTCGTGCGTGTGGTCAGACAGACGTGGTGGGGGCACCGCGGCAGGTGTTCCTGCGGGTCCCCGGGGAGGAATGAAGTCAGGCCGGTGAGCGGTGGTCCCGCCAGTCCTCGTCCCGCCAGTCTTCGGGAAGAAGGTCGTCGAGAAGGTCGTCGACGGCGACAGCGCCGAGGAGGTGCTGGTTGTCGTCGAGAACCGGTCCACAGACAAGATTGTAGGTCGCGAAGTAACGGGCGGCAGTCTCCACCGAATCATCGGCGCGCAGGGCGGGCAGATCCAGGTCGAGGATACCGCCGATGAGCGCGGACGGCGGTTCCCTCAGGAGTTTCTGCAGGTGGACGCATCCGAGATATCGTCCTGTGGGAGTTGCCTGGGGCGGCCTGACCACGAAGACGAGGTTGCTCAGGGACTGCGGAACCTCCGGGTTGCGGGCGTGGGCCAACGCCTCGGCCACGGTCGCCTGGGGGGTGAGGATCAACGGTTCGGAGGTCATCAGGGCACCGACCGTGTCCGGGGAGAAGCTCATCAGCCGGCGCACCGGTTCCGACTCCTCAGGGTCCATCAGCTCGAGCAGGACGTCGGCCTTGTCGTCCGGCAGTTCACCGAGCAGGTCGGCGGCGTCGTCCGGGTCCATCTCCTCGAGAATGTCCGCCGCACGTTCGATGGCGAAGGTGTCGAGGATCTCGGTCTGTTCGTCGTCCGGAAGCTCCGCCAGCACATCCGCGAGGCGTTCATCCGACAGTTCCCCGGCGACCCGGGCGCGACGGTCCAGGGGAAGCTCGTGGAGGACCTGCGCGACATCGGCGTTGCGCATCTCCTTGAACTCCGCGATCAGTTCGGCGTCCGCATCCTGGGGGCCGGCACCGGAGGCGGAGAGACCGTGCACATGGGTGAGTGGGACGACCGCGGGTGCGGACCTCCTGCCGAGGCGACCCCGGACTATCACCGCGAAACGGCTGACATCCCATTCGCGGGTGCGGGTTAGTTCCAGTTCGACGTCCGCGATCTCGACGGCCCGTCCAGCCAGGTGCTCATGCTCGGGATCGTCGATGTGCACCTTCGCACCGATGAGGTCGTCCATCACCGTGAGCTCCCCGGACCGGGACTTGAAAGGCCTGAGACTCACTGAGCTGGTGTTCATCGTGACTTCTGTGGGATCGATCGAGGCTATCCGGAGCATCGGCAGGAATATCCTCCGCTTACCCGCGACCTCGACGACCAGCCCCAGCGCCCGGGCCCGGTTGGACCTGATACTCACCACGACGTCCCGGACCCTGCCCACGGACTCGCCGTCGGCTCCGAGCAGCATCATCCCGGCCAGACGGCCGGCGAAAACTCGCGAGGCACTCATGCCCCAGACAATACGCGATACGGTGCCTGCACCCCGTCACCGGTCACAGCCAACGGTTGTGACGGAAGAGGGCGATCAGACCGGTACAGATGGAGATCATGACGCAGATCACGAGGGGGTAACCGAAAGGCCAGGTAAGTTCAGGCATGATCTCGAAATTCATCCCGTAAATCCCGGCGATGAGGGTCGGCACCACCGCCACTGCGGCCCACGCGGAGATCCGGCGCATGTCAGTGTTCTGCTGCAGGGAGATCATCGCCGCAGCCGCGTCGACGAGGGAGCCCAGCCTCTCGGCATGGTTGCCTATGCGGTCCGCAGCGAGAATCTGGTGGTCCAGCACGTCCCGCAGGTAAGCGCGGCTCTCCTCGACGATGACGTGCTGGTCGTCCATGAGGAGCCGCAGGGCGACGGTCAGGGGGTCGATGGCGTGGCGCACCTCCAGGACCTCCCTCATCTGCAGGTACACCTCCTGGATGTCGAACCCGTTGCCGGGTGCGAAGACTGTCGTCTCCATGGCACTGACATCGTCCTCCAGCTCGTCGCTGACGGCGAGATAGTGGTCGACCACGTCATCTGCCAGGGAGTAGAGCACGGTCTGCGGAAGGAACAGGCGCCGGAGATTCTTCTCTATCCGCACAGTGGGGTCAGGGGTCTCGCCGTGGCAGACGGTGATGACGAAGTCGGAGCCCAGGATCGTCTGGATTTCACCGGTGGTCACATCCGGGGTCGGATCAGGGTCGGTTCCCCCGGAGATGTAGTTCACCGGCCGGAGCACGAAGAGGATCTGGTTACCGTAGTGTTCGAACTTCGGTCGTTGATGTGCGGACACGGCGTCCTCGACGATCAGCTCGTGGATACCGAAGACCTCGGCGAGCCGGTGCATGAACACCGCATCCGGCTCTGAGACATCTATCCAGCAGAAGTCCCCGTCGCCGAGAGAGTCATGGAGCTCGGCCAGAAGACCGGTGGCGTCACCGTCAGGGTCGATCTCCGTGCGCTCTCCGGGCACCACCGCGCCGTGGGCGACATCCGGTCCGGGACGACGGTACACGGTGCACCGGGCAGTCACCGGAGGGGAAGGACGCCCGGATCCGGGATGTTCGGTGGAGGGAAGCTGCCGGAGAGGGGACAACGGGGTGTAGGGACGTCGGCCGGACTCGGGACTGGGCATGGTCAACAGTCAACCAGAACCACCGGTACGCGGGGTGGAGACCCGCCCTGGAACGCGGCCGTCTGCCCTGGGCGGGCTATCCTTGGCGGGACGGTACACGTGCGCACGCACACAGCGTGGAAAGGGACGGTGATCCAGAGGTATGACCCGACTGATAGCCGGCGGCCTGTGGGGACTTGCCGTCATCCTTCTCGTGGCGGGGAACGGCCTGTGGATCCCCCATGCGGTCGCGGGAGCTGCTGCTACGGCGGGGGCACTGCTCAGCGACCGCAACAGGTGGTGGGGCCTGATTCCCTGGATCGCGCTGGTGGTTCTCATCCTTGTCGTCTGGTTCTGACCGGACGTTCTGACCGGACGTTCTGACAGGGCGCCCCGACCGGGCGACCCCGGGGACGGTGCGGGTGGAGCGATCTTCCGGTGATCAGGGCGGGGGAAATACAGGGCCCCGGACCACCTGCCGTGACAGGTGGTCCGGGGCCCGGAGCCGGTGGCGGCGGTCGTCCGCCCGCACCGGTCAGTCTTCGAACGCCTCCTTGAGCAGTGCCTCCTGCTCAAGGTGGTGGACCTTCGTCACACCTGTGGCGGTGGAGGACTGGGCACGGCGGGAGACCCGCTTCATCGTGAATCCGGGCAGCCTTTCCGGCAGGTTGAGGGCCAGGAAAGGCCACGGGCCCTGGTTGGCGGGCTCGTCCTGCACCCACCGCACCTCGGCACCCGGGTAGCCCTCCACGACGGTCTCCCTGATGCGGTTGTGCGGGATCGGGTGGAGCATCTCGACCCTGACCACTGCGACATCGTCGCGGCCGAGTTCGGCCCGCTTCTTCTCGAGGTCGTAGTAGATCTTACCGCTGCACATGAGGACCGTCCTGACACCCGAGCGGTCCACGGACCGGTCGGCGAAGCGGGGGTCGTCAATCACGGAGCGGAACTTGGTGACCTCGGTGAAATCCTCCAGCGGGGAGACCGCAGCCTTGTTGCGCAGCATGGACTTCGGGGTGAACACGACCAGGGGACGCCGCATGGTGCCCAGCGCATGCCGGCGCAGCAGGTGGAAGTAGTTTGCCGGCGTCGACGGCTGGGCGACGGTCATCGACCCCTCCGCAGCCATCTGGAGGTACCGCTCGATACGTGCTGAAGAGTGGTCGGGGCCCTGTCCCTCGTAGCCGTGGGGCAGGAGCAGGATCACGCTGGACAGCTGACCCCACTTCGCTTCACCGGAGGAGATGTACTCGTCGATGATGGTCTGCCCGCCGTCGGCAAAATCGCCGAACTGCGCCTCCCAGGCGACGACGGCGTCCAGGTTGCCGACAGAGTAGCCGTACTCGAAGCCCATGCCCGCGTACTCGGTCAGCGGTGAGTTGAACGCCCGGAACGAACCGCCGTTGCCGGCCTTGCGGGCCACCATCTCCAGGGGACTGAAGGGCCGGTTGGTCTCGGAGTCGAAGAGGATCGCGTGACGCTGGGTGAAGGTGCCGCGCTGGGTGTCCTCACCGGCGAGGCGGACGAGCCTGCCCTCGCGCGCGAGAGAGCCGAAGGCGAGCAGTTCGGCGAAGGCCCAGTCGATATTTCCCTCGCGGGACATCTGGTGACGTCGCTTGACGACCGGACGGACCCGCTGGTGGACGTGGAAACCCTCCGGGGCGTCGACAGTGAAACTGTCACCGATCTCGGCGATGACGTCCGGGGTGACCGAGGTGTCCAGCCCCGTCGACAGTGCCTGGCCTCCGGCGATGCCGGTCTGGGCGGCGGGGACGGTGTCTTTGGCACCCTCCTTGACCTGGTTGAACACAGACTCCAGCTGGCCGTGGAAGTCGTCTGCGGCCCGTTTGGCGTCCTCGGCGGTGATGTCGCCCCTGCCGACGAGAGTGTCGTGGTACAGGGACCTGACAGTGGGGCGGTTCTCGATGATGCTGTACAGCTCCGGCTGGGTCATCGACGGATCGTCGGCCTCATTATGGCCGCGGCGACGGTAGCAGACCAGGTCGATGAAGACGTCCTTGCCGAAACGACGCCGGTACTCTACGGCGAGGCGGGCGACCCAGACGACGGCCTCGGGATCATCGCCGTTGACGTGGAAGACCGGGCAGTCGAATCCCTTGGCGATGTCTGTGGCGTAGTGGGTGGACCGGCCACGGTCCGGGGTGGTGGTGAAACCGATCTGGTTGTTGACCACGACATGCACGGTGCCGCCGACAGAGTAGCCGCGCAGCTGTGCCATGTTGATGGTCTCCTGCACGATACCGAGCCCGGTGAAGGCGGCGTCACCGTGCATGAGGATCGGCATCACCGGGTGCTCGGAAGCTCGCGGGGAGAGATCCTGGTGGGCCCTGGCGAGCCCCTCCATGACAGGGTTGACGGCTTCGAGGTGCGACGGGTTCGCCGTAAGGGTGACCTTGATGTCGTTCTCGCCGAACATCTGCGTGTACACGCCCTCGGTACCGAGGTGGTACTTCACGTCACCGGAACCACCGGCGGCGGCGGGCTCGATGTTCCCCTCGAACTCGCTGAAGATCGTGGAGTAGGGCTTGCCGACGATGTTCGCCAGCACATTCAGGCGTCCCCGGTGGGGCATGCCGATGACGATCTCCTCGAGACCTTCTTCAGCTGCCTGGTCGGCTGCGGCGTCCAGCAGCGGGATCAGTGACTCGGCGCCCTCGAGGGAGAACCGCTTCTGTCCGATGTACTTTGTCTGCAGGAAGTTCTCGAAAGCCTCCGCGGAGTTCAGCTTCTGCAGCAGATACTTCTGCTCGGGGGTGGACAGCTTCTGCTGACCCGCCTCGATGTGCTCCTGGAGCCACAGACGCTCGTCCTTGTCGAGGATGTGCGTGTACTCCGAGCCGACCTTCCGGGTGTAGGCGTTGCGGAGGGTACTGAGAACCTCACGCAGGGTCATGGTCTCCCGGCCGGCGAAGCCGCCGACGTGGAACTGGCGGTCGTAGTCCCACAGGGTCAGACCGTGACTCTCGATCTCCAGGTCCGAGTGGTCGGGCACAGGAAGTCCGGGCTGGGTCCAGTGCAGCGGGTTGATGTCGGCCAGCAGGTGACCCCGCGACCGGTAGGCCTCGATCAGCTGCATCACGCGGGTCGACTTGTCGACTCCCGTATTGGGGACGTCCTGGCTCCACCGCACGGGGGAGTAGGGGATACGCAGGGAGGCGAAGATATCGTCCCAGAACTCGTCGTTGATGAGCAGTCGGCTCATGTCCCTCAGGAACTCGCCGGACTCGGCACCCTGGATGATGCGGTGATCGTAGGTGGAGGTGATCGTCACGAGCTTGCCGACGCCCAGATCCGCGAGACGGTCCTCGGAGGCTCCCGCGAATTCGGCGGGGTAGTCCATGGCTCCGACACCGATGATCGCGCCCTGACCGTGGGTGAGCCGGGGCACCGAATGCCTGGTTCCGATCCCGCCGGGGTTGGTGAGCTGGATGGTGACGCCGGAGAAGTCGTCCATGGTCAGCTTGCCCTTGCGGGCTCTGAGGACGATGTCCTCGTAGGCGTCGACGAACTGCTCGAACGTGAGGGCCTCACAGCCGCGGATGGCGGCGACGACGAGATTCCTGTTGCCGTTCTTCGCCACCAGGTCGATCGCCAGCCCGAGGTTGATGTGCTCCGGGGTGACCACCGAGGGCTTGCCGTCAATGACCTGGTAGTTGTTGTTCATCGTCGGATGGGCCTTGACCGCGTTGACCATGGCCCACCCCAGGATGTGGGTGAAGCTGATCTTTCCACGGCCCTGGGAGCGCAGGTGGCTGTTGATCAGGGAACGGTTCTCGAACATCAGCTTCGCGGGCATGTCCCTCACGGTGGTGGCCGTGGGGATGTCGAGAGAGGCGTCCATGTTCTTGGCGATGGCCCGCTGGGCGCCCTTCAGGGCGGCCTCGCCCGGGGTGGGCTGTTCGACGGTGAGGTCGGGGGCAGGGGGAGCGACACGTTCCGGGATCGGGTTGGCGGAGGGCGCGACATTGGTCGCCACGGCTGCGGCTGCATGGACCCGGTGCGGTGCCGGCGCGGGAGCCTCGGGTGCACGGTCGGCGGGGTGCGGCCTGCTGACCGGTGCGGCGTGTTCGGTCCGGGTAGTCTTCCCGGACGGTGCGGAGGAGGTGGTAACTGTGTCGGTGGTGGCGGGCGCCGAGGGGGTGTCAGAGTCCCCGGTCCGGCCCTCGGGGAGGCTTCCGGAGGGTTTCCCGGAGAACCTCCCGGAATACTCGGAGAGGAAGTCCCGCCATTCCTTGTCCACGGACTGCGGGTCCTCCCTGAACTGCTGGTACATCTGGTCGACCAGCCATTCGTTGGAACCGAAATTGGTGCTGTTCACAGCAGGTCCTCGCCTCATTTCATGATGTCGTCAATCTCGACCCACCACACTACTACATGTGTCCTGTACCACGATGTCGGAGGGGCGTCCCTGAAAATCACAGGAAAACCTGGTGTCACCGCGGGGTCATCTGAGGTAACCCCGGCACTCCCGGCCGCCCCCGGCTCTCGGCTAGCATGGTGGTCGGTTCCGATGGCGTGCCCGGGCGACGTGCCCGGGGCGACCCGGTCGGAGTGGACCGTAGGAGGTTCCCCTCGTGGGTTTCTATGTGGACATCGCTGAAGCACTTGACGCGGAGGGGATAGAGTCCCGGGTCAACGACGGCACGTTGTTCGTGCCGGTGTCGGAGGACCTCGAGATCCAGTTCGTCGACATCACCGGCGGCACCGGTGTTCCCGGGGCCAACGTCTTCCTCGCTATGGCGGATGTCGCCGAGGATGACGAAGAGTTCGAGGCTGCTCTCGTGGGGGTGGTGTTCTCTGTCGAGGACGCCGTCTCCACCGTCGCCCGCTACGTGGCCACCGACCTCGTCGTAGGTACGGTGCGCGACCTGATCGAAGGGACGGACCCGCGCATCGCGGACCTGGAGTTCGTCCAGGACCCGGTCGACGCGCTGACCGTGAGTGCCGAGGTCGGTGAGAACTCCGAGATCGTGGTGACCTTTGACGGGGAGTCCGAGACCCCGGCTGCCAGGGTCCAGTTCGTGACGCTCGGCGAGGACTTCGAGGACCTCATGGGTCAGGCCGTCGCAGAGTTCTGGGGGGAGGACGCCGACGACGAGGACCCGGAGCCGGAGGACGACCCGACCGGGGCCTCGGACTCGGACCGGCGGCGCATTCTCGAGGGGATCGCACACGACATCGCCGACATGACCGAAGAGGTTCTGGAGTTGGGGAGCTACACCGACTTCGACCGGCTCTTCGATGTCCTCCAGGTCGCCGGTGAGCAGGCGGAGGCGTGGGAGGAGCTGCTGGTTCCCCTGGAGAACTTCTGGGAGGACGAGGATGACGCCGATGATGACGGGGAGGACGACTACGACGGGGACGCCGCCTCCGTCGACTGACCCGGCACCGGGGCGTCGGCGTCCTTCCGGGGCGGCCAGGGTCCCGGCGTCAGCCCCCTGACCCCTTCACCCGGCCAAGGTCGCCCCCGGCGGTCACTTTCAGTGCAGGTCGGCGGGCTCGACTCGGGCGGGGTAGACCTTGGGCCGTGCACCGGCAATGTCCTCGACGATGCGGATGACCTGGTTGGAGTATCCGAACTCGTTGTCGTACCAGACGTAGAGGACGAGGTTCTTCCCGTCGGAGATGGTGGCGAGCCCGTCGACGATTCCGGCGTGAGTGGAACCGACGAAGTCGGAGGAGACCACGTCAGGGGACTTGATGTAGTCGATCTGCTGCCTGAGGCTGGAGTGCAGCGCGACCTTGTGGAGAAACTCGTTGACCTCGTCCCGGGTCGTCTCCTCGACGAGGTTCAGGTTGAGCACCGCCATTGAGACGTCCGGGGTGGGGACCCGGATCGCGTTGCCGGTCAGCTTTCCGGCCAGTTCGGGGAGTGCCTTGGCCACTGCGCGGGCCGCACCGGTCTCGGTGAGGACCATGTTGAGTCCGGCGGCACGGCCACGGCGGGGCCCCTTGTGGAAATTGTCGGTGAGGTTCTGGTCGTTCGTGAACGAGTGGACCGTCTCGACGTGGCCGTGCACGATGCCGTAGCGGTCGTTGATGACCTTCAGAACCGGGGTGATGCCGTTGGTGGTACAGGACGCGGCCGAGAGAATCCGGTCGGAATCCTCGATGTCGCCGTGGTTGATGCCGTAGACGATGTTCTTCACGTCACCCTTGCCCGGGGCGGTGAGCAGGACTTTGGACACCCCCTTCGACCGGAGGTGCCGGGACAGTCCCTCACGGTCACGCCAGACTCCGGTGTTGTCGACGACGACAGCGTTGTCGATCCCGTAGGCGGTGTAGTCGATCTCGGCGGGGTCAGAGGCGTAGATCACCTGGATGGCTGTCCCGTTCGCCCAGATGACCTCGTTCTCCTCGTCCACGGTGATCGTCCCGTCGAAGGCCCCGTGGATCGAGTCCCGGCGCAGGAGGCTGGCACGCTTGTCGATGTCGTCGTCGCTCTTCTTGCGCAGCACCACTGCACGCAGGCGGACACCCCCGTAGGTCGCCTCCCGGGCGATGAGGATGCGGGCGAGGAGACGGCCGATCCGGCCGAAACCGTAGAGCACGACATCCACCGGCTCGGTCCTGGTGTGACGTCCGATGACCTCGGAGAGTTCACGTTCCAGGTAGGCGCGGAGGTCACCTCCCTCCGCCTCGTAACCGGTGGCCAGGCGACCCAGGTCGATCGAGGCGGTGCCCAGGTTCATCTCCACGAGCTCCTGCAGTATCGGCAGGGTGGCGCTGAGGGGGAGTTCCCGGTCGGTGACCAGGCGGGCGTAGCGGTGGCTCTTGATGATGTCGATGTCCGTGACATTGACGAGCAGCCGTCCGAATACGGACGTGACGACGTTGTGCTCGTTGTGCAGACGGGTGATCAGCGGCAGGATCTGCTGCGCCAGTGCGATTCGCGAACTCCAGTCGCTCTGGTTTGCGGGGGCCTGTGCGGTCATGTGGGTCCTGTTCCTCCGTGGGTGTTCTGAGACGGGCAGATGCCGGACGCGGCTGGGGACCCGGCTGAGTCCCGGGTGGGGTGCCGGTTGCCCCTACGGTAGTTCAGACCCCACACCGTCTCCTAGTCGGCTGTCCGTTTGATGCCCCGGGCCCCCTCTGACTCCACCCCTGCCGGCCCGCGCCGCCGCCGCGTCAGCGGATAGAGGGCACTCATCAGTACCGTGAAGACCACCCCGGCGACGAGCGCTGACCGGAACTCCTCCAGCCAGAACATCGTCCCGAACGTCAGCAGGATCACGGCGACGGCGAAGTACTGGCCGAAGGGCCACAACGGGACGCGGAACCGGAGGGACGCGGCGTCCACCGGTTCCTGCCCGAACCACCCCTGCCTTCCGGCCAGGTGGGCCAGCAGGATCATGAGCCAGACGAACACGGTGGCGAATGTGGCGAGGGCGGCGATCGAGGAGAAGAGGTCGGCGGCGGTGTCGCTCCACAGCTGGAGTGCGACACCGGTGACGAGGACCACCAGCATCGCAGCCACCGTCGTGACCGGCACACCGCCGGAGCTGAGCCGGGCGAATGCGGCCGGAGCGAGATGTTCGCGGGCCATGCCGAACACGACACGGCCGGCACCGTAGAGGTCGGAGTTCACGGCGGAGAGGGCGGCGGTGATGACGACGACGTTGAGGGCGGTGGCGGCCCAGCCCACTCCGAGACTGCTGAAGATCTGGACGAAGGGGGACTCCTCACCGGTGATCCGGCGCCACGGGATCACGGACACGATGACCAGGATCGCCAGGACGTAGAACAACAGGATCCTCATCGGGACAGTGTTCACGGCCCTGGGGATGGTGGTCTCGTGGTCCCTGGCCTCGCCTGCGGCGACGCCGATGGTCTCGGTCCCGCCGAAAGCGAACAGGACGAGGATGAGTGAGCCGAGGACGCCGGTGACACCGTTGGGGAACAGTCCGCCGTCATTCCACAGGTTGTCGATCCCCGCCTGTCCGCCGGTGTCGACGTTGAAGACCAGGATAGCCGCACCACCTGCGATCATCGCGACGACGGCGACCACCTTGACCAGGGTGAACCAGAACTCCAGTTCGCCGTACCAGCGTGTGCTGGCGAGGTTGGCCGCCGCGACGATGACGAGAGCGACGGCGACCCAGACCCAGCCCGGGGTGTCCGGGTACCAGAAGCGCATGTACAGGGCCACCGCAGTCAGGTCGGCGAGGCAGACGATGATCATCTCGAAGGCGTACATCCACCCGGTGATGTACCCGGCCCAGGGGCCGAGATACCTGCGGCAGTATTCGGCGAAGGAACCGGCGACGGGGTTGGCGACCGCCATCTCACCCAGGGCGCGGAGCATGAAGTAGACGACCGCGCCGCCGAGGAGGTAGACGAAGACGACACCGGGGCCGGCGGTGCCGATTGCGTCCGACGAGCCGTAGAACAGTCCGGTGCCGATGGCGGAACCCAGGGCGATGAAGTGGATGTGCCGGTGGCGCAGTGTTCTCTGCAGCTGACGGGTGTACGCGGTCTCCTGGACGGTCTCAGTCACGCCGGTCATCCTATCTTCCGGCGCTCCCGCCGCCTGCAGTGGCCGGCAGGTCGCGGGAGGGGGAGGGGAGGGCCCCTCTACNGCGGGTCGTGCACAGTCGACCGGCGGAGGACACACGCGTGGACCATCCCCCGAACTCGTCCCGGCTGTAGCCGAGGACGTGGGTGCGTCGGGGGACAGTCAGGACCCTGCTGAGCAGGGTTTCCACGGTCCGGCGGTCCGTGGCGTCCTGCCCGGGGCCGGCTCCGCAGGCGGCGAGGGCTGTCACGAGAACAACGGTGAGAACTGTCGCGGGGACGGTGGCTGCTGTCATGGACCTGTCAGACTCCGCCCGGAGTCCCGGGGTTCCGGGAGGGGTTCCGGGAGGGGTGGCGGGCGGGGTGGCTGGCAGGGGTGGTGGTTGCGTGCGCCGGGGTGTCCACAGGGGTGCGGGGACGCCGCGGGTTGTGGACTGCCGGGGCGGTGCTGTCCGGTGCCCGTGGTACACAAGGGGAGTGACTGAACACCGGGTGCATCTGTTGTGGCTGACCGACCGGGGACTGCAGCTCTGGGTGGAGCAGGTCCCCGGTCACGCCGTGGTCGTCGACCCGTCGGCGCTGGGGGAGGGGGATCTCCCGGAACCCTTGCTGGACCTGGTGGGGAGCAGGGTGCTGCGGCGCAGAGAAGGGCTGAAGGTCGTCACCCCGAAAGGAAAGCTGAAGACCCTGCCGTTGTACACGCAGTCGTGGATACCGGAGCAGTCACTCGGTGTGCTGGCGCGGTTGTCACACTACGTCGACGATGCCGGTGTCGTCGGGCCCCGGGGGAAAGGCCCGGCCGGCACTACGGGCTCTGCGGATTCCGGTGTCACTCCGGGACTGAGCCCCGAGGTCGTGTGGGCGGTGCACCTTTACCGTTTTCTCTGCGAGATCGTGGCAGCAGGCAGGGTGATGGTGCGTCTGCAGTTCTCCGACAGTCAGTGGTTTCCTGTGTGGTGCATCTCCACCAGCGGGCGGCACAACCGGATCCTCCGGGAGTTCCGTGACACGGCCCCTGCTGTGCTGACGGTGAACGGTGGTGACGACGTGGTGACACGTATGGCCGACGAACTGGTGCACTGGATGTGTGTCTCCCTTCTGCAGGACCGGCTGCCGCGGGCCGGCGTCGAGCCCGGGAACCACTTCGTCTCCGCCCTGGTGTCGGGGCAGGCGGACTCCCGCCTCACCCCGGTCGTCGCCGACGGCCTGGCGGAGTGGCGCCGCTCGGCCAGGGAAGCCACCACCCGCACCGTCCTGGTTCTCCAGGAACCGCTGACCGGGGAGACCGACGGCGGCACCACGGGAGCGGACACCGCTGAACCGTCAGTCGGGGAGACGGTCCCCGCGGAACGTGCAACGGCAGACCGCAGGGCCGGGCTGCCGGACCCGGACTCACGCTGCTGGCGTCTGGAGGTCAGACTCTCTGTCGACGACGCGCCCGCCGAGCGGCTGCCGGCCACCTCCGTGGACGAACCCACCAGGCGGGCACTGCGGAGGGCCCTGGATGCGGCGTACCGTGCCTGGCCCGGTCTGAGGGACGCCGGGACCGCCGTCGAAGGGTGGATGCGGACCGGGGTCTGGTTTCCCGACCCCGATGTTCTCACCGGTGACCGTGACGAGGACCGGGCGCTGGCTTTCGCTCTCACGACCGCGGATGTCGAGGAACTGCTGACCGAGGGTGTGCCGGCACTTGCCGCGTCCGGCACGGAGGTTCTGGTGCCCAGGGGATGGTCCACCGTCAGACCCGCAGTCAGAGTGCGTGTGACACCGGTCGGTACGGGCCCGTCGGAGGGCAGGATGGGAATGGACCAGGTTCTCTCCTTCGACTGGAGTATTTCGGTCGACGGAGAGGAACTCAGTCAGGCGCAGAAGAATGAGCTGCTCACGACTGCAGGGTCGACTGTGCGGATACGGGGACGGTTCGTGCGACTGGACAGGGCCGCGTTGTCCCGGGCCAGGAACTACTTCCGTTCGATGACCGACGCCGAAGACTCCACGGGTACCCGGACCACCACCGCGGAGAAGAGTGGGCCGGGAGCAGACAGGTCGGAGCAGGAGCAGTGGGAGAACTCCCGTACGACCCTCACAGTCCGAGAACTTGTCGCAGCTCAGATGAGGGCCGGGGACCAGCCGTGGGATGACGACCCCGACTTCACCCTTGAGGCGCAGGACTGGATCGGCAGAATCTTCGGCGGCAGCACCCACGGGGAGGGGAAAGAGGGGAAGGAGTCCACCGGGTTGGCCGGGACAGCGTTTTCTCCCCCGGAGCGGGTGACCGTACCGTCCACGGTGACGGTCCCCCTGCGGGACCACCAGCAGCGGGGACTGAACTGGCTGGTGTGGATGTACCGGCACCGGCTCGGAGCCGTTCTCGCCGACGACATGGGCCTGGGCAAGACACTGCAGGTTCTCAGCCTTCTGGCCTGGGAGTCTGTGAACGGTGAGAAGACGGGCCCCACCCTCGTCGTCGCCCCGACCTCGGTCCTGGACACCTGGCGGGGAGAGGTGGAACGCCATGTCCCGTCCCTGAAGGTGCTTGTCGACCACGGTTCCGCCAAGGTGGCGGAGAAGGATTTCCCGGAGGCGGCGGGATCTGCGGACATCGTTCTGACCAGCTACGGCACAGTTGCCCGGAATGCCGGTCGGTACGCCGGGGTCCACTGGGGAAGGGTCGTCGCCGATGAGGCACAGAACATCAAGAATCCCGGCACCGCCCAGTCACGGGCGGTGCGTTCCCTGGAGGCCGACCACCGGCTCGCGCTCAGCGGAACCCCGGTGGAGAACCGGCTGTCGGAGTTGCACACCCTGATGGATTTCTGCAACCCCGGTCTGCTCGGCTCGGCGAAGGCCTTCCACAATGCGATCGGGTCCCAGATCGAAAGGGACAGGAATCCCCGCGACGTCGAAAGGCTCCACCGTCTTGTCGACCCATTCATCCTTCGCCGAGAGAAGACTGACGAGAGCCTCGGCCTGGGCCTCCCCGGCAAACACGAGTACACCGACCTGGTACCCCTCACCGCAGAGCAGGCAGCTCTCTACCAGGCCTATACACAGGACATCCGGGAGAGACTGCAGTCCAGTTCCACGGAGAGGCGCAGCGGACTGGTGCTGGCAGCGCTCACCCACTTCAAGGAGATCTGCAACCACCCTGCACACTTCAGCGGGGACGGATCCGGTGTGAAGAGGGACGGTGTGCACCGCTCCGGCAAGGTGGAGAGGCTCTGGCAGATCGTCGGTGACGCCCTGGCCGGCCACCGTCGTGTGCTGGTGTTCACTCAGTTCCCGTCGTTCGGCCGCATGCTCGCCCCTGAGATGGAGAAAGATTTCGGCATCGAGGTTCCCGTGCTCCACGGAGGTCTCAGCAGGAAGGCCAGGACCACACTGGTCGACCGTTTCCAGGAGTCTGACGGCCCGGAGGTCATGATCCTGTCCACCCGTGCGGGAGGAACCGGTATCACCCTCACCAGAGCGAGCGTGGTGGTGCACATCGACCGGTGGTGGAACCCCGCCGTCGAGGACCAGGCGACCGACCGGGCGTACCGTATCGGCCAGGGTCAGGAGGTCAGCGTCCACAAACTCATCGCCACAGGTACCCTCGACGAGAGGATCAACGACATCCTCGGAGCGAAAAGGGACCTCGCCGGAGATGTCGTCAGCGCGGGCGAGAGCTGGCTGACCAGGATGGACAATGATGCTCTCCAGGACCTCTGGCGTCTGGAGAACTCCACCTCGGACCGCAGATTCGGCACAGGCGGCCCGGACGGTGAGGAGGAGCTGCAGAAAGCGGCGGAACTGGCGGAACTGCAGAAGGCGGAGTTCCGGGAGGATCTCGCCCGCAGGTACCCGGTGAAAAACGTCAGCGACAATGAAGGTGACAGTGATGACGGACAGCAGTGACACCCCCCGGTCCGGACGCCGCCTGGGTACCCCGCGGCCGGAATGGGGGGACAATGTCATCCAGGCTGACTTCGGGGCCCGGGGGAGGCGCCGTGGCGTGCCCCGGGGCACCGGGACCCGGGACTCCCGGGTCACGGCGTCCTCCGGGGTCCGGGGTACTGCACCGGTACGTTCCGGTCCGCAGAAGGACGCCGCGGGCCAGGCGCGGAGCTGGGCCGGGCGGACGCTGACGGATGCGGTGGCCCGGGGCGCGGACACGGCGAGGAGGTCCCGGGGCCGCGAATACTACCGCGAGGGCAGGGTCCTGAGCTTCGACCTGACCCCGGGCGAAGTGAATGCCCTGGTCTCAGGTTCGCAGCTGGAACCGTTCGAGGTGTCCCTACGGTGGCGCACGCTGAGCGGCAACCAGGTCAGGTACATCAGTGCGGAGTGCCGGGAACACCCGGACGACCTGTCCCGACTGCTGGCCGGCAGAGAACCGCGCCGGGATGTCGCGACACTGCTGTTCAGGGAGGACGATCTCCTGGACTCCCGCTGCACCTGCCCGGACCGTGGCGGGATCTGCAAGCACCGTGTCGCGGTGTCACTGGCCGTGGCGGATCAGTTCGGCTCCGATCCCCTCAGCTTCCTGTCCTGGAGAGGGATCGACGTCGACCGCCTCCTCGGTGACGTGGCCGACCGACGGGAGGACGGTCACCGGGACCGCAGGGCAACCGGACGGGACGACCCGCAGAACGACAGAGGCGGCGACGAGGAGGACGCCGGAACGCGATACACCGCAGAGGAGTTCTGGGGAAGGCCGGGGAATGTGCCACAGTGGTCACCGTTGGACACCGAGTTCGGGCTCGGGCTCGGGGACCTCGGTGCCAGGGACGCCGTGATCCGGAAAGTCAGCTGGAACACCGTCGACCAGCTCCACGTCCTCGACGAACTCGAGACCTGCTATGAACTCCTCACCGGTGACGGGGACCGGGTGTTCGGATCAGAACCCTGGCTGTCCGGCGCACCTGACAGAATCGCTGACCGTGACTGACATGCACACAGGACCAGAAACCCGGACCGGGACCACCATCCCCCCGGTCCCCGCCCACACGGTACGGATCCTCCACACCTCGGACTGGCAGCTGGGAATGAAACGCTGGTTCCTCGGTGACGAGGCCGGCCCCCGGTACCAGGAGGCACGGCTCGCCGTCATCGAGAGGATCCTCGACCTGGCGGTGGAGAACTCCTGCACCGCCGTAGTCGTCGCCGGGGACGTCTTCGACGACAACCTCGTCGACGACCGCACCTGGCGACGCGCCGTCGATGTTCTGCGCCGCTCCCCGGTACCGGTGTTCCTGCTGCCGGGCAACCACGACCCCTACGATCCGGCGAGCATCTACCGGGACCCGGTGTTCGACAGTCTGCGTCCCACGGTGCAGGTCCTCACGGACAGCGCATCCCACGTCGTCGCCACGGTCCCGGACGACGCCCCGGTACTGGAGGTCATCGGGGCACCCCTGCTGTCGAGGTACATGGAATCGGACACGGTCGCGGCCGCCCTGCGGGAGATCCGGGACCGTGACGCCCCGTCGGACGCCACCGTCCCCGGCGACCGCGCGCGGGTCCGCGTCCTCGTCGGCCACGGGGCGACCCGGTCGCGCACCTCGGGGGAGGACCCGGCCGTCATCGACGTCGATGGGGCGGCCGAGGCCTGCAGGCGTCGTACCGTGGACTACGTCGCCCTCGGTGACACGCACTCTGCGGTGCAGCTCAGCCCGGACAACACCGTCTGGTATTCGGGAAGCCCCGAACCCACCGACTTCCGGGAGGAAGACGGAGGAGGGGAGAGTCGCTCAGGGTTCGTACTGGTCGTCGATGTCACGGTCGATCCGGACGACCCCGGTGCCCCGGCCGAGGTCGCGGTATGCGAGGTGCCGGTGGGAACCTGGCACTTTCTGGCACTGTCTGCCGGGGTCGACTCCCGTGAGGAGGTGGGTGAGTGGATCTCGCGGTTGGAGAGTCTGCCGGACAAGAGGACGACGGTGGTGAAGTACGCGCTGACCGGGACGGTGGATCTCGAGACCGGTGCACTGCTGGACCGGGAGACCGCACGGGTCGCCCCCACATTCGCCGCCCTCTACCCACGTGAGCGGCTGATGGACCTCCACACCGTCCCCGGTGAGGGAGAGCTGTCAGACATCGACCTGCCCGGGGCGGTGGGTGCGGCCGCGCGGACCCTGGCGGAGATGACCACCTCCGGAGACTCCACCGCCCGCGACGCCCTGCGACTGCTCTACCGGTTGTCTGCCGACCGGACGTCAGAGGTGCGGGGGGAACAGGGGGGAACAGACAGTGCAGATACCCCGGGAACAGGAGGCGTGACATGCTGACAGTGCACTCACTGACTCTCGACCATGTGGCGGGGGTGGACCACGCCCACGTCGAGCTGCCGGACACCGGTGTCGTGGTCATCCACGGCCCCAACGAGTCGGGGAAGTCGACACTGCTCACGGCATTCCGGCTGCTGCTCGACGATGTCGGGGTCAGCTCCCGTGCCGCACGGGTCAGGGCGTTGAAGAGCGTGACCGTCGACGAACCGACCACCGTGTCCGCGGACCTCACCGTCGCAGGACACCGGTTGACCGTCCTGAAGAGTTTCAACAGGGGAGGAGGGCGCTGTGAACTCACCGTCCGGTCCCCCCGGCCCGAGAGCCTCACCGGCCGCCGTGCGGAGGAGAGGTTCGCAGAGCTGCTCGCACAGGGAGTCGACACCGGCCTCACCGACGCCCTGGTGATCGAACAGGGGAAAGGCCTGGACATTCTTGCGGCGGCGGGAATCCGCAGCCTGGAACAGGCACTGGGGGCCGAAGTAACCTCTGATGACGGCATCCCGGCAGGTGACGGTGGCAGGGCAGGTGAGCTCATCGACCGGATCGGCGCGGAGTACGCACGGTACCGGACTCCGGGAGGACGCCCTGCCAGGGAACTGTCCGCTGCCGTGACAGCTTTCGAAGATGCCGGGGCAGCCCACACCGCAGCAGAGGAACGTTGCAACCGGGCCCGGAATCTCACCGTGGAGCTGGAACGGCTCAACGCGGAGAAAGCCGCGGTGCTCACCGAGGAACCCACTGCGGTCGAGGAGGCCACCGCCGCAGCGCAGGCGCTGGCCGAGGGGAAGGCGGCGATGTCCGAACTGGACCGGTACTCCGCCGCGGTGACCGTTGCCCGGGGAGCACGTGACCTGGCGGCACAACGCCTCGCCGCGAGGGAGGCCAGGGTCAGGGACGTCAGGGAGGCGGAGGAGACGGTGAACGCCCTGGCCGGGCGGGTGGACGAGCTTGCAGGCTACGCCGAGGAGGAGAAGACCGCCGCCGATTCTCTCGGAGCTGCGCTGACGGCCGCGCGGGTGCGCTCCAGGGTCGCCGCAGCATGGGCGGCGTGGCTGAAGGCGGTCGGAGTCAGAGAGGAGATCCGCACCCGGATCGGAGAGCTCGCCGACCGTACGACCCGGGCGGAGGAGGTGGCCCGTAGGATCCGGGAGATCGGTGAGACGGTGAAGGACAATCCGGTCACTGACACGGTGCTGGAGAACCTGCGGACCGCGGACGCCGAGTTGCGTCAGGCCGTCACCGTCCGTGACGCGGTGGCCACCACCGTTGTCGTCAACGGCCCGAAGGAGGGGACCGTGACCGTCGACGGGACTTCGCGGTCTCTCCCGGACGGCGCCGTCACACTGCACGCCACAGGACGCCGAGACATCGGGGTCGGTGACTACACCGTGAGCGTGATTCCCGCGCGGGATGTCCACGAGGTCGGTGAGGATGTCGACCGGGCGGAGGAGGAACTCTCCCGGCTGCTCGCAGAGGCTGGAGTGTCCGACGTCGCGGAGGCCGAGGACATGGCCGGTCGGCGGCGGCGTGCCACCGAAGAGCACCGTGAGGCGTCGCTGCGACTCGCCCAGGTCACCGGAGGCATGTCCGTCACGGACCTGCGGGAGGCGCTTGCCCGGGAGGAGCTCAGGGAGTCGGAGTCGACAGGCGGGATCGACAGTCTGCTCGCCAGGGTCCGTGACGAGGACCCCGACGGGACGGTGACACTGCCCGGGGTACCCGACGGTGACCCGGAGACTGCCGCACCGCAGGTGACCGCGACCGTCGCCGGGCTGGAGACCGTGGCGGAATCGTCGGCGAAGGAGGTCGAGGACCTCCGGGAGGAACTCGACCGGGTCACCCGCTCCGGGGCGGGGGTACGTCTGGAGGCGGCGAGGGCGGAACTGGGGCGCGCACGTGAGAACCTCCGGCGCCTCTCCGAGACCCTGGAGGTGGAGCGGGAGCAGATCGGGGACACGGTCCTGTACAAGGAGGCGGAGGACGCCGGACGTGACCTCACCTCCGCGGAGGAGGCACTGGCTCTGGCGAAGAAGCGGGTGGGGGACGTGGACACGGACACTCTCGCGGCACTCGCGGACGGAGCAGCTGCACGTGTACGCAGGCTGCGTGAAAGAGCCGGGGAGATCGGTCACGCGGTGTCGCGGGTCACAGGCGCGCTGGGCCAGCATGCCGGGGCGGCCGAGGCGGTGGAGACGACACGCGCCGAACTGGAGCGTGCGCGACGCCGCCTCCGTCAGGTCGAACGTCGTGCAGAGGCAGCGGCCCTGCTGTACCAGGAGGTCAGGAAGGAACTGGTGGCGGCCAGACAGCGTTACCAGGCTCCCCTGAGGGAGGCTGTGGAACGGCTGGCCAGGACCCTGTACGGTGCACCGGCGGGCATCGACTTCGGCGATGACCTCGGTGTCACGGCCCGCACCCTGGACGGGACCACTCTCGACACCGGGCGGCTGTCCGGTGGCGCCCGGGAACAGCTTGCTGTCCTCACCCGACTGGCGGTGGCCGATCTGGTCGGTGGAGGTGACGGGGTGCCGGTGATCATCGACGACGCCCTCGGATTCTCCGACAGGGGAAGAGCAGGCAGGATGAACGTGGTGCTCGACAAGCTCGGCAAAAACCATCAGATCGTTGTCCTGACCTGTGACGTCAACAGGTTCGACAGTGTGCCCGGGGCCAGTTTCGTGCCGATGGAGCAGGTCCTGCAGGGGAAGGGGATCCACTGACCGCCCGCCTGACCGTGGACCGTTTCTGAGGTGGACGGTCCCTGCGACACGCTCGGTGGTTACGGTGGTCACCGATGGTCACTGTGGTCACTGTGGATGCAGCGGACACGGAAAAACCCCGGCGCAGATGCGCCGGGGTTTTCAGCATGTGCCCCCGAGACGATTCGAACGTCCGACCGCTGGTACCGGAAACCAGTGCTCTATCCCCTGAGCTACGGAGGCAATGACGATGACTATAGCACCGCCGGGTACGCGTCCCGCAAACCGCCTGTACGACACGTCTGTCATTATCCCGGCTCCGGTCCGTCCTCCTGTTCACTGCCCGGTTCACACCGGTCGCGTACGGTCCGGTCGAGCTGCGTTGGTATTCTCGTCCACTGTGACTCCAGCAGACCTTTCCGTCCTCATCGCCGCCGCCGCGCGCACGGTGCTCACCGACCACGGGCGTGACGCGACCGTCGTCCCGGACCGGGCTGTCGTCGAACGTCCCCGTAACCCGGAGCACGGCGACTACTCGACCAACATCGCCCTGCAGACCGCGAAGAAGTCCGGTGCAGCTCCCCGGGAGCTCGCGACCTGGCTCGCGGAAGCGTTGGAGAGGACCGACGGTGTGGCCGCGGCAGAGGTGGCGGGGCCCGGTTTCATCAACATCAGGCTCGCCGCCGATGCGCAGGGCAGACTGGTCACCGACATCCTCGCCGCGGGTACGGGGTATGGCAGGGGGGAGGAGTACTCCGGGCAGCGGATCAACCTGGAGTTCGTGTCCGCCAATCCGACAGGGCCGATCCACCTGGGCGGGACCCGGTGGGCTGCTGTCGGGGACTCCCTTGGCAGGGTGCTGACGGCACGCGGTGCCCAGGTCACCCGTGAGTACTACTTCAACGACCACGGAACGCAGATCGACCGGTTCGCGCGGTCCCTCGTCGCCGCTGCCGAGGGCCGCCCGGCCCCGGAGGACGGGTACGGCGGAGACTACATCGCCGACATCGCCGCACAGGTCGCCGAAGCTCACCCGGACTGGTCGTCGCACTCTGCAGAGGAGATCCAGGAACTGTTCCGTGCGCAGGGCGTCGAGCTGATGTTCGCGCACATCAAGCGCACCCTGTCGGAGTTCGGCACCGAGTTCGACGTCTACTTCCACGAGAACTCCCTGTTCGAGTCCGGGGCGGTCGACCGGGCGATCGCCACCCTGAAGGACAACGGCAACCTCTACGAGGCTGACGGTGCCTGGTGGCTGAGGAGCACGGACTTCGGGGACGACAAGGACCGGGTGGTCATCAAGTCCGACGGGAACGCCGCCTACATCGCCGGCGACATCGCCTACATCGCCGACAAGATCGCTCGCGGCCACGACCTGTGCATCTACATGCTCGGGGCCGACCACCACGGGTACATCGCCCGTCTGAAGGCGGCTGCCGCTGCACTGGGCTATGACCCTGACCGGATCGAGGTCCTCATCGGCCAGATGGTCAACCTGGTGCGTGACGGCCACGCGGTGCGTATGTCCAAGCGCGCCGGGACCGTCATCACCCTCGACGACCTCGTCGAGGCGATCGGGGTGGACGCGGCGAGGTACGCACTCATCCGCTCTTCCGTCGACTCCTCCCTCGACATCGACATGGACCTGTGGACCAGCCGGAGCAACGACAATCCGGTCTTCTACGTCCAGTACGCGCACGCCCGCCTGTGCTCCCTGGCACGCAGGGCGTCGGAGAACGGGGTGGAGCTTCCGGAGAATCTGTCGGACCTGGACCTCGGCACTCTGACACACGAGCGCGAAGGGGACCTCATCCGTACCCTCGGCGAGTTCCCCTCGGTGCTGGCCACCGCTGCGGAACTGCGGGAACCCCACCGTGTCGCCCGGTACGCCGAGCACCTCGCGGGTACGTTCCACCGTTTCTACGATTCCTGCCAGGTCCTGCCCCGGAGCGGGGAGCCTTCGGGGGAGGACGCCGCCCCCGTCTTCCGTGCTCGTCTCGCCCTGGCCGCCGCCACCCGGGTCGTGCTGTCCAATGCCCTGGGACTGCTGGGCGTCTCGGCCCCTGAGAGGATGTGACCGTGGACCCTGAAGTGCACCTTCCCCCGGTCCCTCTGCGACGCCGCACCGAGACCCTCGAGGACTTCAACACCCTGCCGTCCCACGTCTTCCCGGCGTTCGCGCGGGTCAACGCGGACGGTGAACTGGAACTGGGCGGGATACCCGTGTCCGGTCTGGTCTCCAGGTACGGCACACCGGTCTTCGTCATGGACGAGGGGGACTTCCGCTCCCGGTGCCGGCGTATGGCCGCGGCCTTCGGCGGGGGTGGTCACGTCCACTACGCGTCCAAGGCGTTCCTGTCTGTGACGGTGGCCCGGTGGGTGGCGGAGGAGGGCCTCGCCCTCGACGTCGCCAGTCAGGGTGAGCTGGAGGTCGCCCTGGCTGCAGACTTCCCGCCGGACCGGATCACAGTCCACGGCAACAACAAGTCGGTTCCTTTCCTGGAACTTGCGGTGCGGGCCGGGGTGGAACTGATCGTCATCGACTCGGCCGAGGAGATCGTGCGCCTGTCCCGCGTGGCCGGGGAGCTGGGCGTCACCCAGGATGTGCTGGTGCGCGTCAAGCCGGGCGTGCATGTCGACACCCACGAGTTCATCGCCACCAGTCACGAGGACCAGAAGTTCGGCTTCTCTCTCGCCTCCGGATCTGCCGGCCGTGCGGCACTGACGGTCGTCGACACTCCGGGTATGAGGCTGCGTGGCCTGCACTGCCATGTGGGGTCGCAGGTCTTCGACGCGGACGGTTTCGGACTGGCCGCCGACCGGCTTCTCGGACTGTGGGCCCGACTGCTCGACGAGATGGGGGAGGGCACCGTCGAGGCGGCTGCCCTCGACATCCTCGACCTGGGCGGCGGTTACGGTATCGCCTACACTCCCGACCAGGAGGAGCTAGACGTGGAGACCGTTGCCGCCGATCTGCTGCGCCGCGTGCGTCAGGCGGCGGCGGAGCGGGGGTTGGACGCCCCGGTGCTCAACGTGGAGCCGGGCCGTGCCATCGCCGGTCCGTCCATGGTGACCCTGTACACGGTGGGCACCGTCAAGGACGTGCACACCTCGGACGACACGGTGCGCCGGTACATCTCGGTGGACGGCGGTATGAGCGACAACATCCGTCCTGCGTTGTACCAGGCGGAGTACGACTGTCGGCTGGCGAACCGCCGGGCGTCGGGCGTGCCCGTGCCCACCCGGGTCGTCGGCAGTCACTGCGAGTCCGGGGACATCCTGGTCAATGACGCGCTGATGCCCGACGACATCGCGGACGGGGACATCCTGGCGGTGCCGGCGACCGGCGCCTACTGCTACATGATGTCCTCGCACTACAACATGATGCCGAGACCGCCGGTGGTGGTCGTCGGCGGGGGGAGCTCCCGGGTGATGATCCGCAGGGAGACCGTGGCGGACATCCTGTCGCTGGAGAACACCGGGGACCACGCCTGACGGGCCGCCGTCACCGGCGCCGGTCACCGGTCGCTGTGACCGGTCGCTGTGACCGGTCCCGGAGACCTCCGCCGACGAGGTGTCGCCTATCATCGTCAGGAAACCACCCGCAACCACAGATCACGGGAAGAGATATGGCTGAACAGAACACGGATTCCACCGGGGTCCCCACCGTCGGTGTCGCCCTGCTCGGAATGGGCACGGTAGGCAGGGAGGTGCTCCGCATCCTCGGCCAGGCGGAGTCGGACTTCACCGCACGTATCGGAGGACGGCTCGAGGTCCGGGGGATCGCCGTCTCCGACCTGTCCAAGCCCCGCGAGGGCGTGGACGCGTCCCTGCTCACCGATGACGCACTCAGCCTGGTCCGGCGCGATGACATCGATCTGGTGATCGAGGTCATCGGGGGTATCGACTACCCGCGCACTGTGGTCCTCAACGCGCTCAGGGCGGGGAAGTCCGTGGTGACGGCGAACAAGGCGCTGGTCGCCGCGCACGCCATCGAGCTCTCGGACGCCGCGGACTCCTCCGGGGCGGACCTGTTCTTCGAGGCTGCGGTCGCCGCCGCCATCCCGGTGGTCGGTCCGCTGCGCCGCTCGTTGGCGGGTGACAAGGTCAACACCGTGATGGGGATCGTCAACGGCACCACCAACTTCATCCTCGACGCGATGGACAAGAGGGGGGCGTCCTACGACGAGATGCTCGCCGAAGCCACGGCGCTGGGGTACGCCGAGGCGGACCCGTCGGCGGACGTCGACGGATTTGACGCGGCGAGCAAGGCGGCCATCCTCGCCTCCCTGGCCTTCCATTCCCCGGTGTCTTTCGACGACGTCCACTGTGAGGGCATCCGGAACATCACCGCCGAGGACATCCGGGCGGCGAAGGCGGCCGGGTGCACCATCAAGCTGCTCGCCATCTGCGAGAGGCTCGTCGACGGTCAGGGCGGGGAGTCGGTCTCTGCCAGGGTCTACCCGGCTCTGGTGCCGCTGACCCACCCGTTGGCGACGGTCTCCGACTCCTTCAACGCCATCTTCGTCGTGGCCGAGTACGCGGGCCGGCTGATGTTCTACGGCAACGGTGCAGGCGGGGCTCCGACGGCCTCGGCGGTGCTCGGCGATGTCGTGGCCGCGGCCCGCAATGTGGTGCACGGTGGCCGGGCACCGGGGATGTCCACGTACGCGAACCTGCCGGTCGCCGACTTCGGTGAGGTGCGTACCCGTTACCACGTCGACATGAAGGTGCAGGACCGTCCCGGGGTGCTCGCGGAGGTGGCCTCGACCTTCTCCGCCCACGGCGTGTCGATCAAGACGGTCCGTCAGGAGGAGGACTCCGACGGGGCGCGGCTCGTCGTCATCACCCACCATGCCGTTGAGAAGGATCTCGAGGACACGGTCGAGGCGTTGAAGAAACTCGATGCGGTGAAGAACGTCCGCAGTGTGCTCAGGATGGAAGGGAACTGATGTCCGGGGTCCCCGTGGGTCGTACCGTGAGGGTGAGGGTTCCGGCGTCCACCGCCAACCTGGGGCCGGGGTTCGACACCCTCGGTCTGGCCGTGGACTTCACCGACGTCGTCGAGGTCGAGGCCACGGACTCCGGGCTCGAGGTCCTCGTCGAGGGCGAGGGCAGGGGGGAGGTTCCCCTGGACGAACGTCATCTTGTGGTCCGTGCCGTCCGAGCCGGTCTGAGGGAGGCGGACGCCGAGGTCCGCGGCCTGAAGGTCACCTGCCACAATGTGATCCCCCATTCGCGGGGGCTCGGTTCCTCGGCTGCAGCTGCGGTCGCGGGGGTGGTGGCGGCGTCGGCGCTGGCCGGCGACCCGACGCCGGACAGGCCGACAGGGGCCCTCGACGACGCCACGGTCATCCAGCTCGCGGCGTCCTTTGAAGGGCATCCGGACAATGCGGCGGCGAGCGTGCTCGGTGGCGGGGTCGTCTCGTGGACCAACATTCCCGTCGACGGTCGCAGTGCCCCGGAGTACCGTGCCGTCGGCGTGCCGGTGCACGCATCGGTGCGGGCGACCGCGCTGATCCCCGATTTCCACGCCTCGACTGAGGCGGTGCGTCGCGTGCTGCCCAGTGATGTCTCCCATGTCGACGCCAGGTTCAACGTGTCGCGTGCGGCCCTGCTGCCGGTGGCGTTGTCAAGGCACCCTGAACTGCTGTGGGAGGCGACCAGGGACCGGCTGCACCAGCCCTACCGTGCGGAGGTGCTGCCGGTGTCCTCTGAATGGGTCAACAGGCTCCGCAACCTGGGCTACCCGGCGTTCCTGTCCGGGGCCGGTCCCACGGTGATGGTGCTGTCGACCCGCCCGGTCGAGCCTGCCCTGCTCGATGAGGCACGTGCCCGTGGACTGAGGGTCCTGGAGACTGTCGCGGGTGGCCGGGTGACGGCAGAAGTGGTCCGTCCGGCCTGAAGATGGCAGGCCTGAAGAGGGCCGTCCTGAAGAGGGTCAGCGTGGCAGCCGGATGACGTGGTACTCCCCGAGGTGGAGTCGTACCCGCATGTCCTTCTTGTCGAACTTTCCCACCGAGGTGTGGTCGAGGGAGTCGACGAAGGTCCAGTATTCGGGCACCATCCACCGCGGTGCCCGGGTGGCGACCTCGGCGGCGATCTCACCGGCGGTGGTGCGGTCACGGGGTGTCCCCGGGACCACCACGACGACTGCCAACGGCCGCTCACCCCAGTCAGGGTCGGGCATCCCTATGACCGCCGCCTCCGCCACGACAGGGGAGGCCATCACGAGGTTCTCGAGCATGGCCGAGTAGATCCACTCACCACCGGAACGGATGATGTCCGTCTGACGGTCGTGGACGGTGAGGAAGCCGTCGCGGGTGATCGTGCCGACGTCGCCGGTCCTCAGCCACCCGTCGGAGGTGAAACGGTCGGTGGCGTCCTCCACGGGTTCACCACGGAATCGGGTGGTCGCCCCGTCGCCGTCCTCTGACGGGGAATGGAAGTACGCACCGGTCACCGAGTTCCCGCGGACCTGGATTTCGCCGCTGGAGCGGTCGTTGGCTGTCAACGGCACGCCGTCCTCGTCGACGACCCGGAACTGCATGCCGACGGGGAAGCGTCCCTGGCTCTCGCGGTAGGTCTGCCGTGCCGCACCCCCGACTCCGGCCGGCGGACGGGCGACGGTGCCGATCGGCCCGGTCTCGGTCATCCCCCAGACGTGGGTGATGTCGACGCCGAAGCGCTCCTCCCAGGCGTTGATCAGTGCAGGGGGGACAGTGGACCCGCCGGAGATGATCTCGCGCAGGCTCATCTTCGCCGGCGGATTGTGTTCGAAGTGGGCCAGCAGCTGGTTCCACACGGTGGGCGCACCGTGGGCGCGCAGCGGCAGGGCGTCCTCGATGACATAGGCGAGATGCCCGGGGGAGGAGTCACCTCCCGGCAGCACGAGCCGGGTCCCCGCCATCATCGCGGCAACCGGGACACCCCAGCTGAGCACGTGGAAAACCGGGACGACGCAGAGGAACCTCTCACCGTTGCGGACCGCGAGAGAATCGACCGAACGGATCGCCATCGCATGGGTCCACACCGACCGGTGGGAATAGACGACCCCTTTGGGCGCACCGCTGGTGCCCGTCGAATAGCACAGGGCCACCGGGGCGGTCTCGGGAAGTTCAGGCCAGGGGTAGCGGGTCGGTCGACCGTCGAGGCAGGCTTCGTAGCCCAGCACCTCTGTCCCGTCCGGGACGGCGGACGCCACGGCCCGGACGTCGTCGTCGTCCCCGGTGACGAGCAGGGCGCCGACCCCGGGGCACTGGGGGAGGAGGGGAAGCAGGACATCGGCGTACTCGGGGTCGAGGACGATGACCCGGTCGTCGGCGTGGTTGACCACGTGCACGATCTGGTCACCCATGAGGTAGGGGTTGAGCGGCTGGAACACCGCCCCCATCGATCCCGCCCCGAACAGGACCTCCAGGTGCTCGGCGGTGTTGGGCATCATGGTCGCGACCCGGTGCCCGGTCTTCACCCCGAGGCCTGCAAGGGCATGGGCCAGTGCGGCGGCACGGGAACCCAGCGCCGCGAAAGTGTACTGCTCGGAACTCATGCCGCGGTAGGTGGTCACGGTCGAGGCGGCGTGGACGCGGCGTCCGTACTCCAGGACGGTGGCCAGGGAGTAGGGGATGACCTGCATGGTCGAGGTGACGGGGGCAGGTTCCGGACGCACCGGCTGATTCTGTGACATGTCCTCCATAGGCTTCGAGGATAGGCCTGCCCGTACACTCCGAGGGCAGGCATGCCCGCGGACGCGGGGAGGGGGCGGGATTGGTGGTGGACACGGGTGAGGGTGGTAGTGTGATCGCTGAGAATCGTTCACTGCCGTCGCCGTCGTCCACGGTCTGCCGCGCAGTGTCCGGTCATCCGGACTCCCGGGCCGGCCGGGTGAGCGTCACTGCACACCCGTACCTGCAGACCCCGGCGTCCGATCCTCACATTCCGACGACTCAACGAGAGCACGTCGCCCCCCGGTCCACCACCGGGACACGGTTCTGCGTAATCCGCAGTCCCGGTCCGGTAGGACGCTCCCGGTCACCCGCTGCACACGGTGTACGGCCACCGAAGTTATTCCATCCCGGGGGGTGGACCGAAAGGACACCTGTGACTTTGACTGACATCGTCTCCAGGGCACAGAACGACGGCCTCGCCAGCCTCAAGCTGACGGAGCTGAAGCAGATCGCAGCCTCCCGGGGCCTCCGTGGCACTTCGGGACTGCGCAAGGGGGAACTCATCGACGCGATCACCACCGCCGGTCTCGGGGACGGGAGGGGGAACGCCTCCTCAGAGAAGAGGAGGCAGAAGACGTCGGAGGATCCGCAGTCCACCCTGGCCGACCGCCCGGCGGGCATCTCGACGGACGGTCAGGTGGACAGGCATACGGACAGTCAGGCGGACGGTCCGGCGCACGGGCAGGCGGAAGGTCTGGAGGGCAGCCCTACGGGCAGTCACGAGGGCAGGGACGTCACTGCGGGACAGGACGCGGACAGCGGCAGAGACCGTCAGGAGTCCCTGGACGGGGACCGGGCTGATAAGAACAGCGGACGTCGTGAGCGGGAGAACCGGGAGAACCGTGACGACCGGGAGAACCGTGACGACCGGGACCGTCGCGGGGGCAGGGACGAGCAGGACCGCGACGACCGCGACAGTCGTGACGACCGCGACAGTTCAGGTGACGGGGAGGGTGGAGGACGCCGCAGTCGCCGTAACCGGCGTAACAGGCGCAACCGTGGTCGCGACGACCACCAGAGTCAGCAGGGGGACAATGCCCAGAACGGGGGTGGGCGGTCCGACCGGGACCGAAACGGAGACCGCTCACGCGGGGGGAACGACAACTCCGGCAGCCGCTCCGACCGCAGCAGCCGTCGGGAACGCAACCGTAACCGGGAAGACCGCAACAACGGGCAGAACAGCGGCCAGTCAGGTAGCCAGTCCGGGAACCAGGGCGAGCCGCCGACCCCCGTCGCCGGGATCCTCGACTTCGTCGATCCGAACACCGCGTTCATTCGTACGACCGGCTACCATGCGGGTCCCACCGACATCTACGTGCCGATCCAGATGGTCCGGAAGTTCGGGATGCGGCACGGTGACGCGGTGACCGGAACCATCCGCCCGGGGAAGCAGCAGACGGCCAACAACAGTCAGGGCCGCAACCGCAACCGTGGCAGGTACAACCAGCTTCAGAGCGTCGAGACCGTGAACGGTCTGACGCCGGAGGCGGCCGCTCAGCGGCCCCACTTCCACCGGCTGACACCGCTCTACCCCAACCAGCGGCTCCGGTTGGAGACCACGCCGAAGATCCTCACCACCCGTGTGATCGACCTGATCATGCCCATCGGCAAGGGGCAGCGCGCGCTGATCGTCTCTCCTCCCAAGGCAGGTAAGACGACGATCCTGCAGGACATCGCCAACGCAATCGCGACGAACAACCCCGAGTGCCATCTCATGGTCGTACTTGTCGACGAGCGGCCCGAGGAGGTCACCGACATGCAGCGTTCGGTGAAGGGCGAGGTCATCGCCTCGACCTTCGACCGTCCGCCGAACGAGCACACGGCTGTCGCGGAACTCGCGGTCGAGCGTGCGAAGCGGCTTGTCGAGCAGGGGCAGGACGTGGTGATCCTGCTGGACTCCATCACCCGGCTGGGGCGTGCGTACAACAACTCCTCCCCGGCGTCCGGGCGCATCCTGTCCGGTGGTGTGGACTCCAACGCCCTCTACCCGCCCAAGCGTTTCCTCGGTGCGGCCCGCAACATCGAGAACGGCGGTTCCCTGCCCCTCATCGCCCCCCCCCCGGTCGAGACCGGGTCGGCCGGGGACACGGGCATCTTCGAGGAGGTCAAGGGCACCGGCAACGCAGAACTGAAACTCGACCGGAAGATCGCGGAACGCAGGCTGTTCCCCGCCGTCGACGTCAACCCGTCCGGCACGCGCAAGGATGAGCTGCTGCTGGGGCCTGAGGAGGCGCGCCTGATGCACAAGCTGCGCCGGATCCTCTCCGCCCTCGATCCTCAGGCTGCGATCGACCTGATGATCAAGCAGCTGCGTAAGACGAAGACCAACGGCGAGTTCATGATGCAGATCGCATCCTCCGCCCCCCTGGCAGGTGAGGACGATGAGTGACCGGACCGGTACCGCCGCGTCGCCGTCGAAGGTCGACGACATTCTCGCGGAGTACCAGGGCCTGGAGATGCAGCTGTCCGATCCGGAGCTGCACAATGACGCTGCGGCGGCCCGCCGGGTCGCCAAGAGGTTCAGTGAGCTCCAGCCGGTCATCCAGACCTACCGGAAGCTGACCCAGGCGCGTGAGGACCACGACGCTGCTGCGGAGATGGCGGGGGAGGACGCCGATTTCGCGGCGGAGGCGGACCGTCTCGCCGTGGAGATCCCGGTCCTCGAGGAGAAGCTCACGGACCTGCTCGCCCCCCGGGACCCCCATGACAGCGATGACGTCGTCATGGAGATCAAGTCCGGGGCGGGTGGCGAGGAGGCGGCCCTGTTCGCCGGCGAACTGGTGCGCATGTACCAGCGTTACGCGGAGAAGCACGGCTTCACCTGCGAGGTCCTGGATGTCAACGAGACTGATCTGGGCGGGGTGAAGGACCTGACGATGTCGATCCGGTCGAAGCACCCGTCCCGGGACGGGGCGTGGAGCGTCTTCAAGTTCGAGGGTGGTGTGCACCGGGTGCAGCGTATCCCGGTCACCGAGTCGCAGGGCAGGATCCAGACCTCGGCCGCCGGTGTCCTGGTGTACCCGGAGCCGGACGAGGTCGAGGACGTCGAGATCGACGACAAGGATCTGCGGGTCGACGTCTACCGGTCCTCCGGAAAGGGCGGTCAGGGTGTCAACACCACCGATTCGGCGGTGCGTATCACCCACCTGCCCACCGGAATTGTGGTGACCTGTCAGAAGGAACGTTCCCAGATCCAGAACAAGGCACGGGCCATGCAGGTGCTGGCGGCCCGCCTCCAGCAGATGAAGGAGGAGGAGGCGGACGCTGCCGCGGCGGAGGGACGCCACGCGCAGATCCGCACCATGGACCGGTCGGAACGTATCCGTACCTACAACTTCCCTGAGTCCAGGGTCTCCGACCACCGGATCGGCTACAAGGCCAACAACCTTGACGCTGTCCTCGACGGTGACCTGGACGCGCTCCTCGCGGCCCTCCACGACGCCGACCGGGCGGCCCGTCTCGGCGCAGAGGACTGACAGGCCAGATGGACACCGGTGAACGCGGCGGTACCGACGGCGGTACAGGCAACACTGCGGGGGCGGCGACGACAGTTTCGGCGGCCCTGCGCGACGCCGTGGCGGTGCTGACCCGTGCAGGGGTGCCCTCGGCCGCCCACGATGCCCGGGAGCTCATGGCCACGGCTCTGGACGCCGTGACATCTTCTCACGCCCCCGACGCCCCCGACGGTCCTGACGATCTGCCCCGCAGAGTCACCGCGACTGATCTGATCCTGCATGCGGACGATCCGGTCCCGGCGTCCTTCCCCTCCATGGTCGCGCGGCGTGCAGCCCGTGAACCGCTCCAGTTCATCACCGGCTCGGCACCGGTGGTCGGAGTGGACCTCCGGGTCGGGCCGGGGGTGTTCATCCCGCGGCCCGAGACCGACCTCCTGATCGACTGGGGCGCACGGACCCTGCTGCGCCGTGACACCTGGCGGAGGACGGACGCCCTGCGCCGGTCCCTGGTTCCCGCCAGATACACGGTAGTGGACTTCTGCTCGGGACCGGGGACAGTCAGCCTGGGGTTGGCTCATCTGCTCTCCCGGGCGGGTCTGCCGGACCGTGCCGCGGTGAGGATCGTGGGGATCGAACGGAACCCGACCGCACTGGAGTACGCCCGGCTGAACCTCACCCGGTGGCGTCGGCGCGGCGACATCGACGTCCGCGTCGACGTGGAGTTCGTCCGTGGGGACGCCACGGACCCGCAGCTGGTGACGGCCCTGGGACTGGTGGCCGGTGCTGACCTGATCCTGGCGAATCCTCCGTATGTCCCGGAGGGTGACCACGGGCAGAATGTCGCGGCGGCGGACCCGGAGGTTGCCGCGGATCCTCCGGACGCCGTCTACTCGGGTGCCGACGGGCTCGGGGTGATGCGTCCCCTGGCGGGGGTCATCTCCCTGACCTGTGCACCGCATTCCCGCGTGGCGGTCGAGCACGACGACTCCACCGGTGCGGAAGTACGGCGCCTGCTGGAGGACGCCGGGATCCGGGACACGGTCCAGCACCGTGATTTCGCAGGCCGGGACCGCTTCGTCTCCGGAGCGGTGGACCGCGATCCGGGGTTCCGGCTCACGGAGCAGGCCGCACAACGGCTACAGTGAGTCACCTGTACATATCTTCGTGACCAGAGCATGTCCAAAGGAGTTCATCGGTGTCGCAGACCTACGACTGCACACGACCGGGTGGTGACGAGGCCGGCCTCGCCGCAGCGCTGAGCGCGGTGAAAGGTGGCCGGCTGGTCGTCATACCGACTGACACGGTGTACGGCATCGGCGCCGACGCCTTCGACAATGACGCCGTCGCCTCGCTGCTCAAGGCCAAGCACCGTGGCCCCGATTACCCGACCCCCGTGGTCGTCGGGTCCTGGGACACGGTGACCGGCCTGGTCCGGGACGCCGACTCCCGCCTCCGGACCCTGGTCGAGGCCTTCTGGCCGGGCGGGCTCACGGTGGTGACCCACCAGGCTCCGAGCCTGCCGTGGAATCTCGGGGACACCAGGGGCACCGTGGCCCTGCGGATGCCGTTGCACCCCCTGGCTGTCGCCCTCCTGCGTCAGACCGGTCCGATGGCTCTGTCGAGTGCCAACGTCCACGGCCGGCCGCCGGCGCTGACCGCGGCCCAGGCACGGGAGCAGTTGGGCGATTCCGTCTCCGTCTACCTCGACGGTGGTCGGGCGACCGTCGGTACGGCGTCGACGATCATCGATCTTTCCGGAAGCCACCCCAGGATTCTGCGCCGGGGTGCCGTCGACCCGGCGAGGATCGCGGAGGTTCTCGAGCTTTCCGAGGAGTCACTGACCGGGGAACCTGCCGAGCCCGGGGCCCGGGGGTAGATCACCGTGACCGAGGTGGCCGGCGTCGGCGTCGGTGCAGGTGGCGCCGGGGGCATCGGCGGGGTGCAGTGGCTCACGGCTGCCGGCAACGCCGGGGTCGGCATCCCCTTCCGGGAGCTTGTCCTGGTACTGCTGATCGCCTGTGTCACCACATATCTGACCACCGGGGTGGCGCGGATGCTCATGGTCCGTTTCGGGCAGATGAGTGCGCCCCGGGCCCGTGACGTGCACACCGTGCCCACCCCACGGCTCGGTGGGGTGGCGATGTTCACCGGACTGGTCGTCGCCGTGGCCGCGGCCGGGCAACTGCCCGCGCTGAACAGGGGTTTTCCGCCGGTGACCCCCGACATGGTGGCAGTGCTCTCCGCGGCGGTGGTCATCGTGGTCGTCGGTGTCATCGACGATCTCTACGACATTTCCTGGGTGGTCAAACTGGGGGGCCAGATCGTCGGTTCCGTGGTGATGAGTCTGTCAGGACTGTCCTGGTACCTGATCTGGGTGCCCCTCGGCGACGGCGGTACCACCCTCATTCTCGACCAGGTCCAGTCCACGATGTTGACCGCGCTGCTGACTGTGGCGATCATCAACGCCATGAACTTCGTCGACGGTCTCGACGGTCTGGCCGCCGGTCTGGGGATGATCGGCGGAGGCACCCTGCTGGTCTACTCGCTGACCATCCTTCACGACCAGGGAGGGACCGTCAGCGCATATCCGCCGGCCATCATCTCCGCTGTCCTGGTGGGGGTGTGTGCCGGCTTCCTGCCCCACAATTTCGCTCCGGCGAGGATCTTCATGGGGGACTCCGGTTCCATGCTGATCGGTCTGCTGCTCGCTGCGGCGTGTGTCTCGGCGTCCGGGAGGATCAACATGGCCCTCTACGGCACTGCCGACGTCGTCGCGTTGCTGTCACCGCTGTTCGTCGTGGCTGCGGCACTGTCCATTCCGCTGCTGGACCTGGTTCTTGCTGTCGTTCGTCGACTGGCGGCGGGCAAGAGTCCCTTCGCCCCGGACAAGAAACACCTGCACCACCGTCTGCTGCGTCTGGGACACAGTCAACGGCAGGTCGTCCTCGTCCTGTATTCGTGGGTGGGTGTCGTGGCCCTCGGCGCGGTGGGGGCCACAGTTTTCCCGCCGGTGGTCGCGGCGGTGCTGTTCGTCGTGGCTTTCGTGGTGGTGGGAGTGGTCACCTGGGTGCCGTTGGTCCGTAACCGGCCACCGCACGGGGGACGGCACCGTAGCGGACAGGGAGGACACGGGGCAGGAGACGCCGGCCCCGGGGGCGGTGCGGCAGGTGGCGCCGTGGAGGCCCCGTCCGCAGGGGGGACGGACAGTCCCGGACCGATTGCGGGCCTGGCCGCACCCCGGGATAGTCTGGGCGGGTGAACGAGAGCAGCAACGACAGGCCGGAACACGGTACGCAAGCCGACCCGGACTTCAACCCCGACGCCCAACCCGACGCCAACCCCGACGCCCAGCCGGGAGCGTCCTCTGCCCCGGATCCCGCAGATCTTCCGGACCTGAATGTCTCCGTGGACGGTGACATCACCGACCACCGGCGTCCGCTGCTCCGTGCCGCGAAGCTGGGCGGGGCCGGCATCGCTGTGCTGACAGTGGTGTCTCTGATGGTCTGGGGCGGGACCCGAGGGGCGGAAGGGCTGTGGGGCGTCCTCATCGGTGCCGCGATCGGTGGAGGGTTCGTGCTGGCCACCGTCGGGGTGGTCCTGCTGACAGCGGACAGTACCCCGACGAACACCCTCGTGGTCGTGTTCGGGACCTGGCTGATCAAGATTCTTGTCGTGCTGGTGGTGCTCGCGGTGCTGCGGAGGTTCGACTTCTACGATTCCACGGCGCTGGGCGTGACCACGATTCTCGCCCTCGTCGTCGGCCTGGCGACGGAGACTCTGGGGGTCCTGCGCACCAGGACGACCTACGTCGGGTGAGAAGCGACCCGGAGCAGGGGAGAAGCAGGCCGGTAGAAGCAGGCCGGTGTAAACAGGCCGGTGTAAACAGGCCGGGCGAAACAGACACGGACGGGGAGACCTGTGTCCGGACCTGCCCGTGGCAGGCAGGGTCGTGGGGGAGGGGGCCGGGCCTTCCGCTGCCACGGGGTGGGTGAGTGGTGTCTCTCCCGCCCCCGAAATCGCAGGTCGGTGGCCAGGGGGGTGCCTGTTAGCGTGTGGCAGACGGGGCTGCTATTGTTCATTGCGGGTAATCAGGCGACTGGCCTGGCGCTGCTACGCGGTCAGGGACAGTCCTGGATCTACGCCCCCGGCATCGTGCGGATGTGCGACGGAGTCCACGGTGACCGGGTACCACCTGACGACCTCCATCGCACCGCCTGACGCACAGGTCACGCGGCTCAACCTCGGGAGAGAACGCTGAGCGTTACAACCTTGGCCCTGGAGGGTGAATTCCACACACCCTCACTGGGGCACGAATTCTTCCCGGGTGGAGACATGGCACCTACCGCAGACGTTCCCGGACGGGAAGGTCTCTGGTTCTACGATTTCGCTGGCGGCTTGTTCGCGCTCGACCGGTTGATGATCATCCGTCTGCTGATGATCGCAGTCCTGGCAGTGTTCTTCATCATCGCGATGCGCAAGCCGAAGCTGATCCCCAGCGGTATCCAGAATGTCGGGGAGTACCTCCTCGATTTCGTCCGGATCTACATCGCCGAGGACATTCTGGGCAAGAAGGAGGGGCGCCGGTTCCTTCCGGTCATCGCCACCATCTTCTTCGTGGTCCTGGTCGGTAACATTCCGTCCGTGGTCCCGTTCCTCAATGTCTCGCCCAACGCCAGGATCGGTATGCCGATCGTTCTGGCTGCTGTGGCGTACATCGCGATGCTCTACGCGGGTATCAAACGCTACGGATTCGGCAAGTTCATGAAGTCCTCGCTGGTCATCCCGAACCTGCCTCCGATTCTCCACGTCCTCGTGGTGCCGATCGAATTCTTCTCCACCTTCGTCCTCCGCCCGGTCACGCTGACCATCCGTCTGATGGCCAACATGCTGGCGGGCCACATCATCCTCGTCCTGCTGTTCTCCGCCACGAACTTCTTCTTCTGGCAGATGAACGGCTGGACCGTCCTCTCTGCGGGCACGCTGGCCTTCGGCCTGGCGTTCATGCTCTTCGAGATGCTGATCATCTTCCTGCAGGCGTACATCTTCAGCCTGCTGGCCGCGGTCTACATCGAGCTCTCGCTGCACGCGGACGAACACTGACGTGGTGCCTTCACGGGCCCCGCGCACAACCCAACCTGACCCCGGTACCGGGCGACAACTCAACAGCACCGGTACGGAATCACGAAAAGGAACGGAAACACAATGAACGAGCTGCTCATCCTGGCTCAGGACGCCACCACCAACTTCGAGGGCCTGGGTACCGTCGGTTACGGTCTCGCAGCCATCGGCCCCGGTATCGGTATCGGCATCGTCGCCGGCAAGACCGCCGAGGCCATGGCACGTCAGCCCGAGATGGCCGGCCAGCTGCGCACCACCATGTTCCTGGGTATCGCCTTCACCGAGGCCCTCGCCCTCATCGGCCTGGTCGCCGGCTTCCTGTTCTAGTGTGTGGCGCCTGCCGGTACCGGCGGGGAGCCGCAGGCACTGACAGGCACGTAAGACACATCACCACGCACAAGAGCGAAAGCTGAGACTATGACGAACTACTTCATTCTCGCCGCGGAGGGGGCCGACGATCCACAGCAGTGGACCGACAGCCCCAATCCGCTGCTGCCTGCGGGCTACGACCTCGTCTGGTCCCTGATCTGCTTCATCATCATCTTCGTGCTGTTCTGGAAGTTCGTCCTTCCGACCTTCAGGCGCGTCCTCACCGAGCGTGAGGAGCAGATCGAAGGTGGCATCCAGCGGGCCGAGGCGGCCCAGGAGGAAGCCAAGGCGGCGCTGGAGAAGTACAACTCCCAGCTCGCCGAGGCCCGCACCGAGGCAGCCCAGATCCGGGACGACGCACGTGCCCAGGGCCAGAAGATCATCGCCGAGGCCAGCGCCAAGGCGGAGGCAGAGGTCAAGCGCAAGAACGCTGACGGCGAGAAGGCTCTTCTCGCCCAGCGCGACGCAGTCGTCGCCGACCTGCGCAAGGACCTGGGAGCGGCGTCCATCAACCTCGCCGAGAAGCTGATCGGCGAAGACCTGTCGGACGACGTCAGGAAGTCCGGAACCATCGACTCCTTCCTCGCTGATCTCGACAGCGTCGGTTCGGGGAAGTGACGCCCGTGCACGCAGCGAGCCGAGCAACCCTGGACCAGCTGTCCGCGAGCCTGGACAGCGTTCTGACCGGGTCGGACGAGGCAGCCGCCGTCGGCGCGCAGACCGGTGCCGACCTTTTCGAGATCGTGGAACTCCTCGACGACAACCGCGACCTGCGCAAGACCCTCGTAGACCAGGGCTACCCGTCCGACCGTCGGGTCGGGCTGGTCGAGACCCTGCTGTCGGGCCAGGTCTCCGCGACCGCCCTGGCGACAGTGTCCGCCGCGGTGCGCTCCACCTGGTCGGACACCCGTGACCTGCGCAACGGTCTGATCGAGCTGGGACGTCGCGCCCTGCTGCGTGCGGCCGCCGCCCAGGGACAGAAGGACCGGGTCGGAAGTGAGCTCTACCAGCTGGCCCGCCTCCTGGAGAAGGAGCCGGAGCTGGAGATGCTTCTCGCAGACCGGCTGGCCTCCTCCGAAGACCGACGTGGTCTGTTCGCGAAGGTCCTGTACGGCAAGGTCAGCTCCATCACCGAGGCGCTCGCGCTGCAGGTGGTGGGCAGACCGTCGGACCGTCCGGTCGAGGGCCTTGACGCGGTGTGCGATTTCGCCGCCGCGCTGGACGGGAAGACTGTCGCCCGCGTGCGCGCCGTCGCACCCCTGTCCGAAGCCCAGTCGCAGGCCCTCGGGCAGAAACTGGAGAAGATCTACGGTTCCGCGATGTCCGTCCATTCCGAGGTTGACGCCAGCCTCCTCGGTGGTGCGGTCATCCGGGTCCGCGACGAGATCATCGACGGAAGCACAGCTGGAAAGCTGGAGAAGCTGCGTCGTACCCTCGCGTAGAGCCTGGATCGACAGAATATTCAACGTAAGAAGCTGGAAGACAAAACCGAGAGCAGGAAGAACATGGCGGAGCTGACGATCTCCTCCGATGAGATCCGTAGTGCGATTGCGAACTACACCTCGAGCACTTCCGCGGAGGCCTCCCGTGAGGAGGTCGGCGTGGTCACCATGGCTGCGGACGGCATTGCCCAGGTTTCGGGCATGCCTTCCGTGATGACCAATGAGCTGCTTGAGTTCCCGGGCGGCGTCATCGGCGTCGCACAGAACCTCGACACCGACTCCGTCGGCGTCGTGGTCCTGGGTAGCTTCGAGACCCTCAAGGAGGGCGACGAAGTCAAGCGGACCGGCGAGGTCCTGTCCATCCCGGTCGGGGAGAAGTTCCTCGGCCGTGTCATCAACCCCCTCGGCCGTCCCATCGACGGCCTGGGCTCGATCGAGGCCGAGGAGGACCGTGTCCTGGAACTCCAGGCGCCCTCCGTGCTGATGCGTCAGCCGGTCCACGAGCCCATGCAGACCGGGATCAAGGCCATCGACGCGATGACCCCCATCGGCCGTGGTCAGCGACAGCTGATCATCGGCGACCGTAAGACGGGCAAGACCTCCGTCTGCATCGACACCATCCTCAACCAGCGCGAGAACTGGGAGTCCGGCGACAAGACCCGTCAGGTGCGCTGCATCTACGTGGCCATCGGCCAGAAGGGGTCCACGATCGCCTCCGTGCGTAAGACCCTGGAGGACCAGGGCGCGCTGGAGTACACCACGATCGTGGCGGCCCCGGCCTCGGATTCGGCCGGTTTCAAGTGGCTCGCACCGTTCGCCGGTGCCGCGCTGGGTCAGCACTGGATGTACCAGGGCTACCACGTCCTGATCATCTTCGATGACCTGACCAAGCAGGCCGAGGCCTACCGCGCGATCTCCCTGCTGCTGCGCCGTCCGCCGGGACGCGAGGCTTACCCGGGCGATGTGTTCTACCTGCACTCCCGTCTTCTGGAGCGTGCGGCGAAACTGTCCGACGAACTCGGGGCCGGTTCCATGACCGCGCTTCCGATTATCGAGACCAAGGCCAACGACGTCGGAGCCTTCATTCCCACCAACGTCATCTCGATCACCGACGGCCAGGTCTTCCTCGAGTCTGACCTTTTCAACCAGGGTGTGCGCCCGGCCATCAATGTCGGTGTGTCCGTGTCCCGTGTGGGTGGCGACGCCCAGACCAAGGGCATGAAGAAGGTCGCCGGTAACCTGCGTCTCGACTTGGCCGCGTACCGCGACCTCGAGGCATTCGCCACTTTCGCCTCTGACCTGGACGACTACTCCAAGGCACAGCTGGAGCGCGGTGAGCGTCTCGTCGAGCTGCTGAAGCAGAACGAGACCGAGCCGCAGGCGGTCGAGGACCAGATGGTCTCGATCTACCTCGCCGGCGAGGGCGAGTTCGACAATGTTCCCGTGCAGGACGTCCGTCGCTACGAGGCGGAGCTGTGGGAGTTCCTGCATGCCTCGCATGCGGACATCTACGCTCAGATCGCCGGCGGCAAGCCCTTCTCCGACGAGTCGAAGGAGGCCCTCAAGGCCGCCAACGCCGCGTTCGCGAAGGAGTTCCAGACCACCGACGGAACCCCGGTCGTCAACGAGCCCGAGCCTGAGGCCCTTCCTGACGCCGAACTGGACAAGCACCAGATCACCGTCTCCGCCAAGAAGTAGGCGGATCCGATGACTGACCAGTCCAAGTACACCGAAGAAGGGAGGCAGGAAGATGGCTACACTTCGTGAGCTGCGTGACCGCATCAAGTCGGTCAACTCGACGAAGAAGATCACCAAGGCCCAGGAACTGATCGCGACCTCCAAGATCACGAAAGCCCAGGCCAGGGTGACCGCATCCCAGCCCTACGCGGACGAGATCACCAGAGTCATCCAGCGTCTGGCCTCAGCCTCTTCTCTGGACCACCCGATGCTCGACACCGAGGCGAAGGCACGGCGTGCGGCGATCCTGGTGATCACCAGTGACCGCGGCATGTGCGGCGGTTACAACCACAACGTGCTGAAGACCACGGTCGAGCTGAGGAAGAGGCTCCAGAATGAGGGCAAGGAAGTCGCACTCTACGTCGCAGGTTCCAAAGGCGTGGACTACTTCAGCTTCCGTGACGAACCGCTGGCCGGGGCGTGGACCGGATTCTCCCAGGATCCGGACTACAAGCTCAGCCACGACCTGAGGCGTCACCTCATCGACGGCTTCAACGTCGGCCCGGACGGCACCACTGCTCCGCGCGAGGGCGTCAACGCTCCCGCGGGTCAGGGCGTCCCCGGCTTCGACGAGCTGCACGTGGTCTACACGCGCTTCCAGTCGATGCTGACCCAGACGCCCCAGGCGTTCCGGATGCTCCCGATCGAGACCAGGGTCGAGGGTGAGGTCGCCCAGGGATCCGACCTGCTGTCGAACGGGCCTGACTCGGTCTCCGCCGACTTCGATTTCGAGCCTGACCCGGACACGTTGCTCGCCGCACTGCTTCCGCAGTATGTGTCGCGCAGCATCTTCGCGCTCATGCTCGAGTCTGCCGCCAGTGAGTCCGCCGCTCGACGGACCGCGATGTCCGCCGCGACCGACAACGCAACTGCACTGGTCAACGACCTTTCCCGGGTCGCCAACCAGCTGCGCCAGGCGAAGATCACCCAGGAAATCACAGAGATTGTCGGCGGCGTTGACGCGCTGTCGGACAGTGGAGAAAGTGACTAACTAATGACTACAGCTACTCAGGTGCAGCGTGAGGACGCCGCATCGACTGCTGCCGGACGCGTTGTCCGTGTCATCGGCCCGGTCGTCGACGTGGAATTCCCGCGCGGCGAGCTGCCGGCACTGTACAACGCCCTGCAGGTCGATGTGACGCTCGAAGCTGTCGCCAAGACCATCACCCTCGAGACGGCCCAGCACCTCGGCGACAACATCGTGCGGACCATCGCCATGGCCCCGACCGACGGCCTGGTCCGCGGTCAGGACGTGCGGGACACCGGTCGCCCCATCTCGGTGCCCGTCGGTGACGTCGTGAAGGGCCACGTCTTCAACGCCCTCGGCGACTGCCTCGACGAGCCCGGGCTCGGACGCGACGGCGAGCAGTGGGGAATCCACCGCGAGGCCCCCGCATTCGACCAGCTCGAGGGCAAGACCGAGCTCATGGAGACCGGCATCAAGGTCATCGACCTGCTCACCCCGTACGTCAAGGGCGGCAAGATCGGCCTGTTCGGCGGCGCCGGTGTGGGCAAGACCGTGCTCATCCAGGAGATGATCACCCGTATCGCCCGTGAGTTCTCGGGCACCTCGGTCTTCGCAGGCGTCGGGGAGCGTACCCGTGAGGGTACCGACCTGCGTCTCGAGATGGAGGAGATGGGAGTTCTCCAGGACACCGCCCTCGTCTTCGGCCAGATGGACGAGCCCCCGGGAGTCCGTATGCGCGTGGCCCTGTCCGGTCTGACCATGGCGGAGTACTTCCGCGATGTCCAGAACCAGGACGTGCTGCTGTTCATCGACAACATCTTCCGTTTCACCCAGGCCGGTTCCGAGGTCTCCACCCTGCTGGGCCGTATGCCCTCCGCGGTGGGTTACCAGCCGACACTGGCCGACGAGATGGGTGTTCTCCAGGAGCGGATCACCTCCACCAAGGGCCACTCGATCACCTCTCTGCAGGCCGTCTACGTGCCTGCCGACGACTACACCGACCCGGCCCCGGCGACGACCTTCGCCCACCTGGACGCCACCACCGAGCTCGACCGGTCCATCGCCTCGAAGGGTATCTACCCTGCGGTGAACCCCCTGACCTCGACCTCGCGCATCCTTGAGCCGGGTATCGTCGGCCAGCGTCACTACGACGTCGCTCAGCGGGTCATCGGTATCCTGCAGAAGAACAAGGAGCTGCAGGACATCATCGCCATCCTGGGTATGGACGAGCTGTCCGAGGAGGACAAGATCGTCGTGCAGCGTGCACGCCGTATCGAGCGTTTCCTCGGCCAGAACTTCTTCGTCGCCCAGAAGTTCACCGACATCCCCGGGTCCTTCGTGCCGCTCACTGACACGATCGACGCTTTCGAGCGCATCTGCGACGGCGAGTTCGACGCCTACCCGGAGAAGTGCTTCGACGGCCTGGGTGGACTTGATGACGTCGAGGCCGCCTACCAGAAGCTCACCGGAAAGTAAGGGGTCACGCACATGGCTGAGATTGCCACTGAACTCGTGTCTGTCGAGCGGATGCTGTGGTCGGGAAACGCCACCTCCGTCACCGCACAGACCACCGAGGGCGAGATCGGCGTGCTCCCCGGCCACGAACCGCTGCTCGGCCAGCTGGTCGACAACGGTGTGGTCGTCATCCGGACGGCTGAGGGTGAGAAGCTGGTCGCTGCGGTACAGGGAGGTTTCCTGTCCGTGTCCTCGACCAAGGTGACCGTCCTCGCCGATTCCGCTGTCTGGGCGGGGGAGGTCGACGCCTCCGACGCCGAGTCCCGGGCGAAGGACGCTTCGGCGTCCGCGCTCGAGCGCGACACCGCGGTCTCCGAGCTGCGCGCCGTGAGGCGGCTGCAGGAGAAGTAGGTCCTGACGCCGTAGTAGCGCCCGACATGACCGGGGGCGGTCCCTGCACCAGTGCAGGGGTCGCCCCCGGTCTCATTGCGTCGCAGGGCCGCCCCCGACGTGATCTCCGGCGGTCCGCGGCATGGGAGGGCCGGAGGTGGATCTGTGGGGTGTGCCGGTGTCCGGGCGCACCGGCACACCCCCGGTGACTCCTTTTGCTGCTGTCGTACCCGGGCCGGTAGGCTCAGTGAAAAGCCCTGCGGAGAGCCGACGGACTGACGACCGCCGGCAGGGTGTGACGACAGTGACGAAGGGACGTGGCTGGTGCTCGGAACCATCCTCATCATCGTGCTCGTATGCTTGGCCGCGTTCGCGGTCGTCATGGCGTGCGGAAGGTTCCTCACACTGCGCAGTCGTGGAATCCCCGTGGTGGTCAGGAGCCTGCCGAATCCGGACGGCAGGCACTGGCGCCACGGGGTTCTCGTCTACGGGGCCATGCACGCCCGGGTGTTCAAACTGCGGTCACTGCGCCCTGAGTCCGACATCAGCATTTCCCGGCAACGCACATCTATCGAGTGCCGGCGTCCCATCACGGACAAAGAGTCGAATTTCCTGGAGCCGGAGCTGCACGTTCTGGCGCTCGACGACGGAGGGGTCCGGTGGGAGGTGGCGATCGACGACGCCGGGGACACCGCACTCGTCGCCTGGCTGGAATCCGCCCCGTCCACCCGCAGCGTCCGGCCGCTGACCAGGATCGATCCCCGGCGCGGTATCGAAGAGTACTGAGAGAGGCCCTGGGAGCGGGTACGGAGGAACACGGGGCAGGGTCCGGGGCCTGTCACGGGGCCGGGGAGGTCTGCGCCCGGGCCGCGGCGCACCTGCTAGCCTGTCACCCATGCGTCTGGTGATCTGTCGTTGCGCCGTGGACTACGAGGGCCGGTTGGATGCGCACCTGCCCGAGGCTGACCGTCTCGTGATGGTCAAGGCCGACGGCTCGGTGAGCATCCACGCCGACGACCGCGCCTACAAGCCGCTGAACTGGATGACGCCGCCGTGCACCCTGCATGAGGAAGAGCCTGTGGCGGAGGAGAAGGACGCCGGGGTCCGGGCGGTGTGGACGGTGTCCAACCCCAAGGGGGAGAAGCTCACCGTCCGGCTGTTCCGGATCTACTCGGACACCTCCCATGACCTGGGTGAGGACCCGGGTCTGGTGAAGGACGGGGTGGAGGCACACCTCCAGGAGCTGCTCGCCGAGCAGATCGAGATTCTCGGTGAGGGGTACACACTGGTCCGCAGGGAGTATCCGACCGCGATCGGTCCGGTGGACATCCTCTCCCGGGACGCGGCGGGGACGACTGTCGCGGTGGAGATCAAGCGTCGTGGGGGTATAGACGGTGTCGAGCAGCTGACCCGCTACGTCGAGCTGCTCAACCGCGACGAGCTGCTCGCCCCGGTGCGTGGCGTCTTCGCGGCCCAGGAGATCAGACCTCAGGCCAGGGTTCTCGCCGAGGACCGTGGTTTCCGGTGTGTGACCCTCGACTACGGGCAGATGCGTGGAGCTGACTCCACCGAACTGCGGTTGTTCTGACAGGGGAGGTGGCCTGTGCCCCGTCACAACCGTCGTCTCAGCCCGCAGCCGCGGGGCCGGGCGGAGCTGCCCCGTGACGGGGCGACCTACTGGGGTACCAGGAGGGAACCGGGCCCGTCCTGGGCGCCGGGGGAGATCTGGTTCGTCCGTCACATGGGTGCGGCGTCAGCGGTGAAGTTCTACGTCTGCCCGGGCTGCAACCAGAACATTCCGCCGGGGACGGCCCATGTGGTCGCCTGGCCGGACACCCACCGTGGCCCTGGTGACCGCAGGCACTGGCACACCGGCTGCTGGTCCCGGCGCTGACACGGGCAGCCGTCGGGGGCAACCGTCCCGCCCCGGTGGCCGGCACGCCGGAGCTGCGGCCGTGCAGTGGCTACAGTGGACGCCATGAGCACACCGCAGCATCCCGCATCCCCGGCGCAGTCCGCGCCCGCCCGTTTCGCAGCCAGGGCTGTCGACCTCGGCGCCGTGAAAGAGGCGGCGGAGGCCCGGGCCAGGGCCAGGAAGGAGGCGGAGTCCGGTAGCCCCGTCGCGTTGTCTGCACCGGTCACCGTCGAAAGCTTCGAACAGGATGTCGTTGTCCGTTCCACCCAGGTCGCCGTGGTTGTCCAGCTCGGCAGTCCGCGTGCGCCGGGGTCGGACGACATGGCCGGGGAGTTCGCCGCCGAAGCACAGAAACAGCAGAACACGTCGGGGCCCGTGGAATGGGTCTTCCGTTACGTCGACGTCGACACCACCCCGGAGATCGCCCAGGCGTTCGGTGTCCAGGCGGTGCCGACCGTCCTGGCCCTGGCGGCAGGGCGGCCGTTGACCAGTTTCGAGGGGGTGCAGCCTGTCGCGCAGCTGACCCAGTTCATCGACGCCGTCGTGGGCGCGACCGCGGGGAAGCTGGAGGGACTCCCGGCCGCGGGCGGGGACGCCGACGGTGACGCCGCTGACACCGACCCCCGCTTCGACGCCGCCGCCGACGCCCTGGACCGTGGCGACCATCTCGCCGCGGTGGGCCTCTACGACGAGATCATCGCTGATCCGGGTACCGGCCCGGACGAGGTCTCCGAGGCGAAGGCGGCCCGGGCGACTGCCGTCCTGCTGGGCAGGTCCGCTGACGGGGAGGCGGACGAGATCGACCGTATGCTTCTGGAAGGCCGTCGTCGGGAAGCTTTCGACGTTCTCATCTCCCGCCTCCGAGAGACCTCGGGTGAGGGCAGGGACGCCGTCCGTGACCGGCTGCTCGAGCTGTTCTCCCTCTACGACCAGTCCGATCCGGAGGTCATGGACGCCCGCACCCGGATGGCGAGCTCCCTGTTCTGACGGGGGTGACCTCCCACAGCGGACGTCGGATGGGGCACCATGGTGGAGTGAACGATTCGACGATCATCTCCACACCCGCCACCGCAGAGGCCCGCGACGAGGATCTCGTACTCGACTTCCGTGGGGTCAGCGTCCTGCGTGGCGGCAGGGCCCTGCTGGACAGTGTCTCGTGGCAGGTCGAGGAGGACGAACGGTGGATCGTGCTGGGGCCGAACGGTGCCGGCAAGACGACCCTCATGTCCGTGGCGTCCGCGATGCTGTTCCCTACCTCGGGGACGGTGAGGATCGCGGGGGAGACGCTGGGACGCACCGATGTCCGGGAACTCCGCACGGCGGTGGGTCTGTCCTCTGCTGCTCTGGCCCATCGTGTACCCGACCGGGAAAAGGTCGTCGACCTGGTGATCTCCGCAGGCTACAACGTCCTCGGCCGCTGGAAGGAGGAGTACGGTGACGCTGACCGCGAGCGGGCCGTCGAGATTCTCGAGTCCGTCAGTGCCCTGCACCTGGTCGACGAGGTCTGGGGGACCCTGAGTGAGGGCGAGCGCAAGCGCGTCCTCATCGCCCGGGCCCTGATGACGGATCCGGAACTGCTGCTGCTCGATGAGCCGGGTGCGGGTCTCGACCTGGGGGGCAGGGAGGATCTGGTCGCGATGCTGTCGGAGATGGCAGGGGACCCGGATGCGCCGGCGATGGTCCTGGTCACCCACCATGTCGAGGAGATCCCGCCGGGATTCACCCACGGTCTGATCCTCGACGAGGGCAAGGTCGTGGCACAGGGGCTGATCACGGATGTGATGACCGCGGAGAACCTGACCCGCGCCTACCATCAGCCGATGGCGCTGCGTCTCGAGGACGGCCGCTACTTCGCCCGGAGGGCGCCGAAGACCTCACGCTCGCGCAGAAGGATCTGACTAGGCTGGGGTGTATGTCCGACAGTCACACACACAGCACCGCGCCCGGCGGGGAGACTCCGGAGAACCACGGGGCAGCGGCCGGGTCGGCGCCGGTCGAACCCCGTCGTGCCTCGACCGTGATGCTGCTGCGGGACACTCTCAGCGGGCCTGAGGTGTACGTCCAGGAGCGGGCCAGCACCATGAGATTCTGTGCCGAGATGACGGTCTTCCCCGGCGGGGGCGTGGATTCCCGTGACATGCCCGGCGACGTCGACGGTGACGGGGTCAGGTCTCCGGAGATCGGCTGGCAGGGGCCGTCCACCCGGTGGTGGGCGGAACGTCTGCGGACGACGCCCCAGATGGCCCAGGCCCTGGTCTGCGCCGCGGTGAGGGAGACTTTCGAGGAGACCGGTACCCTGCTCGCCGGCAGGGAGGACGGCACCGTGGTGGCCGATACCTCGGAGTACCTGCCTTTCCGCGCCGACCTGGAGAACCACCGTCTCGCCTTCACCGAGTTCATGGACCGGCGCGGTCTGGTGCTCCGGGGGGACCTGCTTCGCCCCTGGGCCAACTGGGTGACCCCGCCCGAACAACCCATCAGGTATGACACGGCATTCTTCGTCGCCTCCATGCCGGAGGGGCAGGCCGCCCACGGTGACACCCGCGAGGCCACCTCGACAGGATGGTTCAGGCCGGGGACGCTGCTCGACGGCTGGCGCAACCGGAAGATCAATCTCATGCCTCCGACCTGGTCACAGCTGAAGATGCTGGACACGTTCCGCAGTGTCGCCGAGATCATGGACTTCGCCGCACAGCTGACCGTGGACCCGGTGGTGAGGGAGCCGGTGGATCTGCCGTACATGGCGGAGTACTACCTCATGGAGACCAGGATGTACGGGTATCCGGAGCGGGTCTTCGCACCGGGGATGAAGTTCGCTGTCGACCCGGAGGATCTTCCTCCGAACCCGTTCCGGTGAGCTTCACCCGCGGGCAGGTGGCCTGGCTGTCCTCGCATCCGGAGGAGGTGGCCGTCGCCTCGGGACTGGAGCTCTCGGCGTCCTCCCGGCTGGCCGACCTGACGCTCCTGCGTCGGTTGACGGCGGACAGCGGTGATCCTGCAGGACTGTCACGGGCGGTGGTGGAACTGGTCACGGCGCGGCGCGCGGCGCGGCGCGGGGTGAAGATCCCGGACGGGCCGGACGGCTCACCGCGTGAGGACTGGATGGTCTGCACCGATTCGGCGCAGCAGGCGACGCCTGTCGCGGTGGCCCGGGTGCGTGCGCGACATCTGGCACGCACCGCCAGGGGTGCCGTGGTGGCGGACGTGACCTGTTCGGTGGGCACGGAACTGGCGTCACTGTCCACGGTGGACGGCATCGGTACGGTGGTCGGCGCTGACCTGGATCCTGCGCGTCTGGCGATGGCGCAGCTGAATGTCCCGGGGGTTCCGCTGGTGCGTGCCGATGCGGTGGACCCGGCCTTGGACTGTGACGTCGTGGTGGCGGACCCGGCGCGCCGTACCGGGCGGGGGCGTGTCCTGTCTCCGGAGAATCTTGTCCCTCCTCTGCCTGACCTGGTGCGGGCCTGGCGTTCACGGGGATGTGAACTGGCGGTGAAATGTGCTCCGGGCATCGATTACTCGGAGTGGGAGGGACAGGTCGATGTGGTGGGCATCGCAGGTGGAGGGCACGGCGTCCACGGAGTTCCGGGGGTGAAGGAAGTCTGTCTGTACACACCCGGTCTGGCGACCTGTGCGCGTCGTGCCGTGGTCGTCGGTGCGTCGGAGACCGGTGAGCTGACCTCGGAGGATCCGGAGTCCGTCGAGGTGGGGCCGGTGGGAAGGTACATTCTCGATCCGGACGGTGCGGTGGTGCGCGCGGGACTGGTGCGCCGGTACGCGGCCAGGCTGGGCTGGTGGAGGATCGACCCGCATATCGCGTATCTCAGCGGTGACCGTCTCGACGGGTCGGTGAGGCGGTCGATGATGCCGGGTCAGCGGGTCTTCGAGGTGCTGGAGACGGTGCCGGTGAAGAAGCTGGGACCGGTGCTGAAGGCCCGAGGGTGCGGTTCCCTGGAGATCCTCGTGCGGGGGGTGGAGGTTGATCCTGACCGGTTGCGCAGGAAGCTGCGGTCTGCCGGGGCTTTGCGTGGGGACGCCGCGTTCACGGTGGTTCTCGCGCGGGTAGGCCGCTCTCCGGTGGCTGCCCTGTGCCGTGTAACCACATGAAACACAGAATCCATCACAGGAAACAAATCACCCCCGGGGGTGGCACTGAACACATATTTTCCCGGTGACGGCGAACAAGTGTGCAGGTCACAGGAAGCGTCGGGCGGACAACTCACGCCAGATAGAGATATTTTTGGATCAATGTGGGGTGTGTCACGGTTGAACCTGGGTAGACTGACCGACGATTACATCGCACCCACAGCAGGAAGGCCAACGAATGTCGAACATCGTGGTTCTGGTCAAGCAGGTGCCGGACACCTACTCCGAGCGCAAGCTGACCGATGACGACTTCACCCTCGACCGGGAGAACGCGGACGCGATCCTGGACGAGATCAACGAGAACGCTGTCGAAGCGGCTCTCAAGCTCAAGGAGGCCGACGGCTCCCGCAACATCGTCGTCCTGAGCATGGGCCCGGAAGGAGCCACCTCGGCCCTGCGTAAGGCACTCTCCCTGGGCGCCGACGAGGGCATCCTCGTCACTGACGACGCTCTCGCCGGCTCCGACGCCCTGGGCACCGCCTGGACGCTGTCGAACGCTCTCAACCTGGTCGACGACATCGAGCTCGTCATCGCCGGCAACGCCTCCACCGACGGCGGTGCAGGCGCCGTACCGGGACTGCTGTCCGAGTACCGGCAGATCCCCGCGGTGACCAACCTGCGCTCCCTCACCGTCGAGGGCGGCAAGGTCACCGGCGAAAGAGTCACCGAGGACGGCATCTTCACCGTCGAGGCACCGACCCCGGCCATCATCTCCGTCACCGAAAAGGCGAACACTCCGCGCGTGCCGAACTTCAAGGGCATCATGGCGGCCAAGAAGAAAACCATCCGTGAGGTCTCCATCGCCGACATCGGGGTCGCCGCAGAGAACGTCGGACTCGGCGCCGCCGCCACCCGCGTCACCTCCTCGACACCCAAGCCCGCCAAGACCGCCGGCGAGATCATCACCGACGAAGGGGACGGCGGAATCAAGCTCGTCGAGTTCCTCGTCAGCCGGAAGCTCGTCTAACCCTCACCCTCTGACACAGACTGATCCCGAAAGGATTCTGAAACCATGACCAATGTCCTGGTACTCGTCGAGTACTCCGAGGGTGAGCTGAAGAACAGCACCCGGGAGCTCATCACGGCCGCCCGCGTCTTCGGTGACGTCGGCGCCGTCGTCGTCGGTGCCCCGGGCACCTCCGAGAAGCTGCAGCCGGCGCTGGCCGCGGCCGGTGCGGAGACCGTGTACGCCGCAGAAGCGGACTTCGCCGCGGAATACGTCGTCACCCCGCAGGTGGACGCCCTGGCCGGGCTCGCCGCAGCGCTGCAGGTTCCCGTCGTCGTCGCCGCCGGTGCCAACGGAAACGAGGTCGCCGGCCGCGTCGGAGCCCGGGTCGCCTCCGGCGTCCTCTACGACGTCATCGACATCAGGGCGGACCGTACCGCCACCGGCTCTATCTTCGGCGGCGACTACATCGTCGAATCCACCGCAGGCGGGACCTCACCCGTGTTCACCCTCCGCCCCGGCGCGGTGGACCCTGCCGACCAGGCGGCCGCGGGCACCGTCCAGGCTGTCGAACTTCCGGCCCCCGGTCCGACCGCGGTGAAGATCACCTCCTTCGCCCCCGCAGAGAAGGCCGACCGTCCGGAACTCACCGAGGCGAAGATCGTCGTCTCCGGTGGCCGCGGTGTCGCCGGTGCCGAAGGCTTCCACGACGTCGTCGAGCCACTGGCCGACGTTCTCGGAGCTGCGGTGGGTGCGTCCCGCGCCGCCGTCGACGCCGACTACTACCCCGGAAAGTTCCAGGTCGGGCAGACCGGCAAGACGGTCTCACCGAACCTGTACATCGCGCTCGGTATCTCCGGTGCCATCCAGCACAAGGCCGGTATGCAGACCTCCAAGACCATCGTCGCAGTCAACAAGGACGAGGAGGCCGGGATCTTCGAGATCGCGGACTTCGGCGTCGTGGGTGACCTGTTCAAGGTCGCCCCGCAGGCCACCGAAGAGCTCGCCAAGCGGAAGTGAACCGGTCCGGGTGCCTGTGCGGTGACAACCGCACAGGTGGCGCGGACTAGACTGGACGGTGAATTCCGTCCGAGACCTCCGGACCGACAGGGTCCGTACCCGGAAGGGTACGGGCCCTGTCGCCGTTTCTCCCTGCCCTGACTCGCCTGCCCTGACCCGCCCACCGACTGCTGAACAAGGATCCGGCCTGTGACAACACTCATCGTCGTACTCGCCCTCATGCTCGCCACCGTGATCACCATGGGTGTCGGTGACCGTGCGGGCCTGCCATGGCCGGTGCTCCTTCTCCTGGTCACGACGGCGGCGATGTTCATCCCGGGTATGCCCACGGTGGACGTCGACCCCCACCTGATCCTCCCGCTAGCCCTGCCGCCACTGCTGTGGGCACTGGCCAGACGGACCTCCTGGGGCATGTTCAGGGACCAGTGGCGTTCGATCCTCAGCCTGTCCGTGACGCTCGTGATCGTCACCGTGGCCGCGGTGACCGGTGTGGCGATGTGGATGATCCCGGGCATGACCATCGTCGGTGCCCTGGCCCTGGCCTCCGCCGTCGCCCCGCCGGACCCGGTGGCGGTCGAAGCCGTGGCCGAGCCTGCGGGAATCCCCCGCCGGATCATCGGGACGCTGCAGTCCGAGGGACTGTTCAACGACGCCGTGTCCCTGGTCATATTCAGCGCCGCGGTGACGGCGGCGGAGTTCCACGACAACATCCACTGGTTCGAGGCCGGCGGCACCATCGTCTACAGTGCGGTCGTCGCCGTGGCCCTGGGCTGGCTGGTGGGCAGGGTCGCCGCCCGGTTCGTCGGATGGCTGGACTCACCTGTGGCCGGCAACGCCTTCACCTGGGTCCTGCCGTTCATCGTGTACCTGGTCTGCGAGGAGATCCATGTCTCCGGTGTCATCGCTGTCGTGGTCGCCGCAGTGGAGTTCAGCTCCCGCCTGGATGCGACGGCCGCCGACGCCCGCCTGGCGGGGTCCTCCTTCTGGGAGGTCACCGAACTTCTCGTCACCGGCCTGGCTTTCGGCCTGATGGGGATGAATGTGAGGGAGTCGATCTTCGACGAGGAGGTCCAGCACCTGCGCCCGGTGATCTGGGGACTGGTGATCTCCCTGGTCCTCGTCGCTGTCCGGGCGGTATGGATGAGTTCGCTGTACCTGCGGAACCGGAAGCGGAAGGGCACCTACCGTGCGCCGGTGAGATGGACCGACGTCCTGCTGATGACATGGGCGGGTATGCGTGGGCTCGTCACGTTCGCACTCGTCCTGTCGTTGAGTCCCGTGGATTTCCCGATGCGTGACGAGTTCACGATCGTCGCCTTCGTCGTCCTTCTGTGCACGATGGTCATTCCCGGGCTCACCCTGCCGTGGCTCACCTCGCACCTGCGGCGGCACTACGGGCTCCGGGATCTGGAGGACATCGCCACGGAGGAGGCGCTCGACGAGGCGCACCGTGCGGCGCTCGCCGTGGTCAAGCGCGAACTGGTCGCCGGGGGCATCTCACCGGAGGCCGCTGCCCGGATCACCGAGCGGCTCCAGGTGATCCGGTCCACCTCCGCCCTCGACGACGGGGACGACGGCGTCGAGGACGCCGACGAACATGCCAGGATCCGCAGGGAAAGACGGCAGGCGGCTGCCCGCCGGGCTCTCGAGATCAGACGCGAGTCTCTCAATGCCGCACAGCGGAGTCTCGCAGCCAGCCGTTACAGGAAAGGGGTCGACCCGACTGTGGTCGCCGAGAAGATGCATGAACTTGACCGACGCCTGCTGGCGCTGCCGCACCAGGAGAACCGATGAACCGCCGCGTGTACCTTGACCATGCGGCGTCAGCCCCGTTGCGCCCGGAGGCCTCCGAGGCACTGGCCGCGACGTCCGCCCTGCTCAATCCGGCCGGACAGTACACCTCCGGAAGGGAGGCCGGCAGAGTCGTCGAGGACGCCAGGGAGCAGGTCGCCTCACTCCTCGGTGCGGACCGCGCCGAGGTGCTTTTCACCGGGTCAGGAACCGAGGCGGACAATATCGCGGTGCAGGGACTGGCCTTCGGCGCCCTGCGGACCAGAGGAGCCAGGAGAATCCGTTCCTCACCGGTGGAGCATCCGGCGGTGGGGGAGTCGGTGGCGTGGTTGACCGGCGGTCTCCCGGTGCCCGGCGGGGCCCTGTTCGAGCATGTAGTCATACCGGTGGACGCCACGGGCCGGCCTCTGCCGGTGACCGACCCGGACCCGTCCCGGGATGCACTGGTGACGGCGATGTGGGTCAACAACGAGACCGGCAACGTCACCGACCTTCCCGCGGTCGTCGGCCCTGCCGTCGCCGCAGGGGTTCCGGTGCACGTGGACGCCGTGCAGGCCGTCGGACACGTGCCGGTCGACTTCCACGGCACGGGCGTCTCCACCCTTGCGGCGAGTGCCCACAAGTTCGGCGGTCCGAAGTCGGTGGGACTGCTTCTCGCCCGCCGGGACGCCGTGATCGACACGCCCGTGCGCGGGGGAGGTCAGGAACGCAAGCTCCGGTCCGGGACCGTCAACCCCCAGGGTGCTGCGGCGGCGGCCGCGGCACTGGCCGCCGCAGTCGCGGAGATGGAGGCGGAGCAGAACAGACTGGCCGGCTACCAGCGACGACTGCTGGAGGTGGTGCACCGGATCCCCGGCGCGGTGGTCCACACCGACCCCTCCGCGGACGGTCCGGGTGCACTGGCCTCCCATGTGCACGTCAGTTTCCCCGGTGCCGAAGGCGACAGTCTGATCATGCTGCTGGACTCCGCCGGCATTGACGCGTCCACAGGGTCAGCCTGTTCGGCAGGGGTCAACCGGGCGTCCCATGTCCTCACCGCGATGGGCGTGGAGGTCAGGACGGCCCGGGGTGCGCTGCGGTTGACCACCGGTCCGGCGACGACCGACGCCGACGTCGAGAGAGTCTGCGCACTCCTGCCGGCTGTGGTGGAGCAGGCACGGGCGGCGGGGATGGCCTACTGAGCTGCAGGCGAGATGGCGTCCTGACGCCGTGCGTGTAGGCTGAAGGGCTGTGCACGGCCGGCCCCGGGCAGGGTGGGACCGGTGATCGGGAAAAATGGCACGGGAAATCCCGTGGGAGAGGATGACGGCGTCCATGCGGGTTGTTGCGGCGATGAGCGGGGGAGTCGATTCGTCGGTGGCGGCGGCGCGCGCCCTGGCCGAGGGTCATGAGGTCATCGGCGTCCATCTGGCGTTGTCGCAGTCTCCCGAGGCGGTGCGGGCAGGTTCCAGGGGCTGCTGTTCCCTGGAGGACTCCGCCGATGCGCGCCGCGTCTGCGACGCCCTCGGCATCCCCTTCTACGTGTGGGACTTCTCCGACCGGTTCAAGGCCGACGTCATCGACAACTTCGTGGAGTCCTACGAGATCGGCGAAACCCCGAACCCCTGTCTGCGGTGCAACGAGAAGATCAAGTTCGAGGCACTGCTCGACCGCTCCATCGCCCTCGGATTCGATGCGGTGGTCACGGGACACTACGCCAGGCTCAGCAACGGTGTGATGCGCCGCGGGGTCGACGACAACAAGGACCAGTCCTACGTTCTCGGCGTCCTCGACGACGAGCAGCTGGCGCACTGCATGTTTCCGGTGGGGGACACCTGGAAGCCCCGGATCCGGGAAGAGGCGGCGGCGCTCGGCCTCGGAGTGGCGAAGAAGCCGGACAGTCATGACATCTGCTTCATCCCCGACGGCAACACCCAGGCCTTCCTGGGACGCCGGATCGGAATGCGCCCGGGCATGGTGAAGTCGGTCGGAGGGGAGACCCTCGCCGAGCACGACGGCGTGTACGGGTTCACGATCGGCCAGCGTAAGGGGCTCGGTCTTCCCGGACCCGCCACGGACGGTCAGCCACGGTACGTCACCGACATTGACGCCGCCACCGGAACCGTCACCGTGGGGCGTCGTGAGGATCTCCGCGTCGGGCACATCACCGCGGACCGGCTCAAGAGGCTCGACCCCCGCAGGCACGGGACGACATTCAGGTGTGACGTCCAGGTCCGTGCCCACGGGGGAGTGGTTCCCGCGACGGCGACGCTCCACGGAGGTGCAGCGGACGGTCCGGACTCCCGGGTGGAGCTGGAGCTGCACGAACCGCTGCGCGGAGTGGCCCGGGGCCAGGCGGCGGTGGTGTACCTGCCCGATCCGGAAGGTGACATCCTCATCGGGTCGGGGACGATCCGGGCGACTGCACCGTGGGCCGGTGAGGTCGAGGTGGCGCACACCGGGGCCGGGGCGGCATGAGCCTTTTCGGCTGGTGGGAGGATGTGCGCACCACCGACAACGGTCTGAGGGAGGCCGTGGCCGCGGCGTCACGGCGCACCAGGGATGTCGACGAGGATGTGGGGACCCTGCCTCCACTGAGCCTGCCACGCTCAACGGTGGAGAGAGGTCTGGTGATGGAGACGGCCGCGATGGGAGTCACCGTCGGCGGCCCGTACCTGCGCTCGCACGCCAGGGGATGGGAGATCGCCCCCGGCCGCACCCTGGACATGCGGTCATTCCTGGGACGACGCCACGAGCTCGCCGACGTCGCCGCCGAGATGCTCGCAGGGGTGGACAGGATCATGGTGCATGTCACCGGTCCCTGGACGTTCGGGGCCACCGTGGAGTACCACGGACATCCGCTGTGTTTCGACAGACCCGCGTTCCGTGACGTCTCGCTGGCGCTCGGCGAGGGGATCCGCGAGTTCTGCGACGCCGTGGGCGCGACAGTCGTCCACGTCCACGAACGGCGGTTCCCCGAGGTCACGGGAACCCTGGTGGGGGCCACAGAATTCGAGACCATGACGGTGGACCGGGGCGTCGCGGCGAACGTGGAACACCGGTTCATCGGACAGGTCGTGGGCTCCGCAGAGTCCGCCGGCCGCCAGGTGGTGCTGGACGCCGGGTGCACCTACCCGGAGCTCGCGGCCACCGGCGCGGTGACGGTCGTCGTCGACGACCTGGACGACGACGTGGCCCGGCTCATTGACGCGGGAACTCCCGTGGCATGGCGGATCTGCGCGCCGGGATCCGGTCAGACCGGAAGAAGTGACGCGGACATCGCCCGCGAGGTGATCGGGACCTGGCGCAGGTGGACCTTCGACACGGCACAACCCCGTCCGCAGGTGGACCTGGTGGCTGTGGGCACGGACGTGATGACCCCGGGTGCAGCCGCAGAGCTGGCCCGCACGGTACGGGGCGCTGCGGCTCTGCTCCACCGGAACTGAACGGCACCGAACGGCACCGAACGGCACCGAACGGAACCGACATTCGGGACCTGTGGTCCGGAGTGGTATCTACCGCTCGGCGGCGAGCGTGTCGAGGTCCACGACCTCGAACTCCAGGAGTTCGGCACCGGTGGCGACCGGCTTCTTCCCCTCACCCGAGTGCGGCCCGCTGTGCGCGGCCTTCGCAGGTCCCTGCGACCAGGCCTGGAAGGACTCCTCGTCGGCCCATGTGGTCACGACGAAGTAGCGGTCCTCGCCCGCGGTGGGCCGGAGCAGCCGGAAGCCCTCGAATCCGGGAGAGTTCTCGACGGTGTGGGCACGGTGGGCGAACCGCTTCTCGAGTTCAGGGCCCGCTCCGGCGGGGACGGTGATGGCGTTGATCTTCACGACGGACATGGCCGCGATACTACCGCCGGACCCTGGTGCCGTGCGGTCACCGTACCGCCTCAGGCCCCCCTTCCAGCAGTTTCTCGAAGCCGGCCTCGTCCAGTACCGGCACTCCGAGCTCCTCCGCCTTCGTCAGCTTGGACCCGGCCTTCTCTCCGGCGACGAGGAAGTCGGTCTTCTTCGACACTGATCCGGCAGCCTTCCCTCCCCGGGACTCGACCGCCTCCTTCGCCGAGGTGCGGTCGTACCCGGTCAGCGATCCGGTGACGACGACGGTGACACCGGCGAGGGTCTGCTCGGGCAGGTCGGACTTGTCGACATGCTGTTCCATGCGGACCCCGGCCTCGGCCCAGGCGTCCACGATCTCCCGGTGCCAGTCGACGCTGAACCAGTCCTTCACTGACTGGGCGATCACCGGACCGACCCCGTCGATCTCCGCCATCTCCCCGACGGAGGCCTGAGCGATGGCGGGGACGGAACCGAGGGTCGCAGCCAGGGCTTTCGCGGCGGTCGGGCCGACGTGCCGGATCGACAGCGCCGTGATCACCCTCCACAGGTCGACCTGCCTGACCTGTTCGAGATTCTCCAGCAGCAGTTCGCCTGCGCGGTTGAGCTTCCCCGACTTTGTCGTGTACGCGCCGGTGCCCATCAGGTCTTCCGGAGTGAGGGAGAACAGGCGTCCTTCGTCGGGGAGGACGCCGGAGGCGACGAGATCGTGCGCGGCCCGCTCTCCGAGGGCGTCGATGTCGAAGGCACCGCGTCCGGCCAGGTAGTTCACCCTGTTCTGCAGCTGACCCGGGCAGTGCCGGGTGTCAGGGCAGCGCCAGTCGGCGTCCCCGTCCCGGGTGGGGGCGAGGGGGGTGCCGCATTCGGGGCACAGTGAGGAGAAGACGAACTCGCGCTCGGAGCCGTCCCGTGCCTCCTCGACAGGACCCAGGACCTCGGGGATCACCTCCCCGGCCTTCCTGATCATCGCCCGGTCGCCGAGCCTGACACCCTTACGGTGGGCTTCGGTGGGGTTGTGGAGGGTCGCCATCGAGACCGTGGAACCGGCCACGTAGGTCGGTGTCATCACCGCGAACGGGGTGGCACGTCCGGTACGTCCTATCCCGACACGGATGGACTCCACGGTCGTCATGGCCTCCTCGGGCGGATATTTGTAGGCGATGGCCCACCGGGGTGCACGGCTGGTGGCACCCAGCCGTTCCTGTTCCCGGAGGGAGTCGACCTTGACCACGAGCCCGTCCATCTCATGGGCGGCGTCATGCCGGTGGTCGCCCCAGTACCGGACCCGGTCGACCACCTCGTCGGGGGAGTGGACCTGCCGGGTGTAGGGGCTGACCGGAAGACCCCAAGCGGCGATCGCCCGGTACGCCTCGTGCTGGGTCTCCGGGTCGAATCCCTCCCTGGCACCGATACCGTGGCAGATCAGGCGCAGGGGTCTTCTGGCGGTCTCTTCGGGGTTCTTCTGTCTCATCGCCCCGGCGGCGGCGTTGCGGGGGTTGGCGAACATCTTCTTTCCCTCTGCCTGCCGGTCGGCGTTCATCGTCGCGAAGTCTTCGACGGTGATGAAGACCTCCCCCCGGATCTCGACCACTGCGGGCACCGGGAAATCCTCGGTGCCGGTGAGCTGGTCCGGGATGTCACCGATGGTGCGGGCGTTATGGGTGATGTCCTCGCCTGTGACGCCGTCACCCCTGGTGAGGGCGGTGTCCAGGCGGCCGTCAATGTACAGCAGGTCGATGGATGCGCCGTCGATCTTCAGCTCTGTGAGGTAGGTGTCGGCCGGGGTGCGTTCCAGCCATTCGCGGAGCTCGGCGATGTCGAACACGTTGTCGAGGCTGAGCATCCGCTCACGGTGCGCGACATTGCGGAACGGTGAGTTGACCGGTGGCTGGGCCACCTCCTGGGTCGGGCTGGGGCCGGTGACGGCCTCGGGGTGGCGTGCCTCGAGATCCTGGAGCTCGCGCATGAGGTTGTCGAACTCGGCGTCGGTGATCACCGGCTCCCGGTAGTAGTAGAGGTCACGGTGGTGCCGGATCTCCGCGGCCAGGGTGGACCACCGTTCGGCGGGGTCCGAGGATTCGCGTGGGGATGTCCCGGGGGTTGGCTGTCGGTGCTCGCTCACCCGGATCAGTCTAGCGGTGAGGCGGACGGTCCGGGCGGGCCCGCCGCGGCACATTGTTTCTGAACGGATATGAGTCTGAGATCACACGGGCCGGGGCTGGGGTGGACACCGTCACAGTGGGCGGGGGTGGTGTTCTCTGCGGTGGAAACAACATCCAGGGACAGAGAAGATGTCGGTGACGTCGACAGATATCGGACTGGTGCAACTGTCGCCGGGGGGAGGGGTCCCTGCTCCGCTCGACCAGTTACTGTCGGGAAACTTACTGTCAGTCTGTCGCGCAGCATATCCCACGGGAGCGGCGCCCACGTCCCGCAACCACACAGGAGAGAACAATGTTCAACCTGATCAGCCGTGAAGAGATCCTCGCCCAGTCCGCCGGTTCGACCCATCACCTCTTCGGTGACGATGAAGGCCTCGTCGTCACCACCGCCTCCACCGGAGCAGCGGACGCCGACCACTGACCGCGCCCCCGGGCGACCGTCGCGGAATCGGCGTCCGTGGTCCCGCTAGAGTTGTCCACCATGACGACCGCCACCCGTTTCGATCCCTCCCATATGCTGAGTTTCGACCTGGAGACCACCGGTCCTGACCCGCTCACCGCACGGATCGTGACAAGTGCACTGATCACCATCAACGGGTCACACCGCGATGACCTGGAGATCCTCGCCGACCCGGGTGTCGAGATCCCCGAGGGTGCCACGGCAGTCCACGGGATCACCACCGCATATGCCCGGGAGCACGGTCGGCCGCATGACGAGGTCCTCGCGGAGACCATTGCGCGTATCCGACGTGGGTGGGAGGAGGGCGCGACCCTCATCGTCTACAACGCCACCTACGATCTCACGGTGCTGCGCACACTCGACCCCACGTTCACGGTCGACGGGCCGGTCTTCGACCCCCTGGTCGTCGACAAGGCCATGGACCGTTACCGGCGGGGCGGGCGCCGCCTCAACCAGGTGTGCGAACACTACGGGGTCACCCTCGACAATGCCCACGAAGCCACCGCGGACGCCGTCGCCGCCGCCCGCGTGGCCTGGAAGATCGCCCGCGCCTACCCCGAACTCGCGGACATGACCTGCGATGAACTCATGCTGAAGCAGGCCACCTGGAACTACGAGGACAAGACCCGTCTGAGGGAGCATTTCGAGTCCCGTGGCCAGTCTGACCGTGCAGCCACGGTGAACACCTCGTGGCCCCTGCAGATGTGACCGCACCGCAGATGTGACCGCACCTGGTCCGGGGAGGGTCCACCACCGCTGAGTAGCATGGTTGACCATGGCAAAGAACTCCGCTGAATACCTCCGCGACATCGTCGCCGCCCCCGTCTACCGGGTCGCGAAACACACTCCGGTCGAGACGATGGGCGGCCTGTCGGAGCGGATCGGCAACCGTGTCCTCGTCAAACGGGAGGACCTCCAGCCCGTCCACAGCTTCAAACTGCGGGGAGCTTTCAACCGCATGTCCCAGCTGGTCGGGTGCCCCGGCGTCATCACGGCCTCGGCAGGAAACCATGCGCAGGGAGTCGCCCTGTCCGGGCGGGAACTCGGGATGCGTTCGGTCATCGTCATGCCGGTGACAACCCCCTCGATCAAGGTCGATGCGGTGCGCGGTTTCGGGGGAGAGGTCATCCTCCACGGGGAGAATTTCGACGCTGCCCAGTCCCGGGCCGTGGAACTGTCCAGGTCGGAGGGGCTCGAGTATGTGCCGCCGTTCGACGATGAGGCGGTCATCGCCGGGCAGGGAACCATCGGGCTGGAGATCTTCCAGTCCGGTCCGGTGGACCGGGTCTTCGTCCCGGTGGGTGGGGGAGGACTGGCGGCCGGGGTCGCCGTCCTCCTCAAGGAGCTGGACCCGGAGATCTCCGTGATCGGGGTTGAACCGGAGGAGTCCGCGTGCCTGACGGCGGCACTCGCCGCCGGTGGCCCGGTCACCCTGGACCATGTCAGCCTTTTCGCGGAAGGTGTGGCCGTGAAGACCGTCGGCGCCGAGACTTTCCGGTTGTGCCGTGACCACCTCGACGACGTGATCACGGTGAGTTCCGACGAAATCAGTGCGGCGATCAAGGACCTCTTCGACGACAACCGGGCGGTGGCGGAACCTGCCGGGGCCACCTCTCTGGCGGGACTGAAGAAATATGTCGCCGCCCACGACGTCCGCGGGGAGACCCTGGTCAACATCCTCTCGGGGGCGAACCTCAATTTCCACACCCTGCGTTACATCTCCGAGCGTGCTGAGCTCGGTGAGGGGGGAGAGGGCATCTTCGCCGTGTCCATCCCCGAGGAACAGGGCGCGTTCCTTCGGTTCTGCCAGGTTCTCGACGGCAGGATGGTCACGGAGTTCAACTACCGGGTCGACGAGCGCAGCGGCGGGCAGTCGGAGGACCACCGTGCCCGGATCTTCGTCGGCGTCCAGCTCAAGGGCGGTGGTGAGGAGAGGAAATCCATCGCTGACGCTCTCCGGGCGGCCGGATACGGGGTCGTGGACCTGTCCGACGACGAGACCGCCAAGGAGCACGTCCGTTACATGGTCGGCGGCGTCCCCCCGTCACCGGTGGACGAACGGGTGTTCTCTTTCGAGTTTCCGGAGCACCCCGGCGCGCTGACCCGGTTCCTCGAGGTGCTGGGCACCCGCTGGAACATCACTGCGTTCCACTACCGTAGCCAGGGGATGGACTACGGCCGGGTGCTGGCGGCCTTCGAGGACGCCGGGGGCACGGAGTTCGGGGAGCATCTCGCTGAGCTGGCCTTCCCCTTCACCGAGATCACCGACGATCCGTCCTACCGGCTCTTCCTCGCTCCCGGCTCGGGACAGTGATGCAGGTTCCCGTTCCGGGAGGCGTGAGCGGTGGGCGGGTGCCTACGCCAGCAGTGCGCCGAGGATGAAGCCCAGCTCTCCGAGGTGGTCGATCTCCGAGAGCAGGAAGTCGGGGCCCCCGGGCCGTCCGATCACCATGATCAGGTCCGTCCCGTCGAGGGGGGTGGCGGCGAGTGCCGAGTCCATGACCGTCCAGGATTCCGGGACCCAGGTGTCCCGGTCGGTCAGCGCGCGGGCCTGGGTCACCGGCGTCGCCTCCAGGGTGCGTCCGTCGTCCCCGGGGGCGGAGGAGGACGCCGCGACCCGGCGCACCGCGACCTGACCCGTGGCGTCGGTGACCGATTCGAGGACGACGACCCACTGCACCGACATGGTCTTCGGAAGTTTGTCGAGCAGGGACGCCAGACTCTCCGACCGGTGGGCCCGCCGTCGTGCGACCCCGGCGAGCAGACTGATCTGCCCCCTGCGGTCGACGGTGCCGGAGAAGGGACGGATCGAGTCGACGTAGACGCCGTCGACCTCCTGCGCGGCGCTGATGAGCGCATCGGCGAGGCGTCCGGGGGGAAGGTCGACGACGATGTCGTCGACGACCGTGCCGTCGGGGTCGTGTTCGACGACATCGACGGTCCGGATGTCACCGTCGACGCTCCCGAGGGTCGCGGCGATCCTGCCCAGGGTTCCGGGGACGTCGGGCAGCCGTACGCGCATCAGGTAGGACAAGGCAGACCTCGGGGTGGAGAGTAGGGGACGGGTTCAACAGGCCGATTGTAGCGAACCTCTGCCCGCCCCGGTCGGTGAATCCCCGGTGCCCCGTGTCCTGCCGCGGGTGCTGTCCGACTACAGTGACTCGGGTACAGGAACACTCACCAGAAAGGGATCCCCCGTGTCAGAGATCTCCCGTGACGAGGTCGCGCACCTCGCCAGGCTCTCCCGTCTCGCACTGACGGAGGAGGAGCTCACCCATTTCGCAGAGCAGATCGACGGGATCGTCGCCACTGTCGCGGCCGTCGAGGAGGTGGACACCGACGGGGTCGCACCGTTGAGCCACCCCACCCAGAACGTCGACGGTGACGTCTCCGTGATGCGTGAGGACGTTCCGGAGACCCTGCTCACCGCGGCCCAGGCGCTCGACCAGGCTCCGAAGCAGGCACGGGGCAGGTTCCAGGTTCCCCGGATCCTCGGTGAGTAGTGCCGGGCGGGGACCAGACGTGACCACCGAGGACCGACAGGAGACAGAAGACATGACCGATACAGCACTCGTCGGCTCCCACGACGATTCCGACCTCACCACCTGGACCGCCGCCGAGCTGGCGGAGAAGATCCGGGACAGGGAGGTCAGTTCGGTGGAGGTGACCCGTGCCCACCTCGACCGGATCCGGGCCGTCGACGCTGACGTGCACGCCTTCCTCCACGTGGGGGAGGACGCCGCGGTCGCCGCGGCGGAACAGGTGGACAGGGACATCGCCTCGGGGACCGTGGCGTCCCCCCTGGCAGGTGTGCCGCTGGCGCTCAAGGACGTCTTCGTCACCACGGACGCCCCGACCACCTGCGCCTCGAAGATTCTCGAGGGTTACATGAGCCCCTATGACGCCACGGTGACGAAGAAGCTCCGTGCGGCGGGGATCCCGATCCTCGGCAAGACCAACATGGACGAGTTCGCGATGGGGTCGTCCACCGAGAACTCCGCGTACGGTCCCACCCACAATCCGTGGGACCTGACACGCACCGCGGGAGGCTCCGGCGGCGGTTCCGCTGCCGCTCTGGCCTCAGGCATGGCACCGTTGGGCATCGGCACCGACACCGGCGGTTCCATCCGTCAGCCGGCGGCTCTGACGGCCACGGTCGGTGTGAAGCCGACCTACGGCACGGTCTCCAGGTACGGTCTGGTCGCCTGCGCCTCCTCCCTGGACCAGGGAGGGCCGACGGGGCGCACCGTACTGGACACCGCACTGCTGCACGAGGTCATCGCCGGACACGACCGCTTCGATGCGACGAGTTCACAGCGGCCGGTCGCACCGGTCGTCGAGGCGGCCCGACAGGGTGCCTCGGGTGACCTCACCGGCGTGACCGTGGGCGTGGTGAAGCAGCTGGAGGAGGTCCGCGGGCTGCAGGCCGGCGTGGAGGAGAGCTACCGTGCTTCGCTGGCGCAACTGGAGCGCCAGGGTGCCACGGTCGTCGAGGTGGACTGCCCGAGCTTCGACTACGCACTGAACGCCTACTACCTCATCCTGCCCTGTGAGGTCAGCTCCAACCTCGCCCGTTTCGACGGCATGCGCTACGGGCAGCGTCGCGGGGACGACGGTCACCACTCCGCTGACGAGGTCATGGCGATCACCCGCGCGGAGGGGTTCGGCCCGGAGGTGAAGCGCCGTATCATCCTGGGAACCTACGCACTGTCGGTGGGCTACTACGACGCCTACTACATCAAGGCCCAGCGGGTACGTAACCTCATCGCGCAGGACTTCGCGAAGGCTTTCTCCCGGGTTGACGTGCTCGTCTCCCCGGTCACCCCGACCACGGCGTTCGCGCTCGGTGAGAAGGCCGACGATCCGCTGGCCATGTACCTGTTCGACCTGTGCACCCTGCCGCTGAACCTGGCGGGTGTGTGCGGGATGTCCGTGCCGGGACCGCTGGCCTCCGACACCGGACTGCCGGTGGGTCTGCAGATCATGGGCCCGGCACACGGGGATGACCGGCTGTACCGGGTCGGTGCCGCCTACGAGGCCGGCCGGGCCTGAAGGTCTGCCGGACCCGTGTGCGTGCCGGCTTCCTGTGCCGGCTTCCGCGGGTACCCTGGCAGTCATGGCTGAACAGGTGATCCACGGTGACGGTTGGGCCGTGGGTGTGGACGGGATCCGCAGGTGGGGAACTCTCGGTGCTGCCGGGCTCTTCCTCACGACCGTCGAAGACGGGGTGACCCTGCTGCTCGTCCAGCACCGGGCCATGTGGACGAACTTCGGCGGGACCTGGGGGATTCCCGGTGGTGCGGTGGACGTAGGTGAGACGGTCACTGAGGCAGCGCTGCGGGAGACCATGGAGGAGACGGGGGTGGACCCTGCGGATGTGCAGGTCACCGGGTCGGTCGTGACTGCCCGGGTCGCGCTCGACCATGTGCTGCGGCGTGTTCCCCTGACCGGCGACGAGCTCGCACTGGCTGCCCCGGTCACCACTGCCGTGAGCGGCGGTGCGGGGCTCTACGACGCTCTGAGGGATCATCCCGTGACTCACCCGGACACCGGGAACCGGCTGGTTGCCACCATTGACGGGGAACTGTGCTGGGAGGTCCCGGACAGTTCTGTGACCGAGTGGACCTACACCACGGTCACCGGGACCGCCCGCCGGGCGTTGACCCTGACCCCCACGGCGGAGAGCACGGACCTGGCATGGTGCCCGATCGACGAGGTCTCCGAACTACGGCTGCTTCCGCCTTTCAGGGAGGCGCTGCCCGGTCTGCGTGCCCGCATCGGGAAGTGACGCCTCCGGTCCCCGCGGTGACGGACCCCGCGGTGACGGACCCCGGTACCGGACCGGAATCATCCTGACAGGGATCTGCCGCAGGGGGCGGGGAGTGTGGCAGACTGTCCCTCTGTGACTGACGCCGAACATGTGACCGACACCCGGTATCCGCAACTTCCCCTGCCGGAACCTGCGGCGTGGAAGGCGCTTCTGGCGTTGTGCACGGGTTTCTTCATGATCCTGCTCGACCAGACGATCGTGGCGGTGGCGACACCGGACTTCCAGGAGCATCTGGAGGCCGACTACAACCAGGTCATCTGGGTCACCTCGGTCTACCTGCTGACCTTCGCGGTCCCCCTGCTGGTCACCGGCCGTCTCGGTGACAGGTTCGGCCCGAAGAACGTGTACTGCGTGGGGATGGTGGTCTTCACGCTGTCGTCGTTGTGGTGCGGTCTGTCGGAGAACGTCGGGCAGCTCATCGCCGCCCGTGCCGTGCAGGGACTCGGTGCGGCCCTGCTGACACCCCAGACGATGGCGGTGATCAACCGGGTCTTCGCCCGGGAGCGCCGGGGCGCGGCGATGGGTGCGTGGGGTGCGACGGCGAGCCTGTCCACCCTGACAGGCCCGGTACTGGGCGGGGTGATCACCGAGTACGTCGGGTGGGAGTGGATCTTCTTCGTGAACGTGCCCATCGGGGTCCTCTCCGTGATCGCGGTGATGGTCTGGGTACCGGCGATACGTACCAGCTCCCGGCGGATCGACCCGCTTTCGGTCCTGTTGTCGATGGTGTCGGTGTTCCTTCTCGTCTTCGCCCTGCAGCAGGGCGAGAAAGAGCACTGGACCTGGTGGATCTGGATCATGGTCGCTGTGGCCGTGCTGCTGTTCGCGGCCTTCGTACGCCAGCAGGTGGTCGCTGAATCGGCCGGCCGGGATCCGCTGATGCCGTTGAGCCTGTTCGAGGTGAGGAACTTCACCCTGGGAAATATAGGTATCACGGCGATGGGGTTTGCCGTGGCGTCCATCCCCCTGCCGATCACCATGTACTACCAGCAGGTCCACGGTCTCAGTCCGCTGGGCGCGGGCCTGATGATGATCCCGCAGGCCGCGACGTCCCTGGTGCTCTCCCCCCTGGTCGGCCGGCTCAGCGACAGGTACAGTGCCCGCAGGTTCGGCGCCTTCGGCTTCACCGTGCTCGCGGCGTCCATCGTGGGCATGACGGTGGTCATGTCCACCGGGGTCAGCCATTACTGGACCGTCGTCGCTCTCGTGGGCCTGGGTGTGGGCAACTCCTTCGTCTGGGCACCTAACTCCGCGTCGACGATGCGCGACCTGTCCCCGCACCAGATGGGTGTGGGGTCCGGGGTGTACAACCAGACCCGGCAGCTGGGGTCGGTGCTGGGTACCGCGGGAGTGGGCGCGGTCATGCAGTGGCGGCTCACGGTCACCGATCCCGGGTCCGCGTTCGGCCAGGCGATACTCCTCGCCGCCGGTGTCATCCTCGTGGGAACCGTCACCTCACTGATGTCCCGGGACACCTACGGCGTGTCCGGGGACCGGCGGGTTCCGGCCGGCCGGGACGACCGGCGGGCGGACGGGCGGGCGGACACGGGGACCGCCCGCTAGTCTGGGTGCCATGCGCATCGCGACTCTGACCAGTGGCGGGGACTGCCCCGGCCTCAACGCCGTCATCCGGGCCGTGGTCCGAACCGCGGCGGGCCACGGCGCGACCGTCGTGGGGTACGAGGACGGCTGGCAGGGCCTGGTGGAGGACCGCAGAGTCCAGCTCTACGACGACGAGGACATCGACCGTATCCTCACCCGCGGCGGAACCGTCCTCGGTACCGGTCGGATGCCGGTCGACGAATTCACCGGCGCTGTGAACCGGGTGAAGGCGAACCTGTCGGACGCCGGGATCGACGCCCTGGTCGTCATCGGAGGGGAAGGCACGCTCAAGGGCGGCAGGTTCCTGCACATGCACGGTGTGCCTGTCGTCGGGGTACCCAAGACCATCGACAACGACGTCAACGCCACCGACTACACCTTCGGTTTCGATTCTGCGGTGGCGGTCGCCACGGATGCGATCGACCGGCTGCACACCACGGCGGAGTCCCACGACAGGGTGATGATCGTGGAGGTGATGGGCCGCCACGTCGGCTGGATCGCCCTGCACGCCGGAATGGCAGGGGGAGCCCACGACATTCTCATCCCCGAGCACCCCTTCGACATCGAGGACGTGTGCACCAGGATGGCCCGCAGGTTCCAGATGGGGGAGAAGTACGGCATCATCGTCGTCGCCGAGGGCGCGGTGCCCGCCGAGGGGACCCTGGAGATGGCCGAACGTGAGGTGGACCAGTACGGTCACGAGAAGTTCGGCAACATCGGTGCGCTCATCGCGCACGAGATCCAGAACCGGTTGGACGCCGATGTCCGGTCGACGGTCCTGGGGCACGTGCAGAGGGGCGGGACGCCGACCGCATTCGACCGGGTGCTCGCCACCCGCTACGGGGTGCACGCCACCAAGGCGGCGCTGAGGGGCGAGTTCGGCACTGTCGTGGCGTTGCGGGGTGAGGCGGTCAGCCTGGTCTCCTTCGATGACGCGGTGGGTTCGCTCAAGGTGGTTCCGGACCACCGGTGGGAGAGCGCGCTGTCCCTGCTCGGGTGACTGCGGAGGGGGTTCCGGGGCGTCCGGCCGGCCTGTCGGTGGCCGCCTCGGCGCAGCCAACTAGGATGGGTGACCATGACTGCCGTGGTGAACGATTACTCCGATGACGTTATGGACTTCGACGAGGTCCTCGAGCACTTCGACCCGGTGATGGGCATGGAGGTCCACGTCGAGCTCCTGACCCGGTCCAAGATGTTCTCGACCTCCTCCGCTGAATTCGGTGACGAGCCGAACAGCAACGTGGACCCGGTGTGCCTCGGACTTCCGGGAGCCCTGCCGGTGGTGAACCGGCAGGGTGTGGAATGGGCCATCAAGATCGGACTGGCCCTGAACTGCGAGATCGCCCCGTACTCCCGGTTCGCCCGGAAGAACTACTTCTACCCGGACCAGCCGAAGAACTACCAGATCTCCCAGTACGACGAGCCCATCGCCCATGACGGCTGGCTCGACATCGTCCTCGACGACGGCACCCCGTGGCGCATCGAGATCGAACGTGCTCACATGGAGGAGGACACCGCCAAGCTGACCCACCTCGGCGGGGCGGACGGCCGTATCCACGGGGCCACGGCGTCACTGGTGGACGCCAACCGTGCGGGCATTCCCCTCATCGAGATCGTGACGAAGCCGATCGAGGGCGCGGGAGCGCGTGCGCCCGAGGTCGCCAGGGCATATGTCACCGCACTGCGTGAACTGGTCAAGGCTCTGGGCGTCTCCGACGTGCGCATGGACCAGGGTTCCATGCGGGTGGACTCCAACCTGTCCCTGCGTCCGGTCGGTACCGAGGAGTTCGGAACCCGTACCGAGACAAAGAACATCAACTCCCTGAAGTCCGTCGAGCAGGCGGTGCGTTTCGAGATGCAGCGGCAGGCTGCCTGCCTGGTCAACGGCGTCGAGATCATCCAGGAGACCCGTCACTACCAGGAGACCGACGGCACCACGGCGAAGGGGCGTCCGAAGGAGACCATGGCGGACTACCGCTACTTCAACGACCCCGACCTTCCTCCCGTGCTTGCTCCGGCGGAGTGGGTCGAGGAGATCCGCGCGACCCTGCCGGAGATGCCCTGGGTCCGGCGTGCCCGCATCCAGGAGGAGTGGTCTCTGCGGGACGAGGAGATGCGGGACCTGGTCAACGCCGGCGCCCTGGACCTCATCATCGCCACCGTCGAGGCCGGGGCCTCACCGGCGGAGGCCCGCAGCTGGTGGGTCGCCTACCTGGCGCAGAAGGCCAATGAGGCGGGTACCGATCTCGAGGGGCTGGCGATCACCCCCGGACAGGTCGCCCGGGTCGTGGCCCTCATCGGTGAAGGAAAGCTGACCAACAAGCTTGCCCGGCAGGCGGTCGACGGTGTCCTGGCGGGGGAGGGGGACGTCGACGAGGTCGTCGCAGCCCGAGGCCTGGAGGTCGTCAGGGACGACGGTGCGATCGAGAAGGCAGTCGATGACGCCCTCGCCGCCAACCCCGACATCGTCGAAAAGTACCGGGCGGGCAACCACAAGGTCACCGGTGCCATTGTCGGTGCGGTGATGAAGGCCACCCGTGGCAAGGCGGACCCTGCCCAGGTGAACAAGCTCATCGCGGCCCGGCTGGGCTAGGGGCGGCGCCCGGGGGGTCTCAGACGTTGCGGGGGGTTCCCGGGGGTGGTGTCGTCAACGTCACGGCGAACTTCACCCGGAAATCGGTGACTCCCGTCAGACTGGTGGGCATACTGGGGTTGACGTCTACAGACGTGACCCTAAAAGACCGGTCCGTCATGAGCGCCCGACGCGGCCGGCCTCCCAACAGTGTGCCGGTTTCGTCGGGTCCGTGACGGCCGAAACCGCTCCAGAGGAGCTCTCCGTTGCTTATCGGCATTCCACGGGAACAGCAGACACTGGTCGCAGCAACCCCCGACACGGTCGGCAAGCTCAGGAAACTGGGCTATGACGTCGCCGTGCAGTCGGGGGCAGGTGGCCGGGCGAACTACCCCGACAGTCAGTACGAGACCGCCGGCGCACAGATCGTCGGCGAGGATGTCTGGTCCACCGCCGACATCCTCATCACCGTGGACACCCCGTCCGCGGACCAGCTCGAATCCATGAAGCCGCAGTCGACGCTCATTTCGCGTCTGGCCCCGGGGCGTCACAGTGAACTGGTCGACAAACTCGCCTCCCTCAACATCACGGCGATGGCGATGGACACCGTCCCGCGTATCAGCCGGGCCCAGGCGATGGACGTCCTCAGCTCTCAGGCGAACGTGGGCGGCTACCGTGCCGTCATCGAAGCGGCCAACGCCTTCGGCCGGTTGTTCACCGGGCAGGTCACCGCCGCGGGCAAGGTTCCCCCGGCAACGGTGTACGTCATCGGTACCGGAGTCGCCGGGCTGGCGGCGATCGGCACCGCCAACTCACTGGGTGCGGTGGTCAAGGCCACCGACCTGAGGCCTGAGACCGCCGAACAGGTCGAGTCCATGGGCGCCGAGTTCGTCGCGATCCCGACCGCGGCAGAGAAGTCGGATGACGGTTACGCCAGGGAGATGACCCAGGACCAGGCGGCCGCGGCGGCGAAACTCTACGCCGAGCAGGCGGCCCTGGCGGACATCGTCATCACCACCGCGAACATTCCCGGCAGAAAGTCCCCGGTCCTGCTCACAGCGGCCGACGTGGCAGCGATGAAGCCAGGCTCGGTGATCGTCGACATGGCCGCTGCCAACGGCGGCAACTGTGAGCTGACGGTCCCCGGTGAGGTCACGACCACGGACAACGGTGTGACCGTCATCGGGTACACGGACCTCGCAGGACGCCTGCCCGCCCAGTCCTCCCAGCTTTACGGCCAGAACATCGTCAACCTGTTCAAGCTGATCACCCCGGACAAGGACGGGACGCCGGTCCTCGACTTCGACGACGAGATCATCCGCGGTATCACGGTCACCCACGCCACGGCGTCAGGGACCGACATCCTGTGGCCCCCGCCACCGGTGAAGGTCTCCGCCGCACCCGCCACCCCGGCACCACCGGCACAGGACGCCACGGCGTCCTCTCCCGGTGAGGAGAAGTCTGGGTCGGGACTGTGGTGGAAGGCCGCGGCCGCTGTACTGGGCGTCGCTCTCGTCCTGGTCAGCCCCTTGTCTGTGACGACGAACTACATGATCCTCATGCTCGCCGTGGTCGTCGGCTTCTACGTCATCACCGCGGTCACCCACTCGCTGCACACACCGCTGATGAGTGAGACCAATGCGATCTCGGGGATCATTCTCGTGGGTGCGGTTCTGCAGGTCGGTTCCTCGAACATCGCGATCGCGGTGCTCGCGTTCGTCGCTATCGTGGTCGCCTCGGTCAATATCTTCGGTGGCTTCGCGGTCACCCGCCGTATGCTCGCCATGTTCCAGGGAGGTAACTGATGCAGAGTCTGACATTCGCCGCCGCCACCGTGGCGACGGGCTCCGGGGTGTCCCAGGATCTCCAGGACTGGACCGACCGGATCACCACACTCGCCTACCTCGTCGCGGCGCTGCTGTTCATCCTCGCGCTGGCGGGACTGTCACGGCAGCAGTCGGCGGCCCGCGGAAACTACTTCGGGATCGCAGGTATGGCCATCGCCCTGGTGGCGACGGTCTTCAAGGCTGCGGTGCAGTCCCACGCCGACCCTGACCACTACAATGACGCCTGGGTCACGGTGCTCCTTGTCGCGGTGGCCATGCTCATCGGCGCCGTCATCGGTGTCGCCCGGGCCCGCCGCGTCGAGATGACCGGCATGCCGGAGCTCATCGCGATGCTGCACTGCTTCGTCGGCCTGGCCGCCGTGCTCATCGGCGTCAATTCGTTCATCCACGCCGGAAGCTCGGCAGAGGCCGGATACGAGAAGTTCCACCTCGGCGAGGTCTATCTCGGCATCTTCATCGGTGCGGTGACCTTCACCGGATCGATCATCGCCTACCTCAAACTGTCCGGGAAGATGAAGGGGGCGCCCCTCGCGCTGCCCGGAAGAAACCTGCTGAACCTGGCGATCATCGTCATCACCCTGGTGGGCATGGTCTTCTTCATCCTGACCGGCACCGAAGAGGCTGACAACAAGCCTGTCGCCTGGACGATTCTCGGTGTGATGCTGGTCCTCGCTCTGGCGCTGGGCCTCCACCTTGTCGCCGCCATCGGCGGCGGTGACATGCCGGTCGTGGTCTCGATGCTGAACTCGTACTCCGGTTGGGCGGCTGCCGCCGCCGGTTTCATGCTGGCCAATCCGCTGCTGATCATCACCGGTGCCCTGGTCGGGTCGTCGGGTGCGTACCTGTCGTTCATCATGTGCAAGGCGATGAACCGGTCGTTCATCTCGGTGATCCTCGGCGGGTTCGGTTCAGAGACCACCGCTGGCGGTGACGACCACGACTACGGTGCCCACACGGAGATCACCCCGGAGGAGACCGCGGACCTGCTGCGTCACGCGCACAAGGTCATGATCACCCCCGGTTACGGTATGGCTGTGGCCCAGGCCCAGTACCCGGTCGCCGAACTGGTCCGGAAGCTCCGTGCGGACGGCGTGGACGTCAGCTTCGGTATCCACCCGGTGGCCGGGCGTCTGCCCGGGCACATGAACGTGCTGCTCGCCGAGGCCAAGGTTCCCTATGACATCGTCCATGAGATGGACGAGATCAACGACGACTTCGGTGACGTCGACGTCGTGCTCGTCATCGGTGCGAATGACACGGTCAACCCCATCGCCGAGGAGCCCGGGTCACCTATCGCCGGTATGCCGGTTCTCAAGGTGTGGAACGCCCACCATGTCATTGTGTTCAAGAGGTCGATGGGTGCCGGTTACGCCGGTGTCCAGAATCCCCTGTTCTTCATGGACAACACCGACATGCTCCTGGGGGACGCCAAGCAGTCCGTGGAGAAGATCACGGCAGCCCTGTAGCAGGGGGCGGCTGCTGGGCCGGTGATTACCGGTCAGTACCGCTCTGCTCAGGCGAACGCCCCGGCCTCGTCACCGTCCCGGACATCCTCGGGGCGTGGCGCCGCCGGGGCTGTCGCGTCTCCGGCGGCGTTCCGGAACGGCGTTCCGCCGAGCCGCTCCCGGTCGTGCGGGGTGTAGAACGTCGCGGGGTCGGGGCCCACGGCGACGATCCCGGTGGGGTTGATGTCCGTGTGGACCCGGTAGTAGTGCTGTTTGATCTGGTCGAAGTTCACGGTGTCCCCGAACCCGGGGGTCTGGAACAGGTCCCGCAGGTACCCCCAGAGGTTCGGCATGTCGGCGATCCGGTTCCGGTTGCACTTGAAGTGGCCGTGGTAGACGTGGTCGAAGCGCACGAGGGTGGCGAACAGGTAGATGTCGGCCAGGGTCAGCTGCCCGCCGACAAGGTACCGGCGGGTGGAGAGGTGCTCCTCAAGCTCGTCGAGCCGGGCGAACAGTGCCGCGAACGCGGTTTCGTAGGAGCCCTGGTCACCGGCGAAACCGCACCGGTACACGCCGTTGTTGACGGTGCGGAAGTTGATGTCCGCCATCGAGTCGATCTCTGCGCGCAGTTCGACGGGGTAGAGGTCGGGGGCACCGGGCCGGTGCAGTGGTGACCACTGGGTGGCGAAGTCTTTTACGATGGTGCGGAAGTCGTTGGTCACCACCGCCTTCGAACTGATCTCGACGAGGGCGGGAACGGTGATCCCTTTGGGGTAGTCGGCGAAACGGTGAAGGTAGCAGTCACGTAGCCGTCCGACGCCGAGCACCGGGTCCACCGAGTCCTCGTCGAGGTCGAAGGTCCACGACTTCCAGTCGTGGGTCGGTCCGCACAGGCCCAGGGACAGTGGTGCCGGACTCCCGGCCGTGGAAGCCTCCGGCGCTGTGTCTGGTCCGGCCTCCGGCCCTGTGTCGAGGCCGACGAGCCGGCGCGTGATGATCGCACGGTGGGCCCAGGGGCAGGCTCTGGAGCCGATGAGCCGGTAGCGGCCCGCTTCCACGGGCCACTGCCGGTCACCGTCGGGGTGCTGCACCACCCTGTCGTCGATGTAGTTCATGTCCCGGTTGTATCCTCCGGCTTCGACGTATCCCACGGCGTCCTCCTTGTGTCGGTCCAGTCAGTGTCCCGCGCAGCCCTCGCAACCCGGGCGGGTGGTGGAGGCGATGTTGTCGTCGCGACATGCGCGGCGGGCTTCCTGCGCGGGTAGGCGTGCCGCCTAGCCTAGGCTGGAGGCAGTGAACAGTGCACCCGGAACCGGAAGGTGGATGCCATGGACAGGCAGCGCGACGGAGTCTTCGGCAAGTCAGGGGACGTCGACGGCGTCGAGGATGTCGACGGGTTCGACGACATCGACGTCCCGGACGCGCCCGGGGACGCGGTGACCCGTGCGGCGGTACCTGACGCCGAAGACAGGACCCCACGGTCCGTCTCCGGCGGTGAGGACGCCCCGGCATCCGACGGTGGTGACGGGGACAGCACACGTGTCTCCGACGATGTCGCCGGGGACGGGGAGGACACCGACAGGGATGACGCCGGAACGGTCGCCGAACCTGTGGTCGCTCCCCGGCCACGACGCGACATCTACGACGTCGTGGGCCGGGCCAGACCGCAGAAGATCGAGCCCGTGAAACCTGCGGCCGCTCCTGTACCGGCTTCCGCCGGGCAGGACGCCACCGGCAGCCCGGATGAGGGAGCAGAACCCTACGGGCCTTCGGGCGTTCGCTCGGGGCGTCCTTCGGACACGGAGAGCACCGAAACCACGGTGTTCCCCGGTACCACGGACGACACCGGCTCTGCCGACAGTGCCACCAGGGTTTTCGCCCCTGCCGGTCCTGTCGACGGTGCCTACGACGACAGTTCCTATGACGCTGACCTCTACCGTGGAAGTGCGGATGCAGGGGCCGGTGCGGTGGACGGGTACGAGGGAGACGGGGGAGATTACGCCACCCGCGAGTACGGGGCACAGGGCTACGCCCCTGCCGGTGCCGCCGGTGTCCCCGGCGGGGACACGGAGTACGGAGTGGACAGTACGGCCAGGGACGACGGGCAGTCGGACGATGTTGTCGCCCCGGTACGCCGCGGGACCCTGGACCTCGGACTGCTGCTCCTGCGCGCCGTCGTCGGTGTCCTCCTGGGGCTCAGGGGGGTGCAGACCCTCTTCGCCGTCGGGGGCGACCCCGGTATCGACACGCTTGAGCAGGTTCTCGGCGGCTACGACGCCGCGGCCGTACTCGCACTTGCCCTTCCTGTTGCCGAACTGGTGGGAGGTGCGCTCCTCCTGCTGGGACTGCTGACCCCCTTCGGTGGCGCGGTGGCTGTGGTGTCCGCCGGTTTCATGGCGCTGCACTTCCTGGCGTCATCGGCGGCGGGTCACTGGCCCTACCAGCTGGACGTCAACGCCCAGGCCTGGGGGTTCCTCGCGCTGGGGGGACTGGTGCTCATCTTGACCGGACCGGGACGCTACGCCGTCGACGGTTCTCGTGGCTGGGCGACGCGCCCTCGTCTGTCCGCCTGGTTGTTCGCCGTCATCGGGGTGGCGGGTGCCGCGGCACTGTGGATCCTGGTCGGCGGCGGAAACCCGCTCTGAGACCACTGTGCCCGCCGCGGCCGTGGCGACCATGGACGTCTGACCGGTCGACCGGTCAGACGGCCTGTGCGAGCCGTGCGGCCATCGCGACCATCACCACCGCGATGCCGAGGTTGAGCCACCGCCAGACCACCGCCCTGGACAGTGGACGGGCGAGGTAGCGGGCACCGTAGCCGACCACGATGAAGAACAGGGTGGACCCGGCCACCGCTCCGACGGTGAAGGCCCACTTCCCGGCGTCCGTGTACTGGTTGGCCATGGACCCGAACACCACCATGCCGTCGACGTACGCCGCAGGGTTGAGGAAGGTCACCGCGAGGGCCGTCGGCAGCGCCGCGAGGGCAGGCATGCGAGCTCCGGTGCGGCGGGTCTGTTCTCTGCTCCGGCTGCGGGCGGGCAGTGTCGCGACCGTGGTGCCGCCCGGCCCCGACCCCGGTGCGGGAGCAGACGCAGGAGCGCTCGCGGGACCGGTCGCCGTCAGGGGCACCGGCGGGTCTCCGGCGACGGCGACGGTGGCGTCGATCGGCCGGGGGTGCCTGACGCCGTGCAGACAGGTCGCCGCGAACCACAGGAGATAGGCGACGCCTGCCCACCGCAGAATGTCGAGCAGTACCGGCATCCGTTCGACGACCACCCCGATGCCTGCGGTTCCCGCGGGCAGGAGGATGAGATCGCCGAGGACGCACACCGTGACGACCAGTCCCACGCCCCACCGGCGGGCACCCTGCCGCAGCAGGACCAGGTTCTGCGGTCCTACGCCGACGACGACCGTGAGCTGGAAGAGCAGGCCTGCGAGTGCGATGCGGATGAATTCGGTGGTCACGTCGGGAAGCCTAGGAAGCCCCCTGTCTGAAGACAAACAAGTGGATCTGAACATGAGTAAGATCAACTTCATGATTGCACGTCACATGGATACTCTGCTGATGGTCGTCGACGAGGGGACCTTCGAGGGAGCCGCAGCACGACTGGGGATCAGCCCCTCGGCGGTCAGCCAGCGGATCAGGGCACTGGAATCGGACGTGGGCCGGGTGGTCGTGAGGCGTACCACGCCGGTCGGTGTGACGGACACCGGGGAGGTACTCGTCCAGGCGGCCCGGAAGATGCGTCTGCTCGAGGCGGAGACCGGCGACCGGCTGCGTCACCGGGTCAGCGAACGTCCGGTCACGGTGGGGGTGAACGCCGACTCCCTGGGAACCTGGTTCCGGCCCGTGCTCGCGGAGGTGGCCCGGCACGGTGGAATCGGACTGCAGCTCCTGGTCGAAGATGAGCAGCATTCCCTGGAGATGCTCCGGCGCGGCGACGTGATGGGTGTGGTCACCGCCGAGAAGACCCCGGTCCCCGGTTGTGTGGCGGAGACCCTCGGTACCCTGCGCTACTGGCCGGTGGGGTCCCCCGGACTGGCACGCCAGCTCTCCGAGACCGGATGGGCGCACCTGCCGGCCCTGGTGATCAGCGACCACGACCGGATGACGGACACTGTCCTGCAACTCCACGGGGTCCGGCCCGACCCCGGCCGCCGGGTGTCGCGCATCCCCAGCTTCGAAGGCCTCAACGACGCCGTCACCGCAGGTCTCGGCTGGACGGTCGTCCCTGTTCCGGCGGCCGCACCGTTCGTCGCCGAAGGGACGATGGTGCGTCTCAGCGACGATGTGACGGAAGTACCGCTGTACTGGCAGCGGTGGCGCCTGGAGTCGGAGACCCTCGCCGTGCTCACCGACGCGGTCCATGCAGCGGCGGCGGTGGGACTGGACTGACCCTCAGACTCGGGAGGACGCCGCGAGAGCACGCCCGGTCGCCGTCGCCGCCCCGGCCACCTCGGCCGGTGTCCCGTCGGCGACGACCCGGCCACCCTCGGCGCCGGCCCCGGGGCCCAGGTCCACCACCCGGTCGGCCTGCGCCGCGACCCTCATGTCGTGCTCGACGACGACGACCGTGTCACCGGCGTCGACGAGTCTGCACAGTTCGGTGACCAGGAGGTCGACATCAGCAGGGTGCAGGCCTGTGGTGGGCTCATCGAGCAGGTGGACGGTCGGTGTCCTGCGACGGGTGGTGGGGGTGCGTTGCAGTTCGGTGGCCAGTTTGATCCGCTGTGCCTCACCGCCGGACAGTTCCGGTGCACCCTGACCGAGGCGGAGGTAGTCCAGGCCCACGGCGTGCAGGGTCTCCAGTGCCGCGGCGATCCGGGGCTGGTCGGCGAACACTTCCCGGGCCTGGGCGACGGTGAGGCCCAGAATGTCGGCGACCGTGTGACCGTGCCAGGTGACCTCCAGGGTCTCCGGCCGGTAGCGCGCTCCACGACAGTCGGGGCAGACAGTGTAGCTGCCGGGCAGGAAGACCAGCTCAACCTCGATGGTTCCCTCACCGTGGCAGGTCGGGCACTGCCCCTCGGCGACGTTGTAGGAGAACCGGGAGACGGTCCACCCTCGCTGCTGTGCGTCGGGGGTGCGGGCGAACAGTCGACGGACGTGGTCGAACAGTCCGGTGTAGGTGGCGAGGGTGGACCGGGGCGTCCTCCCGATGGGTTTCTGCGTGATGAGGTCGGTGCGCAGCCCGGCCGCTGCCGCCACCTCGGGGAGCACTCCGGTGACGAGAGTGGACTTGCCGGAGCCGGACACTCCGGTGACGACGGTGAACTGGCCCAGTCCGAGCGTGATGTCGACGTCGAGGTTTCGCCGGGTTCCCCGCACCCGCAGCGAACCGGTCGCGGGCCGTGGATCCGCGCACCGGCGGGGCAGGGGAGCGGCGAGGGCACGGCCGGTGGGGGTGTCGGCCCCGGCAAGTCCCTCGACCGGGCCTGACCAGAGCACCTCACCGCCGAGCTCCCCGGCTCCGGGTCCGACGTCGATGACATGGTCGGCCGCCGCCACCAGGGACATGTCGTGCTCCACCAGGATGACACTGTTCCCGGCCCGGATGAAACGCCGCACGAGGTCGAGGACCGCCTCCCGTTCGGTGGGGTGCAGGCCGGCCGACGGTTCGTCGAGGACGTAGACCACACCGAAGAGGCCGGAGTGCAGCTGGGACGCCAGCCGCAGACGCTGAAGTTCCCCCGCGGACAGTGTGGTGGCGGCCCGGTCCAGGCTGAGGTGGCCCAGTCCCAGGTCGACTGCGGCGGTGAGGGTGGGGGTCAGCTGGTTGAGCAGCAGCCGCTCCGCCTCTGCCGACGCAGGCCCGGCGGTACCGGTCGTACCGGTCGTACCGGTACCGGCTGTCCCGGTACCGGTGACCCTGTCACACAGATCCTCCAGAGACAGGGCGTTGAGCCGGTCGACGGTGAGTCCCTGCCAGGTGACTTTCAGGGCGTCGGGGATGAGACGGCGCCCACCGCACGCAGGGCAGACCGCGTGCTCCATGAACGACAGCACACGCCTGCGGGTGCTCTCCGACCCGGTGGACGCGAGTGTCTCACGCAGGTACGCGGACACCGAGCGCCAGGTACCCCGGTAGGTGCGCTGAACCTGGTGGGCGCCACGGACAGGGTGCACGGTGACCACGGGGGTCTCGTCGGTGAACAGGATCCACTCCCGTTGGGCGGCGGGCAGCTCCCGCCAGGGCACGTCGGTACGGTAGCCCAGGGTGACGAGGATGTCGTGGAAGTTCTTCCCCTGCCAGGCCCCGGGCCATGCGGCTACGGCACCGTCGTCGATGGAGAGGTCAGGGTCCGGCACCATGGTCCGTTCCGTCGGGGTGTGGACGGTCCCGGTTCCCTGGCAGGTGGGACACATGCCGGCGGCGGTGTTCGGCGAGAAACTGTCGGAGTCCAGGCGTCCCACCCTTCTGCGGAGTTCCGCGGGGTAGTCACCGCAGCGGGAGAAAAGCAGCCGAACCGAGTTCGAGATCGTGGAGATCGTGCCCACCGTCGACCGGGCGGAGGCGCCGGTACGGTTCTGCTCCAGGGCGACCGTGGGCGGCAGGCCGTGGATGGCGGTGACCTGCGGGTCCACGGCGCCGGCGATGAGACGTCGGGCGAACGGGGCGACCGACTCGAGGTAGCGGCGCTGTGCTTCACCGTGGATGGTGCCGAAGGCCAGTGAGGACTTCCCGGAACCGGACACCCCGGTCACCGCGACAAGGGCGTTGCGCGGCAGACTGACGTCGACATGGCGAAGATTGCGCAGGTGGGCGTCCTCGACGGTGATCCGGCCTGTGCTGCTGTGCTCTGTCAGGGGCGCCCGGTCTGTCATGGGGGCCCAGTGTAGGCGTCCACGGGAGGGACGCCCACCTGAACCGGATGTCCGTCCTCCGGTCCGGCTAGGCTGGGAGTCATGGATCTGGGGATAGCAGGACGTTGGGCTCTGGTGTGCGCCTCCAGCAGGGGCCTCGGTTTCGGTTGTGCTGACGCCCTGGCCGGCGAGGGCGTCAACCTTGTGGTGAACGGGCGGGACGCCGCGTCACTGGCGCAGGCGGCGTCCCGTCTGCGGGGCAGGGGAGTTCAGGTGGAGGAGGTCTCCGGTGACGTGACCGACCCCGGGGTGCGGGAGAGGATGCTTGCGGCGGCTCCCCGTGTCGACATCCTCGTCAACAATGCCGGTGGCCCGACTCCCGGCGACTTCCGCGACTGGGGCGAGGACGACTGGACCGGGGCCCTGAAAGCCAACATGCTCACCGCGGTCGACCTGGTCAGGGCCACGGTGGACGACATGGCGTCCCGTGGCTACGGCAGGGTGGTGAACATCACCTCGGCGTCGGTGAAGTCACCGCTTCCCGGTCTCGGGCTGTCCAACGGTGCCAGGTCGGGGCTCACCGGCTTCATCGCCGGTGTGGCGCGCCAGCCGCAGCTCGCCTCGCGCGGCGTCACCCTGAACAACCTGCTCCCGGGCAGGTTCGACACCGACCGGATCAGGAGACTCTCGGACGGGGTGTTGCCGGAACCGACGGGTATTCCTGCAGGCCGTTTCGGACGCCCCGGGGAGTTCGGGGCGGCCTGCGCCTTCCTCTGCTCGGAACAGGCGGGCTACATCACCGGCCAGAATCTTCTGCTCGACGGCGGGGCGTACCCGGGCACCTTCTGAATCTTCTGGGTCTTCTGGGTCTGATGCTGAGGGGCCTGACCGGCCTGACCGGGCCGGCTCAGTCCTCTTCGACGATGCGGACGGCTCCCTTGTCCGCACTGGAGGCCATGGAGGCGTAGGCGCGCAGTGCCTTGGTGACCTTCCGCTTGCGCGAGACCGGTTTCCAGGGACGCGGTGACGCCTCCATCTCCGCCCTCCGGGAGGCGATCTCCTCGTCGGAGAGTTCCAGGTTCAGCTGACGGTTGTGGACGTCAATGGTGACGGTGTCCCCGTTTCGCACCAGGCCGATGAGTCCACCTGCGGCGGCCTCGGGGGAGATGTGCCCGACCGAGATTCCGGAGGATCCGCCGGAGAACCGGCCGTCGGTGATCAGTGCACACTTCTTGCCCAGACCGGACCCCTTGAGGAAAGCTGTGGGGTGGAGCATCTCCTGCATGCCGGGACCACCGGCGGGACCCTCGTAGCGCACGACGATGACATTGCCCGGGCGGACCTTCCGCTTCAGGATGACGTCCACCGCCTCCTCCTGTGACTCGACCACGAGTGCCGGGCCCGAGAAGTGCCAGAGGGATTCGTCGATGCCGGCGGACTTGATCACCGCGCCGTCGGGGGCGAGGTTGCCCCGCAGGATCACCAGTCCACCGTCGGCGGTGATGGCGTGCTCCACGGAGTGGATGCAGCCGTGTTCGTCATCGGTGTCCAGTTCATCCCAGACGTTGTCGGTGGAGAACGGTTCGGTGGTGCGCACCCCGCCGGGGGCGGCGTGGTAGAGGGCCACTGCCTCGGGAGCCGGGTGGGCCGCGGAGATGTCCCAGCGCTCCAGCCATTCCGCGAGTGTCGCCGAGTGCACTGTGTGGACGTTCTCGTTGAGCTTGCCGCCTCGCCACAGTTCGCCGAGGATCCGCGGAATTCCTCCGGCCCGGTGCACGTCCTCCATGTGGTAGTTGGAGTTCGGGGCGACCTTGGACAGGCAGGGGACCCTCTTGGACAGGTTGTCGATGTCCTGGAGGTTGAAGTCCACCCCGCCCTCCTGTGCCGCGGCGAGGATGTGCAGCACGGTGTTGGTGGACCCGCCCATCGCCATGTCGAGGGCCATGGAGTTCTCGAACGCCTCCCTGGTGGCGATACTCCGGGGCAGGACCGAGGCGTCCCCTTCCCCGTAGTAGCGGTGGCACAGGTCGACGATGAGTCGGCCCGCCTCGGAGAACAGGGCGCGCCGGGCGTGGTGGGTGGCCAGTGTCGACCCGTTGCCGGGGAGCGACAGTCCGAGTGCCTCGGTGAGGCAGTTCATGGAGTTCGCCGTGAACATTCCGGAGCAGGACCCGCAGGTGGGGCAGGCGGCCTGCTCCACGGTGAGGAGGCCCTGCTGGGTGACCTGGTCGTTGGCGGACGCCGAGATCGAGGAGATGAGGTCGGTGGGGGCGTGTGCGACACCGTCGACGACGACGGCCTTGCCCGCCTCCATGGGACCACCAGAGACGAAGACGACGGGGATGTTGAGCCGCAGGGCGGCGTTGAGCATCCCGGGGGTGATCTTGTCGCAGTTGGAGATGCACACCAGGGCGTCCGCCTGGTGGGCGTTGACCATGTATTCGACGGAGTCGGAGATGATCTCCCGGCTCGGAAGGGAGTACAGCATCCCGGAGTGGCCCATGGCGATACCGTCGTCCACCGCGATGGTGTTGAACTCGCGGGCGACACCACCGGCCTCTTTCACTGCCTCGGCGACGATGTCGCCGACGTTCTTGAGGTGGACGTGACCGGGGACGAACTGGGTGTAGGAGTTCGCGATCGCGATGATCGGCTTGTCGAAGTCACCGTCGGTCATACCCGTGGCACGCCACAGGGAGCGTGCGCCGGAGGCGTTGCGTCCCTGGGTGGTCACCGAGGAACGGAACGGGATCTTGTTCATGTGGGCAGTCCTTAAAGCGCAGAAAATGCAGTTGTGTCGTCTCAGTCCCGGGTATCGGAGCCGGATCTCCGCCGCGCCTCGTCACGACGCTGGAGTTCCTCCCGGGCCATGCGGCTGGTCCGGCGGGAGGCTTCGTATTCGTCGTACTCGTCCTTGTCCATGAGAACGGCGATTCCGGAATCACGGTTGACCACCTTGACCGATTCGTCGAAGGCGGTGAGACTCGGGGTCACCGGGTCCGGGATCCTGCCCTCCGTCGCTTCGCTGAGGTCAACCAGCGAATTGAAGCTGACGCCAGGCAGCGGGAACGATGTCCCGTCCTTCCTGACTGCGAGGGCTCTACCTCCACGGCTGAATCGTAGTGCGTCGAAGTCCTCCCACGCCAACGAGGCCGACCGACGGAACAGGTAGTGTGCCACGATTCCCCCGGTGGTGAACACCGTACGGGAGCGCAGGATGCCGATGACGAAGACCAGCGGGAGCAGTGGCGCCCAGAAAAGTACCCGGGGAGCGTAGGCGACGGCGATGAGGCTCATGGCGAACATGACTCCGGCGGCCACGAGGTTCCCCTGGTCGACCCGGACCTGGTAGGGAAGGCGGGAAGCGTGCGGGGAAGTGTCGGTGTTGTCCCGGGAGCTCATGGTCACCCATTTAATCAGCACCACCCCTGTCAACCCGCATCGGCCGCCGTCCTGCGGTCGGTGGGCGGCTACCCGGCCGTCGCACCGGTCGTCGTCGAGGTGGTGCCGTCGCCGCGGGCGTCCGGTGTGGTGCCTCCGGAGTCCGGCTCCTGGTTCTGCCCGGTGCCTCCGGTACCGCCTGCACCTCCGCCGGTGCTGTTCCCACCGTCACCGCCGGTGCCGTTGTCACCTCCGGTTCCGGTGTCTCCGCCGAATCTGTCGAAGATCGAGGTCGGGGTGGACGGGGAGGACGCCCCGCTGCCCTGTCCGCCGGTCCGGCCGCCGGTTCCTGTCCCGGTACCGTCCTGGTTTCCGGTGGTGTCGCCGCTTCCGCCGGAGTCACCGGTGTCCTCCTGCGGGGTGGTCGGGGACGACGGGGCGGTGGTGACCCCGTCACTGTCCGGGGTTCCGGTGTCCTGAGTGGTGGGCGCCACCCCGGTGTCAGGGTCGGCCGTCCGGGTTGACGGGGCCAGGCGGTCAGGGGCCAGCCATGCAGGGTTGCCGCCCTGGGGTGTCGCCGAGAACAGTCCGATCAGTGCCAGCAGGCCCATGGTCAGGATGAGGGCGCCGGAGGAGGGGCGGATGCGGCCGCCGACGGAGAGGATCCGGGAGATCCGCGAGCTGGTGTCCAGGTTGCGCCATATTCCGTTGCGTGCGACGTCGGCGGCGAGTCCGTCGACGTCGGAGGCTGCCGGCGTCGTCTCGACCGTGGTGTCGGTCCCGGCATCCGTCGTCTCCCCGGCGTCCTTCGCACCGGTGTGTGCCCTGTGGGAGGCCTGTGTCCCAGCAGTGTCTGCGCCTGTCGGTGCGGGGGCGGTGGTCCGACGGGGTTCGCCGGATTCGACGGCGTGGGCGGTACCCGTCGTGCCCGTGAGGTCTGACCCTGCGCGGTCTGCCCCTGTGCTGTCTGATCCTGTGCTGTTTGACCCTGCGGTGTGCACCGGCGCGGAGACCACGGGGAATGCCTGTGTGGGGGCCCCGGCGTAGGCTGCCGCGCGTTCCCCGGGTGCCTGGAACCGGTCCCAGAACTCGTTGACGAGCGCGGCCCGGATGGTCCGCTGCACCTCCCACTGGGTGGCGGGGTTGACGTCCACTGTGACCTGGATTCCGACTGTCCAGGGAAGACCTGCCGCGGTGGGTGGGGTGATGTTCATGGCCGGCAGCACACTGATCTCGCCGAGGACGTCGTCCTTGATGCCGCTGTTGTCGATGGCGTGCCGGGTGACCTCTGAAACTGTCCTGGACAGGGAGGACATTGTGTCGTCCCCGGTCATGGGGATCTCCAGGTCGACCACTGCACGGGACCATTCCTGCGAGTAGTTGATGGTGACGCTGGCGGAGCTGTTGGGAACGGTGACGAGTTCGCCGTTACCTGTCCTGATCTGCGTGGATCTCAGGGTCAGCCGGACTACCGTCCCTTTGACCTGGTCACTGGTGCTGTCGAAGGAGACGAAGTCGCCCACCCCGTACTGGTGCTCGGAAATGATGAAGAAGCCGGCGAGGAAGTCGCCGATGACTCTCTGGGCGCCGAAGCCGATGGCGGCGGAGATCACGGTGGCGGGCACGGCGGCCCCGACCGTCGACACACCGAGGTTCGTCAGTGCGGTGTACACGAGGAAGAAGTAGGCGACGATCTCGAGCAGGTAGACCAGGGCCCCGACGAGGGCCAGGTGACTCTTCGTCTGTTCTTCACCGCGGGTCATCCGGGCGGTGATGATCCTGACGATGAGGCGGCCGGCCCGAGGTATCAGGATGCCGACGATGACCAGTGCGGCGAGGGTGAGGCCGTGCTGGACGATCCACGTCCACAGGTTGATGAGGAGGTACTTCACATCAGGCATGGGACCGACCGTAGTCGCCGGTCCTTGAAGTTCGCTGTCCGTCACCGGGGGTGTCCTGCCGGCCGGGGGTGGGGACTGTCCGCGGAGCCGGGAAGAGGGCGCCGCGACCTCGACCACAGGCCCGGACACACCCCTGCAGGAAGACCACAGAATGAGACCTGAGGTATCAGCGGGTGGGAACGATATGGCCAACGCGTTGACCGGAGGGGGCCGTATGGACTATTCTCACCGCCATGACGATGTTCCGAATTCTCGTACCCGCCGGGCGCTAGAGCCCCTGCGGTTACTTCGCGGAACACTCTGGCGCCCCCGCCCGGCGTACGACTCGCCGGGACCGGGGGCGTCAGTCGGTTCAGACCGGTTCTCCGGTCCCGCCGGCACCGAGTGGACGCGGAGGACCGGACCATCCGACTTCCACGACAATTGACCCGAAAAGGAGTGCACGGACTGTGACCGACACCTCACGCTCACACCCCAGTCCCGCCACCGTCGCCGCCACCGGACGTGGTCGACGGCCTGAGCGCATCAACGGCGCCCAGGCTGTCGTCCGGTCCCTCGAGGAGCTAGGAACCGATGTGGTGTTCGGGCTCCCGGGCGGCGCTGTCCTGCCGCTGTACGACGCGATCTACGGGTCGGAGAAGCTCAACCACATTCTTGTCCGGCATGAGCAGGGTGCAGGTCATGCAGCGACCGGCTACGCCCAGGCCAACGGCCGGGTCGGGGTGTGCATCGCCACCTCGGGTCCGGGTGCCACCAACCTCGTCACCCCCCTGGCTGACGCGAACATGGATTCCGTCCCCGTGGTCGCGATCACCGGCCAGGTGGGAACCCAGCTGCTGGGTACCGACGGGTTCCAGGAGGCTGACATCCGCGGGATCACCATGCCCATCACCAAGCACAGTTTCATGGTGACCAGGGCCGAGGACATCCCCGCCGCCATCGCCGAGGCTTTCCACGTCGCCAGCACCGGACGCCCCGGTGCCGTGCTCGTCGACATCCCCAAGAATGTCCAGAACGCCGAACTGGACTTCGTCTGGCCCCCGACCTACCGACTGCCCGGCTACCACCCGGTGACCACCCCGCACTCCCGTCAGATCGACGAGGCGGCGCGAATGCTGTCTGAGGCCAGGCGGCCGGTCGTCTACGCCGGTGGCGGCGTCCTCAAGGCGGAGGCGTCGGACGCACTGCTGGCTTTCGCCGAAGCCACGGGGATCCCGGTGACCACGACGCTCATGGCTCTGGGCACTTTCCCGGAGTCCCACCCGCAGTTCCTCGGAATGCCCGGGATGCACGGCACCGTTCCCGCGGTCGCAGCCCTGCAGAAGGCGGATCTCATCCTCGCAGTCGGGGCACGGTTCGATGACCGTGTCACCGGTGACGTCGAGTCCTTCGCACCCGGTGCCGCGGTGATCCACGCTGACATCGACCCGGCGGAGATCGGCAAGATCCGTGAGGCGCAGGTTCCGATCGTCGGTGACGCCCGTGAGGTTCTCCTGGCGCTCACGGAGGCCATGGCGTCCCTGCCCGCCCCTGACGTGGCGGACTGGCGGACCTATCTTGACGGTCTCCGTGCCGACTTCCCCCGCGGGTATGAGTGGCCGGCGGACGGCAAGCTCGCGCCGCAGTTCGTGCTGGAGACTCTCTCGGAGATCGTGGGCCCGGACGCCATCTACGTCGCCGGGGTGGGGCAGCACCAGATGTGGGCCGCGCAGTTCATCGACTACGAGAAGCCCCGGACATGGCTCAACTCGGGTGGGCTCGGCACCATGGGCTACGCGGTGCCCGCCGCCATGGGTGCGAAGGCCGCCTGCCCGGACACCGAGGTGTGGGCGGTCGACGGTGACGGCTGTTTCCAGATGACCAACCAGGAACTCGTCACCTGCGCCGTCGAAGGCCTGCCCATCAAAGTTGCGCTGATCAACAACGGGAACCTGGGCATGGTCCGCCAGTGGCAGACCCTGTTCTTCGACAAGCACTACTCCAACACCAATCTCAAGCCGGGGGAGACCTACCTCCCCGACTTCGTCGGTCTGGCGGAGTCCATGGGATGTGCGGCGTTCCGGGTCACCGAAAAGGACCAGGTTGCCGAGGTCATCCGCAGGGCCCGTGAGATCAACGACCGGCCGGTCGTCATCGACTTCATAGTCGGTGAGGACGCCCAGGTCTGGCCGATGATCGCCGCCGGTTCCTCCAATGACGAACTCCAGTACGCCCGCGACCTGCGTCCCCTGTTCGACGACGACAATTCCGCGGCGGAGTCACCGGAGGAGATCCGGTCCACCATCCAGGAAGGGGAGCAGAACTAATGTCGCAGATCCACACCCTCAGCGTGCTGTGTGAGGACGTCGACGGTATCGCGTCCCGGATCACCGGGATGTTCACCCGACGTGCCTTCAGCATCATCTCCATCTCCTCGGGGCGCACCGAGGTCGACGGTGTCAACCGCTTCACCATCCAGGTGGAGGGGGAGGACCATGTCATCGAACAGATCACCAAGCAGCTCAACAAGCTGATCCCGGTGATCAAGGTCAGCAGGCACGCCCCGGACAGTATCGTGTGCCGGGGGCTGATGCTGGTGAAGGTCAGTGCCGACAACTCCAACCGCACCCAGGTGGTCGAAGCGGCGAAGCTCTTCCGTGCCCATGTCGTCGATGTGGGACCTGAGTCCCTCGTCATCGAGGCCACCGGCACCCCCACCAAGTTGAAGGCGCTGCTGGACGTCCTCGAGCCCTTCGGGATCCGCGAGCTGGTCGAGTCCAGCCTCACCGCGGTGAGCAGGGGGCCGAAGGCGATGTACCCGGCAAAACTCTGACAGGCGCATCGGGTGCATGCACCCGACGTCCCCGGTCAGTTACCCCATCGAGTGAGACGGTGCGTCTCACACTCTGGTACGTAATCTGCTAGAATTCACCCCAGAGTCCGATTTCTCAAGCCCGGTTTCCCAGTCCGGGTTTCTCAGTCCGATTTTCCACGAAAGGCAAGATCCTCCATGGCAATTGAGGTTTTCTACGACGACGACGCCGACCTGTCGATCATCCAGGGACGCAAAGTCGCCGTCATCGGCTACGGCTCCCAGGGGCACGCCCACTCCCAGAACCTGAGGGACTCGGGTGTGGAGGTCGTCATCGGGCTCCGCGAAGGCTCACGGTCGCGTGCCAAGGCCGAAGAGGCCGGTTTCACGGTGCTCTCGAACGCAGAAGCGGCGAAGTGGGCTGATGTGGTCATGATCCTCGCCCCTGACACCTCGCAGGCCAAGATCTACTCCGAGGACATCGCCCCGAACCTGGTGGACGGTAACGCCATCTTCTTCGGCCACGGTCTCAACATCCACTTCGACCTCATCAAGCCTGCTCCCGGCATCACTGTCGCCATGGCTGCCCCCAAGGGCCCGGGACACCTGGTCCGCCGCCAGTACGTCGACGGCAAGGGTGTCCCCTGCCTCATCGCAGTCGACCAGGATCCGAAGGGTGAGGGCCGCGAGCTGGCACTGTCCTACGCCGCCGCCATCGGCGGGGCCCGGGCAGGGGTCATCGCCACCACCTTCAAGGAAGAGACCGAAACCGATCTCTTCGGTGAGCAGGCGGTCCTGTGCGGCGGCCTCGAGTACCTCATCATGAACGGCTTCGAGGTCCTCACGGAGGCCGGTTACGCGCCGGAGATGGCGTACTTCGAGGTCCTCCACGAGATGAAGCTGATCGTCGACCTCATCTACGAAGGCGGCATCGGCAACATGAACTACTCGGTGTCTGACACCGCTGAGTTCGGCGGGTACCTTTCCGGCCCCAGGATCATCGACGCCGGTGCCAAAAACCGTATGCGCGAGGTCCTGACCGACATCCAGGACGGCACCTTCGTCAAGCGTCTCATTGCCAACGTTGAAGGCGGCAACAAGGAGCTCGAGGGCCTGCGCGCCGGAATCGCGGAACACCCGATCGAGAAGACCGGTGCCAAGCTCCGCGACATGATGAGCTGGGTGAAGAACCCGCTCGACGAGACCGCGTAGTCTGACCAGTTAGAAGCCGGAATCAGGCACCACCCGCAGGTGCCGTGATCCCGCAGAAATCCCGTACCCGATCGTGCTCCCGATCGCATCCCGTGTTCCCGCCCCCGACCGGTCGAGGACACGGGTGTCCACGTTCAGCGTCATCGCTGCCGACGAGTGCCCCGTGACCGCCGACACCACATGGTTCGGACGGCCTGTAGTGGATCAGACTCGACGCTGAGAAGTGCCGCAGTGCGTGGACGCGGCCCCGGTCCGCATCGGCTGCACCGCACCTGCAGCTACGGCAATGCGTTCAACAGCAACCGTCGCCCGAGATGACCGGAGCGACCGGCCCTCGCCCCCACTGAAGATCAAGTCCGTGGGGGCTTTGTCCTGCGTCAAACGCCGTAGGATCAGGTTCAGCTGCTCCGCCACAGGAATGTCACGCCATTTCGCCTTCGTCTGCAACGGTTCTCGCTGACGCGTACTCACATCCAGCTGACGGACCAGATGAACCACCCGGGGCCTCAGTATCCGGGTCATCGACACTGCGATAATGAACGCATGGACACCGTCGGGTTCATCGATGGTATTCACGGCAGCGAGATGAAGTTCTCGTACAGGCTGGGGCAGTTCTTTTCGCGCGGCTGCACTACGGTGATCCAGACCGGCGACTTCCTGATGTACCACGCCGGACCGAGTGGACCGGCGGAGCTCGCATGTAGCGAGTTCCGGATACTTCGGAGTGAAAGAGGGTTTGACTGATGAAGTATTCGGGCATGCTTGAGTGTTAACGCCGGATCAGGACGCGAGTCTGCACCGCGATGCGTTGAGCCGGCACGGGTGCGGCGAGAACTTCACCGAAATGGGGTCCGGGTCGTGGGTGCACTGTCCGGAGTTGGACCGGTTGTGGGGGAGGGGTGCGCAGTGGGGACGCGGTGGTGGTGCGGCGGCCGAGTCTTCGGGCTCGGTGGTGGTGTTGGGCTGGGCTGCCAGGGTGGGGGTCAGTGTTGATCCCAGCCCTAAAGCCGGAGCAATCGCGAGCAGCGGTCTGAGTGCTTTGTGTCGCATTGATTCCTCTTGGTGGTGAGTGCATCTGGTGGTGAGTGCATGGGGAGAAGCGTCAGGTGTGCCAAACATTACGTCAGAGGACCTTCTTGAAGGGCTGCGCTAGCACTGTACACTATTGTCGAGTGAAGCATGGCTTTGCTGAGCTGACAAGAGTGGGGTGATGCGCCCAGTTCGGCAACCCCGTCCCGCATGAGATGTGCGGTCCGGTCACGGTGGCGTAGATCGCCGATCACTTGGATCGGGCCCCATTCCTGCCCGCGACGATCGTCTAAAGCAAGTGGGTTTCGGCGGATGCCAGCGTCACCCGCGACGGTTCAGAGTTCGATGTCGCAGTTGTCGACGGTCTGTGCGTCATTGTCGCCGGCCGAGTATCCGATCACGGATGCGGGGGCCGCCCATGTGCTGTTGTGTGCTTCGCCTGTGACGGAGAAGAGCCCGTCATCGTTCATGAGTCACGCGTCCGAGTGTGATTCCGTCTTCCCGTCCGGGCGCATGGGAGCGGCGCCGATCCACATGTTCTCGCCATCGACGAAGACCTGGCTGTTAGTGGGGGCGAGGCTGGTGTCGGTGAGGATGCCGCTGATCTGGCCCTACCCTCGTTGAGTGGACACCCGATTTAGCGGGATCCGTCCCGCACGAGAGGATGTCACCATGACCGACAACACCGCTGGCCGGCGACCACGGCGAAACTTCAGCCCGGAATACAAACACGAAGCCGCCCGACTGGTCATCGACACCGGACGCACCATCGCCGAAGTCGCCCGCGAACTCGGCGTCGGTGCCCAGACCTTGGGCAAGTGGGTCGCCACCGAACGCGCTAAAGACGCCGGTGAACCCACCGGTGAGCTGGACCTGGATGAACGCGCCGAACTCAAACGACTGCGCCGCCAGGTCGCTGATCTGCACAAGGACAATGAGTTTCTGGGAAAAGCAGCAGCCTTCTTCGCTGCCAAGCAGCCACCGACGAACGGTTCGAACTGATGGCGCAGGAGAAGGCGAATTACGAGGTCACCCGTATGGCCCGCCTGCTGGGAGTGTCCCGGTCTGGGTTCTATGCCTGGGCGGCCAGGCAAGCGAGAGAACCATCGCCCAGACGCCGTGAGCGCGACGACCTCGACGCGAAGGTCCGGACGGTGTTCACCGAGTCCGACGAGGTCTACGGCGCTCCCCGGGTGCATGCCCAGCTGGCTCGTGAGGGGACGGTCGTTGACCGCAAGACCGTGGCGAAGTCGATGCTGCGCCAGGGCTTGGAGGGGATCAGTCCCAAGAAGTTCTCCCCGGTGACCACGCTGCCTGGTGTCAACACCCACGCGATCCCCGACCGGGCACGACGTTGCTGGGACAAAGGCGGGCTCGACCGGTGCTGGATTTCCGATATCACCTATCTGCGCACCGGTGAAGGCTGGGTGTATCTGGCGGCGGTCACCGACGCGCATTCCCGGCGGATCATCGGCTGGGCGATGGACACCCACATGCACACTGACCTGGTGGAACGAGCCCTGCGTATGGCCCACACGATACGCGGTGAGCTGCCCGTTGATGTGGTGTTCCACGCTGATCGTGGGTGCCAGTTCACCAGCGAACAGATGCACCGGGTGTGCCAGGACCTGCAGGTACTGCAGTCAATGGGCCGGACCGGGGTGTGTTGGGACAATGCGATGGCCGAGAGTGTGTGGGCGACGCTGAAGACCGAGTTCTACGACCGGTACACCTGGCACACCCGGGCCGAGGCTCGGCAGGCTGTGGCCCGCTGGATTGAAGTGGTCTACAACCGACGACGGCTGCACTCGTCGCTGGGGTATGTGCCGCCGGTGGAGTTCGAAATGAATCTGTTCAACAAACCTGCTGCTGAGGAACCTGAGGCAGCTTAGTTACCTGTCCACGATTTGCGGGCAAGGCCAANCTACAACCGACGACGGCTGCACTCGTCGCTGGGGTATGTGCCGCCGGTGGAGTTCGAAATGAATCTGTTCAACAAACCTGCTGCTGAGGAACCTGAGGCAGCTTAGTTACCTGTCCACGATTTGCGGGCAAGGCCAGATCACTGTGACGTCCAGTGGTTGGCATCGGGGTCGGTGGTAGTTGAGGATTTCGCCGTGTCTGGGGTGGTCATGGTCGCTCCTTCTTGAGTGTCATTACCTCCACGCTCGGATGGGGTGGACGGTGCAGGGTCGTCATTGTCCCCTCACCCGGCGATGCGCGGGGTCGGGACCGCGTGTCTGAAGCTAGGGCGCTCCGGCCGCTGGTGCTTCTGCCGGGTAGTCCCCTTCGACTTCTTCCACAGCAGGTTCGACATTCCGAGCATGGATACCGCAGTGAGGGCACGCGCTGAGTTGTTGCTGTGGCAGACCAGGCCGACACCCTTGTGGGCGTTCTTCCCTCCGGTCTGCACGATCTGGATTTGAACGTTCTCGCTGCTGCGCCGGGGGCAGATCACTGGTGTCCTTTCGTAAGTGTCCAGGCACGTCGTGATCCAGGCGGTCGTCCGCACGGGGGTTCGTGTCTGTCCTTTCCGTGGACGGTGTCATCGTGCCCACGGCCCGGACGGGGAGTGTCTGACGGGGGTGCCCGCTGTGCGATTTCGGGTGTCCGGGGACTCTGCCCGGGCACATCGGAACAGAGCTGCCGGCGACGCTGATGAAAACGATTACCTTTGCCTAAAATGCCCGTTGACCTGTGGAGATATGACGCCTACTCTGGGCGGTGAGCTGTTAATGAAAATGAGAGGTGCCCACATGGGTCACGGTAGTCAGGATCACTCGCGCGGTAGTGGCCACGTCGACAGTCACAGTCACGACCACAGTCACGACCACGGTTACGGTCACGGTCACGACCATTCCCGCGTGCGGGGAAAAAGACTGTGGGTCGTCATAACCATGACCACCGTCATCTTCCTCGCGGAAGTGGTCGGCGGGATCGTGTCCGGGTCACTGGCGCTGCTCGCAGATGCGGGGCACATGCTCTCGGATGCCGGGGGGCTCATCGTGGCGGCTTTCGCGATGATCATCGGATCCCGTCCGGCTACCCGACGCTCCACCTGGGGCTTCCGCAGGGCGGAAGTCCTGGCAGCCGCCGTCAACGCGGGTGCGGTGTGTGTGATTGCGGTGTGGATCGCGGTCTCGGCCTTCCGGCGGATGGGGGAGGGGGTCGAGGTGGAGACCGGGATGATGCTCGTCGTCGCGGTGGTCGGCCTGGTGGCGAACGTGATCTCCGCGCTGATCCTCAACGGCGGTCAAGGTGAGTCGTTGAACATGCGCGGGGCCTACCTCCATGTCCTCGCGGACCTGCTCGGCTCTGTGGCTGTCATCGTCGCGGCGCTGGTCATCGCCGTGACAGGTTGGACGTGGGTGGATCCCGCGGCGTCCCTGTTGATCGCCCTGCTGATCCTGCCCCGTTCCTGGGCACTGTTGAGAACGGCCGGCCGGGTCCTGATGGAGCAGGTCCCGGTGTCCGTGGACGCCACGGGTCTCTACGATGAGGTGCTCGACCTGCCGGGCGTCCGCCACCTCCATGACCTCCACATCTGGAGTGTCGACGGGGAGACGGCGGTCGCCTCGGTCCACGTGGTCACCGATGAGCCCGCTGACGAGGAGGACCGGTGCGGAATCCTTGACCGGGTCCAGGAGGCTTTCCGTGACCACGGCATCTCCCACACGACCGTCCAGGTGGAGGAGAGGGGCCACGAGGGGCATGAGGACGCCGTGTGCGGATGACCCGGGGGTAGGTGCCATCACCCCTGAAGTCCCACAGAATGGGCGTCCTGCCCGGCCGGTGTCCCACACAGGGAACCGGTCGTACTAAGCTGACCGTAGTCGTGCGCCACCGTCACCGGGTTCGCCACCGGGGGTCGCAGAAGGCGCGGGCCCTGCCCTCTGACGCGGTCGTGCCGGGGGAGTCAGGAACAACATATTTTTCAGGAGACCCTGTGAGCCAGAATTCCCGTCCCGTCGTTCTCATCGCCGACAAGCTCGCCCAGTCCACCGTGGACGCACTGGGTGACTCCGTGGAAGTGCGGTGGGTCGACGGTCCGAACCGTCCGGAACTGCTGGAGGCCGTCAAAGACGCTGACGCCCTGCTCGTACGCTCAGCCACCACCGTGGACGCCGAGGTTCTCTCCGCGGCACCGAAACTGCAGATCATCGGCCGCGCCGGCGTCGGTCTGGACAATGTCGACATCGAGGCCGCCACCGCCCGCGGCGTCATGGTCGCCAACGCCCCGACCTCGAACATCCACTCCGCCTGCGAACACGCCATCGCCCTGCTCCTGTCCACGGCGCGCCAGATTCCCGCCGCGGACAAGACCCTGCGTGACGGCGAATGGAAGCGGTCCTCCTTCAAGGGGGTCGAGGTCTTCGGAAAGACCGTCGGAATCGTCGGCTTCGGGCACATCGGCCAGCTGTTCGCACAACGTCTGGCGGCCTTCGAGACCGAGATCATCGCCTACGACCCGTACGCAAACCCCGCCCGCGCCGCACAGCTCGGGGTGGAGCTGGTTGATCTGGCGGAACTGATGGCCAGGGCAGATTTCGTCACCATCCACCTGCCGAAGACCAAGGAAACGGCGGGAATGTTCAACGCCGAGCTCCTCGCAGGCGCCAAAAAGGGTCAGATCATCATCAACGCCGCCCGCGGTGGCCTGGTCGACGAGCAGGCTCTCGCGGACGCGATCAAGGAAGGTCGGATCCGGGGTGCCGGATTCGACGTCTACTCGAAGGAGCCCTGCACCGACTCGCCGCTGTTCGAGCTTCCCCAGGTCGTCGTGACCCCGCACCTCGGCGCGTCCACCGTGGAGGCCCAGGACCGGGCGGGAACTGATGTCGCGGCGTCCGTGCTCAAGGCTCTCGCCGGTGATTTCGTCCCGGACGCCGTCAACGTCACCGGTGGCAGAGTCTCCGAGGAAGTCGCACTGTGGCTCAACCTCGCCACCAAGCTGGGCAAGGTTGCCTCGGCCCTGCTGGCGGCGCCGGTGTCGGCCGTGTCCGTGGAGGCCCGCGGTGAGCTGTCGACCGAATCGGTCGACGCACTCGGCCTGGCAGCTCTCCGCGGTGTCTTCGCCGGTGTCGTGGACGAGCAGGTCACCTTCGTCAACACGCCGCAGATCGCCGAAGAGCGGGGAGTGGAGCTGACTGTCACCACCGCCGACGAATCCGTCACCCACCGCTCCGTACTGGAGGTGAAGGCCGTCGCCGGTGACGGGACCGCGGTATCCGTCATCGGTGCGCTCACCGGCCTCGACCACGTGGAGAAGATCGTCCGGATCAACGACCGTGGCCTTGACCTGCGGGCCGAAGGCCTCAACCTGTTCCTGACCTACACCGACCAGCCCGGTGCCCTCGGTAAGGTCGGCACCTTCCTGGGTCGCGAAGGCATCAACATCAACGCGGCGGCCCTGTCCCAGGACCTCACCGAGGGTTCCGCGACCCTGGTGCTGCGCGTGGAGAAGGAGATCCCGGCCCCGCTCATCGACCAGATCGGGGAAGCGCTGTCCGCGTCCCGCGCCGTCCAGCTGGACCTCGGGTAGGCACCCGCCCGAGTCAGGGAGTCCGGGGCAGTCCACCAGCTGGACAGGGAACTGTCCCCCCCCGGACTCCGGACACTGTCGTACCGACCCGGAAGCCACCGCCGTGCAGGCGGTGGCTTCCGGGTTTTCTGCGTGTGACCCTGGGGCAGTGCCGTGGCAGAAAGACCGGACTTGTACATAACGAGCTTATATAATACCGTTATGCGACATGGCTCTTTCCGATTCCGGTACCTCCTCTGACGTCTCTGACGTCCCCCGCAGTTCCGACAGTTCCGACCTCCGGGACATCGCCCAGGAGATCCGCGACTCCCTGCGGGTGGCCATCCAGATGGTCCGTGTCCTCGAGTACCCCGGGGAGCTCTCCACCGCCCAGGTCAGTGTGCTCAACACGCTGGCCGAAGGTCCGGCCAGGATCGGCGACCTCGCCAGGCTCAGCGGAGTCACCCAGCCGGGGATGAGCCAGCTCGTCTCCCGACTGGGTGCTGCGGGGCTGGTCAGGCGCCGCACCTCGGCAGGTGACGCCCGCGTGACTCTCGTCGACATGACGGAAGCGGGACGTGAGGCGCTCGCCGAAGCGAACAGACAGCGTAACGGCGTCCTGTCCTTCTATCTGGACCGTCTGGACGCCACTGACCGGGAGAAGGTCCGCGCAGGTCTGGGACCTTTGTCACGGCTCGCCGCCGAGATCGTCAGACAGGAGAGGCAGGGTGCCGGTTCCGACGCCCGCCGGGAACGCAGGGACGCCGGAATGGCAGAAGCAACCCCAGCAGCAGACTCAGAAGCAACCACAGCAGCAGACACAGAAGCAGGGAGATGACCGGGTGAAAACGACCTCGACAGATGACAGCAGTGCCGGTGGCGTCACCCCCGTGGCACCTGACGCCGCGACACTGGAGTCCGAGAAGGAGTCGATGCTCCGCCAACCTGTTGCGGTGTGGGCGACTGCCCTGGCCTGCGTCTTCGCCTTCATGGGTATCGGACTGGTCGACCCCATCCTGCCGGCGATCGCCGAGAATCTGGATGCCGGCCCGTCCCAGGTCTCACTGCTGTTCACCAGCTACTTCGCGGTCACGGCCGTGATGATGCTGGTCACCGGGGCGGTGTCGAGCCGGGTGGGAGGAAAGCGAACGCTTCTGACCGGGTTGACGCTCATCGTGATCTTCGCCGCCCTCGCCGGAACCTCCGGAAGTGTCGGAGAACTCGTCGCCTTCCGTGCCGGGTGGGGTCTGGGCAACGCACTGTTCGTGGCGACCGCCCTGGCGGTCATCGTCGCCGTCGCCTCCGGGGGTCGTGCCGTCGCGATCATCCTCTACGAGGCGGCACTCGGGCTGGGCATGGCCTGCGGCCCGCTGGTGGGTGCCGTCCTGGGGGACCTGAACTGGCGCGGCCCCTTCTTCGGCACTGCCGTCCTCATGCTCATCGCACTGCTGGTGCTGGTGGTCAAACTTCCCTCCACACCGGTGACCGGGGAGAGGACCAGTTTCGCTGCTCCGCTGCGGGCACTGCGGCACGGCGGTCTTTTCGGGGTGTCATTTTCCGCTCTGTTCTACAACTTCGGATTCTTCACCGTGCTGGCCTATACCCCGTTCCTCCTGGACTCGGGGGAGTACGGGATCGGCCTCGTGTTCTTCGGCTGGGGTTCCGCTCTTGCGGTCTTCTCGGTCTTCATCGCCCCGGTGTTCCAGAACCGTGTCGGAGCCGCGAACACCACGATGCTCACCCTCTGTGGTCTGGTCGCCGTGTACGTCCTGCTCGGTGTCTTCCACGGCACACCGTGGGTGGTCACCGTGCTGGTTGTCGTCTCCGGTGCCCTGCTGGGTGTCAACAACACCATGTACACGGAGATGGCGATGAGCGTGTCCGACAACCCCCAGCCTGTCGCTTCGGCCGCGTACAACTTCGTGCGGTGGATGGGAGGCGTCATCGCCCCGTTCGCGTCGACGGAACTGGCGGAGAAGTTCGATCCCTCCGTCCCGTATTTCACGGCCGCGGCCGCCGCGGTGGTCGCGGTCACGGTGATGCTGTTCACACGCAGTGCGGTGGAGGTGCACGGCCCGCACGCCGTCTGACCTGGCCTGTCGCCGACCCGGAGGCGACATCGGGCCGGTCGCCTAACCGCCGAACAGTGCGGTGCCCCAGTTCGCGGAGGATCCTTCAGCCAGCCCGGGCGGACAGGCGAACACCGCCTTGGACTCGTATCTGACGTACTCGTTCATCTTGTCCTCGTGCGCCAGCTTCATCTGGACCGGTGTGAAGTTCACCGACGGTGCGGCGACGTAGGCGATGAAGAACAGCCCGCCTGACAGGTGCCCCATCGAGTCGGAGCCTTCGATGAAGTTGTAGGCGCGTCGCAGCATCCGCTGCCCGTTGTTCTGGTCAGGGTGCGCCAGATAGACATGGGAGTCCCGGGGAATCGCAGGCCCGCCGGTACCCAGGTAGAGGTCGAAGGGCAGGTCGTCGAACTCGTCGTGGGCGCCGATGGGGGCTCCCGAGCCCTTGTACCTGGCGAAGGTGTGCTGCTGGTCGTCGAGGATCTGACGGTCCCAGACTTCCAGAAGCATCCGTATCCTGCGGACGCACATGTAGGTGCCGCCGGTCATCCACCCGCCCGGTCCGGCACTGTCGGGCCGGTCCGCGGAGACCCACACCATGTTGTTGATGTCATCGGTCTCGTCGGCGGTGATGTTGCGGGTGCCGTCCTTGAACCCGAAGAGGTTGCGCGGGGTGTCACCCTCCTTCGTGGTCCTTGACGCGGCCCCGTACCCCAGCTGCGACCACCTGACTTCGACCACCCCGGAGCCGGCGCGGGTGAGGTTGCGTACCGCGTGGACGGCCACCTGGGGATCGTCGGAGCATGCCTGGATGACGATGTCCCCGTCGCACAGGTCCGGCACCAGCTGGTCTCCGGGGAATTTCGGCAGCGTTTCGAGTTCCGCAGGTCGGCGGTCCTGCAGGCCGAAACGTCCGTCGAACAGGGAGGGGCCGTAGCCGACGGTGACTGTCAGGCGTCCTGCGGACAGGTCGACCGCTTCGCCGGTGTCCTCCGGGACGAGGTTGAGGGTGCCGTCGGGATCGGTGTTGGCGTCCGCGTCCGTCCCCGTCAGGGCACCTCCGTCGGTGGTCTGTTCGCCCCGGGTCATCCGTTCGGCCATGGTTGTCCAGGTCGCGAGCATGTCCCGAAGCTCGTCACGGTCGTCGGTGAGGACGTTGAAGGCGACGATGTGCAGGTGCTCCTGCTGGGCGGTGGTGACGCCTGCCTGGTGGTCGCCCCGGAACGGGACGGTCTGTCCGGCGTTCCGGTCGTCTTCTCCTGAAGAGCAGGACGCCAGGGACGCCGCTCCGGCGGTGCCTGCTGCGGCGGCGCCGAGCCCTGTGAGGCCCAGGCCGGTGAGGAATCCGCGTCGGGAGACTGACCCGCGGGGCATTTTACTTCGCCTCCGCTCCGGTGATGACGCCGGTGACCTTGGCGACCTGTTCGTTGAGCTGGTCAAGGGCGGTGGAGAGTTTCCTGCGGTCATCTTCCCCGACCTTGTCGTAGGAGATGAAGCCGTCGCCCTGACGGAAACCGTCGAGCAGTTTCTGGACGTTGTCGAACTTGGCGTTGATGTCGGCGAGCAGGTTGGGGTCCTTCTCGTCGATGGTCTCCTCGAGGGCGGCGACGGCGGCCTTGGAGCCGTCGAGGTTGGCCTGGAAGTCCCACAGGTCGGTGTGGGAGAACGTGTCCTCTTCACCGGTGATCTTCGAGGTGGAGATCTCGTCGAGGAGGCCGTGGGCACCGTTGGCGATGGCGTCGGGTGCGACGGTGAAGTCGGTGGCGTCGACCCCGTCCGCCAGTTCGGCGACATCCTTGACCAGCTGGTCGGCGTCAGCCTTCGTCTCGTCGTTGATCCGGCCGTCCACCCACAGGGCCTTCTCGATCTTGTGGAACCCGGTCCATTTCTGGCCGTCCTCGAGGTCTGCCTCGCGCAGGTCGATCCGCGGGTCGAGGTCATCGGGGAAGGCTTCGGCGATCGGCTCGATGCGCTCGTAGTACGTCCTCGTCGGGGCGAACAGTGATTTGGCGGTGTCGACGTCACCGGCGCGGACGGCGTCGGCGAAGGTGTCGACGGACTCCCGCAGGGCGGTTGTCTGCGAGCGAACGTAGCGCAGGTAGCCGTCGACGGCTGCGCTGAGTTTGTCGTCCCCCTCGGCGAGGTCGACGGCGTCTCCGGTGACGGTGAGATCATGGCTGATACCGTCGCCGACCATGCCGGGCTTGCAGGTCACCTTGTATGTTCCGGCCTCGGGGATGGACACCAGCAGCTTGCGTGTCGCCCCGGGGCCGATGTTCTCGACCTCGCCGACGACGCGGTCACCGGAGGTGTAGACGTAGAACTCGGTGATCTTCCTGCCGTTGTTGGTGACCTCGAAACTGTTGTTTCCGGTGGTCGCGTCGTAGGAGTCGACGTCGCAGGAGTCGTCGGTGGCGGTGACGGTGAACGCCGGGGCGTCATCGTCCTTCTCCGTGCAGGAGGCCACGGCCAGGGGGAGGGCCAGCACGACCGGGGTGACCACGGCTGCGCGGGTGACACGGGAGAACATCATTTCTTGTCCTTTACGGGGCGGAAGTAGGTGGGAACGGTGATGAGGAGGAACAGTGCCCATGCGGTGAACGCGAGCACGGTCGGCGCTGCGACGATGTTGAACATTCCCTCGAGAAGGGTGGCGTACCAGGTACCGGGCACGAGGACGCCGGAGATGTCGAAGGCGTAGTCGGTCAGTCCGGGAAGCACATTGGCCTCCTGGAGGTCGGTGATCCCGTAGCGGAGGATGCCTGCGGCCACGAGGATGAGGAGGGCCCCGGTGACCCGGAAGAAGATCCTCAGGTTGACGTTGACTGCTCCGATGTACACGGCCACACCGATGGCGACGGAAGCCGCGACCCCGGTGACGAGCCCTGCGAAGGGGACGCCGAGGGCACGGCTGAAGGAGTCGAAGACCAGGAGGGCTGTTTCGATGCCTTCCCTGGCGACGGCGATGAAGGCCACCGTCGCGACTGCGAGGGGGCCTGTGGACACGGCGTGCCCCATCTTCCCCTCGAGTTCGGCGGTCATGTTCCTGTCGGCGCCCTTCATCCAGAGCAGCATCCACACGACCAGCGCCACGGTGACCAGTGAGGCGATACCTCCGATGAGTTCCTGACCGGTGGTGGTGAGTGTTCTGGTGCCGAAGTGGATGACGAGGAAGACTCCCACGGTGACCAGGAGTGCGGCGAGGACACCTCCCCAGAGCCAGGGGTAGGAACGACGTTGGTCCGTCTTCCGGAGGTATGCGGCGAGGATGATGACCACCATGGTGGCCTCGAGTCCCTCGCGGAGCCCGATGAGGGCGTTGGTGTAGAACACGGACGCTGCTTTCTGACACGGTGTGCTGACTGTTGACCGGTCGGGCGCGGCCGGTGCCCGGCCACTTACCAGAGGTGAGCCTCACCGAAGTGTCCGGGGAGAATGGATGTTAGTCCCCGACGGTGCCGGACCACACAAGATCGACGTATGTGTATACCCCTTCATGCACCCCCGGGGTAGGTCTGCGGGGGTGGATGATGTCCGCAGGGCGAGAGCCGGGCACATGGTAGTCTGACTGGAGATTTCCAACTATGTGAGACGCGATAACGCGAAAGGGTCCACAGAATGAAACTTGCGGTTATTGCCGGAGACGGTATCGGAACCGAGGTCACCGCCGAAGCACTGAAAGTCCTGCGCTCGGTGACATCGGCGACCGGCGGCGGGGCCGTCGACACCACCGACTACGACCTCGGGGCACGGCGCTACCTGCGCAACGGGGAGCTCCTCACCGACGCCGACCTCGAGTCCCTGCGCGACCATGACGCGATCCTCCTCGGCGCCGTCGGCGATCCCAGGTCGGTCCCCGCCGGCGTTCTCGAACGGGGTCTGCTGCTGCCGCTGCGGTTCCGGCTGGGCCACGCCGTGAACCTGCGCCCGGCGAAACTCTTCCCCGGGGCGTCCTCACCTCTGGCGGAACCCGGGGACATCGACTTCGTGGTGGTCCGTGAAGGGACGGAGGGGCTCTACTGCGGTAACGGCGGTACCCTGCGCGAGGGGACCGACCACGAAGTCGCCAGTGAGGTCAGTCAGAACACGTGGTACGGGGTCGAACGGGTCGTCCGGGACGCCTTCTCCCGGGCACGGGCACGGTCCCGCAGGCTGACCCTCGTCCACAAGACCAATGTGCTGGTCAACGCCGGCGGCCTGTGGTCTCGGGCCGTGGAGACCGTCGGCGGTGAATACCCGGACGTGGAGGTTGACTACTGTCACATCGACGCGGCGACCATCTACATGGTCACGGATCCGGGCCGTTTCGACGTGATCGTCACCGACAACCTGTTCGGCGACATCCTCACCGACCTGGCCGGGGCCGTCACCGGTGGAATCGGTCTGGCGGCGTCCGGCAACATCGACCCGTCCCGGAAGAATCCCTCGATGTTCGAGCCGGTCCACGGCTCCGCGCCGGACATCGCCGGCAAGGGCATCGCCGACCCGTGTGCGGCGATCCTGTCCACGGCACTGCTGCTGCGGCATCTCGCGGGCAACGAGGGGGAGGACGCCACCCTGCGTAACCTTCAGGCCGAGAAGATCGAGGCTGCAGTGCTCGCTGAAGTTGCGGGACGGGACGGATCCCAGATCCGTACTGCCGAGGTCGGTGACCGGATCGCCGCTGCGGTGGGAGTGTAGGCGCGGGGGGAGGGGCGGTTGGCGGTGCGGGACTGTGGGGCCCGGCCGGCTGGCCCGGTCGGCTGGCGGAGTCAAACATATGTTTGACTCCGTGGATTGGTTCGGGTAGTATTGCTAACGTACATACCAGGAAGTTGGGGAGCCGGCAGGGGGCCGGGCGAGATTGGACGGGGGGGGGCGAAGATGGATGCTCTGTATCCGGAATCCGTTGTGGGGGTGGAGAATCCGGCCCGGCAGCTCGTGACTGACCTGAACAGGCGGGAGCTTTCACTCGTGTCATGGTTGGTGACGGTGGTGCCGGAGCTGCGGGCCTCGAGCGTGCTGGCGGCACGCGGACGGTCCCGGTCGGAGGCCTACCGTTACGTCCACGGGGCGGGAATCGCCGAACGTATGCCGGCACTGTTTGAACTTCTGTTCGATGACGGAAGAATCACTGTGGATCACCTGGACACGGTGTGGCTGAGAATCAACAGGCACCTGGTGGGGCTCAAGACCCGTGTGGCCGAATCGGTCCGCCCGTTGATTGACGCGGCAGTCTCTGAGGCTCTCTCGGACTGGATCAGAGAGGGCGGACCCGCCACTCTGGAGGCATTCTCCCAGGTGACGGATGAGACTCTGGCGGCAGTCGCAGGGAACATCGTGTCCGCCACGGAACAGCGTGAACAGGACACACAACGGCTGTACCGGCGGGAGAACCGGTTGATCCTCGACTGCGGATCTGCCGTGACGGCAGACGCCGTCTGGTCCACGGTGGGGGACCGTGCCCTGGACCTGCTGAGGGAAGCCCGTCGGGCGGAACACGACGGCACTGAGGAGGCCCTGTGCTCCGATGAGAATGCCGCGTTCTCCGGACTCCCCTCGATGGCCCAGTGCAGGGCGAGGGTCCTGCTCGACCTTCTGGGTGACACTCCGGCCACCATGAAGATCACGGTGAACTTCTACCGCCCGACACTCGACGGCAGACACGGTGTCGGAGGTGCGTTCATTCCCGGAGTCGGATATGTCTCCGACCTCACCGCCAGCGCACTTGAAGGTGTGGCGACCCTGGTTCGCGAACTCCCGTCCCGGAAGGAGATCAATCACCGGCAGGCGCGTGGGTACACCTTCACCACGCTCCAGAAAGCGACAGTGCAAGGCAGGGACGGACACTGCAGGTTCCCCCACTGCGCCGTGCCGGCCGGCAGATGCGAACACGACCACATCATCAGCTCCCCGCACACCACCCCGGAATCTGACGGTCCGACCTCCGTCTCAAACTGCATGCTGTTGTGCCGCACCCACCACGCCCTGAAAACCGCAGGACTGTGGTCAGCGTCAACTCCGGACGACGGAGTGACGGTGGACCGGACAGGACCCGACGGCTACACCGACTCCACCGAAGCCGACGGGCCCCTGGCGCCCCTGCGTTCCAGTTAGCCGGTCCTCGCACCCCGGTGGTCATCCGACCCACCGGGACGCCGGCACGCCCGGAAACAGGGCGACAGCGTCACGCGATACGTGCCGCGGCCTCCGTGCCCTGACGGATCGCACGTTTGGCGTCCAACTCTGCGGCAAGGTCCGCGCCACCGACGATGTCGAAGGTGACTCCCGCGGCAGCCAGCGGCTCCGCCAGATCATTGACGGACTCCTGTCCGGTGCACAGGACGATGTTGTCGACGGCGAGGACACGACGACCCGTGAGCACCTTCGACACCACCCTTCCTTTCCTGTCCTTCTTCTCCTCGTAAAAGGCCAGGTGCAGTCCGTCGTCGTCGATCCTCTCGTAGGTCGCCCCGCTGATCTGCTCGACCTTCTTCGCCTTCACCGCGGCGCGGTGGACCCAGCCGGTGGTCTTCCCCAGCGTCCTTCCCTGACGGGTCGGCTTACGCTGCACCATGTACACCTCGCGCAGGGGAGCCTCCGGCCGCGGGGTCGTCAGGAAGCCCGGGGTGTCCAGATCCTCGGTGACCCCCCACTCCTGCTCCCACTCCTTGAGGTGCAGGGAAGGGGAATCCGGGCCCGAGGGAGTGGTGAGAAACTCCGAGACATCGAAGCCGATCCCCCCGGCACCGAGCACCGCCACCCGGTGACCTATCTCCCTCTCACCACGCACAGCCTGCGCGTACGTCATCACCATCGGATGATCCGCCCCCTCGATCCGTGGGACACGCGGGGTCACCCCGGTAGCCAGGATCACATGGTCGAAGTTCTCCTCCGTCAACTCCTGGGCCGAAACCCTCGTGCCCAGCCTCACATCCACCCCGAGTACCGCCAACCGGGTACGGAAATACCGGATGGACTCGTGGAACTCCTCCTTCCCCGGAATACGGGCAGCAATAGCGAACTGCCCGCCCACATGGTCCCGTGCCTCGAAAAGCGTGACCCGGTGTCCTTTCTCCGCCGCGGACACCGCCGCAGACAGACCCGCAGGCCCGGCACCGACCACCGCGATCCTCTTCGCGGAACGGGTCGGGGAGAGCACAAGAGTCGTCTCCCGCCCCGCCCGCGGATTGACCAGACAGGAAACTCTCTTACCGACGAAAATGTGGTCGAGGCAGGCCTGGTTGCAGCCGATACACGTGTTGATCTCCCCAGGACGTCCCTGTGCCGCTTTCTCCATGAAACGAGGGTCGGCGAGGAACGGGCGTGCCATGGAGACCGCGTCCACCCGGTGGTCGGTGAGGACCTGCTCGGCAACCTCAGGCGTGTTGATCCGGTTCGACGCGATGAGCGGGATCGAAACCTCGTCACGCAGTCTCTCCGTGAATTTCACGAAAGCGGCGCGCGGAACCGAAGTGACAATCGTCGGGACCTTCGCCTCATGCCAGCCGATGTCGGTGTTCACGGCGTCCACCCCGTGTCTCTCGGCACGCCGGGCGAGCAGTGCAATCTCCTCGAACGTCTGGCCACCGTCCACGAAATCGGCGACGGACTGGCGCAGGATCACCGGAAACTCACGGGGAACCTGCCGGCGGATCTCATCGATGACCTCGATGAGGAAGCGCTGCCGGTTGACGGTGGACCCGCCCCAGCGGTCGGTCCGGTCGTTGGTGTGGGGGCAGAGGAACTGGTTGACCAGGTAACCCTCGCCCCCCATGATCTCCACGGCGTCATACCCCGCCAGGCGGGCCAGGCGGGCGGCGCGACCGAAGGAACGGATCGTACGGCGGATCATCCCCTCCGTCATCCGGATGTGCCTGAACGGGTGGATCGGCGAAGGCTCGGACCCGGGAGCGGCCTTGAAAGGTGTCACCCCGTAGCGCCCGGCGTGGAGGATCTGCATGGCTATCAGCCCGCCCGCCCCGTGGACGGCGTCGGTGACCCGGCGGTGGTGACGGACCGCCAACGGCGTGGCCATCCGCGCTCCCATCGCCATGAGGTCTCCGGAGCGGATCGGTGCGATTCCCCCGGTGATGATCAGACCGACCCCGCCCCGGGCACGTTCGGCATAGAACTCGCCGAGCTCGTCAGCGTGTCGGATCCGGTCCTCCAGTCCGGTGTGCATGGAACCCATGACAGACCGGTTCGGAAGAGTGATGCCGCCGATGTCCAGCGGGCGGAACAGATTCGGGTAAAGGGAGCTCATGTCGGACTCTTCTCAGGGGTCGTTGCAGGGGCTGGTTCAGGAGAAAGTGCAGTCAGCACCTCGTTGCACCAGTCGACGAACGCCTCCTCCAGGCGGATGCCGCCGCGGAGAACGAGGTACTGGTGCAGGCGCCGGCCGGTCGGGATCTGCGCCGGGGTCAGGGTCTGCCCCGTGGGGACCACTGCATCGGGGAACTGGGTCCGTGCGTAGTGGTGGTACAGGGCGAGGCGTCCGGAATGGACTTCGAGGTGGTGTCTCACGTCGTCGAGGACACGTGCCATGTCTCCGTGCCCGGCACCGCGGAGTTTCACGCCGAGTTCGTCACGCAGCGTGGTGACCGTGGTCGGCTGGTCGATCCAGGACGCCAGGGCGTCCTCGCCGGCGGGGGAGAGTGTGTAGATCTTCTTGTCCGGACGTCCCTCCTGGACGACGTCGCGGCAGGTGATCAGGCCGTCGGCGTGCAGGCGGGACAGGGTGCGGTAGATCTGCTGTCGGGTCGCCGGCCAGAAGTGGCCGAGTGACGTGGCGAACTGCCGTCCCAGCTCGTAACCGGTGCCGGGTCGTTCAGCCAGTGAGATCATGATCGCGTGGTCCAACGCCATACCTGGACTGTAACGCACATCACAGGGCCATGTGCAACAAGTTGCATATCCCCGACCCGGGGGTGAAAACCGGACAGAGGGGGAGACATGCGCCGGTAGTGTGGGCTCCATGAGTGTGGAACTCGACGAAGTCCGCCGTTTCCTCGCCGGTCAGGAACCGTTCACCCACCTGCCGGACGCCGAACTGCGCTCCCTCCCGTCTTCCATGACGATGACCTACGTCCGCCGCGGGCAGACCGTCATCACCTCGGGAGAGGACAATGACCACCTCTACATCGTCAGGTCCGGGGCGGTGGACGTCATGGACGACAGCGGGGTGCTGCTCGACCGACGCGGCACAGGCGACTCCTTCGGGTATTCGACGATGCTGCCCGGCCGCGGCGAACATGGCGGCAACAGTGCCGGTAGTGCCGGTAGTGCCGGCAGCGGCCCAGGCACCGCCGTCGACGACCACGGGCCGTCCCGCTACACGATGGTCGCGGTCGAGGACAGTCTCCTGCTGGTCCTGCCCGGCGAAGCGCTCGTCGATCTTGTCGGCAGGCATCCGGACATCGCCCGCTACTACTCAGGCCTTTCGGTGCGTATCCGCGCGGATTCGGAACGGTTGAGAAGCAGCTCCGGTGCCGACATGCTCCGGCGTACCGTCGCGGACCTCGGCACCGGCAGCGGGGCCGGCACCGGTGCAGGAGCGAGGGACGGAGGCAGGGCACTGGTCACCGTGGACTCCGGTGTCACGGTGGCGGTCGCGGCGCAGACCATGGCACGCCACGGCGTCTCCTGCCTGCCGGTGGTGGTGGGTGACCGGCTGGTCGGCATCCTCACCGACCGTGATCTGAGAAACCGCGTCCTGGCTGAAGGTCGTGACGCGGCAACCCCGGTGAGTGAGGTCATGACCCCCGGGCCTGTCACGGTGGAACCGCACACGACGGTCTTCGAGGCGATGCTGCGGATGAGTGACCTGGACATCCACCATCTTCCCGTCACCGACCCGGAGGCCGGGGGAGCACCCGTCGGCATGCTCGCGGCCTCGGACGTCATGCGCACCCTGAGATCGGACCCGATCTACCTCGCCGCCGACCTGTCCAAGGCCACCACCGCCGCGCAGATGCGGCGGATCGTGAAGGACGCCGCACAGATGGCCGCGGGCTTCATCGAACGGGGAGCCTCGCCCGACGAGGTCAGCGGCCTGCTCACCGTAGGACTGGATTCCCTGGCCCGCCGGCTGCTGGTGCTGGCGGAGGAGGAACTCGGTCCGCCGCCGGTCGCCTACGGCTTCGCCGTCGTCGGGTCACAGGGACGCCGTGCCGCCGGCTTCGCCTCGGACCAGGACAACTGCCTGGTGCTCTCCGACGACTACGACCCGGACGCCCACGGTGACTACTTCAGGTCGCTGTCGGACCGGGTGTGCGACGGACTGGCGGAAGCAGGCCAGGTCAGGTGCCTGGGGGACATGATGGCGTCGAACCCGGCGTGGCGGATGACGGCGGGCAACTGGGCCCGGACCTTCCATACCTGGACGACGGCCCCGGAGCCCGACGCGGTGCTCCACGCGCAGACCTTCTACGACATGCGCGTGGTCCACGGTTCCCGGGAACTGGTCGAGTCCGTGCACAGGTCGGCGGTCGCGTCGGCGAAAGGCTCCGGGAGACTCCACGCCCAGCTCGCAGCGCTCGCCGTGAGGAGGGAGCCACCGCTCGGCGTGTTCCGTGGGCTGGTGGTCCGCCGTGGCGGCGACTACGCCAACACCCTCGACCTGAAGAAAGGGGGCATCGCCGCTGTCGTGCAGATCGCCAGGCTGTATGCGCTGGTCGCCGGGGTGACGGCGGTGGGGACCGGGCAGCGTCTGTCCGCCGCGGCCGCGGCGGGGGTCTTGTCGCAGCAGGGCGCGCGTGACCTCACCGACGCCTTCGGGGTGCTCACGGGTCTGGCGCTGCGGCACCAGGCCAGGCAGCTGCGGCTCGGAGAGCCCGCCGACTACGCCGTCAGTCCCGACTCCCTGGGACGCATCGAGCGGGAGAACCTGCGGGACGCCTTCGGCATCATCAAGTCCATCCAGTCGTCCCTGGCGACGGCGTACCCGGTCAGGAGCACCTGATGGCACTGGCGGACAGACTGCGGGTGCTGGGCAGGGGACTGGCGCGACCCCTGTCCGCCGGCCGCGGCGTCCGGGTCCCGGAGCACCCGCCCGCCCCGGACACTCCACTGGACAGGCTGCCCCTGCTCGCCGTGGACGTCGAGACGACCGGACTGCGACCGGGCAGGGACCGGCTGCTGTCGATCGGGTGGGTGCCGGTCGACGGGAGGGTGATCGACCTGTCGGGTGCACGGGAGGTGGTGCTGCATGACACGTCCGGTGCGGGGGAGTCGGTGACACTGCACGGCCTGACCGACGACGTCCTGGCCGCCGGGGTCCCGGCGGCGGAGGCGCTGGGGGAGTTTCTCGCCGCCCTGCAGGGGCGGGCCCTGCTGGCGCACTTCGCCGTGGTGGAGACCGGGTTTCTCGGGGAGGCGTGCAGGCGGGAGCTGGGAGTGCGCCTGGATGTGCCCGTGGTGGACACTCTCGAGCTGGAGCGGAGGCACATGGAACGTATGGGCACGTATCCGCGGGGGGAGGACCTCCGTCTGGCCCGGGTCCGGCAGCGATACGGTCTGCCGACCTACCGCAGCCACAGTGCCTCCGCTGACGCGCTGGCGGCCGCCGAGCTCTTCCTCGCACTCACCGCGGGAGGTGAGGGGGCCCGGAAGTTCATCACCCTGCGCTCGACACAGGTGTGATATTTCACACATGGTGTCCCATCATGTGGGCATTTGCGCCCGTTGCGTCCCGAACCGCGCCGGGCGGTGACACCTGCTCAGGGGCACCTATGTAGTGTGTCATTACATGCGTATCTCCCGTATTGCCCACCCTGAAGGCATGGCCTTCGCAGTCCTGGAAGGGGGCCAGCCGGACGGTTCAGGAGCGACCTGCCGCGAGATCGCCGGCCACCCCTTCGGCGAGCCGGAGTTCACCGGCCGCACCTGGCCCGTCGAGGACGTCCGTCTGCTGGCCCCCATCCTCCCCTCGAAGGTCGTCGCCGTGGGGCGTAACTACGCCGACCACGTCAAAGAGGTCTTCAAGAAGTCCGCCGAGCACCTTCCCCCGACGATCTTCATCAAGCCGCCGACAGCGGTCATCGGCCCGGGCGCGCCGATCCGCATCCCGGAGTGGGCCACCCGCGTGGAATTCGAGGGAGAACTCGCCATCGTCATCGGCCGGCCCTGCAAGGACGTCGCCCGTGACGACTGGAAGTCCGTCGTCCTCGGCTTCACCATCGTCAACGATGTCTCCTCCCGGGACCTGCAGTTCGCCGACGGCCAGTGGGCCCGTGCCAAAGGCCTGGACACCTTCTGCCCGCTGGGCCCGTGGATCGAGACCGACCTGGACTTCGCCGAACTCGACAACCTGCCGATCAAGGCGCACCTCACCCACGACGGCACCACCGAAACCCGCCAGGACTCCAACTCCGACCAGATGATCAAGTCCATCCCGGAAATCATCGAATGGGTGTCCGCCGCCTTCACCCTCCTGCCCGGAGACGTCATCTGCACCGGTTCCCCGGCAGGAACCGCCGAGATGGTCCCCGGTGACTCGATCGACATCGAGATCCCCGGACTGGGGCACCTGGTCAACCCCGTCGAGCGGTACTAGACCGACCGCATCGACGCCGGGACGTTGAGCGCCCGCAACGCGGTCTGGAGCTTCGCGGTCGTCTCCGCGGTCTCCTCGGCTGCCGAGGAGGACGCCACGATCCCGCCCCCCGCCCAGGCCCTCGCCCCGGCACCGGCGACCTCGGCGCACCGGATCGAGACCATGTACTCACCGTCGCCGTCGGCCCGGCCCCATCCGACAACCCCCCCGTAGAAGTCCCGCGGTTCCTCTACCTCGTCGATGATCCCCAGCGCCGCCTCTGTGGGGCAGCCCCCCACCGCCGGGGTCGGATGCAGCATCAGCGCCAGGTCCAGGGCCGAGGGGCCGTCCGCCGGCACCCGCCCACGGATCCGCGTCCCCAGGTGCCACATCTCGTTGGTCCGTATCAGCCCGGGGGTATCCGGGATGTCGAGCTCGGTGCACACCGTCGACAGCACCCGGCGGTAGTGGTCGGTGACCCACCGGTGCTCGGCAAGGTTCTTGGTGGACTCCTGCAGCTGGCGTCCCGCCCCGGCGTCGGCGTTCCTGTCCCGCAACCGGGGCGCCGATCCTGCCAGGGGCAGGGCCTCGACGACCGTGCCCCGCCGGCGGACCAGGAGTTCGGGAGACGAACCGACCAGCATCGACCCCCGGTCATCGTGGCGTCCGGTGGCCCCGAGGTCGACGGCGAAACCGTCACGCTCCGCGGACAGGTCGATCATGCGAGCGGCGATGAGCAGGGGGTCGACCTCGTCGGCGAACTGCACGTCCACGGCGCGGGCCAGTACGACCTTCTCCAGGGTGGACGCGTGGATGGTGCCTATCGCCGCAGCGACGGTGGACTGGTGCTCCTCCAGGGTGGTCAGGGGTGAGACCGAGACAACCTCGGCGCGCCGGGCCGCCGTCTGACCGCGGTAGTGGGCGGGAGGCTCCAACGGGCAGTCCGAGGTGGAGTACCGCTCCGGGACAGTCAGGGCGGCACGGTTGCCGGTGTCGAAGGGGACAGCCCCCACGAGGATCTCCGCGTCGCCGTCACGCAGCATCGTCGCGGCCTCGAACGGGTCCGGCCATGTCGACCGGGACCCGCTGGAGCGCAGACTCCCGGAATGACGCGACAGCAGGAAATCCGGTGCTGTCACAGGACGGTCGAGGTTGGTCACGCTGTCAACCGTACCCAGTGGTTACAGGGTGACAGAAATCACCCGTCGACCTCTGTGGGAGGGAACGCTCATCCACGCCCGAGGAAGGGCATGCCCGCCGCTGTGACAGTGACGTTGTCGACACTGACGCCGGCGGGCAGGTCAGCGACCGTGACGAGGAGACGGGCGGCCTCTGCGGCGTCGAAGACAGGTTCGGCACCGGTGAAAGACGACAGCAACCCCGTCCGGGCGTTCCCGATGTCCAGTTCGGTGGCGGTGACCCCGCAGTCACGGCCGTCCAGGGCGGTGGATACCGTCAGGGACGCCACCGCCGCCTTCGACGCGGCGTACGCGGCGGCATGTGCCCTGGGGACTCGGGCGGCGACCGAACCGTTGTTGATGATCCTGCCGCCGCCGTGCGACGCCATCCACGCGAACGCGGCCCGGGTGCACAGGAAAGTCCCGGCAGCATTGGTGCGCATTGTGGCGGTGAACCCGGAGGGGTCCACCTCGTCGATCCGTCCGGTCGGACCGGGGACACCCGCATTGTTGACCAGCAGGTCCAGCCGTCCGTAGCGGTCCGTGACCTCGGAGAACGCCCGGGTCACCGACTCCTCGTCGCCCACGTCGCACACGACTGCGCTGTGAAGGCGGCCGTGACTGTCACCGTGACTGTCACCCTGACTGTCATCGTGCGTCGCCGCCGCACAGGCGGCTACGGTCGCCTCGAGAGTGGACGGTGACCGGCCGAGGGCGGCCACCGTCCACCCGGCGCGGGCCAGGGCGGTGGAGAACGCCCGGCCGAGTCCGCCGCCGGCGCCGGTGACGACGGCCACGCGGGGGACGCCGCTGTCCGGTCGCGGGACCGGGGTGGTGTCGGTGCTCATGCGACCGGATTCTACGGCAGTGCCCGTCCGCACCCCGTCCCTGTCCTGTCCGCACCCGTCCCTGTCCGCCCCCGGCACCTATAATCCGCGCATGACCCAGCCGCCCGCGCCTGAGACCTCCCCCGCCCGTCTCTGCACCGCCGTCAACTGTTCGGTGGGGCGTCCGGCCGGCGACCCGGACCTGGACAGGGCAGGTGCCCTCGGCCTGGACCGCATCGAACTGTGGTGGCCGTGGACGACCCCGGAACCCCCGGACGACCGGGTCGATGACCTGCTCGCCGAACTGTCCCGACGTCGGCTCACCCTGGTCGCACTCAACTTCTGGGGCGGGGACACCTCCGTCGGCGACCGGGGCGTCCTCCACCGGCATGCCCTGACGCAACGGCACCTGGACATCCACGCAAGGGTGGCGGAGGCCACCGGCGCGGACCGGTTCAACCTCCTGGTCGGCCGGGGTGGCCGGCGTACCACCGCAGCTCAGCTCGACAGGGTCGCCGCCGTGGCGGACTCTGTCGCCTCCCGCATTCCGGGGACCGTGCTCATCGAACCGAGCCGCAGTCCGGGGCCGGGACCCGCGGACTATCCGGTGCAGACCCCGGAGGACGCCGACCGTGTCATCCGCGCGGTCTCCGGCACCGGTCTGCTCATGGACTTCTGGCATGTCCCCGAGCTGGCGGACGCCTGGCTGCGGGACCTCGCGGAGTCCGGCACTGTGCCCGCCCACGTGCAGCTGGCCGATGATCCGGGCCGTGGATCACCGGGCAGTGGCGTCCTTCCGCTGGGCCGTTGGGTGTCGGCGCTGAGGGCGGCGGGCTACACAGGCGACATCGCCGGAGAGTGGGTGTGGTGAAATAGGGGACCATGAGTGACATTCGCGTCCGTTTCTGCCCGTCACCGACCGGGACCCCGCATGTCGGCATGGTGCGCACCGCACTGTTCAACTGGGCCTACGCCCGTCACACCGGCGGCAGGCTGGTCTTCCGTATCGAAGACACCGACGCCGCCCGTGACTCCGAGGAGTCCTACCAGGCGATCGTCGACTCCCTGAACTGGCTCGGCCTCGACTGGGACGAGGGAGTGGACCCGGTAGGCGGCCCCGACGCCCCGTACCGTCAGTCCCAGCGCATGGACATCTACGCCGAGGTCCTGCAGAAGCTGAAGGACGCCGGTGAGGTCTACCCCGCCTACTCCACCGCGGAAGAGGTCGAGGAGAGGCACCGCGCCGCCGGGCGCGACCCGAAGCTCGGCTACGACAACTACGACCGTGACCTCACCGACGCACAGATCGCCGCATTCGAGGCCGAGGGACGCAGGCCTGTGTGGCGTCTGCGGATGCCCCGGAAGACCTGGACCTGGAACGACCTGGTCCGTGGGGAGGTCAGTGTCGAACCGGAGAATGTCCCGGACTTCGTCGTCGCACGGTCCAACGGGGCTCCGCTGTACACCCTGGTCAACCCGGTGGATGATGCGCTCATGCGGATCACCCACGTGCTGCGCGGAGAAGATCTGCTGCCCTCCACCCCCCGCCAGCTGGCTCTCTACGAGGCGCTGGAGAGGATCGGTGTGGCCGGGTTCACCCCCGAGTTCGGTCATCTGCCCTTCGTCATGGGTGAGGGCAACAGGAAACTGTCCAAGCGTGACCCGCAGTCCAACCTGTTCAACCACCGGGACGCCGGGATCATCCCCGAGGGCATGATCAACTACCTGTCCCTGCTGGGCTGGTCACTGTCGGCGGACAGGGACATCTTCTCCCGCGAGGAACTGGTGGCGAACTTCGATGTCGCGGACGTCAAGCCGAACCCTGCCCGGTTCGACCAGAAGAAGCTCGAGGCCATCAACGCCGACCACATCCGCCTGCTGGAGCCCGCCGACTTCGCGGCACGGCTGCGCTCCTACCTGGAGGAGTACAAGGACTTCCCGTCCGACTACCCGGCCGGGAAGTTCGCGTTCGCCGCCGAACTCGTGCAGACCCGCATCAAGGTGCTCGGTGACGCCGACGCTCTGCTGCGCTTCCTCGTCACCCCGGACGAGGAGCTGGAACTGGACCCGAAGGCGGCGAAGAAGAACCTCAGGGAGGACGCCGTGGAGGTGCTTGACGCGACCGTCGAGGAGCTTGAGGCACTGGATGACGACCAGTTCGTCACCGCGACAGTCGAGGAGAAGATCAGCGGCCGTCTCATCGACTCGATGGGGCTGAAGCCGCGCAAGGCCTACGGTGCCCTGCGGGTGGCGGTCACCGGGGCACAGGTCTCGCCCCCGCTGTTCGAGTCGATGGAACTGCTGGGCAGGGACTCCACCCTGGCGCGTCTGCGGGCGGCCCGGAAGGTCACCCCGTACACCGTGGCCGAGCAGTAGACGTGGCCGAGCACGTGGCCGAGCAGTAGACACTGCCGACCTGCAGGTTTGCACCCGATCCTGCCGCGCGCCTATAGTTGTCCCCGTTGCGCGGCAGGGGAACCGGTTCCGGACTCACACCTGCCGTGGTGATGATTGGCCTATGGTGTAATTGGCAACACAGCGGTTTCTGGTACCGTCGTTCTAGGTTCGAGTCCTGGTAGGCCAGCGGAAATGCTCTCCGGAGTGTTTCATGCTCCGTTCGTCTAGCGGCCCAGGACGCTGGCCTCTCACGCCGGTAACACGGGTTCAAATCCCGTACGGAGTACCACGCATCTGCTGTCGGGGATGCGGAAGTTTTGGCCTATGGTGTAATTGGCAACACAGCGGTTTCTGGTACCGTCGTTCTAGGTTCGAGTCCTGGTAGGCCAGCGGAAATGCTCTCCGGAGTGTTTCATGCTCCGTTCGTCTAGCGGCCCAGGACGCTGGCCTCTCACGCCGGTAACACGGGTTCAAATCCCGTACGGAGTACCAGATCAGGATCCCGTCGGGCGCCCTCGTGCCCGGCGGGATCCTGTCGTCCTGGGTTGGGGGTCAGCAGGAGGAGGCGTCCTGCGGGGAGTCCGGCGACGTACCCGGTGACGGGTCGGGCGGCGGGACTAATGTTGTGGCATGACCATGCCCAGGAACCTTGTCCTCGTCCGTCACGGACAGAGTGAGGCCAATGTCATCCAGAAACGGGACAAGGCAGGCGACCAACGCCTGTTCACGGAAGAGACCATGCTCGTCGCCGACCGTTCCTGGCGGTTGACCGAGGACGGGGTGGCGCAGGCGCGCACCGCCGGCAGGTGGATCCGGGAGAACATCGACTCCTTCGACCGGTGCATCACCTCTCCGTTCGTCCGGACGAGGGAGACTGCGGCGTCCTTGGGGATCAGGGGCGCCAGGTGGGAGGAGAACCGTGTCGTCCGGGAGCGTTCATGGGGTGAGATCTCACCGCTTCCACGTGCCGTCTTCGAGGAGCAGTACTCCCACAATGCCCTCCTGAAGAGGAAGGACCCGCTGTACTGGGCGCCTCCGGCGGGGGAGTCGATCGCCGATGTCGCGGAGAACCGGGTGCGCAATCTGCTGAGTACCCTGCACCGGGAGAGCAGTGAGCAGAATGTGCTGGTCGTCTCCCACGGGGATTTCATGTGGTCGACCAGGCTGGTGCTGGAGCGGTGGAGTGACGAGCAGTTCCTGCGGTACGACAAGGACCCGTCGATGACGATCCACAACTGTTCGGTGGTGCACTACACGCGGATCAACCCTCATACGGGGGTCGAGGAGTCGAAGATCCGCTGGGTCAGGTTCGCCCATCCCCGGTGTGACCCGGAGACCGGTCAGTGGCGCATGCAGGTCCAGGACTGGAAGTCTTTCGACCGGCGCTACCTCACCAACGAGGAGCTGCTGGCTCAGGCCGAGGAACAGGCGAGGATCCTCTCCCGCTGAGGCGGGTTCCCGGTGCACCTTCGGCGCACGACGATACGGTGGAGACCGTGTCCGAGCTCTGTACAGCCCATCATGTGTACGCGTATACTTCCGTGTGCACCTCATCAGGAGAACCCCCTTGCCCAGACTGACCAGACCACTGATCCTCCGCCACGCCCTGCCGATGGTCGACGCCGACGGAGACGTGTCGATGCGGAAACTGGCGTCCAGCCTCTCCGTCACACCGATGGCCCTGTACCGGCACTACCCCGGAAAGGACGCCCTGCTCGCCGATATCGTCGAGGAGAAGTCCCGGGAGCTCGACCTGCCCGAACCACTGGAGGACCCCGTGGCGGACACCGTGCAGACGGCCCTCTACCTCCACGACTTCCTGGTGGAACGCCCCTGGATGATCCGGCTCATCGCCACCGCCCGCCTTGCCAGCCCCCGGGGCTTCGCCTTCGCCCGGCGGTTCCTCGATGCAGCCGGCCGGGCAGGACGCGGTGAAGCCGAGGCCTTCGTGTTCTACCGCACGGTGTTCGCCACGATCCTCGGACTGGCGACCATCACAGCCAGGAAGAACGCGGAGGCGGACGCGGACCCCGCAGAAGCCACGGATGCCGTGCCGGCACAGCTCGCGACACGGTGGGGGGAACTGGACCGGGCGACGGGACCTGTCGAGGTGCTCACCACGGTCGCGGAAATCCTCCGCGGCTGATCCCCGAAAGGACCTTTCCTCCGTGAAAACCAGATTCATCCCGCTGTTGCTCGCCGTCACGACGACAGCCGCCCTCGTGGCCTGTTCAGACGACACCTCCGGCACCACCGCAGGCACGTCCGGCTCCTCCGGTGCAGCCTCCGGTGCCGACAGCGCCTCCGGTGCCGACAGTGCCTCGTTCCCCGTGACCTTCACCAGCCCCTTCGGCACCACCACCGTCGAGTCCCGGCCGCAGCGCGTCGTCGCCCTGGGATGGTCCGACCAGGCGGTCGCCACCGAACTCGGAGCTGACGTGGTCATGGCGCCCCAGACCTACTCGAGTATCGGCGGCGGCGGATCCGGCGCCGCCGGAGGCGACGGTCAGGACGGCACCGCCCAAGACCGCATGCTGCCCTACCTGCACCCGGACACGGAACCGGTCTGGTTCAACCCCATGAGCATCGACGTGGAGGCCGTTGCCGGTCAGAAACCGGACATCATCCTGGCCACCAGTGCCTTCACCATCGACCAGGACACCTACGACAAACTCTCCGCGGTCGCCCCCGTCGTCACCTATGACAGGCAGCTCTATGCGGCGTCCCCGGAAGACAGCGCGCTCCGGATCGGTGAGGCGCTCGGCGAACCGGAGAAGGCCGGCCAACTCGTCGACCGGGCGCACCGGGCGGTCGAGGAACTGACCGCGGCACTGCCGGGACTGAAGGACAGAAGCTACGTCTACGGGCAGTACCGGGGCACCAGCATCGCCGCAGTGACCGACAGTGACAACGCCACCGCCAGGTTCATGTCCACCCTGGGACTCGTCCCGGCCCCCGAGGTCGCCGGCATCGACGCGAAAGGCAGGACCCCCGGGACCGTGGACCTGTCGATGGAGAACATCGACCTGGTCGACTCGGCGGACCTCCTGTTCATGACCTTCCAGAGTGACGACGACCGCAGATCCTTCGAGGACTCCGCGACGGTGAAGCGCCTGACCGTCATGGAAGACCGCTACACTGCCCTGGACAAGGAGACGGCCACCGCCCTCCAGGACCCCAACGTGGTCTCTGTTCCGTGGCTCATCGAGCAGCTGCGCCCCGCCCTGGAGAAGGTGGGCCACTGACCCGGCCCAGGGTGATCCGGGCGTCCTCGTGCCAGTCCTCCTCCGGACGGTGACTGACCACGATGACGCCGAGCCGCCTGCCGGACGCCGCAGCGAGACTGCGGCGCAGTCCCAGCAGACCGTCGATGACGCGGGACGCCGTGTCCCCGTCGAGCGCGGCGGTCGGCTCGTCGAGGACAAGGTAGTCGGCGTCGGTGGTCAGGATGCGGTGCACCGCCCGGGCCAGCGCGACCCGCTGCTGCTGACCGCCGGACAGTGCGGAACCTCGCGAACCGGTGTCCGTCAGGACACCGTCGGGACGGCCGGACACCAGGTCGTCCAGCGCCGCCACCGACAGGGCCGTGGCGAGGGCGTCACCGGGATCAGAACCGGGTCCAGAACCGGGGCACGCCTTCGCGCCCATGGTGACGTTGTCCGCCAGCGACCCGGAGAACAGGGTCGGTTCCTGCGGGACGAAAGCGAACCGTCGCATCAACTCCGGCAGGGCGATCGCGGGCAGCGGGGTGCCGTCGAGTGTGACCGACCCGGTCTCCGGATCCTCGAAGCGCATGAGCAGTCCGAGCAGGGTGCTCTTGCCTGCACCCGAGGGGCCGGTCACCCGGACCACCGACCCGGGTTCCACGACAGCGGTGACCGGATCCGAACCCCGTGACGTCACCCCGGTCAGGACCAGCCCGTGACGGACCCCGGCGGTGTCCCGGTCGCGTTCCGGGGCCGGTACCGGAGCTGGAACCGTGCCCGGTGACTCCAGCCGTGGCGCCCCGACGACCTTTTCCAGTGTCCGACGGGCAGCCGACAGTTCCCCGAGAGTGAGGCCGGACAACGCCAGCTGAGACAGTGGGGCGCCAGCCCTGAGCGCGAGGACAACAGCGGCGAGCAGCACCGGCGCCGTCGGAGTGGTGACGACCGACCAGACGAGGACGCCGACAACCGGCAGCCGGTTGGCGACCGCGGCGGTCACACCGGCGGGCACCGTTGCACGGGTCGTCGTGGCCAGGGCGTCCTCCGCACGGCGCCAGCCGGGTTCCAGTGACGCCAGGGTGCGTGTCGGACCGACAGTCGTCACAGCAAGGTCCAGGTGGTCCACGAGTGACAGGGTGGCCTCGTCCGCGGCGGACCCGGCATCGGCCCTGCCGGCGTCCGCCCGCAGGAGCCTGTACTGGGACCACAGGTGCAGGCCCAGTGACAGCAGAAGAGACAGTGCCACAAGCCCTGCCGCGCCGGGGGAGACCAGCACCAGGAGTCCGCCGACGAGTACCGGCGGAACCACCACCGCCGGCACCATGACCTGCAGGTGGTGGGCGGGCAGGGCCATGAGCGCGGGCACGGAGCGGCCGGCGGCGGTGGTGACAAGGGCGCGGGAGGAGGTCGTGAACCACCCCAGGCGCGCACGGACCAGTCCTTCGCCGAGCGCCGCGTAGAGACGGCCCGCGTAGCGTGCCGCCCCGAGAAAGCCCGCATGAGCTCCGAGGACCGTCACCAGCAGGGACACGCCGGCGGCGAGGAGGACAGGGGCCGGGGGACCGCCACGGACCACGGCCCGGGCGAGGACCAGGTACGCGACAGCCTCCACGGCGGCCACGAGGGCACAGATGACGGCGGTGGCGGTGACGGTGGCGTCCGGCAGTCGGCGTGCAGTGTTCACTTCAGTTCCAGTCTGTGGTCGGTCGGTTCGGTCAGGGAGTGGTCGTGGGTGACCATGACGACCGTGCGGGGCAGGGCGCGCAGGGAGGCGACCAGACGGCGTGCGCGCTCCGGATCCAGTGCGCTGGTGGGTTCGTCGAGGAGGATCACCGGGGCGTCCGACAGGAACACCCGGGCGACGGCGACACGCTGGCGCTCCCCGCCGGAGAGGGTGGTGGCCTGCCGGTCAAGGTCAAGCTCCGGCGCTCCGGCCAGCTCCAGTGCGCGGTTGAGTTCCGCGCCGTCAGGTGACGGATGCGCCCGTGTGAGCAGGAGGTTGTCGCGGACAGTGCCGTCGACGACCTGGGCGTCCTGCCCCGTGCACAGGACGGTGCGGGGTCTGGTGTCTGCGTCGAACCGGGTGACGGGCACCCCGTCCAGGGTGACCGAGCCTGACTCGGGCACCTCCAGGCCGGCGAGAGTGTGCAGCAGTGTCGACTTCCCCGCACCGCTGGGCCCGGTGACCACGGTGAACGACCCCGGCGGGAAATCGGCGGAAAGACCGTCGAGGACCTTTCTCCCCCCTGCACGGACGGTCACGTTCCCGACCCGGAGGTCCACCCCGTGACCGTCGGCGGCGTCCGGGGTGGACAGGGTGCCGCGGGGAAGTGCGGGTTCGCCCAGCAGCGCCGACAAGCGCCGGAATGCGCCGGCACCTGCCCGGATGTGGTCCACCCCGTGACCCAGTTTCAGGGCGGGAGCAGTGACAGCGAGACTGAGCAGCATGACGCGCGCCAGGTCCTCTGCCGGTCGGTCATGGGCGACCGCATAGGCGAGGGCGAGCGTGGTGGCGGCCCTGAGCAGGCCCTCGGCGACGGCTGCGGCGGGCGCCGACCGGTTCACCCAGGCGACCATCGCGGTGGAGAATTCGGAGACCTGTTCCCGGTAACGGCGGGCGGCCCCCGCGCCGGCCCCGTAGAGCCTCTGGACCAGAGCACCGCGGGCGTAGTCCTCAGCGGCCGTGACGACACCGGTGACCGCGGTGACCCTGCGGTCGTTGAGCGCGGCAGAGATCCGGGGCAGGAGGACCAGATGGAACACAGCCGCGACAGCGGCAGGAACGAGGGCCACGAGGGGAGCCGGACCGGAGGACGCCACCAGCACGGTGACGCCGGCCACCGGGACGACGAGGAATGTCGCGACGTCGGCCGGGGCGTGGGCGACGAGGTGGTGGAGGGCGTGGACATCGTCGGTGACGCGGCGTCGCAGCACCTCGGCGGGGTACCTGGTCCTGACGGACCAGGGCAGCAGAAGAATGTGCCGTGCCAGGTGCCGGCGCAGGGAGGCCTCGAACTGTGCCTCCGCACGGTGGGAGAGCAGGTCCGCGAGCGGGCCGAGCAGGGCCGTGAGTGTCCAGAGAACCAGGGTGGCGCTGAGGGGGCCGGTGACGCTGTCGCCGGAGGCGGTTGCTCCCACGACCCTGCAGAGGGCGAGCAGGGCTGCCAGCCCGGCAAGATCGGAGGTGACTGCGAGGGCGGTGGCGGTGAGGAGCCGGGGTAGGGCAGGACGGAGGTCTCCGGTGATGGTCACAGCCGGGAAGTATACGCGTATACTTCCCGGTCGGGTAGGGATGACGTGGTGATTATGCGATCGGACGGGGCCTCCTATATAGTTCTCCCCGTTGCACACCACGGCGTCATGCCCGAAGTGGTGCAAGTCCTGCCCCGTTCGTCTAGCGGCCCAGGACGCTGGCCTCTCACGCCGGTAACACGGGTTCAAATCCCGTACGGGGTACCAGAAAAAGAAGCCCTGCACCGTCTCCACGGTGCAGGGCTTCTGTCGTTCCGTGCGGGGTGCGGCGCAGTGTGCGGGGTGCGGGCGCCGTGTACGGGGGTGCGGGCACAAAAAGGCATGCGCTGCGACACAGTTCGGCGTCCTGAACGGGCATCTGCGCATGCTTTTCCTGTGGAGATCACCACCGGATCATTGCGGTACCCTGACAAGAGCCCCTTCCTGCGACCTTGGCCCCGGAGGCATACCTGTGATCATCACCAGAATCGTCGACGCTGATCTTCTCACCGATACCGACCGGTTCCGACCGAGCGGGGTGGCGCACATCCACGAGAAGCTCGATGACGGCTACTTCGTCGTCGCGTTGGAATACGTGCCTGAGCTGGGGGAGGAAGCCCAGTACCCGATGGAGGACGTACTCGACCGGTACATGATGCACATCGAGGAGGTCGACGTCGCTCCGGGATCGCGGCCCGGCGCCGCGGTGGACCTCTTCGCCAATTCCGAGCTTGACCGGTTGCAGACCGCCGTGCGGGAACTTGTCGGACAGCGTGCCCACAACATCACGACCGTGGGGGAGGACGGCGAGGAGTTCATCGATCTCGCCGTCGATGATTCGGTGGATGCCGCCCGCCTGCAGGGGTGAGAGGCGGGGGCGGAACAGTGGAAGAACTGCTGGACCGCCCTCTGCCCCGGCGGTATCGTCGGTGAAAGGTCCCGGTCGACAGGTTCGCCGGACCGTTTCAGCGGCAGTCAGACGCCAGGCCGGTCGGCGCCGCGTTCTCTCACGGATCCCGGTGCCAGGCCGACCGGATGTCTGGAGACAGTCATGGCCTCTGCCATCAGTAGTGACCGCATCGCAGAACTCACCGCGATCGAGTCAGAGAAACTCAATGCCCGCACCCTCGGTTCGAAGGCGATGTTCGAGCGCGCGGGAAAGCATCTCAGCGGCGGCGTCGCCTCCTCCTACCAGCTGCGTGACCCGTGGCCGATCTACATCGACCGGGGGAACGGTCCGAAGGTGTGGGACGTCGACGGCAACGAAATGTGGGACTTCCACAACGGATTCGGATCGATGATCCAGGGTCACGCCCACCCGGCGATCGGTCAGGCGATCGCCGACCGGTACCCCCGGGGAACCCACTTCGGGTGCGCCACAGAAGACGACATCGTCGTCGCCGACGAACTCTCCGCCCGGTGGGGACTGCCCAAGTGGCGCTTCACCAACTCCGGTTCCGAGGCCACGATGGACGCGATCCGTATCGCCCGGGCCTACACCGGCCGCGACACCGTGGTGAAGATCTTCGGTTCCTACCACGGACACCACGACACGGTGATGGTCTCCATCGGAGTGGAGTACGACCAGATCGGCGACCACGAGAATCTCGCCTCCCTGCCCTACGGTGCCGGCATCCCGGACGCCACCGTCCGGATGACCGTACCCGTCCCCTTCAACGACGCCCCGGCGATGGAACGGCGCATCGAGAGACTCATCCGGGAAGGCGACAAACCCGCCTGCGTCATCATGGAGGCGGCGATGATGAACCTCGGCGTCGTCCTGCCCGAACCCGGGTACCTCGAAGCTGTCAGGGACATCACCCGCAGGCACGGCATCGTGCTGATCTTCGACGAGGTCAAGACAGGGCTGTGTATCGCGGCCGGCGGCGCCACCGAGAAGTTCGGCGTCACCCCCGATCTTGTGACGCTGGCCAAGGCCCTCGGCGGTGGACTGCCGTCCGGAGCGATCGGCGGAAGTGAGGAAGTCATGTCCGTCGTCGGAGACGGCAGTGTCTACCAGGTCGGGACCTACTCGGGGAACCCGCTGACCATGGCCGCCGCACGGGCGTCCCTGGAGCAGGTCCTCACGCCCGCCGCCTACGCACACCTGGCGCACCTCAACGACCGGATCGTCACCGGATGCCAGGAGGTCATCGACCGCCACGGGCTGCCGGGATACGCGCTCGGCATCGGTTCAAAAGGCTGTGTGACCTTCTCTGAGCAGAAGGTCGTGGACTACGAGACCTACAAGGCCAGCCAGCGTGGAGACCTCGCGGACCTGGCCTGGCTCTACAACCTCAACCGGGGCATCTTCATGACCCCCGGCAGGGAGGAGGAGTGGACCCTGTCGGTCACCCACACCGACGAGGCGGTGGACGCCTACGTCGCGGCCTTCGATGAGCTGGCCGCCGACCTCACCCGGTGACCTTCGCCCTGCGACGCCCCTGCGACGCCCTTGCGGCGCCCTGCGGTGACACCCCCCCGGTGACGCCCACAGCCTGCTAACGCAGGTGCTCCTCCAGGTCCTCGGCCGCCTCATGCAGGGCCTCGCGGTGCCTGGCGGCGGGGGAGGGCCCCATCCGGTCGATCGGCCCGGAGATCGACAGTGCGGCGATGACGCCCGTGGCGTCCCGGACCGGAACTGAGGCGCTGGCCAGCACAGGTTCGCGTTCGCCCATGGATTCGGCGATGCGGGAGATCCTGATCTGTTCGAGATCGGCGGCCGTGTACGAGGCGCTCTGCAGGATCTCGTCCTGGAAACTCTTCGGGGAGTAGGCCACGAGAACCTTCGCCGCCGATCCTGCGGCGAGAGTCATCCTGGCACCGACAGGGACGGTGTCCCTCAGGCCCAGCGGCGGTTCGGCAGTGGCGACGCAGATGCGCTCGGTGCCGGAGAGCTTGTAGAGCTGGCAGGACTCGCCCGTCCTGCGGACCAGGGCCGGAAGAACGTACTCGGCGGCCTCGTCGAGCCGCGCCGACGACTTCGGCGCGAGCTCTGCCAGCGCCGGCCCGGCGGTCCACTGGCCGTCGTCGAGACGGGTGACCATACGGTGCTTCTCCAGGGCCACGGCGATACGGTGGGCGGTGGCGCGGGGCAGGCCGGTGGTCTCGCAGAGTTCGGACAGGCTGTGTGGTCGGCGTGCGACAATACCCAGGATGAGCAGAGCGCGGTCGAGCACCTGGATGCCGCTGGTGACGGGTACCGGGGTGTCGGAGGTATTTCCCATAATCTGGTATCCTACATTCCATCCAGTGGAACTGCCAGGACCGGCCCCCGGAGTGACTGCCCGGGAGTCGTCGCCACTGCGCGCCCGCACCGCAACCGCCGGCACCGGAACCGGCGGCACCGGCGACGGAACCGGCGAGACTGGCAGGAGACACCGTAATACCGTGGAAGAAGCGTCGACAGTGAGGCGTACATGAGGAGAGAGACCGTGACCGCTGTGACTCAGCAGGACCGGAACAGGACCGACCGGACCACAGGACCCCGCACCCTGGCCCAGAAGGTCTGGGACGACCACGTCGTGGTCAAGGGGGAGAACGGTGAACCGGACCTCCTCTACATCGACCTCCACCTGATCCACGAAGTCACCAGCCCCCAGGCATTCGACGGACTCCGGAAGTCAGGACGCCCCGTCCGGCGGCCCGACCTGACCCTGGGCACCGAGGACCACAACGTGCCCACGCTCGGCGTGCACACCGGCAACCTCCTGGAGATCCGGGACAAGGTCTCCCGCCTGCAGGTCGAGACACTGCGGGACAACTGCCGGGAATTCGGTGTCGAACTTCACCCCATGGGGGACGCCGACCAGGGCATCGTCCACACCGTCGGCCCCCAGCTCGGGGCCAGTCAACCGGGCATGACCATCGTCTGCGGCGACTCCCACACCTCCACCCACGGAGCATTCGGCTCCATCGGCATGGGCATCGGAACCAGCGAGGTCGAACACGTCCTGGCGACCCAGACCCTGCGCCTCCGGCCGTTCCGGACGATGGCTGTCGAGGTCTCCGGTGAGCTGCGGCCCGGCGTCACCGCCAAGGACCTCATTCTCGCCGTCATCGCGAAGATCGGAACCGGCGGCGCCCAGGGGCACATCATCGAATACCGCGGCGAGGCGATCCGGAAGCTGTCCATGGAAGGCCGGCTCACCGTCTGCAACATGAGCATCGAGGCCGGTGCCAGGGCCGGGATGATCGCCCCGGACGAGACGACCTTCAACTACCTGAAGGGACGGAGGTTCGCCCCCACCGGAAAGGACTGGGATGACGCCGTGGAGTACTGGCGTTCACTGGCCACCGACGAAGGTGCGGTGTACGACACCGTCGTCGAGATCGATGGCTCCTCCCTCGCCCCCTTCGTCACCTGGGGGACGAACCCCTCCCAGGGCGTCCCCCTGTCCGGGCACGTCCCCTACCTCGAGGACATCACCGACGAGACGCAGCGCACCGCCGCGGAATCCGCCCTGGAGTACATGGGTCTGGAGGAAGGCACGCCGATGCGTGACATCACCGTCGACACAGTCTTCCTCGGCTCCTGCACGAACAGCAGGATCGAGGACCTGAGGGCCGCCGCGGAAGTTATCCGTGGCCGCAGGGTGGGCAGGGGCGTCCGCATGCTCGTCGTCCCCTCCTCCGCCAGGGTCAAGCTCCAGGCGGAGGAGGAGGGACTGGACAGGGTCTTCATCGACGCGGGCGCCGAGTGGAGGACCGCCGGCTGTTCGATGTGTCTGGGTATGAACCCTGACCAGCTCGCCCCCGGGGAACGGTCGGCGTCCACGTCCAACCGTAACTTCGAGGGACGCCAGGGCAAAGGCGGACGCACCCACCTGGTCTCCCCTCCGGTCGCCGCCGCCACGGCGGTACTCGGTCACCTGGCCGGTCCGGCCGACCTTGACCCGCCGGCGGGACAGGCAGAGCAGCAGGCAGAGCGGCCGTCCGGGCGGTAGCACCGACCCGCAACAGCGAGAGACAGGGAAGAGACAGGGAAACGACATGGAACCATTCACCGTCCACACCGGCACCGCACTGCCGCTGAAGCGGTCCAACGTCGACACCGACCAGATCGTCCCGGCCGAGTACCTCAAACTGGTGACGAAGACCGGGTTCGAGTCCGGCCTGTTCAAATCCTGGCGACGCGACCCGGAGTTCATCCTCAACCAGGAGCCCTACATCCACTCCTCCGTGCTCGTCGCAGGCCCGGACTTCGGAACAGGATCCTCACGCGAGCACGCGGTCTGGGCACTGCTCGACTACGGGTTCCGGGTGGTGTTCTCCCCACGCTTCGGAGACATCTTCCGCGGCAACACGGCCAAGAACGGGCTGCTGGCCGGAGTCATGCCTGAGGAACAGATAGAACTGATCTGGAAACTCCTCGAACAGAACCCCGGCGCAGAAATGACCGTCGACCTTGAGAGCCGGACGGCGACCCTCGGTGAGTACGTGTTCCCCTTCGACGTCGACGACGACACCCGCTGGAGACTCCTCAACGGACTCGACGACATCGCCATCACACTGCAGGACGCCGACGCCATCGCCGACTACGAGTCACGCCGGCCGGCCTTCAAACCGGTCATCCGCCCGGTCGACGCTCACCTCACCGGCAGCGGAGACGCCAGGTAGTCCGCCCCGACCAGCTTCTCCGCCGCGGAGAAGTGCAGCACCCACACGCTGCTCTTCTTGGCCTTGAGATCCTCGATCTCCGCACCGGCCTCACGGGACAGTCCCTCCACCACCGCGGGAATGACCTCGCCCTGGGCACACACCGCACTGACCCGGGCAGTGGAGGCCCGGACCAGAGCGTCCATCACGGTCCGCGGCCCCTCGGTGAGCGCGGCGTCCCCGAGAGCCGGATCGACCTCGACCTCCAGGCCCAGGGCCCTGGCCGCCGGGAACAGGGTGTCCACACACCGGTCCGGTGAGGCGGCCGCGCACTGCTGCACCCCGTAACCCTGCACCACCGGCACCAGGGCCTCTGCCTGACGCCGGCCCTTCCGGGTCAGCGGACGACGGGCGTCCTCACCCTGCCAGCCCCGCCGGTCGGCGGCCTTGCCGTGACGGATGTAGAGCACCCGGCGGACGGTCCCGAGCGAGAGCCGCTCCAGGGCGGCCGCAATGACCTCACGGTCGGCGTCGTAGCTGCACAGTTCCGCCGCCTCGGAGGGGGAGACCCACCGCAGCTCACCGATCTCCCCGGTGTCCAGGGGAGTGGTCGCGGAGCGGTCCTTCGCCTCGGCGGTCCAGTACCAGACCACCTTCGTCGACGTCCCCACCGGATAGTGGACGTACCCCAGCAACCACCCGAGGGTGGCGGGACAGCCCGTCTCCTCGAGAAGCTCACGGGCCGCGGTCTCCACGATGCCCTCACCCTTGTCGACCTTGCCCTTGGGCAGGGACCAGTCGTCGTAGCGGGGACGGTGGACCACCGCGATCTCGATCTCACCCTCGGCGGCGGTCTCCGGGGCGGTGTGGTCAGGTTCCGCGGTCCTGCGCCACAGCACGGCACCTGCGGCGAAAGTGGGGTTGTCGAACTCGTCTGTCGGACGGCTACCGATACGGGACACGGGCAGAGTGTCCGGTCCGCTGCCCAGGGTGCGTGAAGATACGGAGGTGGAGAGGTCACCGATGCCGGAATGGCTGATCACAGGAGTTTCCTTCTTCGGGATGGCAGTCTGGTTCAATGAAGCATCGTACCGGCCGCCGCCGGGACGGACAGCGGGAGACCGGTCAACAGGCCAGGAACGGTCCGGAAGTACAGTGGCCGGAGTCAGGTGACCGGATCAGGGACAGGAGAGTGGGCCGGATGGCGAAGGTCGCGGTGATGGGGGCAGGATCGTGGGGGACCACGGTGGCGAAAGTGTGCGCTGACGCGGGCGGGGACGTGACCCTGTGGGCCCGCAGGGCGGAGATCGCCACGGAGATCAACGACCGTCACACCAACAGCACCTACCTGCGCGAGATCATCCTGCCCGAGGGGCTCACTGCCACGACCGACCCCGCCGCGGCCCTCGACGGTGCCGGCATCGTCTTCCTCGGGGTGCCGTCCCAGACCATGCGGACCAATCTCGCGGCTTGGCGGGAGAGGATCGGGGAGGACGCCACGGTCGTCAGCCTCACCAAAGGCATCGAACACCACAGCAGACGCCGGATGAGCCAGGTCATCGCCGAGGTCGCCGACATCCCCGAATCGCGTGTCGCGGTCCTGTCGGGACCCAACCTCGCCTACGAGATCGCGGGCAGTCAACCCGCCGCCACCGTCGTCGCCTGCACCGACGCGGAGCGGGCCGTCGCAGTCCAGGAAGCCACGGCCGCACCCTACTTCAGGCCGTACACCAACGACGACGTCATCGGCTGCGAGATCGCCGGTGCCTGCAAGAACATCATCGCCCTCGCCTGCGGTATGGGGGTCGGGATGGGCCTCGGCCACAACTCCAACGCAACGCTGATCACCAGGGGACTGGCGGAGATCACCAGGCTCGCCGTGGCCCTCGGCGGATCCGAGAGGACCATGTCCGGGCTCGCCGGACTCGGAGACCTCGTGGCCACCTGCAATTCACCACTGTCCCGCAACCGCAGTTTCGGGGAACGGCTCGGCCGCGGAGAGAGCCTCGACCAGGCCAGGGAGGCGACCCACGGACAGGTCGCCGAAGGGGTCGTCTCATCGATCGCCGTCTCCGAGATCGCCCGGGAAAACTCGGTGGACATGCCCATCACCGACGCCGTCGTCGACGTCTGCCACCACGGCGGCAGCGTGACCGGCGCGGTACGTTCACTACTGGGCCGCACCAGGAAAGCGGAATGACACCCCGGTAGACTGACCGGGGTGACCATCACTGAACCGACACCTCCCGCGCCCCGAACCGTCGTTGCCGTCCTCTACGGAGGCCGGAACTCCGAACACAGCATCTCCTGCCTGTCCGCGGCAGCGGTGATGAGCCGACTCGACCCCGACCGTTACGAGGTGGTCCCCGTCGGCATCACCCAGGACGGGCACTGGGTCAGAGGGACGACGGACAGCGACGCCCTGTCCGCCCACGGTCGGGACCTCCCCACCGTGAAAATGTCCCGGGGGGTCACCCTCGTCCCGGGCACCACGTCCGAGGGGCGGGGCCAGTTCCGATTCGGTGACGGATCCCTCTACGCAGAGGTCGACGTCGTCTTCCCCGTCCTCCACGGACGCAACGGTGAGGACGGCACCGTCCAGGGACTGCTCGAACTGGCGGGCGTGCCCTACGTGGGCAACGGCGTCCTCGCCTCGGCGGCGTGCATGGACAAGCAGTACACCAAACTCATCGCCCGGGCCGCCGGAGTGCCCGTCGGCGATGAGGTGGTTCTCACCGAACCGCGTGACCTCACCGACGCGGAGAAGGAGAAGCTCGGCCTTCCGGTCTTCGTCAAACCCGCCCGCGGAGGATCCTCCGTGGGAATCTCGAAAGTCAGTGACTGGGCGGACCTGGCGGCGGCGGAGGACCTGGCGTTCTCCCACGACTCCAAGATCCTCGTCGAGGCCATGCTCCACGGGGTGGAGGTGGAGTGCGGCGTCCTCCAGTACCCGGACGGCACCGTCCACGCCTCCCTGCCGTCACTGCTGAAGGGGACCGAGGACGGACCCGAAGGGTTCTACGGCTTCGACACGAAGTACCTCGACGACATCATCACCTATGAGATCCCCGCACCCCTGCCCGACGGGCAGGTGGATGCGGTACGGCGCTGGGCGGTGGAGACGTTCCGGGCACTGGACTGCGAAGGACTGGCGCGGGTCGACTTCTTCGTCACCGCCGACGGGCCGGTGCTCAACGAACCGAACACCATGCCCGGATTCACCCCCATCAGCATGTACCCGAAGATGTTCGAGGCCACCGGGGTCAGCTACACGGAACTGCTCGACATCCTCATCGCCAGGGCCTTCGCCCGGAAATGACCGGGACCACCTCCCGGGTCCGGACCGGATCAGCTTCCGGTCTTCTCCATTGAACCGGCGATGACGCCGCTGAGCACCGGGAGGACGACATCCCCGGCGTCCAGGGGCAGGGACACCGCCACGGTGCCGGCATACCCCAGCGCGTACCAGACACCCGCCGTGGAGCCGTTGCCCAGCGCCGTGTCCTCGAACCAGGGCACCTCGTCAACCTGCGTGAGCTGGGCCCCGGCCCGGTAGGACCCGGGCAGTGCGACCCCGCAGCGCACGACCACAGGCTCCCGGCCCGGCGCGGTCCACACCGCCAGGGAACCGGAGCCTGCCAGGGAGTCCAGTGCAGTTCCCGCGGTCGTGCCTTCGCCGTCGACCGTGGTCGAGGTGATCCTGCCGTACTCGCCGAGAGTCTCGGGAAGTTCTCCGGCGAAAGCGGCGCAGGCGGCGTCCCCGGCTCCTCCGGCGTCCCCGGCCGACAGTCCGGTCAGGGGGACATCGCCGGCGACCGGTGCGGGGCCGTCCGTGTGGGAGGATACCGCGGAGCCGATACCGTCCATGTCGATCACCTTGTCCAGCGGGGTGTCCGGCCCGGTGCTCCCGGTGACCGCGACGACCGGGCTGCCCCCCAGGGAGTACCAGGTGGACAGGTCCGAACCCCGGGTCGCGTCGTCGATCCGCAGCCAGTCGGTGCCGCCGTGGGAGACCAGTTCACTGATCTCGGTGAACTGGGTGGGCACGGAGACTCCGCAGCGGACCGTGAGCTCGTCGCCGCCGGAACTGCGGTACGCTGCCGCTCCGGCGGGGGCGGGGTCGGTGAGATCCACGGAACGGTAGTCACCGGTACGGTCGGGCAGGGCCGCGACAACCGCCGCACAGGTCTCCGACTCCGCCTCCGGGGCGTCGACAGGTCCCATGGACACCGGGGTGTAGACATTGCGGTCCACGAGGATCTTCGCGCCACCGAGAACTGCGGCGGCGAAGACGACGGCGAGGACCAGTGCGAGCACGGTGGTGGTGCGGCGCTGTCCGGAGGTGCTGCTACCCTGATCGGTGACTTCCGGGGAACCGGAACGCTGCTCTGCCATGGCCCCGATCATACGGGCGCCGTGGCCGCCCGCCCCTCCCCGGGGCAGGGTGTGCCGGGGCAGGACCGGACGGACGACGATTGAAGGTGCTGATGGCCACGAACTACGGTGGACACACGTCAGGGGACCCGACCGTCTCCGAGGTCGGGGAGGCTGCGACGATCGCCGCGATCCGGGCCGCCGCCCCCAGTGAGGTCAACGGTGACGACGCCGCGGTCCTCGACCCCGTGCCCCCGAACTCCCGGCATGTCGCCACCACGGACGTCCTCGTCGACGGGGAACACTTCCGGCTGGACTGGTCGACCCCCTTCGAGGTCGGTGCCAAGGCGGTGACCCAGAACTTCGCCGACATCCAGGCGATGGGAGGTCGCCCCACAGCGGTACTGATGTCCCTCTCCGCGCCGGGGGACCTTCCCGTCAGTGTGGTGACCGGTATCGCCCGCGGGATGTCGGCCACCGCTGCACCATGGGGGGTCGAACTGGTCGGAGGGGACGTGGTGACCTCCCGCCAGCTCATTGTCGCCGTCACAGCGATCGGCGTCCTCACCGGTCCGGACCCCGCGCTGACCGTCGATGCCGCACGCCCCGGCCACACCGTCGTCGCCTCCGGGGTGATAGGGCACTCCGCTGCCGGTCTGGCACTGCTGGAGTACTTCGGATCACGGGAGGCGGTACCGGACGACCCGGTGCTCCGGGATCTCGTCTCCGGCCACTGCGCGCCCCGGCTCATCGTCGGCAGGGGCACCGTGGCACGGGCGGCGGGAATGTCCGCGATGACCGACAACTCCGACGGGCTGGTCCATGACCTGACCACCCTGGCACACAGGTCAGGGGTCCACGTCGACCTCGACGGAGCCTCCCTGACCCCGGACGCGCAGCTGTACTACGCGGCCGAGGTGACCGGTGGTGACCCCTGGGAATGGGTGCTCACCGGAGGGGAGGACCACACCCTGCTGGGGACCACCGACAGGGAACCGCCGGCAGGCTACCGGGTCATCGGGGAGATCCGTGAGGCCGGCGAGGGCGAGCCGGTGACAGTCGACGGTCAACGTCCGGTGTACACGGCCGGGTGGGATTCACTGTGAACCCTGAGGCGACCTCCGTGGACCCGGTGAATGCGCTGGCCGGGCGGATTCTCGCGACCGTCCACCCGTCGTGGCGCAATATCCTCGACGATGCCGGGGCAGACCTGCCGACGGCCGCGGAGAACACAGCCGGGCGCATCATCGCCGGCGAACCGGTCCTGCCCGCCCCGGAGAACATCTTCCGGGCCCTGTCCCGGCCGGCGGAGGAGACTCGCGTGCTGATCCTCGGCCAGGACCCGTACCCGACCCCCGGGCATGCCGTGGGACTGTCCTTCTCCTCGGCGGCGACCACTGTGCCACTGCCGAAGTCCCTGCAGAACATCTACACCGAGTATGAGTCGGACCTGGGACTGCCCCGGCCTGCGTCCGCCGACCTCAGCCCCTGGACACGCCACGGGGTGATGCTGTTGAACAGGGTCCTGACCGTGCGTGCCGGATCCCCGGCGAGCCACCGCGGCACCGGCTGGGAGGAGATCACCGGGGCAGTGGTGGAACACCTGTCCACCCGGCCTCTCGCCGCGGTTCTCTGGGGGCGTCAGGCAGGGGAGGTGGCCGGCACGGTGGGCCGGGACCGGTGCGTGCTCTCCGCCCACCCTTCACCCCTGTCCGCCTACCGCGGTTTCTTCGGCTCCCGTCCGTTCACCCGGGCCAACGGTATCCTCGTCGCCCAGGGGGCGGAACCGGTGGACTGGTCGCTGGCGGACCAGGAGGTGGTCCGGTGACCACCGCACTCACGGGGCCCTACCTCAGGTCCTGGGCAGTCAGGGCGCTCGCGGGACTGCGGCGTCACCGTGACGAGATCAACCGGCTCAACGTGTTCCCCATCCCGGACTCCGACACCGGCACGAACATGACCGCCACCATGGAATGTGCCGTCGCCCGGCTGGAGGACGCCACCGGTTCCGCCGGTTCCGCCGGTTCCACCGGTGACGCCGACGCCGCGGAGACAGCCGCCGCTCTGGCCGCCGGCGCCGTTACCGGGGCCAGGGGAAATTCCGGCATGGTGCTCAGCCAGATTCTCCGGGCCGTCGCGGACACCGCCGCCATGTCGGCCACCGGTGACCTGTCGGCCAGGGCGGTCCCGGTGATGCTCTCCAGGGCAGGGAAGCTGGTCACCGACGCGCTGTCGCACCCTGTGGAAGGGACGATCCTGACTGTGCTGCGGCAGGCCGGTGACGGTGCGCAGGCGGTCGTCGACGCTGACCCGGAGGCTTCTCTGGGCACAGTCGTCACCGCCGCGCGTGACGCGGCCGTCACCGCCCTGGAACAGACCACCGGACAGCTTGACGTCCTTGGTGAGGCAGGAGTCGTCGACGCCGGCGGACGTGGCCTCGTCGTGATCCTCCAGGCACTGGTCGACGCCCTGGAAACAGGTACAGAAACAGGTACAGAAACAGGCACGGAAACAGGCACAGAAACGGGCGCAGCAGGCGGTACCGGGAGTTTCCGGGGGTCCGTCGGGACCGGGCCCGCCGACCCGTCCCACGGTGCAGGCAGCGAACCCCACCTCGAACTGGTCTTCACGTTCCGGGGTGACGCGGCGGCCCTGCGTACCGCCCTCGGAGAACTCGGAGACAGCGTGGTGGTCGTCGGTGACGGCGCTGACGCGCACCGTGCCCACGTCCACACCCGTCACCCGGGTCAGCTCATCGAGCGGATCTTCGCCCTGGGCAGTGTCACCGGACTGCGCGTCGAGGCGCTGCCCGAACAGCCTGCGGCCCGTGGCGTCCGACCCGTCTCCCCGGTCATCGCCCTCCTTCCTGCCGGTGCCGCCACCGGCGGGCTGGCCGATCTCTTCCGTGGCGCCGGCGCGGAGGTGTGCGACACCTCGGAGTCGCTCGCCGAGGCGCTCGGTGCACTGCCCGGACCAGGGATCGTGCTGACCAACGGTCAGGACACCGCTGAGGTGTTCGCCGGACTTGACCGGGTCGGCAGGGAGTTCGGCCGGGAGGTCACTGTGGTGGACACCGGCAGTTTCGTCGGAGGGCTCGCCGCACTGGCGGTGCACAGTCCGGGAGCGGACCCTGACGACGACGCCGAGGACATGGCGGACGCCGTGCACGGGCAGCGGTGGACTGACGTGACCGTGCCGCCGGCGGGGCAGCAGACCGGTCAGGACCCCGTGGTGGACGTGGTGGACGTCGTGGAGGCGGTCGCTGCGGCGGTCAATGCCCTGCTCGCCGACGGCGGGGAACTGGTCACGGTTCTCTGCCGTGCCGAATGCGGTCCCGGGATCGGCGACGCGGTCGCCGGGGCGGTCCGCGAAGCACACCCGGACGCCGAGGTCCACGTCGTCACCGTGCCGGGTCTGCCTGTCGACGCCCAGGTGGGGGTGGAGTAGATGCTGGGCTGGGACGATCCCCGGCCACTGAGCCTGGTCATTCCACCCGAAAGGGCCAGGGCCCTGGCGGGCCGGCCCGGGCTGGCCACCATGGGACAGGCCCTGATGAACTTCCCCGTCTCCTACGTCCACAGCAGCGGTACCGGCGCTTTCACGGATGACGGACCGGACGCCCCGGGGGAGGGTGACAGGTTCACCTGCCTCGCCGAAGTGACGGGGGCACACGTCCAGGACAACCGGGGACGCCGGGGACCCCGGGAAATCCTCTCGTTCACCTTCCGGGTGGGGGACACGGTCTTCTCCTCGGCCCTGTTCGGCAATGTGCGCATGCACGTGCCCTTCGTCGCCGCCGGGGCGAAGCTCATGCTCTCCGGAACACTCGGCGTCTGGCGGGACCAGTGGCAGCTGAAGAACCCCTCCTACATCACCCTCCAGCCTGCGCCCCCGCAGGGCGGTGCCCGGCGTACCCCGGAGGAGCATGAGGCCGCGTTCGGGGCCTACGGTCCCCTCGCCACCGTCGTCGAGGTCGCCGGGGGGATGAGAGCGGCCCAGAAACTGCTGTCCCGGCCCTGGCTGCCGATGTACCGACGTCGGCCGGGGACCACCACCGCCGAGGTCACCGCAGTGATGGACCGGGTGCTCGCCGCGACGGGGGAACCGTCCGAGATGCTGCCCGACCATCCCGGGGCACCGGAGTGGCCCCGTCTCCGGGGGCGGCCCCTCATCAGTTTCAGCAGGGCCCTCCACGAGGTCCACCAGCCTCCGGAGGAGGGGCCGGAGGAGGCCCGCACCCGTCTGAAGTTCAACGAAGCTCTGGGACTCCAGATCGTCATGGCGCTGAGGAGGTCCGAGTCCACGGCGAGGTCCGCGCCGTCCGTGGTGCCGGTCACCGCAGACTCGCGTTATGCGGCTCTGACAGCGAACCTCCCCTATGAACTCACCGACACCCAGAAGGCGGCGCTGGAGACCATCGGCAGGGCCATGGGGCCGGACAGCGGTGCCGACGCAGACGCCGCTGACGCCGCCGGAGGCGACGGGGCGACAACCCCGATGAGCATGCTGCTGCAGGGCGACGTCGGATCCGGAAAGACGGTGGTGGCGCTGCTGGCGATGCTGAGGGTCGTGGACTCAGGTCTGCAGTGTGCCTTCCTCGCTCCCACGGAGGTCCTCGCCTCACAGCACGCGGACACCCTCACCGGGCTGCTCGACGGACTCGGGGTGACGGTGACTCTGCTGACCGGGTCGATGTCCGCGGCCGAACGTCGGAGTGCCCTGCTCGACACCGTCTCCGGTACCGCGGACATTGTCGTCGGAACCCACGCCATCATCCAGGACTCGGTCGAGTTCTTCGACCTGGGACTGGTGGTGGTCGACGAGCAGCACCGCTTCGGCGTCCGCCAGCGTGACCGGCTCAGGGAGAGGGCACCGGTGGACAGGACACCGCACCTGCTGGTGATGACCGCCACCCCCATTCCCCGTACTGTGGCCATGACCGTGTTCGGTGACCTGTCGGTCTGCACCCTCACCGGCGCTCCGGCCGGTCGCGGGACCGTGCACAGTTTCGTGGTCCCCACCTCGAGACCACGGTGGGTGCAGCGGGTCTTCGAGGTCATCCGTGAGCAGGTCGCCGCCGGTCGCCGTGCCTATGTGGTCGTTCCCCGGATCGACGGTGAGGGAGGTGTCGACGATGTGGCGTCCCGTCTGGAGTCCGGTCCGCTGTCCGGACTGAGGATCGGCCGCCTGCACGGCAGAACCGGGGACAAGAACCAGGTGATGGAGGCGTTCGCCCACGGTGAGCTCGACGTGCTGGTCGCCACGACCGTCATCGAGGTCGGACTCGACGTCCCCGAAGCCACGGTGACGGCGGTGATGGACGCCGAGAACTTCGGCGTCTCACAGCTGCACCAGTTGCGTGGCCGGGTCGGTCGCGGGGCAGCGGACTCCTGGTGTTTCCTGTGTACCGGGGTGCAGGAGGGGGAACCGTCATACGGTCGGCTGGAGGCCGTCGCCCGGACAGGTGACGGATTCGAGCTGGCTGAACTTGACCTGCGGACCAGGACCGAGGGGGATGTGCTCGGGGAGACCCAGTCCGGGTCCCGGGCCCGCAGGGTGACCCTGTTGTCCCTGGCAGACGACGCGGACATCGTCGACGAGGCCCGTCGGTACGCCGCAGCTCTCGTGGAATATGACACGGACCTGTCCCGGGCCCTCGTCGCAGACATCGCCGACGACGACCAGGAGTACATCGAACGCAGCTGACAGCGCGGCGGGAGGGCGTCCCCGCTGCTCCGGACACAGCTCCGCCGGTCACGTGGCCCGGGCATGTCACAGCCCTACTACACTGCCAGGCATGGATATCTTCGCTCCGTTCGCCGGGCATGTCAGGTTCGAGGTGGTGGACGGGCAGTCCGTCGCCGCCGGAGAGCATCTCGCCGTCGTCGAGGCCGTGAAGATCGAGGCCCCCGTCGCCGCACCCGGGCCCGGGGTGGTGCGCCGGGACGCCGCGGAGAACTTCAGCGCCGTGGCCGGAGGAGACCTGCTCCTGCACCTCGACGAGCTTCCCGACACCCGGGACCGGACCGGCGGGGCAGAGCTGTGACCCGCATCATCTCGGGATCAGCCAGAGGCAGGAAACTGAAGGTCCCGCCCGAGGGCACCCGTCCGACCTCCGACAGGGCCAGGGAAGGACTGTTCTCGTCCCTGCAGGTCCGTTTCGGCTTCGACGGTGAGATCGTCCTGGACCTGTTCGCAGGTACAGGTGCACTGGGACTGGAGGCGGCGTCCCGTGGCGCGGCGGAGGTCACCCTCGTCGACGACAACCACAGGGCGTGCGAGACTGCCCGCGCCAATGCCGAGGTGGTGGGCCATCCTGCCGTCAGGGTGGTCGAGTCCAGGGCCTCCGCATTCCTGGCCGGAGCGGCCCGCGACCACTACACGATGGTGCTTGCCGACCCCCCCTACGATCTCAGTGACACCGCCGTCGACGAGATGGTCCGTGCCCTGGTCCCGGTGCTCCGGAAGGACGCCGTGGTCGTGGTGGAACGTCACGTCGACTCTGCGGAGGTGGACTGGCCGGAAGGTTTCGAGACCACCGGTCAGAAGCTGAAGAAACGCACCTTCGGCATCGCCAGGATGGACATGGCCATCTGGCGGGGGCCCGCGGCGTGAGGCGACGGCAGGAGATGAGGACCTAGACTGTGGGCATGCGAGTCTGCTGCCCCGGATCCTTCGACCCTGTCACCAACGGCCACCTGGACATTTTCACCAGGGCCGCGAGGATGTTCGACGAAGTCACCGTCCTCGTGACCTACAACCCGAACAAGTCCGGACTGTTCACCGCCGAGGAGCGGATGGCCCTGATCCGTGACGCCCTGGACGCCACCGGCCGGCCGGAGACGTCCAGGATCACCGTGGACACCTGGGACAGTCTCCTGGTCGACTACCTGGACGGACACGGGATCCCCGCGATGGTCAAGGGTCTGCGCAGTTCCCTCGACTACGAGTACGAACTGCCTATGGCGCAGATGAACCAGCGTCTCACCGGGGTGGAGACCTTCTTCCTCCTGACGAATCCGGAGTACGGGTACGTCTCCTCGACGATCTGCAAGGAGGTTGCCAGGTACGGAGGTGATGTCCGGGGACTGCTGCCGGACAGTGTCGCTGCAGCGGTGAGGGAGAAGTACGCCGGCCGGTGAGCGCGCCCGGGCGATGAGCCCCGATGAGCCGGACAACAGAGCGTGTCACAGCGTGGTCGCGGGGCAGTTTTCTGGCATGCTGGCAGTCATGTACAAGACTTTCGAGGGCATTGACCAGCTCCAGAATATGGTGGAGCGCGCCTACGGCGTCCCCATGACAGCGAACTGCATGGTCCCCCGGGGCGAAGCCGCGGAGCTTCTTGACATGATCCGTAACTCCATCCCCGGCGACCTGGACGATGCCCAGGACGTGCTGGACCGGGAGGACGCCATCCTGTCGGAGGCGGAGGACAAGGCGTCCGCACTGGTCGCCGAGGCTGAAGCGGAGCGTGACCGGATCCTCGACGAGGCCCGTCAGCGTGCCGAGGACATGATCGCCGACGCCGAGGAGCGGGCCCAGAGCACCGTCGCCCGTGCTGAGGCGGAGGCGGTGCGTCTGGAGGAGGACGCGCGCCGGGAGTACCAGGAGACCACCTCCAGGGCGGATGCGGAGAAGGCTCGGTTGATCGAGGAGGGGAACAACCTCTACGACCGGGCGGTCAACGAGGGGATCGCCGAACAGCGCCGGCTGGTCAGTGAGTCTGAGGTCGTGAGGGAGGCGGACGCCGAGGCGCGGCGCATCATCGAGTCCGCCCACGCCGACTCTGACCGACTGCGGCGGGAATGCGACCAGTACGTCGACAGCACTCTCGCGCAGTTCGAGGAGTCCCTCAACGGTTCACTGCGGACAGTGTCCAGGGACCGTTCCGCCCTGCGCAAGGGGGCCGGAGTCTCAGGGAACCGGTACCCCCGTGAACCCCGTGACGGCAGGGCCGACGGATGGGGTGACGGTCGCGGTGACGCCGAGCCCCGGGGGGAACGCGGATCCCGCCTCTGAGACGGCGGCACGCCGGGGCCCACGGTGATTAGCCCGCGCTACGGGTCAAGGGTAAGAATGACGGGGTGACTACAGATCCGTTCCAGCTCGAAGTCCGTGAGGCACTCCGTGCCACCGGCCTGCCCCAGCACCTGACCGCCACCGGGCCGTCACCGGTCCGGCTCGGCGGTGAGATGCTCGGCGTGGAGGAGGGGACCCCCGTGGAGGTCGTCGCCGACGTCTCCAACCTCGGTGAGTCGCTCCTGGTGGACGCGACCGTGTACGCCAGGGCCACCGGCCAGTGCTCCCGCTGCCTCGCCGACCTTGACGAACCTTTTTCGGTGCATGTCAGTGACGTCTTCGGGACCACCCCGGACTTCATCACCCGCGACGGTGTGTCAGGTGCGGAGGCAGGTGACGACGACGATGACTTCGAACCCCTCATGGTCGACGACGACATGGTCGACATCACCCAGCTCGTCCTCGACGAAGCGGGGCTGACCCTTCCCTTCAGCCCGGTGTGCGGTGACTACGGGCGTGAATGCGCCGGCGACACCCCCGCCCCGGACGGTGTTTCCGGTGGCGACGATGCCGCGCCCGATCCCCGGTGGGCGGGACTGGCCGAACTGGCGGGCGACCTCACCGATGACGGGGAAGGTGCGGGTGCCGAGGGCGCCGGCGAAGCCAGGGACAGAAGGAATGACGCCTGATGTCGAGACGACGTCGCCTCACCGGTGAGGCTGCACTCAATGCCGCGTACGGACGGATCGACCACACCCCGTTGCTCCGGGCGTGGGGCGTCGAGCTGTCCGACGACATGCTCCGGCTGGCACTGACACACCGTTCCTTCGCCAACGAGAACGGGAACCTGCCCAACAATGAACGCCTCGAGTTCCTCGGTGACGCCGTCCTCGGACTGTCCGTCGCAGAGCAGCTCTACCGCCAGTTCCCGGACCGTTCGGAATCGGATATCTCCAAGATGCGCGCGGGTGTCGTGAACATGTACGCCCTGGCCGACGTCGCCAGGGAACTGGGGATGGGGGACCACCTCATCCTCGGACGTGGTGAGATGCTCACCGGCGGATCGGACAAGAACTCCATCATCGCCGACTCCGTCGAGGCGATGCTCGGAGCCATCTACCTGGAACACGGCTTCGATGTCGCCAGGTCCACCGTCCTGAGAATCTTCGAACGCAGGATCACCACAGCACCGTCGACCGGACTGACGATGGACTGGAAGACTGTGCTGCTGGAAAAGCTGTCCGATCTGCAGCTCCACGCGGAACCCGTGTACGAGGCCACAGCGCAGGGACCCGACCACGACCAGACGTTCAACGCCACGGTGACAGTCGACGGGGAAGTCCGTGGAACCGGCTCCGGTCACACGAAGAAAGAGGCTGAGCACCATGCCGCCCGTGCCGCCTACCGGTACTTCAGTGGCCTCGACCACTGAACCGGAGACCGGCAGCTCCGGGCGCCGGCGGCGTCCCCGTCACCGCCGGGGTGAGCTGACCGGTGCCTGAACTGCCCGAAGTTGAGGTGGTGCGCCGCGGACTGGCCGAACATCTCACCGGCGCGGTGTTCATCGGAACCACCGTGCTGCACCCGCGCGCCGTCCGGGGCCAGCCCGGCGGGGCGGCCGCACTGGAGCAGGGACTGGAGAATGCCCTGGTGGTCGCCCTGCACCGCCGGGGAAAGTACCTGTGGGCGGAACTGGGGCGCCCCGGCCACACCCGCTGCCTTCTCGTGCACCTGGGCATGTCGGGCCAGATGCTCCTGGGCGCCCCCGGTCAGGTGACCTCGCCCCACCTGCGTATCCGCTCCCGCCTGGTGACGGCCGACGGGTCCGTCCTGGAACTGAGTTTCGTCGACCAGCGCACCTTCGGACGCTGGGAGCTGACCGGGTACGGCGTCACCGATCCGGTCCCGCACATCGCCGACGACCCGCTGACCCCCGGCTTCGACACACCGGCGGTTGCCCGGCGGATCCGGACCCGCCGTTCCGAGATCAAGCGGGTGCTGCTGGACCAGACCGTGGTCTCCGGGATCGGGAACATCTACGCCGACGAGGCCCTGTGGTCGGCGCAGATCCACCCGCACCGGCGGGCGTCCGGAATGCGGCAACGTGACGTCGTCCACCTGCTCGACTGCGCGGCGGGGGCAATGCTGAAGGCACTGGAAGCCGGAGGCACCTCCTTCGACGATCTCTACGTCAACGTCAACGGCGCGTCCGGGTACTTCTCCCGTTCCCTCCACGTCTACGGGCGTACGGGACTGCCCTGTCACCGGTGCGGGACCCCGATCGAAAGGACGGTGACGGGGGGAAGGTCGTCCCACTTCTGCCCGGAATGTCAGCGGCGGGGGAGGCGGCGGCCGGCAGCGGGGCCGCAGTCCCGGGCGCTAGGCTCGGAACTGTGACTCACCCGGACCACGACGCCCCGTACAACGGTGCCCCGCACCCTGCCGGTCAGGCTCCTGCCGGTCAGACTGCTGTGCGCCTCACCGCCTGGGTCCACGGACACGTCCAGGGCGTGGGGTTCCGCTGGGCGACCCGGAGTACGGCCCTGTCTCTCGGCCTGGTCGGCTTCGCCTCGAACTACCCGGACGGTCGCGTCCTCGTCGTCGCGGAAGGACCTGCCGACAGTACCCGCGCCCTGGCCGCCTGGTTGCGCGGCGGGTCAACCCCGGGCCGGGTGGACACCGTGGTGGACGCCGTGGGCCGGCCCCGCGGCGGGTACCATGACTTCGAAATCCGTTGATCCACACCACCGGCCCTCCTGTCCGGTCCCTGCGCCCCGGAAGGTCCCCGTCACCCGATGCATTTGAAGTCCCTCACCCTCAAGGGTTTCAAGTCTTTCGCCTCCGCCACGACCCTGAAGTTCGAACCGGGTATCTGCGCGGTCGTCGGTCCGAACGGTTCCGGCAAATCCAACGTGGTCGACGCACTCGCCTGGGTGATGGGGGAGCAGGGGGCGAAAACCCTGCGCGGCGGGAAGATGGAGGACGTCATCTTCGCCGGTGCGGGCGACCGTAAACCCCTCGGCAGGGCGGAGGTCACACTAACCATCGACAACTCCGACGGAGCCCTGCCCATCGACTACTCGGAGGTGTCCGTCACCCGGCGGATGTTCCGCGACGGGGCGTCCGAGTACGAGATCAACGGTGCCCGGGCGCGGCTCATGGACATCCAGGAACTGCTCTCGGACTCCGGTATCGGCCGGGAGATGCACGTCATCGTCGGTCAGGGGCGTCTGGCCCAGATCCTCGAGTCCCGCCCCGAGGAACGCCGCGCCTACATCGAGGAGGCCGCCGGGGTTCTCAAGCACCGGCGCCGCAGGGAGAAGGCACAGCGCAAGCTCGTGTCCATGCAGGGCAACCTCGACCGCCTCCACGACCTCACCGACGAACTGTCCACCCAGCTCAAGCCGTTGGCACGACAGGCGGAGGCGGCCCGCAGGGCGGAGAAGGTCCAGTCCACGATCCGGGAGAACCGGCTGCTCCTCACCGCCGACACCGTCCGCCGTCTCACCGGGGAACTGCAGGAGGCGGACGCCGAACTTGCAGAACTCACCGCTGACGCCGGTGCCGTCCGCGCCGAACTCGAGGAGTACACCGGGGAACTCTCCACCACCGAGGAAGGTCTGCGCACCGCCCTGGAGGAGGCTGAGGCGGCGAAGAACCTGTGGTTCAGGCTGTCCACCGTCGCCGAGAAGAACTCCGCCACCCTGCGCATCGCCGCCGACCGGGCCTCCGACAACGGCACGGTCGACACCTGGACCGGCGCCGACCCGGAGGAACTGCTCGCCCGCGCGACGGAAGCGGACGAGGAGCAGGCCCTGCTCGACGAGGAGGTGGAGATCGCCACCGAGAAGCTCGAACAGGTCCGTGAGGAGGTCGAGGACCGTGCCGACGCCGCCCGCGAAGCGGAGCAGGAACATCTCGCCCGGGTTAGGGCCGTCGCCGACCGCAGAGAAGGGATCGTCAGACTCCTGGCACAGCAGGACTCCCTCACCCAGCGGCGCACCGCCCTTGACGAGGAGATCACCCGGCTGGAACAGACCGTCGCCGAACAACGCGACGCCATGGACAACAGCACCGGGGCCGAACTCGACGACGCCGTGGCAGCCCTCGACGAGACAGAGGCCGCCGGGGACGGGCTCGCCGGTGCAGCCGCCCGTGCCGCCGAAGAGTCCGCGGACGCCGACGCCCGGGTGGAGTCCCTGCGCCGCCGCGAACGCGACCTCGACAGAGAACTGGCCACCCTGGAGGCCCGCATCGACGGGTGGCGCGACCGGCTGCGCCCCACCGACGGTGCCGCCGTGGCGGTCGAGACCGTGCGGGAACTCGGCCGCGGTGAACCCGGCCGACTGTCCGGGCAGGTCACGGTGGAGAACGGGTGGGAGACCGCGGTCGCGGCCGTCCTCCCTGAAGGACTCGTCGCCGGCAGGGACATCTTCGACACCGCCACGCTCGGCACCGTCACCCGGGCCCTCGTCACCGCAGCCCGGGGACGAACCATGCTCGTCACCGCCACCTCCGGGGACGGTCCCGACACCCGCCCGTGGCGTCTGGACTCCCCGGCGGTCCCTGCGGCACCGGACACCGGCGTCACATGGCTCCTCGACCACCTCGACATCGACCCGGCGGTCACCGCACCGGTCACCGCACTGCTCGTCGACGTCGTCGCAGTGGACACCGCCGACCCGGTCGCCACCGGCAGAGACCTGGTGGAACGCGACCCCCGGCTCCGCGTCGTCACCCGCGACGGAGTTCTGCTGGGCACCGGCTGGACCGCCGCCGGCTCCGGAGGCACGGCACCGGTGGAGCTGGCCGCCGCGATCTCAGGCGCGGCCGAGGAGGCGGACCGGGTGCGCGGTGAACTCTCCGACCTGCAGGCCTCACTGAAGGGAGCCAGGCAGGCCGCGGAGGAACTGCGCACCGCCGCCGCCTCCGCCAAAGCCGCCGTACGTGACCACGAGGTCCGGCTGGCCGCGGCGAAACGCAGGGTCGAGGCGTCCTCCCGCGCCGCAGAACAGGCGGCCCGACTCCTTGCCAGGGCAACGGCCGCCCGCGACGAGGCGGAGCAACGCCGGGAGAAACTCGACGTCGAAGCCGACGAGGTCGCCGACCGACTGGCCCGGGTCGGGGAACAGGACACCGGAGAAGAACCCTCCACCGCCGAACGTGATGCCACGGCCAGGGCCCTGACCCAGGCCCGAGCCATGGAAATGGAGGCCCGTCTGTCCCTGCGCACCGCCGAGGAACGGGCCGGAAACCACCGGGGCAGGGCGGAGGCGCTGCGCCGCCAGGCACGTCAGGAGCAGGCCGCCCGGCAACGGTTCGAACAGGCCGCCTCACGGCGACGGGCCGCCCGCCACCGTGCCGACGTGGTCCACGCCCTGGCACAGCGGGTCGACCTGCGGATCAGGGACGCCCTGGGCAGAGCCGAGGACGCGCGCACCCGCACCGCCGAAGCCCACCGCCGTTGGCAGGAGACACTCGCCCGCTGCCGCGACCGGGTCGACACCCTCACCCTGCGCCTCAACCACCTCAACGAACGGGCACACCAGGCGGAGATCACCCGCAGCCAGGCACAGCTGCGCATCGAACAGGCACTGGAACGCGCCATGGAACAGCTGGGCATGTCCGCACCCCAGCTCCTCGCCGAAGCCCCGGGCGAGGACTTCGACAGGGACACCGCCGCCAGGGAGCTCGCCGCCGCGGAGAAGTCACTGCGCTCCCTCGGCAAGGTCAACCCGCTCGCCCTCGAAGAGTTCGCGGCCCTGGAGGAACGCCACCGCTTCCTCGCCACCCAGCTCGACGACGTGGAGAAGGCCCGGGCAGACCTGGAGGGGGTCATCAGGGACGTGGACTCCACGATCCTCCAGCTGTTCACCGACGCCTGGGCCGACGTGGAGGCGGAGTTCCCCAGAGTCTTCGACACACTCTTCCCCGGAGGGTCCGGGAGACTGGTTCTCACAGACCCCGACGACATGCTGACCACGGGAATCGAGGTGGAGGCCAGGCCGCCGGGCAAGAAGGTCAGGAGACTGTCACTGCTGTCCGGTGGTGAGAAGTCTCTGACCGCGCTGGCACTGCTGGTGGCGATCTTCCGTGCCCGCCCCAGCCCCTTCTACGTCATGGACGAGGTGGAGGCGGCCCTCGACGACGTGAACCTGAGACGGCTCATCGCATTGTTCCTCGAACTGCGGCAGGATTCACAGCTCATCGTGATCACCCACCAGAAGCCCACCATGGACACCGCCAACGTCCTCTACGGGGTGACCATGCGCGGAGACGGGGTGACCAGGGTCATATCCCAGCGCATGCACCCGGTCGAGACCCCCGTGAACAGGGCAGACGGGCAGAACGCCCCCGCAGATGTCGCCGCATCCGACGCGCCCTAGAATGAGTCGTCGTGAGTGCACCGAGCCCTATCGCAGACCTGTCGGACCCCCTTCTCGCCTGGGCCTCCGGTACCGAACTGGACCTGACCCGCCGGCTGGGGGAACTTCCCGGGACTCCGCCGATCTTCGTCCGGCTCGACACGACCGGTGACGAGCTCGAACGGATCACCACCTTCTACGGAACCTTCCTCGCCCGCCAGCTCGCCGCCGGCGGAGACGAAGGCCAGCTGCTGGCCACCTGCCCCGCACTGACCGCCTCGACCCTGCTGTTCCGCGCGGCCAGGCTCAACGACGTCAGTGAACTGGCCTCCGAATTCTGGTCCGGCCTGGGGCTGGAACCCACCCCCGAGCGGACCGCCCTCGTCGCCCCGGACACCTACGCCGGGATCCTCACCCGCGCCGGGCTCGACCCCGTCGACATCGCCGCGACGGGATCGGACGGGGAGAAGGGACGCCTTTTCGCCCACGTCGGCATCGCCACCGACTGGGTTCCGGAACTCATCGAGTTGATCGACTCACGCCGGCTCGACGGGACAGCGGACACTGACGCGGACGCCGAGGCAGACGCCGTGGTCGCAGTCCTCGCCGAGGAGTCGCTGCAGGCGGGCCCCCTGTGCGCGGTGCTTCCGGAGCTGGCGGCCGGACTGATCGCCCCGGTCGTACGGGTCGTCAGGTACGCGGCAGCCCACCCCGGTCACTGGCGTCACGGTCTGACCTCAGGGGCGGTGGCGGAGGTTCCGCCGCTGATCCTCGAGGACGTCGTCGAGGAGCTCTCCGAACGCCCCGCCGGCACGACCGCCCGCCGTCACCGGGTCGGTGTCGGGTCCCGGGAAACCCAGCCCCGCCTCTCCCTCGACCTGGCCCGGCAGAGGGTCGTCCTGCGGCTGCCCGAGGTGCTCCTCGACGCCGACGAATCCCCCGAGGTGCGGTGGCACATCGATGTCGAGGGACGCCCGACGGGCTTCCGGACCCGGCGTTCGGACTCTCCGGGACGCCCGGTCACCGGCGTCCTCGACATCCCCATGCGCCGGCCCGTGCGCGAGATCGGGGTCCGGGACCTCACCCACGACGACGCATGGGTCGTCCAGGGGGTCGACAGTTACGACCCCGTCCTGGTGTTCACCCGGCGTGGCAAGGACCTCACCGACCGGGTCTCCCTGCACCACGACCGCGTCCTCGTGGTCTGCCCCGAGGACTCCACCGCGGTCGACGTGGTACGCGACCGTGTTCTCCCGGTGCTGGGGCAGTGGAAGATGAAGACCTGGCAGGGGTGGGTGATCCGGGACATCGACCTCTCGGGCGCGGTGTCCCTCCACATCGACCGGCCCGGGGTGCAACGGCCCCCGATGGGCAGGGTGCGGTGTGTCGACCCACGTCAACGGGTCGTCTTCGCCGAACCTGACGAGCCCTGCCCGTCGCTGCGTTCCCTCGGCGGACTGCCCGTGCACTCCGTCAGCCTGCAGGCGGTGTTCCCCCCGACGGTCTCCGGCGCGCCGGAGATCTGGTTCCTGTCCGTGAGCTCGTGGGCGGGCCCGGAGGAGACAGGGGAGGAGGTCACCGAGGAGGAGCCCCTGGAGGTGCCCGCCGACGGCGGCCTGTTCGACGTCTTCGACCCCGAGGCCTACGACACCCCCTGGGTCGGCGAGTACCTTGTCCGGCTGCGGGGACCGCGCAACGAATCCTTCCGCCACGAGTACGCGATCGTCGAAGATCTCCACGTCGACGCACCTGAGGCTCCGCGACTGGCCCGTGCCGCCGGACTGTCACCGGTGACGGTGACCTTCCGCGGCGGGGACAAACCCCTGGTCATCGCCAGGAGTGTGGAACTGGGCCCGATGGAGAAGCAGGTCCGGGTCATCGCCGAGACCGACGCCGGGGACGCCCTGCCCCTCATCGTCGAACCGCCGCGACTGCGCTACCAGCTCCCCCTCACGGGGGAGGACCCGATGTGGCGCACGGAGGCTGTGAGTATCTCCGCGGACTCGGTCGACGTCTCCACACGTTTCCGGATCCGCCCCGGGCTGCCCGTCGAATCCCCCCGGCTGGTGGTCCGCGACCGACACGGTGCCCCGGTGCGTACCCTGCGCCTCGGCACCGTCGACGACGTGACCTGGTCGGTGTCGCTGAAGCCGTTGGAGGGTTCCCTGTCGCTGCTGCGCGAGGGCGCCTGCGAGCTGGAGTTCGTCGCCGACGGCAGGTCCCATTCGGTGCGTCTGGCGGCCCTGAGGCCGCCTGTGGAACGGTCCGTCACAGTCGTTGACGACGTCCTCACCGTCAGCCCGGCCCCGGAGACAGCCCCGGACCGTCCAGCGGGTGCCTGGCTGTGGCAGCTCACGGCGCCGTGGAGGTCCGCTACGGCGGTGACCCTCGACAACGGCCGGGTCACCCTCCCCTCCGAGCTGGTCAACTCCGGACCGCTGAGGGTCCAGCTGTTCAACGGGGACCGGTTCTCCTCGCTTCACGCCCCGGCGACCCCCGGCCCCTCCGCCCTGACCGCGGACGCCCCCGGCCACGCCCACCCGGATGACGGGGGGCCCTGGACCAGGCTCTCGGCATTCCTCGCAGGGGAGTCCGACGAAGCCCCCGACGACATCGACGTGCTCACCACGTTGTGGGATGTGCTGGCGGGCTGGTTGTCCGACGGAACCCCGGACTCCGCCGGGCATGCGATGCGCACCGCCCTGGCGCACCACCCGCGCGAGGCTCTGCGTGCGATGTCACGGTCACTGGTGCCCTCCACCGACCGTCCCGCCCAGTTCATTCTCTCCGGACTGGTGCACGCACCGCTGCGCACCGACGAATCTGACCCGACTCCGGGTGTGGCGTGGATCGCAGCGCTGGAGATCCTCGGTGAACTGGCCGCCACCGACGACGAGGACACGACCGCACGCCGTGAGATCGGGAAACGGTTGACGACGGTCGGGGGAGCGGAACTGGCACGCACCGTTGAATCCGGCAGGGACGCCACCCTGGAAACGGCGTGCATCGACGCGACGACGGTGCAGATCGCGCAACTGGATCCGGCGCAGCAGGATGCGGTGCTCAGTGCGTTCTTCGCGGGATCGGGTCTGGTCCCGGGGGCACTGTCGGAGGAGAACTCCCGACTCATCGCGGTGTTCGAGACCTTCCGCCGCCGCGACGAGCTCAACGAGGTTCTCGCAGACCCGGAGCTGCTGCGGGCCGCCCTGGCGCTGCTGCGCAGAATCCGTCAGACCAACCGGCAGCTGTTCACCTCCGCCCGGGTGCGGTTCGACAAACTCGACAACGTCGACACCGACAACCCCGCCAACCGGTGGGCCCTCGCCCCGGTGATCAGCATGGTGCTGGCGATCGCGGCCAGGCTGCGCGCACACGGCCGGTTCGGTTCGCCCGGCCAGCTCACCTCCTCCTACCACGGGTGGGCACAGCTCGCCCGGATCGTCCCGGATCTCGTCACCGGTGACCTCGTTTCCGCCGACGCGATGGTCCTCGGGGTCTTCGGCCCGGACGAATCCGCCGACCCGGTCCTGCCGACGGAGCCTGCTGCACCGGGGAAGGAACCGGCGACGGACAGGGCAGGGGGCTCCTCGGACGCCGGGGACGCCGGGACCTCCGGGGAAGCCGGGACAGCCGGGGAGGATGCCGTGACCGGGGAAGGCGGTGCGGACCGACGGGCTCCGCGGACCCCACGGCAGGGCAGGACACCGAGGACGCCGCGACCACGGTGAAGCCCCCGTGACCGGGGTGCCGCAGCGCCGTTCCCGCCTCCTCTGGTTCACTGGAGGCCATGAACTCGGTCATCTGGATCATTGTCGCCGTAGTCGCGGTCATAGTCGTACTCGCTCTGCTGGTCCTGCTCGGCCTCCGCCGTGGGAAGGCCAGGCAGATCTCCTTCGAGAAAGAGGCGGAGCTCGAGCAGAAGAAGCCCACTTCGGGTGATTACCAGGCCAAGGGTGGCTTCAACTTCAGCTCGGGGACCGCCGCCGGCCTGGTGGAGGAGGTCCGTGCACCGGAAGTGGTGAACGATCCCGTGGTGCCGCCCGTCGGCCGGCCCGTGGACGTTCCGGAAGCCGGGAAGACCGGTGGCACTGTGGCAGAGGTGCCGGATGCGCCGGATGCGCCGGATGCGCCGGATGCGCCGGTCGAGTCGGATGTGCCGGCTGAGTCGGTTGAGCCGGTTGAGTCGGAACAGGATACCGCAGAGGTTTCCCCTCAGCCCGGACAGTCTGCTGAGAGTGTGGAGACCGAACAGCCTGCGTCTCGTGAAGAGCCTGAAGAGCCTGAAGTTTCTGCAGAACCTGAGGCACCCGCAGCTCCCGGACGGTCCGAGGCGCCCGCAGAGCCTGAAGAGTCTGCGGCACCCGTGGCGGCCCACGAAGGCGACCAGATCGAGCACATCGCCCCGGTCGAAGGCAGGCTGGGTCGGCTCAGGGGCAGCCTGTCCCGGTCCCAGAATGTCATCGGTCGAGGCGTCCTCGGGATACTCTCGGCAGGCGACCTCGACGAGGACGCCTGGGAGGAGATCGAGGACACGCTCATCATGGCCGACCTCGGTACCAGGACCACAGTCAGCGTCGTCGAGAAACTGCGCGACCGCATCGCCGCAGGTGGCGTGCAGAGTGAGGAACAGGCCCGCGCGATGCTGCGGGAATGCCTCATCGAGGCGTGCCACCCCGAGTTCGACCGTTCCATTCACGCCGTGCCGTATGACGGCAAGCCCGCGGTGATCATGGTCGTCGGCGTCAACGGGACAGGCAAGACCACCACCACCGGCAAACTCTCGCGGGTGCTCGTCGGCATGGGACACTCGGTGCTGCTCGGTGCAGCCGACACCTTCCGTGCCGCTGCCGCTGACCAGCTCGAGACATGGGGGCGTCGCGTCGGTGCACAGACCGTCCGGGGACGCGAAGGTGCGGACCCGGCTTCCGTCGCCTTCGACGCGGTCGCCAGGGGAGTCGAGGAGGGTGTCGATGTCGTGGTCGTCGACACTGCCGGGCGACTCCACACCTCCGTCGGGCTGATGGACCAGCTGGGGAAGGTCAAGAGGGTCATCGAGAAAAAGGCGAAGGTTGACGAGGTCATCCTCGTGCTCGACGCCACCGTGGGACAGAACGGACTGACACAGGCGAGGACATTCCGGGACGTCGTGGACATCTCGGGAGTCGCGCTGACCAAACTCGACGGTTCGGCGAAAGGCGGAATCGTCTTCCAGGTGCAGGAGGAACTGGGCGTCCCCGTCAAACTGGTGGGGCTGGGGGAGGGGGCCGACGACCTCGCCCCGTTCGAGGTCGAGAGCTTCGTCGACGCCCTGCTGGGCTGACGACGGGGTCACGCCGGTGCCTCCGGCAGACCGGAGTGCGGCGCCGGAATGTGTCGGCAGTGTGTCCCCCCGCGCGGGAGGGTGAAATGTGTCCGTAACAGTCAGGGGTGCTCATTTCACCGGGGCGAAATATACAGGGTCGGACCCAGGAAACACGGCTGCACTTGACTGGGGCACAGTGACCGGTCGATGACACCGGTGACATGACCCACGAGGAGATGGAAAATGACCCCTGAGGAAATGGTGACCGCTTCAGGCGACTCTGCCTGGATGCTGATGAGTGCCGCCCTGGTGCTCCTCATGACACCGGCCCTGGCGCTGTTCTACGGCGGAATGTCCCGGCAGAAGTCCGCCATCAACATGATGATGATGTCCTTCGGCACCCTCGGACTCGTAGGCGTGATCTACGTCCTCTGGGGCTGGTCGATGTCCTACGGCAACGAGTCCTTTGCCGGATGGTTCTCCAACCCCTTCGAGTTCTTCGGCCTGAGGGACTCTGTCACCGACGCCGACGGCAACTACATCGCCGGTTCATCCGGATACGCCAATGTCATCGACATCGGATTCCAGCTCACCTTCGCGGTGATCACCGTGGCCATCATCTCCGGTTCGCTGGCCAACCGCGTCAAGTTCTCCACCTGGATGGTCTTCGCCGGCATCTGGGTCACCCTCGCCTACTTCCCCCTGGCCCACATGGTCTGGGGCGGCGGCCTGCTCTCCGGTTCCGAGGACGGTCTCGCCGCGAAGATGTTCGGTACCACCGACGGTGAAGCGACCATCGCCCCGATCGACTTCGCCGGCGGTACCGTCGTCCACATCAACGCCGGCATGGCTGCCCTGATCCTGGCCCTCATCATCGGACGGTCCCGTTCGTTCATGAAGGAAGAGGCCCGGCCGCACAACCTTCCCCTCGTCATGCTGGGGGCCGCACTCCTGTGGTTCGGATGGTTCGGATTCAACGGCGGTTCCGCATTCGGAGCCAACGGTGACGCCGGCCTTGCCTGGCTCAACACCACTGTGGCGACCTGTGCCGCGATGCTGGGCTGGCTGACTGTCGAGCAGCTCCGTGACAAGCACGTCACCTCCCTCGGCGCCGCGTCCGGCGTGGTCGCCGGTCTGGTCGCCATCACCCCGGCCGCCGGTAACCTCACCCCTGTCACGGCCATCATCCTCGGCGCGATCGGCGGTGCCCTCTCGGCCGTCGGTGTGGGGCTGAAGTACCGGTTCAAGTTCGACGACTCCCTCGACGTCGTCGGTGTGCACCTGGTCGCCGGCCTCTGGGGAACCATCGGTGTGGGCCTGCTGGCCACCGACGACGGACTCCTCACCGGTGGAGGCGGAGACGGCTTCAAGCTCTTCGTCGTCCAGATCGTCATCGCGGTCGTCGCCCTGGTCTACACCGCGATCGTCACTGCAGTCATCGCGGTCATCCTCAAGAAGGTCATGGGGTGGCGTATCTCCGGCGACGAGGAGGTCACCGGCATCGACTCCGTCCTCCACGCCGAGTCCGCCTACTCGGGGGACAGTCACATGGGCAACCTGACCGCCCTGGAGGTCGAGCAGGACGCCGCGGGTGCGTCCACCAAGGGCTGACCCTGCTCCCGGCCTCTCCCGGGTGTTCCTCTCCTCCGGTCACCGGGTAGTGTGGTGGGGTCACGTGTCGTCCGTAACCTGCAGGGAGAAGTTCCACAGTGTTTGAGTCCTTGTCCGACCGTCTCACCGGCGCCCTCAAGGGGTTGCGGGACAAAGGGCGGCTCACCGAAGCCGACATCAACGCCACAGCCAGGGAGATCCGGTTGGCGCTGCTGGAGGCGGACGTCTCCCTCCCGGTCGTCCGCGGATTCATCAGACGCGTCAAGGACAGGGCCAACGGTGTCGTCGTCTCCGAGGCACTCAACCCCGCCCAGCAGGTCATCAAGATTGTCGACGAGGAACTCAAGGAGATCCTCGGAGGTGAGACCCGCCGGCTGAACCTGGCGAAGACCCCGCCCACCGTCATCATGCTCGCCGGCCTGCAGGGTGCAGGTAAGACCACCCTGGCCGGCAAGCTGGCCCGGCACCTCGTCAAACAGGGCCACACGCCGATGCTCGTGGCCTGTGACCTCCAGCGGCCCGGTGCCGTCCAGCAGCTTCAGATCGTCGGGGAACGGGCCGGGGTCGAGACCTTCGCACCCGACCCGGGAACCTCCCTCGACTCCCTCGACCATGAGATGGGCACCAGCCACGGTGACCCGGTGGCGGTGGCCAGGGCCGGTATCGAGGAAGCCCGTCGGACGAAGCACGACGTGGTCATCATCGACACAGCAGGCCGTCTGGGCATCGACGAAGAACTGATGACCCAGGCGCGCAACATCCGCGACGCGGTCAACCCCGACGAAGTCCTCTTCGTCATCGACGCCATGATCGGCCAGGACGCCGTCACCACCGCAGAGGCTTTCCGCGACGGTGTGGACTTCACCGGTGTCGTCCTCACCAAACTCGACGGTGACGCCCGCGGTGGCGCGGCACTGTCGATCCGGGAGGTCACCGGCAAGCCGATCCTCTTCGCCTCGACAGGGGAGAAGCTCGACGACTTCGACGTTTTCCACCCTGACCGCATGGCCAACCGGATCCTCGGAATGGGTGACGTGCTCACCCTCATCGAGCAGGCCGAACAGGTCATGGACCAGCAGAAGGCCCAGACCGCGGCCGAGCGTATGGCATCCGGGGAGCTCACCCTGGAGGACTTCCTCGAACAGATGATGATGATCCGGCGGATGGGCCCGCTGGGCAATGTGCTCAAGATGCTGCCCGGCGGCAAGCAGATGAGCCAGATGGCGGACAACGTCGACGAGAAGCAGCTCGACCGGATCCAGGCCATCATCCGGGGCATGACCCCGGCGGAGAGGCAGAACCCGGACATCCTCAACGCGTCACGGCGTAAGCGTATCGCCAACGGGTCGGGTGTCTCCGTCTCGGAGGTCAACCAGCTGGTCAACCGTTTCTTCGAGGCGAAGAAGATGATGGGCCGGATGGCAGGACAGTTCGGGATGGGCGGAATGAACCGTTCGGCGACGAAGAAGAAGCCGAAGGGCCGCAAGGGCAAGAACGGTAAGCGGAAGCCGGCGAAGAAGGGCGGCGGCCAGAACCGGCTCCCCCAGGGGATGCCCGGTGCCGCCGGTTTGCCGCAGGGGTTGCCGGGGGCCGGCATGCCCCAGGCGATGCCGTCGATGGCCGACCTGCAGAAGATGCAGCAGCAGATGCCGCCCGGCTTCGAGAACATCGACCTTGGAAAGCTCAACTTCGGTGGCAAGTGAGCCGGAGTGTCCGACGGTTTGTCCGGACGGCGACCTGTCGGGTATCGTTTGACGGTCTGCGTAACACCGTCACCGACCACGGTCGGCCGGTGGTCACGCGCAGGATAAATCCAAGGGTTGAACCGGCCCGGTGCCTCTGAGAGGGCGCCGGGTGTCTGAACTGCCCGGTGACCGTCAACAGAAAGAGGACCAGTCATGGCCGTCAAAATCAAGCTCCAGCGTCTCGGTAAGATCCGGACCCCCCACTACCGTGTCGTCGTCGCCGACGCCCGTACCCGCCGTGACGGCAAGGTGATCGAGAACATCGGCATCTACGAGCCGAAGGCCGACCCCTCGGTGATCCGTATCGACTCTGAGCGTGCGCAGCACTGGCTTTCCGTCGGTGCCCAGCCGACCGAGCCCGTCCTCGCACTGCTGAAGGTCACCGGTGACTGGCAGAAGTACAAGGGCATCGACGGTGCCGAGGGTACCCTGCGCGTCGCAGAGCCGAAGCCGTCGAAGCTCGATCTCTTCAACGCCGCCCTGGCTGAGGCCGCCGACGGCCCCACTGCGGAGGCCATCACCACCAAGAAGCGTGAGGCCAAGGCAGCTGCCGAGGCCAAGGCCGCCGAAGAGGCCGAGGCTGCGGACGCTGCAGAGGCTGACGCTCCCGCCGAGGAGTCTGCGGAGTAGTTTCTCCGCCGCCCCCGACCTCTTCTCTCGGTTCTTCCGGCGTAGTTCCCCGGGCCGACATGAGGTTCGGTACGTGACCCCACCACCGCAGCAGTGCTGCGACGGTGGGGTTTCTTCATGCCCGGGCTGATTCGTGGGAAGACCGGGAGGACACGGCACCCGTGACCACCGTCGGACGCGCGAATGTTAAGGGATCCGGCGTCCCTCCCCCGGTCCGGTGCCGCTGCCCACCCCCGTCATCTCACACTGTGGAACTATTATTACGGACAGGTAAATCAATGCTCCGGATATTGCAGACGTGTTACGCACGTAGTGCCCTCACTGTAAACTGAACAGGTTACAATGTTACGTACCTGTTACGCACCTTAGGAGAGCGATGGACGTCGATTCCACAGTCAAGGGCTACTACGAGAAGATTCTGCAGCGCAATGCGGGGGAGCCGGAGTTCCACCAGGCGGTCGCGGAAGTTCTGGACAGCCTCCGCTACGTCCTCCGCCAGGATCCCCACTACACCGACCTCGGCCTCATCGAACGTCTCGCGGAGCCGGAGCGGCAGATCATCTTCCGGGTCCCGTGGATCGGCGACGACGGACAGGTCCACGTCAACCGCGGATTCCGTGTCCAGTTCAATTCAGTTCTCGGACCGTACAAAGGTGGTCTGCGGTTCCACCCCTCCGTGAACCTCGGTATCATCAAGTTCCTCGGATTCGAGCAGATCTTCAAGAATTCATTGACCGGTCTGCCCATCGGAGGCGGAAAGGGTGGCTCCGACTTCGATCCCAAAGGCCGCAGTGAACTGGAGGTCATGCGGTTCTGCCAGTCGTTCATGACTGAACTCCACCGGCATATCGGGGACAAGACCGATGTTCCGGCGGGGGACATCGGGGTCGGCGGCCGTGAGATCGGCTACCTGTTCGGCCAGTACCGCCGGATGACCGGGCGCCATGAGTCGGGCACCCTGACCGGTAAAGGTCTTCAGTGGGGCGGATCGCTGGTGCGCACCGAGGCCACCGGCTACGGGTGCGTCTACTTCACCCAGGAGATGATGGCGGCACGCGGGGAGCGCCTCCACGGGGCACGCGTGATCGTGTCCGGGTCCGGAAACGTCGCGATCTACGCCATCGAGAAAGCCCAGGAGCTCGGGGCCACTGTCGTGGGCTTCTCCGACTCCTCCGGCTACGTGTCCACGCCCGACGGAGTCGACGTCGAACTGCTCAAGGACGTCAAGGAGGTACGCCGTCTGCGGGTCTCCGACTACGCGAAGGAGGCCACGGGGGCGACCTTCCACAAGGGAGGGAACATCTGGGAGCTCGAGGCGGATGTCGCACTGCCCTGCGCCACGCAGAACGAACTGGACGACGAGTCCGCGAAACTGCTGGCGGACAACGGTGTGAAGTACGTGACCGAAGGCGCGAACATGCCCTGTACCCATGATGCAGTCCGGGTGTTCCACAAGCGCCACATCGATTTCGCCCCCGGCAAAGCAGCCAACGCCGGAGGTGTGGCAACTTCGGCGCTGGAGATGCAGCAGAACGCGTCCCGGGACTCCTGGACCTTCGAGTACACCGACAAGCGTCTCCAGAACATCATGCGCAAGATCTTCAAGAACGCGGCGTCCACCGCCGCCGAATACGGGGTGGAGGGCGACTACGTTGTCGGCGCCAACATCGCCGGGTTCAAGAAGGTCGCCGACGCGATGATCGCCCAGGGCGTCATCTAGTCTGTAGGACATGACAGAACTGCAGATCGGACGGGTCATCAAGCCTCACGGGGTGCGTGGGGAACTGGTGGTCGACCCCACCACCGACGACCCGTCCCACCGATTCGCCGTGGGCACGGTCCTGACCGGACGCCAGGGGGGCGCCGGCAGGGCGGGGCGGGAGGTCTCCCTCACCGTCCGCTCCGTCCGACCCCACCAGAACCGCCTGCTCGTGACGGTGGAGGAGATCACCGACCGGACAGCCGCGGAGTCACTGCGTGGACTGCGTTTCTTCGCGCCCCCCGTCTTCGACGGCGACGACGACGCGTACTACGACCACGAACTTGAGGGTCTGCGCGTCCTGAACTGCGGACCGGTGGACGCCGCGACCGCCAACGCCCGGGCCTATGAGGGGGCCGAGCCGGAACCGGTGGACATCGGCGAGGTCACCGGGGTCACCCACGGTCCGGCAGGGACGCTGCTGGAAGTCGCCGTCGATCAGGACGCCGCGCTTCCCACCGCCGGCTCCACGGTCCTGGTCCCGTTCCGTCGCGAGATCGTGCCGATCGTGGACACGGACAACGGGGCCCTGGTTGTCACTCCGCCGGAGGGACTGCTCGAGCTGGAGTGAGCCCCGCTAGGATCTGAGTAATGCGCATCGACGTCGTCACCATTTTCCCCGGTTACCTTGATCCGCTACGGCATGCGCTCCTGGGCAGGGCGATTGAGCGGGGGATACTCCGTGTGGGTGTCCACGATCTCAGGGAGTGGGCCCACGACGTGCACAGGTCCGTCGACGACACCCCGTTCGGTGGTGGTCCCGGGATGGTGATGAGACCTGAAGTGTGGGGCCCCGCGCTCGACGATGTCGCGGCACTGACCGGACCGGCTGCGGATGATCCTCTGCTGGAGACGGCGTCACCGCATGTCCGTTCCGGGCTGAGGGCGGGCAGACAGGAAGCGACCGTCGAACGGTCAGACGGTACTGCCGCGGGGGACGCCGGCGATCTGCCGTTGCTCATCGTCCCGACGCCCGCCGGAAAACCCTTCACCCAGGAGACCGCCCGGCGGTGGGCGGAGGAGGACCGGCTGGTCTTCGCGTGCGGACGCTATGAGGGTATCGACCAGCGGGTCTTCACCGACGCTGCCCGGCGCTACCGGGTCGAGGAGGTGTCTCTGGGAGACTACGTGCTCATCGGCGGTGAAGTGGCGGTCCTGGTCATGACGGAGGCGGTGGTGCGCCTCATTCCGGGAGTGCTGGGTAACCGTGTCAGCCACGAGGAGGATTCATTCCAGGACGGGCTGCTCGAGGGGCCCTGCTACACGAAACCGCGGATCTGGCGTGGGCTGGAGGTTCCGGAGATCCTCACTTCCGGTGACCACGGACGGGTGGACAGGTGGCGCAGGGACCAGTCACTGCACCGGACACTGTCCGTCCGACCCGAGCTTGTCGACGCCTGCGACAGGGCCGGTGAGTTGGGTGGAGAGGACCGTCGTGTCCTGGCGTCCCTGGAAGGGGCGGAGCCATGGCGTGATCCGGCGACGGTGGTCGGGGATGACGGGGCGCAGCCGTCGACACAGGGTGGCGTGGGGCACTGATCGGCGGGTTGGGGGACGCCACGGCCCCGGGCAGACCCGTGGTCCACAACCGCGGAGTTGTCCACAGCTGTCCGGTGTTCTGTGCCCGGTGCCGGGGTCCGGCCGTCGTTGCAGGCGATAGAGTCCGTGCCAGGGCGTCCGGAATGTCCGGAGCAGACACGTGGGGTGTCTGAGCAAGCAGGAGGGGGTGTATGACCGGTGTTGTACGGGGAGGTGCGGAGCAGCTCGGTGGTGGGGGAGATGACTGTCTATCCGCTCCACCGGGCCGAGCTGCGCCTGGCGGACATTGATCTGAGAGGTCGGCCGTACGCCGAACGGTGTGCGGTGGACGAGGCGGTGCGGACGCGGGGAGCCGCCTATCTGGCCCGTTTCCGTCACACCACTGAACTGTCCTGGCGGATGCCGGTCCTGTTCGCCGAGGCACTGCAGGACGGAAGAATGACGATCGACCATTTCGACACTGTATGGCGTCGTCTTGACCGGCACCCCGGGGTGAGGGCCAGGATCGATGCCGGCCACCACGGCATCCGCCATGGCGGAACAGAAGGAGGCACAGTTGACGGTGCAGAAGGAGGTGCATCAAGCGGTGCAGGGCTCCCTGAACCGGAGAACGGCCGGAGCCTGCACATCGACCAGGTTGTCGAGAAAGAGGTGCTCGACTGGATGCGCGGAGTTCCCCGGACCAGTTCTGCGGATCACACGTCCGATCGGCAGGGCCCGGGGCCGGTGCTGACGGTGCACCGTCTCGGCACTGTGGTCGACAGAGCGGCGGATGAGGCGGTCGGTGTCCTTGCGGGACACCGGTAGCCGCGTGCCCGGTGTCGCCGGCGGGTGTCGCCGGCGGGTGGTGCCGGCGGCTGCAGACCCGCCACCGGGTCCGGCTACGATATTGCGAATGACCGTACGTGAGAACAACGGACAGTTGACCGCAGCGACCGCAGGGACACCTGTGACAGAGGTGATAGCCCGCGAACTCGGAGTGGCGGAGACTCAGGTCGCCTCCACTGTCGCACTGCTCGACGAGGGCAACACCGTGCCCTTCATCGCCCGTTACCGTAAGGAGGTCACCGGCGGGCTCGACGACGCCCAGCTCCGCACCCTCGAAACCAGGTTGACCTACCTGCGCGAACTCGGTGCCCGCAAGGCGGTCGTCCTCGCCGCGGTGGAGGAGCAGGGCAAACTCACCGACGAACTGCGCGGGCGGATTCTCGCCTGCGAGACCAAGGCCCGTCTCGAAGACCTGTACCTTCCGTTCAAGTCCACCCGTCGTACCCGTGCCACCGTCGCTCGTGAAGCAGGGCTGGAACCACTCGTGGAGAGTCTGCTGTCGGACTGCACCACGGACCCTGCCGAGCTCGCGGCGTCCTATGTCACCGAAGGATTCGCCGACCCCAAGGCGGTCCTCACCGGTGCCAGGGCGATAGTGCTCGAGGAGATCTCCACGGACGCCGACCTCGTCGGTGAGGTCAGGGAGAGGTTCTACACCACCGGCTCCATGTCCGCCGGCGTCGTCGAAGGCAGGGAGACCTCGAAGGAAGCCCAGAAGTACCGTGACTACTTCGAGTTCTCCGAACCTTTCACCGACCTTCCCTCCCACAGGGTTCTGGCACTGCTCCGCGGAGAGAACGAGGGAATCCTCCAGCTGACCCTGGACCCGGGGGAGGACGCCGTCTACCAGTCGATGATCGCCTCGGCCAGGGGCCTGGAACCCCGGGGTGACGCCGCGGACAGGTTCCGGGCGGAATGCGTCCGCTTCGGATGGCGCACCAGGCTCCAGGTCTCCACAGGAGTGGATGTACGGATGCGACTGAAGGAGAGGGCCGACGCCGCGGCCGTGGATGTCTTCGCCCGGAACCTGAGGGACCTGCTGCTCGCCGCTCCGGCGGGACAGCGGGCCACGCTGGGCCTTGACCCCGGATATGCCCACGGCGTCAAATGCGCTGTCGTGGACCCCACCGGAAAAGTCCTGGACACAGTGGTCATCTACCCGCACGAACCCAGGAACCGGTGGGAGGAGTCGGTGGGCGCCCTTGCCAGATTGTGCGCCGCACACCGGGTGGACCTCATGGCGGTCGGCAACGGCACCGCCTCACGCGAGACCGAGAAACTGGCCAGGGAGACCGCGGAGAAGGTCCTCGCCGCCACCGGCCACCGGCCGACCCCCGTCGTCGTCTCCGAGGCCGGTGCATCCGTGTACTCCGCATCCGAACTCGCCGCGGAGGAGTTCCCTGACATGGATGTCGCCCTGCGGGGAGCAGTCTCGATCGCACGCCGCCTGCAGGACCCGTTGGCGGAACTGGTGAAGATCGACCCCCGGTCGATAGGTGTGGGACAGTACCAGCACGACGTCAACCAGGCGATGCTCGCCGAAAGTCTCGACTCTGTCGTCGAGGACGCCGTGAACTCGGTGGGGGTCGACGTCAACACCGCTTCGGCACCACTGCTGCGCCGGGTGGCCGGTGTCAGCCCCACCCTGGCGGAGAACATCGTGAGGCACCGTGAGGCGCACGGAGCGTTCATCTCACGCAGACAGTTGCTGGATGTCGCGCGGCTCGGCCCGAAGGCCTTCCAGCAGTGCGCCGGATTCCTGCGTATCCACGGGGCAGAGGACCCGCTCGATGCATCTGCCGTTCACCCCGAGGCATATCCGCTGGTCCGCAGGATCACCTCCACCACCGGAGTGGAGGTCACCGACCTGATCGGCAATTCGAGGGTGCTGTCCTCACTGCGGCCGGAAGACTTCGCCGACGGGACTTTCGGTGTACCGACGGTCACCGATGTTCTCGCCGAACTGGACAAGCCGGGACGGGACCCGCGACCCGAGTTCCGGACCGCCACCCTGGCTGAGGGCATCGAGAAGGTCTCCGACCTGGTCCCGGGCATGATCCTGGAGGGAACGGTGACCAACGTCGCCGCATTCGGAGCGTTCGTCGACGTCGGGGTGCACCAGGACGGGCTGGTGCACGTGTCGGCGATGTCGGAAAGGTTCGTCAGGGACCCGCACGAGGTGGTGCACTCGGGTCAGGTGGTCAAGGTGAAGGTCATGGACGTTGACGTGGAACGTCAGCGTATCGGTCTGTCTCTACGCCTCAACGACGAACCCGGTCCGGCCGGAGCTTCTGCGGGCGGCTCCGCAGATGGAAGAGGACGGGGCCACGGCGGAAAGTCAGCAGCAGGTCCCCGGCAGCGCGGGGAGCGCGATGCGGGTCACGGTTCCGGTGGTCGCGGCGGCAACGGAGACAGCGGCAGGAAAGGTCGCGGCGGCCGTGGCGGCAGAGACAGCCGTGGCGGCGACAGGACCGGCGGGCCCGCTGCGGGGTCGATGGCCGAGGCCCTGCGCCGGGCAGGTTTCGGACGGTGACGTAGTGCGGTGTCGGCGTCCTCCCGGATTTGGCCGGGAGGTCACGGCACTGGCATACTTGACCGGTTGCGTGCCACGTCACCTTCACCGGTGAAATTCTCCGTCCGCGGAGACCCGGCCCGGCAACAAGGACAATTCAATGGTGTGGGCATGAACGCGCTGACCGTCGACGGGGTTCCCGGACAGGCGGTACGTAGGTCCTCTGTCCGATCGAAATGAACTTTTAGGAGTGCCACATGCACTATCTCGACAAGGTCGACGCCGCACAGCTGCGGTCCGACATCCCGGACTTCCGCCCCGGCGACACCCTTGACGTCCACGTCAAGGTCATCGAGGGTTCCAAGAGCCGTATCCAGGTGTTCCGCGGCGTGGTCATCCGCCGTCAGAACTCCGGAATCCGTGAGACCTTCACCGTCCGCAAGGTCTCCTTCGGTATCGGCGTGGAGCGTACCTTCCCGGTGCACTCCCCGAACATCGACCACATCGACGTCCTCAGCCGCGGCAAGGTCCGTCGCGCCAAGCTGTACTACCTCCGCGACCTGCGGGGCAAGAAGGCGAAGATCAAGGAACGCCGCTAGCCCCGCACCGCCCCAGGCGTGCGGTAGCCGCAGACCCCGCCGTCGTACCGTTCCCCCACGGAACTGTCGACGGCGGGGTTTCGCCGTATCCGGGTCAGCCCCCGCCACCGGTGGTGGAGTTGGGTGGTGGAGTTGGGTGGGGAGACCCGGGGAGCACCGGGGGAGGCTCAGCCGGGGCACGGGATACCGGGGCGGAGAACACGTGGCCCGGGAACTGTGGAGATCGGGAACTGCCGGCACCGGCTGGTAAAGTGACGGCGTGTGACCTACCCCAGCGACGCCGCCCCCGGAGAGCCGACCCGACCCATGTCCGAGAGGGAGAAAGTGGCCGCCCGGCGACGTGCCGAGGAGGAGAAGCGGGGGAAGAGGAAGACCTACCCCTGGTGGGTGGAGTTTCCCGTCATCCTCGTCATCGCCCTGGCACTGCTGGCACTGTTCAACAGCTTCGTCGGCAGGCTCTACCAGATCCCCTCCGAGTCCATGGAGCCCACTCTCCACGGCTGTGAGGGGTGCACCGGCGACAGGATCTTCGTCAACAAGCTGGCCTACGATTTCGGCAGGACGCCGGAACCCGGGGACGTCGTGGTCTTCGTGGGCCCCGACTCCTGGAATGACAGGTACGTCTCCCAACGCTCGGACAACAGCCTCACCCGGGGGATCCAGACCGGACTGTCCTACATCGGGATCCTCGCACCTGACGAGAACACCCTGGTCAAGCGAGTCATTGCGACAGGCGGGCAGACTGTCCGCTGTATCGAAGGTGATCCCGGCGTCATGGTCGACGGTCGGCAGGTCGACAGTTCCTACATCCAGGATCCTGCGACGTATCCGGTGGACCCGATGACAGGGTCCGACGCCTGTGGCGGAGCGTACTTCGGCCCGGTCACTGTTCCGGAGGGAAACCTGTGGATGATGGGCGACAACCGGACGAACTCCGGTGACTCCCGCTACCACGTCGGTGATGAACTGCAGGGGACCGTCCCGGTCGCCAACGTCGTGGGCAAGGTCGAGGCCCGGGTGTGGCCGCTGGGCAGGATCGGCGGGGTCGACGACCCGGACATCCAGAGGTGACCTGAGGTGACCGCGACGGTACGTGCCGTTCCCGTCCGCTCCATGCCGGACGGGCGGACACTGGAGTGGGCGGTGCACAGGGCCGGTCTCGACCCCGTCGCAGGAGTGGACGAGGCGGGCCGCGGTGCCTGCTGCGGACCGGTGACGATCGCGGCCTGCATCCTGCCTCCCGGCCCACTGCCGTCCCTGCGGGGACTCACCGACTCCAAGAAACTGAGTCCGGTGAAGAGGGAACAGCTGTTCGGGGCGATAGTCGAGGTCGCCGTGGACTACGCGGTAGTTCACATTCCGGCGTCCTACGTGGACACCTGGGGTATCCAGCACGCCAATCTCGGCGGGATGCGGCGTGCGGTGGCCCGGCTCACGCACCGCCCCGGCTACATTCTCACCGACGCGATGAAAGTCGACGGTTTCACCCGCCCCCACCTTCCGGTGGTCAAGGGTGACCTGGTGTGCCGGTGCATCTCCGCGGCCAGTGTCCTGGCGAAAGTGTCGCGGGACAGACTGATGGTCGACCTGGACGGGGCCTACCCAGGCTACGGGCTGGCGGAGCACAAGGGGTACGGGACGAAGGCTCACATGGAGTCGGTGAGTCGTCTCGGTGGGACGCCGGAACACCGTTACACTTACTCGAACGTGGCGACCGCACATGCGCGGTGGCTTCAGATGCAGCAGAAAGGGTGATCCGTACACCGTGAGTGCCGAGGATCTTGAAGACTACGAAGCCAATGTCGAGCTTTCCATGTACCGGGAGTACCGCGACGTGGTCAGCCAGTTCAGCTACGTCGTCGAGACGGAGCGGCGCTTCTACCTCGCCAACGCCGTGGAACTGATACCGCGTAACTCTGGCGGGGAGGTCTACTACGAGGTGAGGATGTCCGACGCCTGGGTGTGGGACATGTACCGTCCCGCCCGGTTCGTCCGCTACGTCCGGGTCATCACCTACAAGGACGTCAACATCGAGGAACTCGACAAGCCGGAGCTCAGGCTTCCCGAATAGACGGTCCACCCGTTTTCGCCGAGTTCCTGAGCCGCGGACTGATGACAGTGCACACCGCCACCGCCGCGGTGACCGCCGCACCTGCGGCAACCGGTACCGAGGTCCCGACGCCGTAGAGCACGGTACCGAGAGTCGGGGCGACGACCATCGTCAGCCCCATCGTGGCTGTCACCAGACCCGCGACGCCTCCCTGTTCCGCCTGTGTCACCTGGAGGCTCGCGCCGGCGGTGAATCCGGGAGTTGCCGTTCCCATTCCCACAGCGACCACAGCGACCCCCACGTAGAGCAGCGCGGTGGTCAGCGGGACGGAGGACGTTTCCGGGATGAGGACCACGAAACCTGCTGCCGCGGTGGTCGCCCCGACGCGCAGCAGCTTCCCGGGGGACCACCCTGACCGTGGCACGACGAGTACTTGTGCGGTGACAACCCCGGCACCGGCGGTGAGCAGTGCAAGTCCGGTGAGCAGGCCTGCGCGGTCCTCGCTGACACCGATGCGGTCCTGGACCAGGAATCCGACGATGATCTGAATGAAGCCGAGCGCGAGATACATCCCGAAGCCGCAGACCAGGAACGGGAGGACGCGACGATCCGTGGGACGCACCGGGCGGGGACGCCTGACAAGCTCCGCAGGAGGCTGACTGTGCAATCTGGTCCGTACGAGCAGTACCGACAGAACCAGCAGGACAGGTACCGTCACGAGGGGAACCACCAGCCCGAACACGGCGAGCAGGCCCCCGAGGGCAGAGCCCGCTATCTGACCGACACCCTGTACCGCGCCGAGACGGGCCATGCCGGTGACCCTCGCATCACTGTCGACACTGCCGTCGGCGGAGGTGGTGGCGTCGGCGACCGCCGCCTGCGCGGTCGGCGGTACCGCGGCGACGGAGGCGCCGAAAAGTACCCCGCGCAGGAGAAGGAAGAGCACGAAGAGACCGGTTCCCCCGACAATTCCGGCAGTGCCGAGAACCGCTACCCCGGCGAACAGGGCAGTCGTGACCGCTGCAGCCGCCAGCGCGGCGGTGAGGACACTACGGCGTCCGGCGGACTGGGAACGACGTCCCCACGCCGGGCTCGTCAGTGCGACCATCAGAGCCGCCGCGCTGACGGTGACCCCGACCTGCCAGTCGGCCAGTCCGACTGTGCGGGCGAGCGGTGCGATCACGGGACTCAGCGACATCTGTGCCACAACCGTGATGAAGGTGACTGTCAGGAGTACCCGGATCTGTCTGTCCGGGGACACGGGCTGCCTGTCCCGGACAGGTGACGGTGCGGTATCCGGCACTGGACGGCTCCTTCGTGGGATCAGTGGACCCGGGTCATCCTACCTGCCGGGCCGGATTTCGGACAGCCTGCCCTCACCGGCTGTCGACGGTACCGGTACCGGTACCGCGACCGGCATCGTCGGGGGGAATCTACACAGGTGGACGGGCCTGACATCGTTGCGGACGGCCAGGGCACGCCTGTGCTGTTGTCCACAGGCGTCGACCTGTCCACAAGGTGCAGGCGGGACCGTCGACAGCAGGACATGCCGCGCCGGACCGGGTGCCACAGTGCAGGACATGGACCATCACACAGTCAAGCACAGCCGTAACCTCCGGAAGGTCGGCGCCTCGGGCGAGGACACAGCCGCAGCCTGGTTCACCGGCCGAGGGTATGAACTGCTCTGCAGAAACTACTTCACCTCACGGGGGGAGATCGACATCATCCTCCGGACCCCGGAGTCAGACCCGGACCACCCGGCCCTGGTGTTCGTCGAGGTGAAGTGGAGACTTGACGACCGCTACGGCCGGGGAGCGGAAGCGGTCACCCCGGTCAAACTGGCCGCCATGCGGCACGCCGCCGTGCGGTGGCTCGCGGAAAACCCCCGGGAGCGCACCGAGAACCTCCGGTTCGACGTCCTCGACATCACCGAGAAGGAGATCACCCACTACGAGGGGGTGGGAGAATGGTGACCGTGGGGGACCACTCACGGGTACGTGTCGGCCAGTCCCACGGCATGGGAATCGACGGGCTCACAGGAATACCGGTGACCATCGACTGTGACATCAGCAGAGGCCTGCCGGGAATGAGCATCGTGGGGCTGGGTGACGCGGCAGTGGTCCAGGCACGGGACAGGGTCAGGTCCGCAGTCATCAACAGCGGGATGCGGTGGCCGAGGTCACGGATAGTGGTGAGTCTCTCCCCGGCCTCTGTCCCGAAGTCCGGCTCCGGATTCGATCTGCCGATGGTCCTGGGCATCCTGGTGGCACAGGGTGATGTCCCCGCGGAGAGTGTCAGACAGGCGGTCGCCGTCGGCGAACTGGGGCTCGACGGGACCGTCAGGGCAGTGGCGGGAGTCCTTCCCATGCTTCTCGCGGCACGGCAGGCGGGCTTCCTCAGAGCTGTCGTTCCGGCATCGAACCTCCGGGAGGCCCGCAGGGTACCCGGAATCGAGGTGACCGGTCTCAGTCACCTCACCCAGCTGCAACCCTGGGCGACCGGCGCTCTGACAGATGAACGGCAGGACCCCGATCCCACAGTCGACGACGGCGGACACCGCATTCCGGACCTGTCCGACGTCGCAGGTCAGTCCGCCGCCCGCCGGGCACTGGAAGTTGCCGCGGCAGGCGGCCACCATCTCTGGCTGTCCGGGCCACCGGGGACGGGGAAATCCATGCTCGCCCGGCGCCTGCCCGGCATACTGCCCCCACTGAGCGAACCTGAACAACTGGAGGCCGCCGCGGTGCACTCCGTCGCAGCAGAGAAAGGAGGGATGGACGGGATCTGGGCACGCGTCCGTCCTTTCATCGCCCCGCACCCGTCCCTCACAGTGCCCGCCCTGATCGGCGGCGGGTCCGGCCGGGTACGTCCGGGAGCTGTGAGCCTGGCACACCACGGAGTCCTCTTCCTTGACGAGGCTCCGGAAATCGACAGAGGAGTGCTGGAAGGCCTCAGGGTGCCGATGGAACGTGGCACAGTCAACATTGAACGGGTACGCAGGACAGTGACCCTTCCCGCCCGTTTCCAGCTGGTCCTCGCTTCCAACCCCTGTCCCTGCGGTGCGGAGCAAGCAGCGGACTGCAGGTGCAGGGCAGGAGCACGGGACCGTTACCTCCAGAGAATCTCCGGGCCGCTACGTGACCGGATCGACATCCTGGCACGGACAGGTGGAGGCCGTTCGGTGAACGTCTCCGGCACCGTGGACAGTTCGGCGTCGGTTCGTGACCGGGTCTGTGCGGCAAGGGAAAGAACTGTCGCCCGTCTGGAGAGTTTCCGTGGTGCCGGGTGTTCCGGGAGTCCCGGAACCTGCACGGACCCCGGTGTTCGCACCAACGCAGGAGTTCCGGGTCCACTGCTTCGACGGGAGTTCCCGGCGACGGACGCCGCGATGCTCCTGCTCCAGGACCGACTGCGTCACGGCGACCTGTCCCAGCGCGGTGTCGACCGGGCGCTAAGGGTGGCATGGACGTTGGCGGACCTGGCGGAAGCGGGACGTCCCGGGGTGGGCGAGGTGATGGACGCCGTGGAGATGTTCACCGGAGCTGTCGGGGAGGTGGGGGTGTGACGGGAAAGAAGGGGCAGGGACTGTCGCGCAGGGAGGCGTGGGCGGTGCTGCGTAGACTGGTCGAGGCGTCACGGACCGACATTGTCCGGCTGCTGTGGCCGGACGGGGATTCATCGGCCCCGGCCCAGGTCGAGCGGGTCGTCTCCGCCCTCGGGAAGGGCAACGGAAGTCTACCCCCGGCGCTGAGAGGGCTGACACCTGCCAGGTCGGCACTGGTGCTTCGTCGTGCCCGTGAGGATCTGGAATGGGCTTCCGTCCACCACTGGCGGTTGATCACCCCGGACGACGACGAGTGGCCCACCATGAGACTGGATGAGGCGTTCAACTGTATCGGTGATCTGGACACCGCTGAACCGGCTGATGACGGAGACACGGCCCCGGGCCCGCGTGGCGCAGAGGCCGGGGCACGGCAGGGAGTCACCGCCTCGGATGCCCCGGAGACAGGGGTCCGCAGGTCAGCGGCACGACCTTTCGCACTGTGGGGCCTCGGTCCCGCACAACTGTCAGGAACGGTGGAAAGGAGCGTGGCTGTCGTCGGGACCCGTTCGTCGACCACCTACGGGGAACGCACCACCCACCGGTTCGCCGGGGAACTCGCCGCCGCCGGCTACACCGTAGTCTCCGGTGGAGCCCTGGGAACAGACACAGCAGCGCACCGGGGTGCACTCGAGGCGGACGGGAGCACCGTCATGGTCGCGGCCTGCGGGCCAGGGGTGGTGTACCCCCGGAGCAATGCGGACCTGTTCCGGCAGATTGCCGGGACCGGACTACTGGTCACCGAGTACCCGCCCGGGACAACTCCGGCACGGTACCGGTTCCTCACCAGAAACCGACTGGTCGCGGCGCTCACACGGGGTACGTTCCTGGCGGCTGCCGGATACCGCTCCGGCGCGGTCAACACCGCCAACTGGGCAGATGCCATGCTTCGGCCGGTGATGGTGCTCCCCGGGCCCGTCGATTCCGCAGCTTTCGTGGGATGCCACCGGCGGATCAGAGACGGTGCCGGCACACTGGTGACCCGCTCCTCGGAGATACGGGAGATCATTGAACCGCTCGGCAGTGTGGACTGTGACGGTCAACTTGACCTGGAGTTCACCGCGTCCCCGGTACAACAGCTCAGCCGTGACCAGCTGTCCGTGTTCGACTGCTGCGGCATAGTTTCCGACGACACCGGACGCATCGAACAGATCGCCGGACAGACAGGCCTGCCACCGGTGGCGGTGGTGCGGACGTTAAGGGAACTGGAGAATATCGGCCTGATCGTGCGCAGTGGAGACCGGTGGCTGAAGAACGACCGATGAACGCCGCCGGGTGGAGGGAGGAGAATCAGGCAGATACCCCGTCGGCTCCCCGGCAGTCGGCCCACCGCTGCCGCACCGGGTGCTGACCGGACACTGAACTAGGGTGGTGACATGTCCTCCGAGACACATGCCGAGACACATGCCGAGACACAGCCCGGCGCATCCGCTGGCACCCGTTCCGAGACACTCCGGGCGGTCGACACCTACCTGGAGTACCTCGAACTGGTGAAAGGCCGATCCGCGAACACAGTCCGGGCCTACGGTTCAGACCTGCGTGCCGCGTTCGAAAGTGTCCCGACCCTGGAGGGATTCACCCTCGAACACTGCCGGAACGTCCTGGACTGGGCGGTGGAGAACGGAGACTCGAAGACCACACTCGCCCGGATCGCCTCCAGTCTCCGCGGATTCGGAGCATGGCTGGTGCACACCGGTAAGGTTCCCGCGAACCCGGCCGGTTCGCTGCAGACCCCGAAAACGTCGAGAACACTGCCACGTGTACTGCGGACGGACCAGGTCGCACGGGTGCTCGATGAGGCGCGCGCACGCGCCCTGGGCGCACCCGCGGACCACAGGGACAGCGGAGAAGACGGAGCCGGTGACGGTCACACAGAAGACAACCGTGCAGAACCGGCGGGGGAACCCGGCACACCTGACCCGGTGGCGGTCCGTGACTGGGCGATGCTCGAACTGCTCTACGCCACCGGAATCAGGGTCTCGGAACTCGCCGGTGCAGACACCTCCGACCTTGGAGGCAACGGAGATCCGGGGGCGCGCAGCCTCCGCGTCAGAGGAAAAGGCGGGAAGACACGGGTCGTCCCCTACGGCCCCACCGTCGAAGACGCCCTGAGACACTGGCTGTCCGTCCGCCCGGAACTGCTGCCCGAACACGGTGCAGGAACCGGTCGTCCCGCCCTGTTTCTCGGGGTCCGGGGAGGGCGCATCGATGTCCGTCAGGTCCGTACCGTCGTCCACCGTGCCACCGCAGGTGCCGGTGTCCCAGAAATCGCACCGCACGGGCTGAGACACTCCGCGGCGACCGCGGTACTCGACGGGGGAGCGGACCTGAGGGTCGTCCAGCAGCTGCTCGGACACTCCTCGATGAACACCACGCAGATCTACACCCACGTCGGTGCCGAAAGACTGCAGCAGGTGTACCGCCGGGCCCACCCCCGCTCCGGGTCGCGGGACTAGAAAGAGGGCGTCACAGCACGCACCCGGTTACTGTCAACGTCCCCGACCGCCGGGGTCAGCGCCACAGGCGGACATGGACCGGGGCGAGCAGCATCATCGGATCGATGTACCGTTCCGGACCCGGCGCACCGTCACCGGCCGTGCCGGAGTCCGGGAACTCAGCCGTCTGCAGGACAGCTCCCCAGTGCAGTCCGGCGTCCTTCCGGGCGGAGTCAGGCAAGGTGCCGGCGTCCGCGAGACTGCCTAAGACCTGGCCGCGGATCACCCTCTCACCTTCCGACACGGCGGCGATGACCGGCTCATAGGTGGTGCGCAGTCCGTTGCCGTGGTCCACGGACACCGTCGGGGTACCGGCGACCACGCCGGCGAAGCGGACAGTCCCGGACTCGCTTGCACGCACCTCGTCACCGGCCCGGGCGTCCAGGTCGACGCCACGGTGCCCCGGTCTCCAGTTCTGCTCCGGAATGTCCGCGGGTACCAGGACAGTACCGGAGACCGGCCTGGTGTGGGTGGGGGAGACCGCGGGAGTGTCTGCGGAGCGGGTGACCACGACCGGTGGACGTTCCTGTGCCGCTGCCAGGGAGGCGGCGGAGAATCCGCTGGTCGGACCGGTCAGGAGCACCGGCAGGACGAGCAGACGGAGGCAGAAGGCGGAGGTACGCGACATGTCTCCAGCATGGACTGCCCGGGCGGGCTCGACCGGAGGATCCGTGTCACGGTGGACCGGGCTGCCGCGGGTGTCCACAGGCAGGGTCAGCGGACTTGGGAATGATGCACTCAAGGAGTAGTATCTGTCCCTGCAGTATGCCCGTCCGGTGGTCGGCAGGTCTGCCGTGTCATCTGTCACCTCCCACGCAGAAGGTCGGACGACACGGTCCTGAGTTCACGGTCACAGTCACAGGTGTGCTGACATCGCGCAGGTTCAGCGTGATCCTCAAAGGGCCCGTCCGTCAACGGTTCCCCGCACTCGTGCGGGGTCTACTGGGCGGGGACAATCCAGGATGCCTGCCAGGTCAGCCGATGCACGACCCCGTCACAGGGACGGGAAGTGCCCGGCCGAGAAAAACCGTCAACCCAGACTTTGTGAAAGCGAGGAAGGGGAGAGGCACCGGTCACCGGGATGGTGGTCCGGCAGCGGACTCCCCTGAAACACCATGGCTGTTGTCACCATGCGCGAGCTGCTGGACGCCGGCGTCCACTTCGGTCACCAGACCCGTCGTTGGAACCCGAAGATGCGTCGATTCATCTTCACCGACCGTAACGGCATCTACATCATCGACCTCCAGCAGACGCTGACCTTCATCGACGAGGCCTACGAGTTCGTCAAGGAGACCGTCGCCCACGGCGGGAACATTCTCTACGTCGGCACCAAGAAGCAGGCCCAGGAGGGCATCGCCTCCGAGGCGCAGCGCGTCGGGATGCCCTACGTCAACCACCGCTGGCTCGGCGGTATGCTCACCAACTTCCAGACTGTCGCCAAGCGTCTGCACCGCCTCAAGGAACTGCAGGCCATGGATGCGGCGGAGGACGGCTACGCAGGCCGGACCAAGAAGGAAGTCCTCATGCTGACCCGCGAGCGCAACAAGCTCGAGCGCGTCCTGGGCGGCATCGCGGACATGACCAAGGTCCCCTCCGCACTCTGGATCGTCGACACCAACAAAGAGCACATTGCCGTTGCCGAGGCCAAGAAGCTCAACATCCCGGTCGTCGCCATCCTCGACACCAACTGCGACCCTGATGTCGTCGACTTCCCGATTCCGGGCAATGATGACGCCATCCGTGCGACCAACCTCCTGACCTCGATCATCTCCTCCGCCGTGGAGGAGGGCCGCAAGCTGCGCGCCGAGCGTCAGGAAGCTGCCGCCAAGGAGACCGCCGGGGACGCCGAGGTTGCCGAGATCGTCGTCGAGGCCGAGCAGGCCGAGCCTGAGAAGGCCGCGCAGATCGCCGAGGCCGAGGTCAAGGCGGAAGAGTCGGCCCCGTCCGCCGAGTAGTACCCCTTTCCTGCAGTACCTTAGGGTCGGGTCGACCCCGACCCCACAACTTCAAGTACAAGGAGGATCGCCGCACATGGCGAACTACACCGCCGCTGACGTCAAGAAGCTGCGTGAGACCACCGGCTCCGGCATGATGGCCTGCAAGAAGGCGCTGGACGAGGCCGAGGGCGATTTCGAGAAGGCCGTCGAGATTCTGCGTATCAAGGGTGCCAAGGATGTCGGTAAGCGCGCCGAGCGCACCGCCGCCGAAGGCCTCATCGCGGTTTCCGGTGCGACCATGATCGAGATCAACTCCGAGACCGACTTCGTCGCCAAGACCGAGGAGTTCATCGCCTTCGCCGACCGTGTCGCCGAGGCTGCCGCGGCCGCCGGTGCGAACTCCGCCGAGGAGCTCGCTGCTGTCCAGGTCGACGGCAAGACCGCCCAGGAGGCTCTTGACGAGCTCTCCGCCAAGATCGGTGAGAAGCTGCAGCTGCGCCGCGCCGTCACCCTCGACGGTGACAAGATCGCCGTGTACCTGCACCACCGTTCGGCGGATCTGCCCCCGGCCGTGGGCGTCCTCGTCGCCTACACCGGTGACGACGAAGCTGCCGCCAAGGGCGCTGCCATGCAGGTTGCCGCGCTGAAGGCCCAGTACCTCACCGACGCCGAGGTCCCTGAGGAGATCAAGGACAAGGAGCGGGAGATCGCCGCCGCGACCGCCCGCGAGGAAGGCAAGCCGGAGAAGATCATCCCGAATATCGTCCAAGGTCGCCTCAAGGGCTTCTTCAAGGATGTCTGCCTGCTGGACCAGCCGTCCGTGACGGAGTCCAAGAAGACTGTCAAGCAGGTCCTCGACGAGGCCGGCGTGACCCTCACCGGGTTCGTCCGCTACGAGGTCGGCCAGAACTAGGGGATCGGCCGGGGCAGCAGTCCCGGAGACCACCTGAGGCTGACAGAGCCCGTCGTCCCACCACAGTGTGGGACGGCGGGCTCTGCCGTATGCTCGCGCCGACACGGTGGAGACGGTACGGGGTGTGGAGTTCACGGATTCACCCGCGGCGCACCGTGAGCTGGTGCACGACGAGGTACTGCGGGCAGGCTAGGATTGACCACCGGACCAATTGACCACATCCCCACTAGTTCCCCAAGGAGATCCCACGGTGACTGGCAGCGAGAATTCCGACAGACGGCCCGGCTTCAAGCGGGTGATGCTGAAACTCGGCGGCGAAATGTTCGGCGGTGGGAAAGTCGGTGTGGACCCTGATGTCGTCGAGAATGTCGCACGTCAGATCGCCGAGGTCGCCCGCGGGGGTACGGAGATCGCGGTGGTCATCGGCGGGGGGAATTTCTTCCGTGGAGCGGAACTGCAGCAGCGGGGAATGGACCGGGCCCGTTCGGACTACATGGGGATGCTGGGGACGGTGATGAACTGCCTGGCACTGCAGGACTTCCTGGAGAAGCAGGGCATCGACACCCGGGTGCAGACCTCGATCAACATGGCGCAGGTCGCCGAGCCCTATCTGCCGTTGCGTGCCGTCCGCCATCTCGAGAAGGGGAGGGTGGTGATCTTCGGTGCCGGTATGGGTCTTCCGTACTTCTCCACCGACACGACCGCCGCCCAGCGTGCCCTGGAGATCGGCTGTGAGGTCCTGCTCATGGCCAAGGCTGTCGACGGCGTCTACAGTGACGACCCGCGTACCCATCCCGACGCCGAACTGTTCACGCGGATAAGCCACAGTGAGGTCATCGAGCGTGGGCTGAAGGTCGCGGACGCCACCTCGTTCAGCCTCTGCATGGACAACCGGATGCCGATGCTGGTCTTCAACCTGTTGACGGAGGGCAACATCGCCCGCGCTGTCGCAGGTGAGGACATCGGCACCCTGGTCGTCACCCCCGCTGCCTGAGCGGTCCGGCCCGGGGCGTCCGGGGGACCTGGTAAGTTCACGGTTGAAATATCTGCCGTGGCCGTCCCCCGGGCGCCGCACACATGCACACACGCCAGGACGAGAACCCGGCACCTGTCCCGGAACCCGGCCTGACGGCCGTGGGCGAACACTGAACCCGAATCCTGTACATGAGGACAATCATGATTGACGACATCCTGCTCGACGCTGAAGACCACATGACCCGCTCTGTGGACCACATCCGTGAGGACCTGACCACCATCCGCACCGGTCGTGCGAATCCGGCGATGTTCAACGGTGTCTTCGCCGAGTACTACGGCGTCCGGACCCCTGTCACCCAGATGGCGACGATCAGTGTGCCTGAGCCGCGGATGCTCATCATCCGGCCGTACGAGATGTCGGTGATGAACGACATCGAGAATGCGATCCGCAACTCGGACCTGGGCGTCAACCCCACCAACGACGGCCAGGTCCTGCGTGTGACCATTCCGCAGCTCACCGAGGAGCGTCGCCGGGACCTGGTGAAGGTGGCACGCTCCAAGGGGGAGGACGCCAAGATCTCGATCCGCAACATCCGCCGTAAGGGGATGGACGCACTGCAGAAGATCCAGAAGGACGGGGATGCCGGCGAGGACGAGGTGAAGGCCGCGGAGAAGGAGCTCGACAAGATCACCCACTCCTACGTCGGACAGGTTGACGATGTTGTCTCGGCGAAGGAGAAGGAGCTGATGGAGGTCTAGTGGACTCCCGCCCCGATTCCGGCCGGTTCCATCTTCCGCAGCCGAAGAATTCTGCCGGCCGTTCTCTGCCGGTCGCCATCAGCGTCGCCGTGGGTCTCGGGATCCTCGTGGTCGCCTGCCTCATCGTCCCTCACGCGTGGTACCCGCTTATCGCGGTGGCGATGGGGTTGGCGACCTGGGAGGTGTGCCGGCGTCTCAACGAGAACGGCTACGACGTCCAGTTCCCGGTACTGTTCACCGGGGGACAGGCGATGATCTGGTTGTCGTGGCCTTTCGGCGCCACCGGACTGCTCTCGGCGTTCGGAGTGTCCGCCCTTGTCACTGTGGTGGCGAGACTGTTCCACAAGGGCAATGACGTCAAGCCGGTGAACTGGCTCAGGGATGCCGGTGTGTCCGTGTTCGTGCTCATCTGGATTCCGCTGTGCGGTGGATTCGGTGCGATGCTGTCACTGATCTCCCGTGACGAGGTCTCCGGCTGGGCGTTCATCCTCACTTTCATGCTCTGTGTCATCGCCTCTGACGTCGGTGGTTACGCGTCCGGGGTCTTCTTCGGCAGTCATCCGATGGCACCGGCGATCAGCCCGTCAAAGTCGTGGGAGGGTTTCGCGGGTTCACTGCTGCTGGCATCTGCGGTCGGTGTCGCCTGCATGGCACTGCTGCTGAAGTTCCACGACCCACTGCACATCGTGCTGGGCCTGGGGCTGGGGACGGGACTGTCCCTGTGCGCGATTCTCGGGGACCTGGTGGAGTCCCAGTTCAAGAGGGATCTCGGTATCAAGGACATGTCACGCATGCTGCCGGGCCACGGGGGGATGATGGACAGGATCGACGGGATGCTGCCCGCGGCGATGCTGACCTGGGTCATGCTCAACGCCGTGTCCTGACAGGGCCGGTCACCGTCACCCCGGCACTGTCACAGAGGCGGCCCCGCCAGAAAGAACCCGCCAGAAAGAACGCGCCAGTTGGATCCCGCCAGTTGGACCGGTCAGCGTCCCTTGCGGACCTGGTGGCGCAGCTGGAGAATGCGGACAGTTCCCACACAGGCGGCGATGAGTGCTCCGGCGACAGCAGCGATCAGCATCCCCACACCGATGGGGAAGTTCCACTGCCAGACGAACATGTGCAGCTGGACACTGTCACCGTTCTGGAGGATGAACACCAGCAGCAGGACCAGGATCACCGCCCCGATGATCAGACCGACCCAGGTCGAACCCGCCACCGACGGGCCCACCTCGCTGCCGGCGGAGCCGGTGCCTGCACTGTCACCCGGCTCCCCGGAAGCCGCGGCGTCCTCCACCTGCCCGTGACCTGACGCGCCCCGGGTGACCGCAGCCTTGCCCGTCCGTTCAGGCTCGGTGGTGCTCTCCAGTGTCGGACGGTGGGGCTGTGGGGCGTCCGGCGTCCCGGCGGCGGTGGGGGTGGTGTCGTCGGCGAAGTCGCGTTCCCTGTTCGTCATGGCGCCAATTGTAGGCGGTGGTGGAGGCAGATGTGCGTCGATGTGCTCCTGCCCCCTGTGGGGTGCAATAATGGTCCGATCATGGCTGAACCCGTAAAACTGCAGTTCCGTGCCCCTGTCCGGGGCATGCCACCGACCCACATGGCCGATCTCACTGACGAGGAGATCACGACCGCCGTGAAGGACGCCGGCCTTCCAGGTTTCCGCGCCAACCAGATCGCCCGGCAGTACTACGGTCGCCTCGAGGGCGACCCCGGTGCAATGACCGATCTTCCGGAAAGCCTGCGTGACACCGTCAGACAGGCACTGTTCCCGACCCTCATGTCGCCCGTCCGTCATATTTCCTGCGATGACGGGCAGACCCGCAAGACTCTCTGGCGCCTCCACGACGACACACTGCTGGAATCGGTGCTGATGCGCTACCCCGACAGGGCGACACTGTGCATCTCCTCCCAGGCCGGCTGCGGAATGGCCTGTCCGTTCTGCGCCACCGGTCAGGGCGGACTGGACCGGAACCTGTCGACAGCGGAGATCGTGGAGCAGGTGCGCGCGGCAGCCAGGGCGATGCGCGACGGTGAGGTGGACGGCGGGGAAGGCCGCCTGTCCAATATCGTGTTCATGGGCATGGGCGAGCCCCTGGCCAACTACCGGAGGGTGATCGCGGCGATCAGGCGTATCACCTCTCCCGCCCCGGGGGGCTTCGGCATCTCCCAGCGCAGTATCACCGTGTCGACGGTGGGACTGGCGCCGGCGATCCGGCGTCTCGCCGACGAGGGGATGCACATGCGGCTGGCCGTGAGCCTGCACTGCCCGGACGATGAACTCCGGAACACTCTCGTCCCGGTGAACAACCGGTGGTCGGTCGACGAGGTCCTCGACGCGGCGTCCTACTACGCTGATGCGTCGGGTCGCCGGGTCTCCATCGAGTACGCGCTGATCAAGGAGGTCAACGACCAGCCGTGGCGTGCGGACCTGCTGGGGAAGAAGCTGCGGAGGAAGCTGGGGAACCGGGTCCACGTCAATCTCATCCCGTTGAACCCCACACCGGGTTCACAGTGGGACGCGTCACCGCGGCCGGTCCAGGAGGAGTTCGTCCGCAGGGTCACCGAGCAGGGGGTAGCCTGCACCGTGAGAGACACGCGGGGCCAGGAGATCGCCGCGGCCTGCGGACAGTTGGCCGCAGAGGAGCGGTGACAGAGACAACGGACCCCGGTCGCAGGAGAATCCTGCGACCGGGGTCCGTTGTCTCAGGAGGCGGAGATCAGGTCGGCCCCGCCCGCCCCCTGTCCTACTTGTGGTGGAGGAGACCGTAGGACGGGGTGGGGATGTCTTCGACACCGTCCACGCCGACTCCGGGGAGGTTCCAGGCCCGCAGCTCCGCGGTGGTGAGGTCCGCGTACCGGCCGGTGAGGTTGTGCTGGTCTGCGGTCCAGTTCGGCTCCACGTGCCCGGCGGGCCTGTTGTGCGAGGTCAGGGTGGAGCGGGCGGGACGCGGCTTCCAGTTCGGGGAGGAGTGACGGGCGTAGAGGGTCACGCCGACCAGCACCGCCAGTCCGAGGACGACCACGTAGATGTCCTCGATCCTGCCCTTGTGGTTGCCGAAGAGGAAGCCGAAGATACTGAGCCCTGCGACATACCCGATGATGATCGTGGTCTTGCGCGGGAACTGGTGCCAGCCCCATCCGGCGGAGGGCTCGTCCTCCGTGGAAACGCCGTTGTACACTTCGACCTTCGTGCCGTGGTCAGCCACTTCGTGTTCCTCCTGAAGTAAGCGGCAGTAGTCAACTGCCAGATATGGTGCTCCCATTCTTGCATATCCTGCGTGGCGGGACGAACACCGGCCGCCGGGACGGTGCCCCCGATCGGGTAGGACGCGATCCGTGGAACAATGGTCCGGGTGAAGAAGCGTGTAGTGGTGCTCGGCAGCACCGGAAGTATCGGTACGCAGGCCCTGGAGATCATCGCGGACAACCCGGACCTGTTCGAGCTCGTCGGTATCTCCGCCCAGGGGTCCCGTCCCGAGACACTGCTCCGGCAGGCCAGGGACTTCGGCCTCGACTGTTCGAGAATTGCCGTGGCCAGTGACATAGCCGCCGACATGATCGACCGTGAACTGGACGGACATGTCCTCCGGGGCACGGACTCGGCCCGCCGGCTCGCCGAGGATGCCGGCGGACGGGGCTGCGATGTGGTGCTCAACGCCCTTGTCGGCTCCCTGGGACTGGACGCCACCCTCGCGACACTCCAGGGCGACTCCCAGCTCGCGCTCGCCAACAAGGAGTCCCTCGTGGCAGGGGGGCAGCTCGTCCTCGACACGGCGTCGGAGGGACAGCTGGTGCCGGTGGACTCGGAGCACTCCGCGATCGCACAGTGCCTGCGCGCCGGCACCCGGGACGAGGTGGACAGTCTCGTGCTCACGGCGTCCGGCGGGCCGTTCGTGGGCTGGACCCGGGAACAGCTGGAACCGGTCACCCCGTTGCAGGCCGCGGCCCACCCGACCTGGTCGATGGGGCAGATGAACTCGCTGAACACCGCGACGATGGTGAACAAGGGCCTGGAGGTGATCGAGGCGTCCCTGTTGTTCGGTATCCCCGCGGACCGGGTGCAGGTCACCGTCCACCCCGAGCAGACCGTCCACTCGATGGTCACCTTCACAGACGGGGCGACCATCGCCCAGGCGTCCCCACCGTCAATGAAGCTGCCCATCGCCGTGGCACTCGGATGGCCGCGGCGGATTCCCGGATCTGTCGTACCGCTGGACGTCAGCGAGGCGTTCACCTGGCATTTCGAACCACTGGATGACGAGGTGTTCCCTGCGGTGAGGCTCGCCCGCGAAGCGGCGGCGGCCGGCGGCTGCATGTCCGCGGTCTACAACGCCGCGAACGAGGAGGCCGCCGTGGAGTTCCTGGCGGGGACGCTGAGTTTCCCGCGGATCGTGGACACCGTCGCCGCGGTACTCGACGACTGCTCCCGGTTCACCGGCCGACCCCGTGACCTCGACGACGTGCTCGAGGCGGAACGTGCGGCCCGTGCCGCCGCGCACGAAAGGATGCGTCAGTGGACTACGCGCTAGGGGTCATTCTCTTCGCCGCGGGCATCGCGGTGACCATCGCACTTCACGAAGCCGGCCACATGGCCGCCGCCCGCGCATTCGGCATGAGGGTGCGCCGCTACTTCATCGGATTCGGCCCCACGCTGTGGTCGACGAAGAAAGGGCACACCGAGTACGGGCTGAAGGCCGTACCCTTCGGCGGTTTCTGTGACATCGCCGGCATGACCGCGCTCGACCCGTACACCGAGGACGAGAAGCCGTACCTGATGGTCGACCGTCCGGCGTGGCAGCGCATCGCGGTGATGCTCGCGGGAGTGGCCGTGAACATCGTGCTGGGCATAGCGATCATCTTCGGCGTCGCGCTGACCTGGGGGCTCCCGCCGACGAAGACGGTCCCGGTTCCCGCCGTCGTCGCCGAGACGATGTGCGCCCCGGTCACGGTCGCCGACGCCCGCGCGAACGACGGCGCCGGCAGCTGCGACGGGCAGGGGCCCGCAGCCGACTCCGGCCTGCGTGCCGGGGACACGGTGACCTCGGTCGACGGGACCGGCGTCACGGACTTCTCTTCGATGGCCGAGGTTCTCGGGAAGATCGGCTCGGACGCGGCGTCCCGCGGTGTGGCGGTCGGTGACCGGGTGACGGTGCCGGCGACCGTCGAGAGGGACGGACGCCCCGTGACCGTGGACCTGCAGGTCGAGGTCGTCCAACGTCTCGACGAGGCAGGCAGGGAAGTGTCCACCGGGGCAATCGGCGTGAGGGCGGACAACCCCAACACCAGACTCATCCACTACAGTGTGCCCGGCGCGGTGGGCGGATCCCTGGCCTACTCCGGACATGTGGTGGCCCAGACGGCCCAGGCCCTGGTGGATCTGCCGTCCAGGTACTGGCCGGTGGTGGAGTCCATCTTCGGTGGTCAGCGCGCCGAGGATTCACCGGTGAGCGTCGTCGGCGCGTCGAGGGCGGGCGGGGAACTTGTCGAGCATGACCAGTGGATGGCGTTCCTGCTGCTGCTGGCGAACCTCAACTTCTTCCTCGCGGCGTTCAACCTCGTGCCCTTGCCCCCGATGGACGGGGGGCATGCGGTGGTGGTGGTCTACGAGAAGATCCGTGACTGGTTCCGCCGGCGTCGGGGCCTGGCCCCCGGTGGTCCCGCCGACTACACCCGCCTGCTTCCGGTCACCTATGTCGTCGGTGCTGTGCTGCTCGTCTTCGGCCTGACGGTGATGGTCGCGGATGTCGTGAACCCGGTGCGGCTGTTCTGACGGGGTGCTGACGGGGTGACGACGGGGTGACGACTCACCGGCCGTGATTCGCGGCCGGGGCGGGTTCGGCGGATAATCTCGGGTCATGCGCCACACCCTCCGTACCGTTTCCGCGACTGTCCTGGCCGTGGCCGTGGCCGCCACCGTCGCCTGCACGCCCCGTCCGGACAGTCCGGATGACGCGGTGGACGACTTCCTCGACGCCCTGTCCCACCGTGACGTCGATTCGGCCGCCTCCGACACGGACATGAAGGATTCTGCTGCGGCGGACATCGACGCGACGTGGACGGGGCTGCAGGCGGAGGGGTTGGCGTCCTCCCTGAAGTCGGTGACGACCGACGGGGACGTGGCCACGGCGTCCTACACCCTGGACTGGGACCTGCCCGGGGACCGTAACTTCACCTATGACGCCACGCTCACCGCGACGAAGTCCGGGGAGAACTGGTCGGTGAGGTGGGCTCCGACCGTGCTCCACCCCGACCTGGGCAACGGGCAGCACCTGGAGCTGCGCAGGGTCGAGGCGAAGACCGCCGACGTCGTCGGCTCTGACGGTGCCGTGCTGCTCACCCCCGGGGTGCAGTGGCGGCTGAAGGTGGACACCCGGGAGGTCGCCGATCTTCCCGGCACGATGCGACGGATCGCTGCGGCGCTGCAGGTCGCCAACTCCCGGGACCGGTCCGTGCCGACCGTCGACCCGGTGGCGGCGGAGAAGGACGCCGGGGATGTCGACGGCCAGTACTCGGTGGTGGTGCTCGACGACCGGGTGGTGGGGCAGGTCAGGAGCATTCTCGGCGACGTTGAGGGGGTCAGTTTCACCGACGAGCCGACGATGGTGCGCCCGGACCCCGGTTTCGCCCCCGACATCCTGTCCAGGGTCAACAGTCTCGTCGGTGACGACCTTGTCGGGCAGGACGGCTGGGAGGTCGTCAAGGCCACCTCGAACGGTGCCTCGGTCGGTTCGGTGGACTCCGCCCCGGCGACGCCGGCACCGGCGGTGAAGGTCAGCCTGTCGAAGCAGGTGCAGACCGCCGCCCAGAATGCGGTGGACACCCGAGACGGGGACCAGGCGATGATGGTGGTGATCCGCCCGTCCACCGGTGAGATCCTGGCGGTCGCACAGACAGCGGAGGCGGACAAGGACGGTGACCTGGCGTTGTCGGGCCAGTATCCGCCCGGATCGACGTTCAAGATGATCACGGCGTCCGCCGGGGTGCAGGACCGGGGCCTGTCCTCGGACAGCATGGTGGGCTGTCCGTCGACGATCAACCTGGGTGGCAGGACTGTGACGAACTACAACTCCTTCTCCCTGGGGACGACCACACTGCGCAACGCTTTCGCACAGTCGTGCAACACCACTTTCGCGGAGATCTCCACGGACCTTCCCGTCGGCAGGCTCAAGGAGATCGCGGAACAGTTCGGTCTGGGCCGGGACTACGAGATCCCCGGGCTGACCACGGTCACCGGTGACGTGCCGGAAGGTGAGGTCATGCTGGACCGGACGGAGGCGGGGTACGGTCAGGGACTTGACCTGGCGAGCCCGTTCGGCATGGCGCTGGTGGCGGCGACCGCGGCCAACGGGAGGACGCCGGTACCGACCCTGCTCGAGACCGAGACGGGGAAGACCCTTGACGGTGACGGTGCCGCCGCGCAGCCGGGCACCCCCCTGGACCCGGCGGTGCTCGACAACCTGCGGGACATGATGAGGGCGGTGGTGACCAGTGGTTCCGGGCGTGCGATCTCCGGGGCGGGAGAGGTCTACGCCAAGACCGGCGAGGCGGAGTACAACGGCGGGTCCCACGCCTGGTTCGCCGGATACCGTGGTGACCTCGCTTTCGCGACCCTCATCGTCGGCGGCGGAGGTTCGGAGCACTCGGTCGCGGTGACGCAGCAGTTCTTCACGGAACTGGATGCGACGCCTGAGGGGCGGTAGGTCGACGGTACCGGTACCTGCGCGGAGTACGGTGGGGGCTCATGAGCACCGAGAACAGAGCACCTCAGAAGCCGGGTACACAGTCGCCGGTCCGTCACGTCCCCGCCGGTATCGAGAGGCCGGAGTACGTGTGGAAGGACGAGGTCCGTGAGAACGTCGGTGAGCCGTGGGTGCAGACTCCGGAGGTTGTCGAGGCGATGCGGGAGTCCTCGAAGATCGCGGCGGACGCCCTGTCCCTGGCAGGGGCCGCGGTCGCCCCGGGGGTCACCACCGACGAGCTCGACAGGATCGCCCACGAGTACATGTGTGACCACGGTGCGTACCCCTCCACCCTCGGCTACCGGCATTTCCCGAAGTCCGTGTGCACCAGCCTCAACGAGATCGTCTGTCACGGCATCCCGGATTCGACGGTGATACAGGACGGCGACATCGTCAACATCGACATCACCGCCTACAAGAACGGTGTGCACGGTGACACGTCCGCGATGTTCATCGCCGGTGAAGCGACCGAGGAACACCGTCTTCTCGTCGAGCGCACCTATGAGGCGATGTGGCGGGGCATCCGGGCCATCAGGCCCGGTCGGGAGGTCAACGTCATCGGCCGTGTGATCGAGGCCTACGCCCGGCGTTTCGGGTACAACGTGGTCCGGGACTTCACCGGCCACGGGGTGGGGCCGACCTTCCACAACGGGCTGATCATCGTCCACCATGACGAGGAGGCGTACAACACGGTGCTCGAGCCGGGGATGACGCTGACCGTGGAGCCGATGTTCAATCTCGGTTCACTGGACTACACGATCTGGGATGACGGGTGGACGGTACAGAACACCGACCACCGGTGGACTGCCCAGTGGGAGCACACGATGGTCGTCACCGACGACGGCGTGGACGTCCTCACCCTGCGTGAGGGCGAGGTCGACCGGTCGAAGAAGTAGGTTCTCCGGGTCTCCGGGGGCGTCCCCGGTCTGTGTGGAGGGGTGAGGGATCCGGACGCCGCAGCAGCTATGGCAAATATCACATACTGCGTGCGGTGAGCTGACGGTCGCTATACAGTTGACGAGTCAACTAAAAGATCCGAACAGATCGTCAGAGGAGCAGAACCATGACCACACCAGTTCGCGCAGCGGTACTCGACGGCGTCGACCAGCCTTTCACCTTCCGGGACCTCACCCTGCGTGACATCCGCCCCGACGAAGTCCTCGTCAGGATCTCGGCGGTCGGACTCTGCCACACCGACCTCGCGGTCCAGCACGGTGACATCCCGGGCGCCTTCCCCTTCGTCCTCGGACACGAGGGAGCCGGCTACGTGGAGCAGGTCGGGGAGGCCGTCAGCGATGTGAAGGTCGGCGACGCGGTCGCGATGTCCTTCGCCGCATGCGGCCATTGCCGCAACTGCCTGGCGGGAAAGCCCGCCTACTGTGTCAACTTCATGCCGCTCAACTTCGGCGGCTCCCGTGAGGACGGGACCCTGGCACTGAAGGACGCCGACGGCACCGACGTCCACGGCAACTTCTTCGGACAGTCCTCCTTCGCCTCCTACGCCATCGCGGAGGCGCGCAATGTCGTCGTCCTCCCCGAGGGTGCGCCCGTGGAACTCTCCGGCCCCCTGGGATGCGGAATCCAGACCGGGGCAGGCTCGGTCCTGAACTCCCTGCAGGTCCCTGCCGGTGCCAGCATCGTCGTCACAGGTACCGGCGCAGTGGGACTGTCCGGCATCATGGGTGCGGTGGTCGCCGGTGCGACCACCATCATCGCGGTCGACATCATCGACGAGCGGCTGGAGTTCGCGCGCAAGCTCGGTGCGACGCACACCGTCAACTCCCGCAACGAGGACCCGGTGGCGAAGATCCGGGAGATCACCGGAGGCGGCGCTGACTTCGCACTCGACACCACTGCGGTCCCCGCGGTCGTCCAGCAGGTCATCGAGGCGACAGCCTTCGGGGCAAAGCTCGCCCTCGTCGGAGTGCCGAAGCCCGGCGCGACCCTCGACCTGGGACTGATCTCCGCATCCGGGAAGAGCATCGTCGGCGCGATCGAAGGTGACTCGATCCCCCAGACCTTCATCCTGCAGCTCGTGGAACTGTACAAGGCCGGCAGGTTCCCCTTTGACGAACTGGTCACCACCTACCCCTTCGACCAGATCGACCAGGCGATCGCCGACACCGGCTCCGGCCGCGCGGTCAAGGCCGTGCTGGTGATGCCCGAGTAGGCCCCCGGCCTCCCGGGAGATTTTCCAGCGCGAAGATCACCGGCGACCGGGGCGGGGGAGGGTCGGCTAGGATCAGGTCATCACGTCGGCGCACATGGCCGATGACGACCGAGGAGCTGCGCATGACCGGACCGGGAGAACAGGGCGGACGGGACAGGGAACCCTCAGGTGCCGACAGGGAGGACACCACCGGGGCAGGGCCGGCACCGGAGAACTCCGGGTCCGGTGGCACCACCGGCAACCCGTACACCGCGGGTGCGCAGTCGGGAGGCTCCGGCTCCGGCAGTTCCTCCGCCGGCAACCCCTATGCCGGCAACCCCTATGCCGGGGACACGTACCCAGGGGACACGTACCCCGGCCAGGACGGCTACCAGGGCTACTCCGGCTACCAGGGCCACCAGAGCTATCAGGGTTACCCCGGCTACCAGCCCACCCCGGGCTACCCGGGTTACCAGGATACTCAGGGCTACCCCGGGTACGCCGGCCAGGCGGGCTATCCGGGAGCTGTCGGCTACCCGGGGTACCCCGGGTACGGGTACTCCCCGAAGTCGAAGGCCGTCGGAGCACTGCTGGCGTTCTTCCTCGGAACCTTCGGCGCCCACAACTTCTACTTCGGACTGAAGAACCGGGCCGTCACGCAGCTGGTCCTCACACTGGGCAGCTGGGCTGCACTGGTCGTCGGCGTCATCGCACTGGCGGCAGGTGTGGACTCCCAGCTCTCCTACGATTCCGAGGGCTACTACTCCTCCTCGGACAGCGGTGACGGCACGGCAGTTTTCGGGGCCCTGCTCCTGGTCGCCGCATCCCTCACCCTCACCGCCGTGGCGATCTGGGCCTTCGTGGAGTTCATCATGGTTCTCGTCGGTGCCCGCACCTACGCCCGTGACGCCCAGGGACTGATCATCCGCTGAGCCGTGCGCCGGGGAAGTGCCGGCAACTACCGGCCGGTACCGGGGAAGTGCCGGTGTCAGTGCCGGCCGGTGCCGGGATCGGCGGCGACCTCGGCGAGCAGCATGTCCAGTGTCGCCTCGGCGCCCGCACTGTGCAGGGAGTCGAGGGCGTGCAGGTAGTCCGCGGTGAACTGCTCGGACTCGACCAGGTCACCGAAGACCTCACGGTCGCGGAGGAACGCCAGGGGATCCTCGTGGTTGCGGGAGGCGGACTCCTGCAACCGGTCGGCCATGCGGTCGACGACCGTGATCGGCTCACCCTGCTCGTCAACACCCTCGGCGTACCGGGCCCACGAAGCGACGATCGCGGCGGAAAGCCGGGTGGAACGCCCCGCGGCGAGATTCTCCCGCACCACCGGGAGCAGCCACTTCGGGATCCGGTCGGAACTCTCCGCGCACAACCGGGCGACCGTGTCCTTGACGGCGACGCTGCCGAAACGCTCGATGAGGGTGTGGCGGTAGGCGTCCAGATCCACCCCGGGAAGCGGGCGCAGGGTCGGGGTTGCCTCGGTCTCCATGTAGGCCAGGAGGAACCGTCCGAACCGTGGGTCCGCCATCACCTCGTGGACCATACGGTGACCGGCCAGGCGTCCGAAGTAGCACAGTCCCTGGTGGGAGGCGTTGAGCAGCCGCAGTTTCATCAGTTCGAAGGGGACGACGTCATCGACGACCTCCACACCGGCGTTCTCGTAGGGCGGGCGTCCGGCGGGGAAGGCGTCCTCGAGGACCCACTGGACGAAGTCCTCGGCGACGACGGGCCAGGCGTCCGTGTACCCGTGGGCGGCGACGTCATCCCTGTCGGCGTCCGTGGTCTCCGGGGTGATCCTGTCGACCATCGAGTTGGGGAAGGAGACGTCGGTGCTGATCCAGGACGCCAGATCCGGGTCGACGGAGTCCGCGAAGGCGAGGAAGGTACGCCGGGCGGTGTCACCGTTGCCCTGGATGTTGTCGCAGCTCATCACCGTGAACGGGGCGGTTCCGGCGGCACGTCGGGCGGCGAGTGCGGCGGTGACCAGTCCGAAGAAGGTACGCAGGTCCCCGGTACGGCCGGCAGTGAGCTCCGCACGGTCGTGGGCGACATGCACGGAGGAGTGGAGGAAGTCCCCGGTGACGTGGTCGATGTTGTAGCCGCCCTCGGTGACGGTGAGTCCGACGATCCGGATGCGGGGGTCGGACAGCAGTGCCACCGCGGCGGAGGGGTCGTCAGGGGCGAAGACGTAGTCGATGATGCTGCCGATGACCCGCGGATCCTCGGTGCCGTCCGGTGCCTTGGTCGTCAGGGTGTAGAGGTGGTCCTGGCCGGCGAGGGCGTCACGCATCCGGGCGTCCGAAGGCATGACGCCGAGACCGACGATTCCCCAGTCCAGGGCCTCACCGCGGTTCATCAGCCGGTCGAGGTACATGGCCTGGTGGGCGCGGTGGAAACCGCCGACGCCGATGTGGACGATGCCGGGGGTCACCACGGAACGGTCGTAGGTCGGGACCGCGGCACCGGTGGAGGCCACGTCGTCCAGTGACGTGGTGCCGAGACGGACCGGTGCGGCGGGGGTGGGGGCGGCGGAAGTTCCGGTGGGGACAGTCACAGTGAATTCTCCTTGGCGAGAGCAGGGGTACCTGCGGGGGAGGGCTCGGCGGGGACACCGTCGAACCCGGGTTGCGTGCCCTTGAGCTGTGTCGACAGCCAGGCGGACACGAAGTACAGGCCGATCATGACGAGAGTGAGGCCGGTGGCACCGACCAGAGGGAGGAAGACGGCGACGAGCAGGGGGCCGACGGCCACGGCCGCTCCGACGCCGAGGTTGTAGGTCGCCATCGCAGCCCCCGGATGCTCGGGGTCGAGGGAGACCGCAATGGCGGACAGGGGCACGTATCCGGCCAGGCCGATGCCGAACACCGCGCCGAAGGCGAGGGTGACGCCGTAGGTCACCGCGTCCGGCAGACCGAGTGCGGTGCCGGCCAGCGGGGTGAAGTAGACCAGTGCCAGCGCGACGGCGCAGAGGACCGCACCGCACCAGAACATGGTGCGGGCCCAGCCGACCCGGTCGCCGATCCTGCCGAACAGCGGGTTGAACGGCAGGTTGACCGCGTAGATGACCGTGGTGAGGATGAGGAACCAGCCCAGCCGCCACCCCAGGTCATCGGTGAAGTAGGAGGGGAAGTACACGGCCATGGCGTAGGTCGGGACGGAGTTGATGGTCCGGATGTAGGTGACGTAGCGGGCCCGGCGGTCGGTGACCAGCAGACGGAAACCCCGGGACAGAGTCGCGGTGACTTCGTGGGGGTTGTCGACGAGGGGGCGGCGTCCGCGGCGTTCCTTCACGCCCAGGAACGCGCACGCCGAGCCGAGTACCACGAGCGCCAGGGAGACCCACAGGGTCTGGTAGAAGTCGAGGTCGAACACCGACAGGGAGATCGTCGCCACGAGGGCACCGAGGGTGGGCAGGCCCGCGGAGAAGGCGACATAGAACCAGCCCACCCCGGTGGCCCGGTCCTCCGGGCGGGACACGGCGCTGATCCAGACCAGGAAACTGTAGGCGAACAGGGGGTAGCCGAATCCGCGCAGGCCGTAGGTGACGTAGATGAGCACGGCGTTCGAGGTGGTCAGGGCGACGAGCAGGAAGCCGAGTTCGAAGACGATCCACACGGCGGCGCCGATGACCATCACCCGTCGAGGGCCCCACAGGTCCGAGAGTGCGGCGGCGGAGAAGGCGGCGACGGCCACGGCGACGCCGTAGACGGTGACCAGGGTGCCGACCCGTGACGTGGAGAAGCCGTGCTCGTCGTGGAGGAACGGTTCGAGGATGTTGGTCTCGACACCGTCGCCGATCATGAACAGGGCGAGTCCGATGAAGCCCCAGATCAGGGCACGGGGGATGCCGAGTCTGTCGAGGAGGGGGCCGGGTGTGGAGGTGGTGTCGCCGGGGGAGGAGGCGGCGGTGGTGTCGCCGGACGCCGGCGGTGGAGGAGCAGCGTGTGAGCTCATGTGTTCTCCGTTGCATCTGGAAGAGTCAGGGGGTGCGCGTCACAGCGCGTGATGCGCGACGCGGATGAATTTACCGTTACTGTGTTAGAAAGTCACGGAAAATAACAGTTCAATGTTGCGTGGCGTCCTTCCTCTCCCATTCCCGTGCTAGCCTCAACCGCATGCCACAGCCCACCTCGGTCACCGGGCCCGACCGCCGACGCGAAAGCATCGTCGCCTACGTCACCAGGCACGGCACCGCCCGCGTCGAAGAACTCGCCCGGCACTTCGACGTCAGCCAGATGACCGTCCACCGCGACCTCGACGCCCTCGCCGCCGGGCACCTCGTCGAGAGAATCCGCGGGGGTGCCCGGTCCGTCACCCCCTCCATGAGCGAACTGGCGGTGGGACAACGCCGACAGCTCCACCGCAACACCAAGACCGCCCTGTGCGCCCTCGCCGCCGAACTCATCGAAGACGGGGCAGTCGTCGCCGTCGACGACTCCACCACCCTCGAACCACTCATCGGACTGCTGCCCGACCGCAACCCCTCCGCCCTGGTCACCCACTCCCTGGCAGCCATGTACAACCACAGCCGCCGCAGCGGGGCATCCACCATCCGGCTCATCGCCTGCGGCGGACGCTACATCCCCGAAACCGACTCCTTCCTCGGCGCCGGGACCACCGAACAGATCAGACGACTGTCCGCGGACCTCACCTTCGTCTCCACCACCTCACTGCGGGCCACCTCCACCGGCACCGCCCTGTTCCACCCCGACATCGAGGCCGCCGACACCAAACAGGCACTGCTGGACATCGGACAGACGAAAGTCCTCGTCGTGGACGCCACCAAATTCGACGCCCCCGGACTGTTCAAGGTCGCCGACCTGACAGACTTCGACCACATCGTCACCGACTCCGCCACCACCCCCGAACAACGCGCCCGGCTGGCAGCATCCGGAGCGGCACTGCACATCACCGGCGGCACCCACAGCGCCGACCACGGCGGCACCCGCAGCGCCGTCCACGGCGGAGAGGAAAACTGATGGCACTGGTACTCGGAATCGACAGCTCCACCCAGTCCTGCAAGGCACTGCTCGTCGACGCAGAGACCGGTGACGTCGTCGACGAAGGACGCGCCACCCACCCCGACGGCACCGAAGTTGACCCCCGCGCCTGGATCGAGGCACTCAGAACCGCCACGGACGGCCTCCTCGACCGTGCCGACGCCGTCTCCGTCGCAGGACAACAGCACGGCATGGTCGCTCTCGACGCCTCCGGCGAGGTCGTCCGCGACGCCCTGCTCTGGAACGACACCCGCTCCGCTCGCGCCGCCGAAGACCTCATCGCCGAACTCGGCGGACCCGCAGCCTGCGTCGACCTCACCGGCAGCCGCTACGTGGCGTCCATCACCGCCACCAAAATGCGGTGGATGCGCGACCATGAACCCGACAACGCCGCCCGCACCGCCTCGGTCCTGCTGCCCCACGACTACCTCAACCGGTACCTGTCCGGCGGTCTGGTCAGCGCGACCGACCACGGTGAGGCGTCCGGCACCGGCTACTACAGCACCAGGGAACGCCGCTGGCTGCCCGAACTGGCAGAACGGGCACTCGGACACGCCGTGGAACTGCCCCACCTCGCCGACCCCGACGAAGCCGTCGGAACCGTCGCCGCATCCGTGTCCCCCGCAGCCGCGGCACGCGGAACCCTCATCGCACCCGGCACCGGTGACAACCAGGGAGCCGCCCTCGGACTGGCCCTGGGCCCCGGCGACGTGTGCGTCTCCATCGGAACCTCAGGAGTCGCCTCCGCGGTGGTCGACGACAGCGTCCACGACTCCGCCGGAATGGTCACCGGATTCGCCGACGCCTCCGGAAAATACCTGCCGCTGGTCGCCACCCTCAACGGGGCACGTGTCCTCGACCTCGGCCGCCGCCTGCTCGGCGTGGACCACGAGGAGTTCGACCGTCTCGCCCTCGCCGCCGCGCCGGGTGCCGGCGGACTGATCCTGCAGCCCTACCTCGACGGGGAACGCAGCCCCAACCGGCCGGACGCCACCGGCATCATCCAGGGACTGACCACCTCCACCACCCGCGAGGACTTCGCCCGGATGACCGTCGAAGGCCTCCTCTGCTCCATGAAGGATGCCGTGGAAGCCCTCGTCGGAGCCACCGGAGAACGGGTGAAGAGGGTGCTTCTCATCGGCGGCGGTGCCCGGTCCGCCGCAGTGCGGGCCATCGCCCCGTCAATATTCGGAGTCGAGGTCCTGGTCCCGGACCCGGCGGAGTACGTGGCACTGGGCGCGGCACGCCAGGCGGCGTGGGTGCTGTCAGGCGCGGAGGAACCACCCGTGTGGCGGGTCCCCGGAACCTCGCCGGCGTTCGCCCCCTTCAACGGCAGGACAGTGCGCTCCTACGCCCACCTGCGGTCGGCGACGGCAGGGTGGGACTGGGGAGTGCGGTAGGGAGTCTGTTGGTCCTCTGGAGAACAGAAAAGGTCCAGAACGCGGGGACTACCCCGTGAGCCGTCAACCAGGTGGAATCCCGATCGGACCAGGCAACCTGGCATTCTGGGCGCGGACCTGGTCAGTACAAGTGATGAGGCGTCGTTCGAAGACATTGAGGGACGGGAACTACGTTAGGGGTCTGCTGCACGGATAGGTGACAGTTTGTAGTCACGCCGCGAGGGCGATGTCCTTGGTCATGATGGTCTCGAACTCGATCGGGGTCAAACGCCCCAGACGGGCTTGCCGTCGTCGGCGGTGATAGGTCCTCTCAATCCAGGTCACGATCGCGATCCGCAATTGCTCGCGGGTGGTCCAAGAGCGTCGGTCGACGACGTTCTTCTGCAGGAGCGAGAAGAACGATTCCATGGCGGCGTTATCGCCGCTGGACCCGACTCTGCCCGTCGATCCGACCATGCGGTGACGGGTCAGAGCGGCCAGAAACTTCCTGCTTCGACATTGAGATCCCCTGTCCGAATGGATCACGCATCCGGCCACGTCACCACGCATCCGGACCGCGTTCTCGAGAGCTTGCACGGCCAGGCGGGACGTCATCCTGGAGTCGATCGAATACCCGACGATCCGCCCGGAGAAGGCGTTGTTGATCGCACAGCAGTAGAGCTTGCCTTCCGCGGTTTCGTGTTCCGTGATGTCCACGAGCCAGAGCTCGTTCGCTCTCGTCGCGGCGAACACATGCCGGGTGCGGCCGTGTTCGTCCACAACGGCGCAGAGATCGTCGTGGACGGACGGGCCGGGCTTTCTCCCGTTCGTGCCCCGTTTCTTCGGCGAACACGGACCACCACCCATTGCTCGATGTGATCCGCCACGCGGTCCGGTCAGCCATCGGCTCACCGGCGTCTCGGGCTTCGTCGTCCGAGGAGACGGTGACCGAACTCTTCGGTCATCACGATGCGCGTCGAACAGCGCGTTCGCGCGATACGCTTCCACCACCTCACTGTCGGTGATCGGGGCAGCCAGCCACCGGTAGTAGGGCTGGCGAGCGAGCTTCAAGACCCGGCACGACACCGCGACAGGAACCCCGTCAGCGGCGAGCTCGGCAACGAGCGGGTACATCATTTTCCCGGCAGATTCGCCTGCGACAGATACGCGGCCGCCCGCCGCAACACCTCGACTTCTTGCTCGAGCAACCGAATCCGCTTGCGTGCTTCCCGCAACTCGGCTGTCTCCGTTCGAGTCTGACCTGGCTTGTTGCCCTCGTCGATATCGGCGCGACGCATCCACTTCGTGAGCGTCATCGGATGAACCCCGAAGTCTTTCGCGATCTTCTCAATCGTCACTCCGGGCTCGCGATTCCGCGCGACGCGCACGACATCGTCACGGAACTCAGTGGGATAGGGCTTAGGCACAATGCCATCTTTCCAGACAGCCCTCCCGGGCAAGCCAGATCAGATGTCACCTCACCGTGCAGCAGACCCGTGCTCTAATACAGAAGAAAGTCCCCGCTGGTGGCGGGGACTCTCCTCTGTATGGGTGGCGCGTGAGACACCCAGTATCAGACAGCTATGAGAGAAGGCCGTCGACAGCCTTCTTGAACTGCGCATCGTCCAGAACACCGCTATCGCGCAGGTCAACCAGTTGCTGTATCTCGTCCACTCGGCTGCCGCTTGTCAGCGGCGCGGCCGCGAGAAACGGCTTGGCCAGGTGGGGGAAGTGCGCTGGGTCCAAAATCGACTTGATGAACGTGTGCGGGTCCGCGGAGGTGTTTCCATGGTTGACCTCCACGTCAAACTGGATGTGATTGTCGGGATGCTCGACCGCATACCTCTTCGGAACACCCCCGGGAAGCACCAACGCATCCTTGGTGTGCCGGGTCTGCGCCTGCATAGCAGCGTCGCCGCGTGGGTCGATTAGCACAGCGCCATCGAGGTAGGGGCCGACGAACAATGTGGGCTCGACCCAATTCGCATCGCGCCCGTCGCCCATGAAGTTCTTTAGCCGTATCTGCCCCGCCTTGTCGGATGCGCTGGCCTTAACACTCCACAGCGCCCGAGACTTGTCGAGTAGGTCACCGAGGTCGAATCCGTTGGCGTTATGACCGGCGGGCGCAGTAAGAACTCCCGCAGACCATGCAGCAGAAGCGATGATCCACTCGGCCCCGCCTCCGAATAGAAACCTAAGCCCTCGATCAGAAGGGTTCGCGGCAGTAAGGAGGCTAGAGAAAGCAAACTCTATCTCGCGACGTAAGGCGGGACTGGCATCTATGGTTTTCTTAAGCTTGTCGAAATCTGCTGAGCCGCTGGACATGTTCCACTTTCTGCTAGACGGGTGGCCGCGTTGGTGTGCACGCTACAGTTGCGCGCAGCTTAGCAGACACTTTAGATCACATCATAACGGGAACATGTCATCGGCATATAGTAGGTCGAGTCGGGGAGCGTCAGGCAGGACGAGGTCATCCAACTGCGAGACTAGCGCCCTAGGCCGCTTTACGTTCTCGTTTACACGGCCCGCATTGAGCTTGGTGACCAACGACTCGGCCTCGTCGCGTTGGAGTAGGTCTATGAGACCGGGGGCATACTCAAAGCGAGGCACTGGTAGCGAGCGAAGCACGCGCCGAGGCAAGGTGACCCCCCCATCTAGTGCGCGCCACCACATGTACGGCAGGGAGGAATTCAGCACCACGGCTGCTCGATCGCGATCACGGGCATTGGCAAAGTGGAGAATCGCCTTAGATCTTCGATCGAGAGTACGATAAGTAGCAGAGATGTAGTAGCGGGGTGTCGTAGCGACTGTGAGCTGAAACTCGGTCTCGACAGGTACTAGAAGGTCCCCCAGCGTCTGCTCGGCGCTCATGAGGCGTTTCCACAGCCCCCCCATTCCGGGAGTCAGCTTCGCCCATTCTCCAGCGGGCCCCACGTTAAGCGGTGCCAACAGGCCCGCGCACCTGTCGAACATACGAGCGCGAGACGCAGAACGCCAGCGAAGGATCGGGGTTATTTCCCAGCTCGTGGCGTCCGGCCTGCATACGGTAACCGCAGCGCGAACGAAGTTGGTCTTGGAGGTGTTCGACGATCCGAACTTGTACCCTCTAAACAGAGTGTCAGGCACGTTGTCGAAGACATACACGCTACCTCCGCTGGTTTCTGACGCAATAACCTCACGCAGAACCCGGAACTTGGGAGCCGATAGGTACGAGGCTGGGGTAACCGAGATGAATCCGGAAGAGGTAGACGCCACCCGCTCCATGAAGAACGCGAAGAGGTCGCGCGTATGTCCGCTTCGCAGGTCACTCCGCGCCTCTGCGCGAGAATACGGCGGGTTCATGATCACGTAGTCGTGAGCAGGAAGTTTCCCACGAGAAAGGAAGTCTCGGCAATGTGCGCGTCTATCCAAGTCAACTAATCCTTGAGCGTTGCTACAGCTCAAGAACTCGGCACCGATCAAGGCCACCGCCGTGCTCAGTGCCACACTGTCCTTATCGATCAGGGTGAGGTAGTTGGACACAAAGACATCCGGATCGGGCTGCCTTGCAGCCAGGTACCACGCGAGGTTTCCCACCCCACAGCAAGGATCTAGCCAGACACCCTCAGGGAAGTCCGTGGACTGGTGGGCCATGAACTGGGCAGCATCGTCCGGAGTGAAGTACTGGCCCTCGATCCTGCGGGCCCCGGCATCCATTGACGCCATAAGCGCTTCGTAGCACACGCCAACCTCACCGATCGACAGTCCCTCGAGGATGTCGTCCTCCGCCGGCTCGCAGCCGAGGACCTGAGTCAACCCCTCCTCCAGATCGGGGCGCTCAGCTAGCGTCCGCGCCGCAACGGCCTGGAGCCAGCATTGCCGAGTGGCTGACTTCGTGGGCCGGGATAGGGCCTTGACAACTCGAGTAACCGCTGAGGCGGAAAAGCGCGTCACGGCTGCGCCGGATGCGAACGTAGTTGCCATGGAGTTACACCTCAATCAATAGGTCTGTGCAGCGACTTTTTGGCTGACAGGCGTCATTTTAGCTAACAGCTCTTTTCTGCCATGATACGGACCATCTAGCCAAACAGCAACTCACGAAGCATGCTATCGGGGCCGCCGTGCCGCCTCGACATCGGGGCGGATCAGGTCGGGGATGCGCGGTAGCTACACGGGGCGGTCGGGGCCGAGGTTGTCGGCCGCGTCGTCCTCCCGCTCGGCGATGTGGCCGATGGCGACGCCGTGCCGCTGGTCCAGGTCAGTGATCCGCTCGGCCTGTCGGGTGATCTGTCGCTCCGACTCGTTGAGCCGGACGCCCTGGCCGTCGACACGACGCTGGAGCGAAGTGACTGTCTCCCCCTGAGTGTCCATCGACGACTTCACCACGCCGACTGCCGCCTCCGTTGCCTGTACCGCGACACTCCTCTGGTCGGCTTCCGCGGCGATCCTGGCGGCGACCAGCTCGCGCTGCTCCTTGCGAATCCGCCAGATCCCTCCGATCACGCCGACAATCGCCGTGGCGAGGGCAGCGATCGCGGCCGCCGTACTCATGCGCCGCCCTCCCCGTTACCTTGATCGTGTCCCCATAAGATCGGGGACAGGTCACTGGCCTCGGTATGGCTTACTCGCCCTGTTGTTCGACATGAGTCCCACGGGGTGTTGCCGCTGAGGTACCAGGACAAACGATGACGGCTAATAGGGACGTGGCTCACCAGCACGACCAGGTGAAGTCTCTTCGTAACGTGGGTGCCCGCGACGAGTGTCTCGACCAGTGATCTTCCACCACAACCGACCACGACCTCCCCAACCCAAGGAGGGGAACGATCATGGAAGACACCACCGCATACGACGTCTACCTCGGACTAGACGTCGGCAAGACCGCCCACCACGGCTGCGCACTGCTCGCCGACGGCACGAAGGTGCACGACAAGCCTCTGCCCCAGGACGAAGCACAGCTGACCGCACTGTTCGACCAGCTCAAGACCCACGGAAAGGTCCTGCTGATCGTCGACCAGCCCAACACCATCGGCGCCCTTCCCGTCGCCGTAGCCCGCGCCACCGACTGCGGAGTCGCCTACCTACCCGGCCTGGCGATGCGCAAGGCAGCCGACCTGTACCCCGGCCAGGCCAAGACCCACCCACGCGATGCGTTCATCATCGCCGACACCGCCCGAACGATGCCGCACACACTGCGTGCCGTCGACCGCAACGACGAGGTTCTGTCAGCACTCAAGATGCTGTCCGGGCTCGACGACGACATCGCACGGGACTGCACCCGGACGATCAACCGGCTGCGCAGCATCCTGGTGCAGATCTACCCCTCGTTGGAGCGGGTCCTGCCCGGTGACGTCATCCAGCGCCCGTTCGTCCTGGAGCTGCTGATCCACTACGGCGGACCGACGAAGCTGAAGAAGTCAGGCAAGAACCGGGTGCTGACCTGGGCGCGCAACCACGCCAAGAAGAATCCGGACCGGCTGGTCGAGGACATCTTCACCGCCCTGGACGCACAGGCCGTCACGGTACCCGGCACCGCCGCCGCGGAAGTCGCGATCCCGATGCTGGCGACCAACATCAAGTCGTTGAAGGCTCAGCGGGAGTCCATCGCCGGCCAGGTCGAGGAGATGCTCGACCAGTTCCCTCTTGCCCAGGTCTTGATGTCCATGCCGGGAGTCGGCATCAAGACCGCCGCGAACATCCTCCTGGCTGTCGGTGACTGCTCCGACTTCCCTGATGCCGCTCACCTTGCCGCCTATGCCGGAATCGCGCCGGTGACGAGGCGCTCGGGTACGTCGATCAGAGGTGAGTTCCCAGCCAGGTCAGGCAACAAGAGACTCAAGAACGCCCTGTTCAGATCCGCGTGGGTCGCATCGAACTGCCACGCCGAGTCCAAGTCGTACTACGAGAAGAAACGGGCTGAGGGGAAGCGGCACAATGCGGCGGTGATGTGCCTGGCACGGTGGCGGTGCAATGTCATCTTCGCGATGCTCACCCGCGGTGAGTTCTTCCGGGAGTTGCCCGCCCGGCCAGCCGGGGAGGCCTTCGCTGCCTAGGTTGTCGAGCTGAATCCTCACCACCCGCAGGTCAGGCGTTCCACCGGTAGCAACCGGTGGAACGCCTACACCCGCGTGATCGACAACCCTCACCCCGGGTGGGTGTCACAGGTCGGAGAAAAGACGAGTTGAGGGTTGACGAACTACATAGGGACACCCCCAGGCCCGATCACCCATGCTCCGCTCCTGGATGCCGCCTTCGGCCACACCCCCCGGCACCGTGCTGGGATAGCTCGTCGGCGACGAGAAGTCTAACGAGATCCCCGTCCTACGGGGCCTGCTTGACCAGTTCGGCCTGACCGACTGTGTGGTCACCGCCGATGCACTGCACTGCCAGGAGACCGCCGCCGACCACATCGTCACCGCCGGCGGGGCGTACCTGCTAGCAGTGAAAGGCAACCAGTCGGGCCTGCCGAGGGGGCGAGGTCGAAGAACTGGAGGGACCTCCCGCCGACCCTGGTCACCGAGTTCGGGCACGGTCGGCGGGACACCCGCACCACTAAGGTCCTGCAACTGGCGGATGAGGACACGAGGTTTCCGCTCAACAGACAGCTGATCCAGGTCCGTAGGACCCGAACCGCCTGCCCGGCGGGTTACGTCCTCTAGCGTGGTGTATCTGTAACTGCCGGTGACCGCCCCGTCAACGACGACGGCGACCACCGCAGGTACCTTTCGACTCAACTCCTACATATCCTCGAAAGGGACTCCACGATGGCCACCAGCCCTCATCATATCGACCCGTCGACCTATCTCGACGAGCTGCTCACCCAGGCCTCCCCGGACCTGATGCGTCAGATGCGCCCGTAGCTTCATCAACCAGATCCTGTCCACCCAGGCCGACCAAGTCTGCGGCGCGGACTACGCCACCACCAGCGAGTCCCGCACCAACACTCGCAACGGCTACCGCCACCGCAACCTCGACACCCGCGTCGGCACCGTCGACGTCGCCGTTCCCAAACTCCGCTCCGGCTCGTTCTTCCCCGACTGGCTTCTCGAACGCCGTAGCCGGGCTGAACGAGCCCTGACCACCGTCATCGCGACGTGTTATCTCAAAGGCGTGTCCACCCGGAGGATGAACGATCTGGTCGCCAGCCTGGGGATCACCAACCTGTCGAAATCCCAGGTGTCCGACATGGCCAAGGACCTCGACTCCATGGTCGCCGACTTCCGCCACCGCCCACTCGACGGTGGAGCGTACCTGTATGTGTCCTGCGACGCGCTGACGATGAAAGTCCGCGAAGGTGGCCGGGTCGTGAAAACCTCGGTGCTGCTGGCCTGCGGGGTCAACGCGGAAGGCTACCGTGAACTGCTCGGCATGCAGGTCGCCACGGCAGAATCCGTGACGTCCTGGACCGGGTTCTTCTACCGACCTGAAGGCCCGTGGCCTGGACCAGGTGTTCCTGGTCACCAGTGACGCTCATCTGGGCATTCAGCATGCGATCGGCGAGGTCCTGCCGAACGCGTCGTGGCAGCGCTGTCGGACGCATTTCGCCAAGAACCTGTCGTCCATGGTGTCGAAGACCCAGTGGCCGACACTGTCGGCGATGTTCCAGACGATCTTCCAGCAGCCCGATGCTGCCGCGGTGTGGGACCAGGCACGTGAGGTTGTCGGGTTCTGTCAACAGAAGTTCCCGCACGTCGCCGACTACCTGGAAGAAGCTCTCGACGAGCTGTTGGCGTTCACCGCCGCGCCGAAGGCGGTGTGGACCAAGGTCTGGTCCAACAACCCCACCGAACGTCTTAACCGGGAGATTCGCCGGCGTACCGATGTCGTGGGGATCTTCCCTAACCGGGATGCGGTGATCCGTCTGGTCGGGGCGGTGTTGGCGGAGCAGCATGACGACTGGATCGAAGCAGAAGCGGTATATGTCGCTGACGAGCCTGGAACAGACCCGGGCGGTGATGGGCGCCAACGTCATCGACGTCGACGGCGACGACCGGGTGCAGGAGGCGGCATGAGATGGGCGCGGTATCAGGCCCGTGATGGTCCTTGACCTGGTGTCACGCGCATTGTTTCAGCGGAAGGAAAATACACCACTTCCCAGGACTTGACCGCCTTTGCCAGACGGTGCTCCGGATCGTAGAACTTGCACTGGACTGCCGCGTACTCGTCCGGAACCCCGAAGTCCGGGCCGGTCTCGGCGATGTGAGCGACGAGGTCGATGCCGTTGTCGCCGTGATTGTGACGCCCCGGCCACTCAGGCCACCGCCAGACTCTGTCGTACTGCTCACTCAAAGTCGGATCGAGCTCGAACCAGCGCACCATGAGCTGCTCAAACTGGGTGCCCTGCTCTGAGGTGGAGCGGGAACTACGGAATGCGTCAATCACTTCGTGCACGGAAGCCATGGAGATGAAGTCTACTTTGCGTCTCTTCAGCATCAGGGAAGGTGGTGGCAAGTCTCGTCGGATACTTCGCGACGACGGGAGCGTGCGACAAAATGACTGGTGCGAGCTTCAATGAACTGGGTGGCGGAGGTGACCGCCCGGAAGTGGCTAACGTCATCACCGCTGAGGATATTGTCGCCGTTGAGAGTCTGTCAGTCACGATTCCTCGGGTTCACCAACTTCAGCGACTACCCCGAAGCGAAGACTGTTCCTATTGACTCACACGCCGTCTCATCAGGTTTCCCAGACACTACGGTATAAACGTGACAGAGTGAACTTCTACGAAAGCATGTGGAAGATCATGAGTGATACCGAACTTCGGCTGCCGGTTCATCTCGATGCGATTCGTCGCGAGGCTTACGAGGCAACAGGAGACATCAAGATAGTTAAGCTCAGTGACCTTCGTGTCTTCGACATTGTTGTGTGGTCACACGCCCGGCATCCTCACCTCTGACGGAACTCCGCCGCAAGGTTCCCGAACTTCTGCCGGCGAACTCTCTCATCTTCTCCCCACCGGGCGGAGTGCAGGGACAGTCGGGCGGCGCGGTCCGCCCACAGGTTGCCCACACAGTCGGCGTGTCCTTTGACCCACCTGGCGTCCACGTTGCGGTGACTGTCCTTCTCGTGGGCGGTGAATGTCCGCAGTTCTGACCAGCAGCCCGGAATTTTCCCGGTGTCCGCCCACCACCGCAGTGCGGGACGGGAATCCGAATGGACGGTGACTGAGCGGGCCGAGTCGCAGAACAGCATCACCCCGGCGGCGATCCCGGCGGTCTCTGCGACACGGATGTACGCGGAATCTTTGATGAACGGACGCGCCAGCACCGTCGAGGCGACAACGCCGAGGTCCGGGCAGGAGATACCGACCGCCGACCACGGGGATCCCGGCACGCAGGAAGCGTCGGTGTAGACGTCAATGTGTTCGGGCCGTTCGTCCAGGTCAGGGTAGTCGGAGACCAGGAGGGGACGCCGCGGGTCAGACCACCACTTACCGGTGTAGCGGGCGCGGATACTGAACCGGTGTCGGTGGCGTTCGGCCTCGGTCCGGCGAACCCGGCCGGCCAGGACTTTACGGAACTTCGGTGGTGCGGGGATGCGTCCCGAGGTTCCCACCAGTGTGACAGTGTCCGGCACCCCGCCGGCCAGTGCCGTCAAGGTTGTCGTGTCGTACTCCCCGCTGGTGAGGACGCCGGGGACGATGAGACCTGCCGAGGCAAATCCGGTCTCCAGATATCGGGCGTCCACGGGAAACCGGTTGTTGCGCGAGGAGTTCGGGTGCAGACGCACCTGCACCGGCCGTGGTGAGCGGACCAGTTCCGGACGCCGGGAGATCCACTGGGCGAGGCTCTGCACCACCTGTGGCCGAGTGCCGGCGACCACCGGGGAATGCGTTCCGTGCACGCTCGCGCAGGCGAGGTAGGTGGCGTGGCCGGGCCGGAAGAAGTCCGCGAGTGTGCGTACCGTGACGTCGACCGGAAGGCTTGTCTGCGTGACAGGGAAGGGCTGGGCTGTGACCGGGCTGCACTGTCTGCGGCGGGGCATGCCCGCGGGACTGGGGGAGGACAGGCGTCGGGTCGGAGAGAGGGCGGTGGTCACGGGGGTCTCCTACGGTCCGGGGAGGGTGACACCCGGTCACGTTAGTGACGGGTCGGACGCCCGGGGTGCCCGGTCGAACAGGTGAGTGGGTGACCGGGGGCCTGCAGTCTCCGGCCGGTGCCGTGACCTTTCCGCGACCGTGACGCGGGGCGGTCGTGCGCTGATTACACTGGGCGACCGTGAATCTTCCCGCCACTCTCGCCGATGTCGCGGCTGCTGCCGGGGTGTCCCGCTCCACCGCGTCCCTGGTGCTCAACGGCCGTCCCGGGCCGAGTGCGGCGACGGTCGCGAAGGTCCGTGCGGTGGCGGAGGATCTCGGTTACCGGCCGGACGTGCGTGCCCGCCGGCTGCGGGGCGCGCGGTCGCACTGTGTCGCGCTGCTGACCACGGTTCCGGAGGCGGTCGCCGGTGACGAATCCGGGTACAGTTTCCAGATCGCCCTGGCTGTGCCCCTGTCCCGTCTTCTGCTGGCCCGAGGGTACTCGATGCTGCTGGTCCCGCCGTTGCAGGATGTCCGGCAGCTCGACGAGCTCGACATGGACGCCGCGGTCATTGTCGAGCCCCGGCGGGATGAGCCGTTGACCGCTGAACTGCACCGCCGTGGGGTGAGGACTGTCGTTGTGGGGGATGTTCCGGGGCTGGAGGTGGATGCGGTGGTTGACCGGGGTGCCTCGGGGGCGGATGTGGTTCTCGCCCATCTGCGGGACGCCGGGGCCCGGCACATCGCTGTTGTCCTGGGGCGGGAGGAGAACTCGGTGACGGTGAACGTGCGGGATCATGTGCGCGATCATGTGCGCAGGTCGGGGGAGGATGTCGTGGTCGTCACCGCCGACGTGGACAGGGGAGGGGACGCGGCCAGGTCCGCCGCCCGTGATCTGCTGACCGCCCGTCCGGAGACGGATGCGGTCTATGCGCCGACTGATCTGCTGGCTCTGGGCGTCCTCGCCGCCGCCCGGGATCTGGGACGGTCGGTACCCGGGGACCTGCTCGTCGCCACGAACTTCAACGGGCCGCGTGCCCTGGGCGCTGTTCCGCCGTTGACTGCCCTGGACCTGGACATGACTGCGGTGGCTGAGGCCTGTGCCGGGCTGATTGTCGAGTGTGTGGCCGGTGGTGCAGGGGCCGGGGTTCTGCGGCGTACGGTTCCGCGTCCTGGTCTGGTGGTGCGGGAGTCGACGTCGCCGTCGGTCTCCGGGACCGTCGTCCCGGGTTCCGTTTCGGGCCGGTAAAACTCTCCTCCCCGGTGTGGCGCTTTCCGCCGGCATGGTTTTCAATCGATTTAAACTTCAATCGATTTAAACCAGGACAGAGCACCACCGAGAGGAGCTCCACCATGTCCGCCACACCCACCGCCCCCCACCGACCCGCACCGCAGAACCACCGGCCGCACCCCGTGGACACCATGCCTCCCTGGCCCCGGGCGGTCATCCTCGCCCTCCAGCACGTCATCGTGATGATCTCCACCCCCGTCGCATCCGTGTTCCTCATCAGCGGCGCCCTCCGGCTCGACACGACCACCACCCGCAGCATCCTCTGCATCACCCTCCTCGCCTGCGGAGTCGGATCCGTCCTCCAGTCCATGGGCTGGCTCCGCCTCGGAGCGAAACTCCCCTTCGTCATGCTCCCCGGCGGCGCCGCCGTCGCGATCTTCATCCAGATCGCCACCGAACACTCTCCGTCCGTGGCCACCGGCTCGGTCATCATCGCCGCCGCCGTCTGCCTCCTCCTCTCCCCGGTCGCGGGAGTCATCGTCAGGGCGATCCCGCCGGTCGTCCTCGCGGTGATGATCACCGTCATCGGCGTCAACGTCGTCAAGATCGCCGGCGGACTCATCTCCGACGACGACAGGGCCCCGCTGTGGGCTGTGGGACTGGCGGCGGCGACCGTCGCCGTCATCGTCGTCCTCCAGATCGTCCTTCCCCGCCGCTACCGGTCCGTCGCAGTCCTGCTCGGCATGGCCGCCGGCACCGGACTGGCAGCACTCACCGGACACTTCGACGCCGTCAGCTCCGGTGACCTGCTGCGCCTGCCCGCCTGGCTGCCGTACGGGTCGGTCACCTTCGACCTCGCCGCTGCCGTGCCCCTCATCGTCTTCAGCATCGGCTCCATGGCGGAGGCCACCGGACAGACGACCCTGAACGCCGACATCGTGGGCAAGACCGTCGACAAGGGCGCCACCGTCGCCGCCACCGTCCGCGGCGACGCCCTCACCTCACTGATCGCCGCCCCCTTCGGAGGGCAGACGATGCTGACCAGCGGCGAGAACATCGGAATCGTCCGAGCCACCGGAGTGACCAGCCGCTTCGTCACCGCCCTGGCGGGTGTCCTCCTCATCCTCATCGCGCTCGTCGGCCCGGTCGCCGACCTCATCCAATCCATCCCCGCCCCCGTCATCGGGGGCACAGCCGTCTACGCGTTCACCATGATCGTCGTCTCCGGCCTGCGCATGTTCCAGGGCACAGACATGAACGAGGACGGCAACTTCCTCACCGCCACAGCCGGATTCGCCGCAGGCCTGCTGCCGATCCTCGCCCCCTCGCTCTACCTCAGCCTGCCCACCGACCTTCGCCTGCTGCTCGGCAACGGGGTGACCATGTCCGCGCTGACCGGGATGGCCGTCGCCGGACTCATCCTGCTGTGGAGAAAGGTGACCCGATGACCCTGCGCACACTTCCGGACCACTGCGTCCTCACCCCGGGACACACCTGGACGCCGTCAGGATTCCTGACGGGACAGGCACTCGCCGTCGCTGCAGGTCGTTTCAGCTGGGTCGGCCCGGCCTCAGACCTCCCGGTCGCGTACTCCGGCTGGCAGACCGTCGACCTAGGAAGGTACGCGGTCGTCCCGGGCATGGTCGACTGCCACCAACATCTCGCCCAGACACTCGGACGGCCCCACGCCTTCGGCGAACCCTCGGAGATCTTCCGTCGGGTGTGGGTCCCTCTCGAGGAGGCACTCACCGCAGACGAACTCGCCGTCAGTGCCCGTCTCGGACTCGTCGACGCACTGCTCGGCGGGTTCACCACCGTGGCGGACGCCGGGGCCCGCTCACGCCATGACCCGGAGATCATCGCGGCACAGGCACGTCAGGCAGGCGTCCGCCTGGTGCTGGGGAAGATCAGCCACGACGTCGGTGTCGACGCCGGCGGGCAGGGCACCGGCCCTGACGAGGTCCTCGCCGGGGCGGCCGCGCACCTGGACCGCTACGCCGCCGACCCCTGGGTCCACGGCTCAGTCGCCGTCGCCACCCCGGAGATGGCCACACAGTCCACACTGGCCCGGCTCTCCGACCTGTGCCGGGACACCGGAGCCGTGCTCCAGACCCACGTCAACGAACACCTCGCCGGGGTGGAACGCACCCTCCTGTCCACCGGGCAACGCCCCCTGGGACTGCTCAGGGACGCCGGGGCGCTCGACCGGCACCTCCTCGCCGCACACACCACCCTGCTCACCGCCCGGGAGAAGATACAGCTGGCCCGCTCCGGTGCTGCATGGTCCTACAACCCAGTCGCCAGCGCATGGAAGGGCAACGCCGTCGCCGACGCCCTCACACTGACAGCCCTGGGCGCGCGCACCGGCCTGGGGACGGACGGTACCCGCTGCGACGCCTTCCGCCTCATGGACGCCGCGGAGACCGCACAACGTCTCACCTCCGCAATGGCAGCCGGCGACCCGGTCGCCGGCGGCGGTGACCTCTGGCTGCGCGCGGCGACGTCCGGGGGAGCCGACGCGGTGGGGCTCGGCGACGAGGTGGGGACCCTCGCCGCCGGATACCGTGCAGACCTGCTGGTACTGCGGCTGGACACACCGGACTTCGTCTGCACCGTCGACCTGGCCTGGCAGCTGGTCCGACTCGGCCACCGGGGCCAGATCCACGCCGTCATCACCGACGGCACGACCCGCGTCCTCGACGGAGAACTGCTCGACAGCGACCTCGGCACTCTCATCGAGGACGCCCGGGCAGCCTCCGCGGCAGCCTGCACGCGCGCGGGACTCGGCGGCCGGGAGGTCCCACGGTGACAGCCACCACCGCCGTCGTCCTGTCCCTCGTCGTCTTCGTCGCGGCGCTGGTGCAGGGCACCAGTGGAATCGGATTCGCACTCATCGTCTCCCCGGCGGCGACCCTGCTCGCCCCGGAGCTCGTCCCCACCGTCGTCCTGCTGCTCATGCTGCCGCTCAACGCCTTCGTCACGGTACGGGAACGGCGGTCGGTCGACTGGCGGGGGGCGGCGTGGATCAGCGTCGCACGGATCGCGTTCACCCTGGTCGGACTGCTGCTCGTGACAGTGCTGTCGGCCACCGGCCTGACAGTGCTGGTCGCCCTGGTCACGATCGGTGCGGCCCTGGTCAGCCTCATGGCCCCGCCGTTCACCCCGACCCCGGCGTCCTTCCTGGTCGCAGGGGCGTTGACCGGTGTCAGTGAGACGGCGACCGGGGTCGGGGGCCCGCCGATGGGACTGGTCTACCAGCACAGTCGCCCGGCGGTGCTGCGGTCGACCGTCGCCGCATGCTTCTTCGTCGGTGAGGTGGTGTCCCTCGTGGCGTTGACTCTCACCGGCTCCGCGCCGCGGGGGTGGCTGGGGGACTCCCTGCTGCTCCTGCCCGCCGTGGTGCTGGGAACCCTGGCGAGCACGCTGGTCGTCCGTCGCTTCCCGCACCTTGACCTGCGCACGGCGGTGATCGTCTTCTCCGTGGTCTCCGGGGTGGTGCTGCTGATCCAGGCGGCAGTGTGAGAGCCGTGTCCGGTACCGGTTGTACAGTTCTTCCCTGTGACTCATCAGAATCAGGGCCTGCCCTTCGCTGTCGTTGACGTGGAGACCACCGGCTTCTCCAACCGTGACCGTGTCCTCGAGGTCGCGGTCGTCCACGCTGACGGCGACGGCACGGTGACCGGACGGTGGTCCACCCTGGTCAACCCCCGCTGCCACATCCCCAACACCCACGTGCACGGCATCACCGCCGCCCGGGTCGCCGCCGCGCCCCTGTTCTCGCACATCGCCGCCGAACTGGTCGGACAGCTCGAGGGCAGGATCTTCGTCGCCCACAACGCTCCTTTCGACTCCCGCCTCCTCACCGCCGAGTTCGGCCGCCTCGGGCTCGCCCCGGACCTGCTACGAGGATCCGCGTTGTGCACCCTGGCGTTGACGGGCCGGTTGTCCCCGGCGTCCGGCCGTGGACTTTCCGCGGCGCTGGCGGCAGCGGGGATCACCAACGACAGGGCGCACGCCGCCGAGGGTGACGCCGTCGCCACGGCCCGTCTCCTGCGCCACTACCTGCACCGCTCCCCGTCGGTGGTGGCGGAGATGCTGCACCCGCTGCACCCTGTCACACTCACCGGTGAGGACGCCGCAGTGCTGGCGGGGGTCACGCCCGGGAACGACCACCCGGTCCCGCTCCTCACCCGGGACCTCGCCTCCGCACCGGTCACCGCCGCCCGCGACGGCGGGTGGCTCAACCAGCTCGCCACCGGTGTCCCGGTGGTCGGGGAACCGAACGTCGACGACTACCTCGACCTGCTGGCTGCGGCGATGCTGGACCGTGAACTGTCCGTCCACGAGATCACCGCGCTCACCGCCTGCGCGGATGACCTGGGCATCGGCCGGGAGGAGGCGGTCGCCGTCCACACCGGGTTCGTCCGCCAGCTCGCGGTCCTGGCCTGGGCGGACGGGACGGTTACACCGGAGGAACGGGAGGAACTGCACTCGGCGGCGAAGGCCCTCGGGGTCAACCGGTCCGAGGTGGACCGCTGGCTGGATTCGCCGGACGCCACGGCCCAGGGGAGAGCGCTGCCCGAACTGCGCCTGCAGCCCGGTGACCGGGTCACTTTCACCGGGGAGACGGAGATCCCCCGGGCCACCTGGGAGGCCAGGGCCCGGGAGGCGGGCCTCGATGTCGGCGGGGTGACCCGCAGGTCGGTCCTGCTCGTCGCCGCTGACCCGGACACGGGCAGCGCGAAGGCGACGAAGGCCCGTGGTCTCGGAGTGCCGGTGGTCACCGAGTCGGGCTTCGCCCGGCTGCTCGGCGAGCTGGAGAACACCGGCAGCGGTGACATTGACCCGCGCCGGGTCATCTCCGTCTCACACCCGGCGGCCGACGGTGACCTCCCGGCCGGCGACGACTGCACGGCCGGGGACCTCACCACCACCTTCTACGGAGAGCCCGGTGACCCCGCCGACCCCGGCGTCCCCGTTCCCGGACCCGTGACTCCGGGGCCGGTGTCCTCGGGACTGCCGGACACAGCGGCGCCGTCCGCGGTCCCCGACGGCACAGCCGTCGATGCTGCCCTCGACACTGCCCTGGGGCTCCTCGGATTCCTCGCACGGACCCACGGCAGTCTCCGCGCCGCGGTGGAACACGGGGGAGTGTCGGCGGTGGACGGGGAACTCCCCTCCCATGTCGAGGCACTCCTGTCCCGCGCCGGGGACCCGACCGGCAGCTTCCGGCGGGTGGTGGGGGAACGCAGGGGAACAGTCGCGGGCATACTCGGGGCCTTCTGGCGGGAAACCGGTGACCGTGACCGGTTGATCCTGCGGGAACGGATCGTCGCGACGGACAGGGCGACGCTGGCTCAGATAGCCGACCTGGTCGGCGTGACCCGTGAACGGGTCCGGCAGGTCCAGAACCGGCTCATCGGGAAGCTCACGGAAATCTCGGCGTCCGGCCCGGTGGCAGACCTGCTCGCAGGGATCCGGGCCCATGCACACCCGGTGAACACTCTGGAGGCGGTGACGACGGTCTTCCCGGAACTCGCGGAGACACTCCCGGGTTGGGAGGTACCCCTGTGGCAGATCCTCGATGCCCTCGACGACGACTTCCGCGTCGACGACGGGTGGGTGTGCTTCCCGGACCTGCAGACCGCGGCGCAGCGGACCGGCAGTCTCCTGGCGACGATGGTCAATGCTGAAGGTGTCGCCGAGGTGTCGGCGGTCCTGGCCAAATCCAGTATCGACTCTCCCGACATCCTCGAGAACTGGCTCACGACCTGCGGATACCTCGTCACGGACGGGCATGTGCTCACCAGGGTGGGATCCCAGGCGGCCCGAGCCGCAGCGCTGCTGTCCGTGGTGGGACATCCCATGACCGTGGCAGACATGTACACCCGCCTCAATGACGCGAAGACCGAGAGATCCTTCCGTAACGGGCTGGCACGGGGTGGGGACCTGGTCCGTGTCGGGATGGACTCCTGGGCCCTGAAGCGTTGGGGGCTGGAGGAGTACACCGGCATCGCCGACCTCATCGGCCGCCGGGTGGATGCCGCCGTCGCCGCCGGCCGGGAGGGCGTGGCCGTCGACGACCTGATCGACGACCTCACCCGGGAGTTCGGCGTCTCAGCCAGCTCCGTTCGGACCTACGCGGCGAGCGGGGAGTTCACCTCCACCGGGGGAACCGTGCGACGCAGGACCGAACCGGTGGTCAACTCCGCCGACCCTGCGGAGTCCAACGGCCTGTACATGCGTGACGGCAGGTGGTGCCTGCTGCTGACGGTGACTGCGGACCATCTGAGGGGGTCCGGATTCACCGTCCCCAACGGCCTGACCGCCGGACTGGACCTGGCCTGGAATGAGCCGCTGATGCTGCCTTCAGACCTCGGGGAGCACCGCGTGACCTGGGGTGGGATCGGCAACAGTTCTGTCGGGTCGATCAGGAGACACCTTGAGGAACTCGGCTGCCGAGCCGGAGACAGGGTGTGGATTGACCTGCATGACGGCGAGCGTTTCACGGTGACACCGGCAGCTCCCTGGCCGGCACAGTTCTCCGGCGACGGCGACGGCGACGGCGACGGCGACGGTGACATGGCCTGGCTCGCCCACCATGTGGGGGCTGATCCGTCGACGCCGGAGGACGCCCGCTGCTCCGTGGTCGCAGAAGCTCTCGGCCTGGCCCCGGACGCGCCCCGGCGCAAGATCCTCTCGAGATTCCGGCACCGCAGTGACCAGGAGGCGGTGGAGGTCCTGGAGAAACTGTGGATGTAGGGGAACAGGGAGAAGCAGGAGGGGGCAGCTGACGGGTCAGGGCGCAGGTGCTTGAGTTCTCCCGGACTGTTCACCGTGGAACGAACCCTTCCCCTGTATAGACAGAGCGGTCTATATTTCCGGCATGACCGTTCACGATGCCCGAGAAGAAGACACCCGGACTGACCGCCAGGACATCACCCGGATCAGTTCCTTCACCCTGTCCGAGGACTGGCTGTCGGTGGTGGTGGGACTAGCCGTCCTGTTGCTGGCACTTGCCGGCGTGATCACGGAGAGCTGGCTGATCCTGTGAGCACCCCGCAGTCGTCCCAGCAGCCCTCCCCGCAGCCGTCCCACCAGGCGGAACATGCGGCTGTGCAGTCTCCGCCACCGGAGCTCGGACTCGACCAGGGAAGTCTCCAGGACGGTACACACCTCGACCTCCGGTGGGCCGTCGCAGGTGTGGCCGTCGTCCTCGTAGGAGGTGCCCTCACCAGGTACCTGACCGAGCATGTACCGGAATGGTCGGAAGGCACCTCCCTGGAGAAACTCGGTGGTGCCGTCGAATACCCCGTGTACGCCATCGTCATCGGACTGCTGCTCAACGCCGTGCTCTCCGCACTCGGCGTCCGCGCCCGGCTGGCTTCCGGTTTCCGCACCGAGTTCTTCATCAAGACCGGGCTGGTCCTGCTGGGAGGCACGGTCGTGCTGTCGGTGATCGTCCGCGCCGCCGGCCCGGCGATTGTCCAGGCACTGGTCCTGATCACCGGGGTGTTCTTCTTCACCTGGTGGGTCGCCGGCCGGTTCGGCCTCGACGACCACCTGCGGGCCCTCCTGTCCTCCGCGGTGTCGATCTGCGGGGTGAGCGCCGCCATCGCGGCGGCCGGAGCCGTGAAGGCGAAGAAGGAACACCTGGCGTACACGGCGACTCTCGTCATCGTCTTCGCCCTGCCCTCGATCTTCCTGCTGCCCTGGCTGGCCGGACAGTTGGGACTGTCGGACGCCGTCGCCGGCGCCTGGATCGGCGGGAACATCGACACCACCGCAGCTGTCAGTGCGGCTGGGGCACTGGCGGGGGAGGACGCCCTGCAGATCGCCTCGATCGTCAAACTCACCCAGAACGCCCTCATCGGTGTCGTCGCTGTCGCCCTGACCGCCTGGTTCGCGGTGAAGGTGGAGCGGGACGCCGACGCCCCGCGGCCGGGTGCCCGGGACTTCTGGCGGCGGTTCCCCAAGTTCGTCCTCGGCTTCATCGCGGCGTCCGTGATCGTCACCGTGGCAGCCGAATTCCTGGACGGGGGACGACTGGACGGGTTGGACGCCACGGTCAAAGGATTCCGTGACTACTTCCTCATCCTCGCCTTCGTCTCGATCGGACTCGAATTCGAGGTGAAGTCACTCCGGGAGGCGGGGGTCCGCCCGGTGGCGGTCTTCGGGCTGGCTACCGTGTTCAATCTGGTGCTCGGCCTTCTGCTGGCCAGTGTCCTCTTCGGCAGTTTCGAGGTCTGACCGTCCCCGCCCCCGCCCTCCGGGGCGGTGGGTCCTCTGCTCCGTTCGCGGGTCAGCTTTTTCTCAGACTATGCTGAAGGTCACAGTCTTAGGCGTGGAGGAGAAAGCACCGTGAAGAAAAGAAGAAACAGGGAATTTCTCAGGGCGGTGGCGGCCACCTGCGCCGTTGTTCCGGCAGTGGCGACAACCGCCTGCAGCTCCGGGGGATCCGGCACCCCCTCCCCGGTCACCACGGTCGTGATCAGGGAACCTGCCGTGTCGTCACAGGCTCCCGCCGAGGCTCCGGCACCCACGCCGGCCGCACCGGGGTGCCCCGGTCCGCTCCGGCGTGGCAGGTCCCCGCCGGCACAGCGGGCTACGGAATGCGTTACACCGGCTACTACCCGGCCAGTGCCAATACCTCGGGCGCTTTCGCAGCCGCGGTCTACAGTGCATTCACCGTCACCTACGCGACGACGGGAAACTACAGTCCCACATTGACGGTCACCTCACCTGTCACGGGAGGGACCTACACCATGTACTGCAGTTCCTCGACGGGTCGGAGTGTGCGCTGCGCCGGCGGTGACAATGCCGTGGTGGTCATCTACTGACCGCCGGTCGCCCGCACCGCTCAGAAGCTCCCGCAGTTGTCCGGTGCCTCCACCCCGTTGAACCTGTCGATGATCCACGACACCGCCTCCCCGGACTTCGCCAGCTGGGGCACCATGTGGCCCAGGCCCGTACCCGGCAGGATCGGCGGGGTCTCGTCGGTGACGAACTTCACCGTGCCACCGGCGGCACAGTAGTCGGCGGCGAGCTGGCGGCTCTGCGACCAGGGGATGGTGTCGTCGTTGCGGCCGTTGAGGATGAACACGGGTGCGTCCGGGGTCCTGTTGCCCAGCGTGTAGTGCTCGTTGCCGAGAACACTGCTCAGACTGCTGTCGTCGCGGATGAGGTCGCTGAAGGAGCGCCCGTCCACGGTGAACTTCCGGGAGTCGAATCCGGTCGTTGCCGCGGGGGCGCCTCCGGAGCCGCCGGAGCTTCCCGCGGTACTTCCGGTGGTGTCCGTGTCATCACCGCTACCTCCGGCGACGGTGCAGGTGTCCCTCGTGCTGTCGAGGAACTTCCGTCCCTCGTCGTTGAAGTATCGGTCCACCGTGGACTGCAGTTGCGGGTACCGGACCAGTGCACCGTTGAACGCGAAGCCGAGGACCGAACCCATCGTGGTTCCGTCGACGGTGTCGGCGACGGAGAGGAGCCCCGCCGGCGGGGCTCCGGCGAAGGTCCCCCTGATGTTGAGCTCCGGGGCGTAGGACGCCGCGAGTTCTGCTGCGGCTGCCGCGGCACCGCCACCCTGCGAGTAGCCGTACAGTGCCACGGGGGAGTTCTCCGGGGCACCGGCCAGGGACAGGCCGGCCCTGGCGGCGTCGAGGACGGCGTGTCCCTCCTCGGTGTGGTTGACGTAGGTGTGCTGCCCCGGTGTACCCAGTCCGATGTAGTCGGTGACGATGACCCGGATCCCGGCGGCGGACGCGGCGAGGAACACCGGGTACTCGTAGTTGATGTTGACCGACCCCTTCTCCCGGTCGACGCCGGCGAGCAGCCCCGGTGCGCGGGAAGGGGCGCACTCGTCGCCTGTGCCGCGGGTCCCGGGGGCGAAGACGATGGTGGGGGTGGGTCCGTTCCCCGCCCACTGTCCGGCCGGTTCAATGACGAATCCGCTGGCGGCGACGGTGCTCCCGTCCTGGGCGGTCGAGGTGTAGAGAAGCTTGTCCGCCCTTCCGGGGGCGCCGGCGATGTCGAGGGCGTCGAGGAGGTGCGGGGCGAACTGGCTGCGGATCAGGGTGCCCGGGGCGTCAGGCACGGTCGCCGGGGGAGTGTAGAAGGGGTCGTCGGCGGGTTCGGCGAGGGTGGGGTCTGCTGCGACCAGAGCCGGGGGGACGCCCGGGACCTGCCCGGATGTCGCAGGTGTTGCGGGATCGGCGGTGGCCGGTGTGACGGTGGTGGTGAGGGTGAGGGCGGAGAGGAGTACTGCGGCGCCGCAGGTCCTCACAGCCGTGGTGTGGCGGGTGGAGTAGACCATGTGTGTATCTTAGGTAGCCCTGCGGCCTCCCCGCGCGTCGAGGTACCTGCCCTACCGGTCACCCTGACCCGCTCACTCTGCCCCGGTCACCCTGCCCCGGTCACTCTGCCCCGGTCACTTCCGGGTGGTGGCAGGTACGACGGTGTGTCGTGACACCGGCCACCTCAGACGGTTGACCCGGTGGGACGGGCTCCGCCAGAACACGGGTTTGACCATCTCCGTGACGATGACGTACACGACAGCGACGAGCACGGTCAGGCCCACCAGAGACCAGGGGATGACCTCAAGATGCAACAGCACCCCGACGGGGGAGAGCACGATGGTGAACGCGACCACGGCGACAAGTACCGACAGCAGCACCAGGATCGGCGACGGCCGGGACCGCCACGCCGGACCCCGGGTACGCAGACTGAACAGCACCAGTACCTCGGTCAGGACCGAACCGAGGAACCAGGCCGACTGGAACTCGGACTCCCCGGCACCGTAGCCCCAGCGCAGCACCGCGAAGGTGATCAGGTCGAAGACCGAGGACAGGATCCCGAAGACCAGCATGTAGTTGCGGATCAGGCGCATGTCCCACCTCTGGGGGTGGCGCAGCTGCCGCGGATCGACACGGTCGGTGGCGATCGCCGTGGCCGGCAGGTCCGTCAGAAGGTTGATCACCAGGATCTGGGACGCCAGCAGCGGCAGGAACGGCAGCACCACCGAGGCGACCGCCATGGAGATCATGTTCCCGACATTGGCACTGGTGGTCATCTGGATGTACTTCATGGTGTTCGCGAAGGTCCGCCGGCCTGCGCGCATCCCGTCGAGCAGGGCCCGCAGATCCTTGTCGAGCATGACGATGGAGGCGGACTGGGCAGCGACGTCGGCCGCGCCCGTCACCGAGATCCCGACATCGGCGGCCCGCAGCGCCGGGGCGTCGTTGATGCCGTCACCCATGTACCCCACCGTCTCCCCGTCGTGGCCCAGGGCACGCACGATGCGTTCCTTGTGGTTCGGGGTGGTCTCGCAGAACACGCGGGTCCGTCGGGCCTCCCGGGCCAGACCGTCGTCGTCCAGTGCGTCGATCTGCGACCCGGACAGTACCGCGGCCGGGTCCAGGCCCAGTTGCCCGGCGATGTGGGTGGCGACCGGGCGGGCGTCGCCGGTGATCATCCGCACCGTCACCCCCGCGTCGGCGAAGTCGGAGATGGTGGTCGCGGCGTCCGGCTTCACCGGGTCCGCGAAGCTCAGCAGTCCCACCAGGGTGAGGTTGTCCTCGACGGCGGTGCCGGTGGGGGTTGAGGCGACGGCCAGTACCCGGAAACCCTGCGAGCCGAGCTGGTCGACCACCCGCCGGACGGTGTCGACAACCTCGGACAGGGGCACGGTACGACCGTCGACGGTGGCGTGGGTGCACACCTCCAGGACCTTCTCGACAGCCCCCTTGGTCACCAGCAAGGGCCCCTCCGGTGAGGCGGGGTCCTCGACGAGGACGGACAACCGTTTGCGTGTGAAGTCATAGGGGAGCTGGTCGAGGGCACGGGCACCCGCAAGGTCCGTGCCCGCGCCGTGGGCGGCGCGGGTGATGGCCTGGTCCATGGCGTTGGTCTTGCCTGTCTGCAGCATCGCGTTGAGCGCGGCGGTGCGCAGCAGGCCCGGGAAAGTCCTGCCGTTCAGGTCGAGTGGCGCGGACAGGTGGATCTCACCGGCGGTCACGGTGCCGGTCTTGTCCGTGCACAGTGCCGTCATCGCCCCGAAGTCCTCGATGGCGTTGAGCCGTTTGACGATCACCCGGTGGCGGGCGATGACCTTGGAACCCTGGGCCAGCGACAGTCCCACGATCGCGGGGAGGAGCTGCGGGGTCAGTCCCACGGCAAGGGAGAGGGAGAACAGGGCCGAATCGACGACGGGGCGGTCCAGGACCAGGTTGACGATGAAGATCACGATGACCAGGAGGACCATGATGCGGGTCAGCAGCAGGCCGAACTTCGTCATGCCCCGTTCGAAACCCGTCGGCTTCTCTTTCGCGGCAAGCGACTGTTTCACCCGCCCGAACTCCGTGTCCCGTCCCGTGGCGGTGACCACGGCGGTGCCGGTGCCCGAGGCGACATGGGTGCCCGAGTACAGCAGGTTCGACCGGGCTGCCAGGGCAGTGTCCGCGGCGACAGGGCCGGGCCGCTTGTCCACCGGGAAAGTCTCGCCGGTCAGGGACGACTGGTCGAGCTGCAGGTCCGTGGCGGTGAGGACGACGGCGTCGGCGGGAAGGACGTCACCACCGCTGACCTCGATGACGTCACCGGGGACCACGGCGTCGAAGGGAACCTCGGTGGCGGTGCCGTCGCGCCGGACGGTGGCGGTCAACCGGACCGCGCCGAGCAGCCGGTCCATCGAAGCCTGGGCCCCGCGCTCCTGCACGAAGTCCAGCAGTCCGGACAGCAGCACGATCACGAGGATGATCACCGAGTCCAGCCAGTCACCGAGGACGCCGGCGATGAGCGTCGCGACGACCAGGATGATGATGATCGGGCTGGTGAACTGCCGGGCGAGCAGTCGCCAGGGGGAGTTCGCTCCACCGGCGTCGACGGCGCGGGCGCGGGTGGCGTCCAGGCGGGCGGCGGCGTCCTTCGAAGTCAGTCCGGCGGGGGAGGAACCGAGTGCTGTGGCCAGGGCGCCGGCGTCCTCGGTCCAGGGACGGTCCGGCAGCTGCGGTGGGGCGGCGTCATTCACGCTCTCCGGTGTACTACGTCGTCACCGCAGGTGCCCGACGGCGGGGTCCGCCGGACCGGATCCGTTACCCCCGGTGGAGACTGTCAGGCCCGGGCACCGGGCAGTGCTGCGGCGATGACGCCGGGAAGCGGGATTGTCTCCGGCACTGCGGCGACGACCGGTTCCCCGGCGGCGGTGATGCTGTCGGCGATGGCGCGCGCGGTCGCCGGGTCCACCGGGCCGACCACGGAACCGACCCAGTCGGCCGTCGCCTGCACGCCCTGCCTGGCGACCTCCCGCGCCGGCCACCGTGTCATGGTCGCCAGGGAGCCCGGGTCCGGGATCAGACCCGCGGGCGAGAGTGCGGCGGCCAGGTCGGCGTCGAGGTCCCCCCGGGTGCCCGTGGTCTGTACGGCGACAGTCCACCCGCCTCCGAAACCCGTGGACGCGTGATAGGTGGTGCGGTCGTCCGACCACCCCGACTTCCACCCCAGGACCCCCGGCAGCAGGGCAACACCGTAGCGCTGGCCGTACCCGTCGGCGGCGACTGTACTGCTCTCCCGCATCGCCGACAGCAGCGGCCCGGTCGCGGTGGGATCCTCCCGGTGCTTCGCCGACAGGTAGCGTGACCAGTCCGCACTGGAGAACTTCCAGTTTCCCCACGTGGACGCCGGAACCGCCGAGGTCATCCCGTACTGTTCCACCTTCGACGGGATCGCCTGCGGATACTTCTGCGACAGTTCGGTGGCCAGGTTGTCGTCGGAGTACCTGACCATGTTCCGGGCCTTCTCCCTGTCCTGCGCACCGCCGTGCTCGAAAACATAGTCGGCGATGAGCAGCTTCGTCAGCGACAGACTGTACCGTGCCTCGTTCTCGTTGGGGGTGCCCACGTGAAGGCCGGTCCAGGTACCGTCCACGGACACCTGGGTGCGACCCGGGGCAGAGAGACCGGGGGCGGCGGAGGCCACGGCGGGCGACGCCACGGAGACAACCGTGGCCACAGCGGCCGCCGCGGCCACAGTCGCTGCTGTGGCGGAGGCGGTGAAAAGGCGGGGACGGGGCACGGGCAGGTCTCCTGTTCAGAGGTCAGCGGGTACAGCGTGTCAGCGGGGGCAGTGGTTCAGCAGGCCGGTGCCGGTCGCGTCACTCGAACTCGAGACCGAGGAGGGCGTTCTCCACAAGCTCGGACAGGCCGGGGTGGGGCCAGTACTGCTTCCGGGCGAACTCCACCAGGTCAAGATCGAACTCGATCGCCGTGACCAGCAGCTGGATCAGCGTTGCAGCCTGGGGACCCATGATATGTGCACCGAGCAGCCGCCGCGACCCGGCGTCCGCGATGAGCTTGCAGAAACCCGTCGAATCCTCCATCGCCCAGCCGTAGGCCACATCGGAGTACTCCTGCACCTTCACCGTCAGCGTACGACCGTTGTCACGTGCCCACTCGCGTGCCTCGTCCTCGGTCATCCCCACGTAACCGATCTGAGGACGGGAGAAGACGCCGCCGGGAACATTGTCGAGCTTGAACGGGACCATCTCCTGCTCGTCAGAACAGGCCACGTTGTGGAACACCGCGCGGGCCTCCTGGTTCGCCACGTGCTTGAGCTCGAAATCGTTGGCGGCGTCCCCCAGGGCCCACACTCCCGGCGCGGAGGTACGGCCGAACCGGTCCACCACGATCTTGCCCGCGGCGTCGAGGTCCACCCCGCCGGCGGCACAGTCCAGCAGGTCAGAGTTCGGGACCCTGCCCTGTGCGAGCAGCAGTTCGTCGCAGTCGATCTCCCTGCCGTCGTCCAGTGTGACCGTGACCAGGCCCCCCTCCTCCCGGGCGGAGGTGACCGTACGGCCCAGCAGGTTGGTCCACTGCGAACCGGCGGCGGCGGTGAACCGGGAGCGCACCGTGGCATCGAAGCGGCGCAGCAGGGTGTCCGACCGGTTGACCACGAACACCTCCACCCCCAGCGCAGAGAACACGTGGGCGAACTCCACGGCGATGATGCCGCCACCGAGGATGACCATGGTGCGAGGCAGTTTCTCCATCCGCATCACATCGGCATTCGTGCGGTAGCGTACCCCGGACTCCGCGATCACCGCGGGAACACGCGTACGGGTCCCCGTCGCCAGGACCACCTGGTCCGCAGTCACCGTGACGGTCTGTCCACCCGTGTCGATCCGCAACGTGCGCTCACCGGTGAACCGGGCGACACCGGGGTAGTAGGTGATGTTCGGGGTGCGGGAACCCCGCCGGTACTCTTCCCCGCCCCGCGAGATCGGGTCGATACGGCGTCCGAACACCCGCTCCTGCAGAGCAGGCCAGTCCACCCGCCACAACGGCGGTTCCTCCGGCTCCCCGGTCCCGGGATTCACCGGGGAAAGGTTGTAGCGCCCCGCCTCCGCCAGCTCGGCGGCGACGTCAGCGGTGTAGACGTACATTTTCGTGGGTATGCACCCGACATTGATGCACGTGCCGCCGAAAATGCCTTTTTCGACCAGGGCGATCCGCCGGTCGTCGAGCTCCTCCGGGATCGAGTTGCCTGATCCGGTGCCGATGATGATGAGGTCGTAGTGCTCTGTGTGCTCCGTGCCGGGGTGTGATGCCCGTGCCGCGTCGTCCTGTACCGCGTCGTCCTGTACCGCCGTGCTGTCAGTCATGGACCCGATCGTATCGGCACCACGGGTCCGCGCGCTCCTGCGACCGTCCCGGTGTCAGTTCGCGCCCGCTCCGCCCCGGGACGCGACGACCTGCGCGAGGAACCTGTCGACCGCGGCGAAGGCGGCGTCCCTGGCGTCCTCCCGGGACAGGAAGACGTCGTGCACGGCACCGGGGACGGTGACCACCACGCACCCCGGGTCGACCAGACGGGCGGCCCGACGCATCTGCGAGGGCTTCAGGACCGTGTCGGAACGGAACGCCTCCGGTGCCGGCACCTTCACCCCGGAACCGTCGTCGACACTGCGCCCGGAACCGTCGGCGTCCGAACACACCAGCAGGGTGGGAACACCGGTGGAGAACCCCCCGGACTGCAGTCTGCCGATCTCCCGGGCGACCCCCACCAGCCAGCTGACCTGCTTCGACCGGGGCCTCAACGGCTTGAACCGGCGGTCGTAGTCCCACTCACCGAACTCAGAGACATGCAGGGTACGTCCGTAGGTGGGGTCGATGCCCCCGGGGACCGGCAGGGTGGGGGCGTGACGGGACACCACAGGGAAGACGCCGCGGATGACGGCGTTGGTGAGCGCGTTGAACTGGAGGTCCAGCCACGGACTGTTGAGCACCACCGCGGCAACGCTGCGGTAGAGGGTCTCCCGGGCGGGGTCCCCGCGCCGGGAGGCGGCGTGCAGACGGGACACGAACATTGTCACGTCCAGGCCACCGGTGGAGTGCCCGACGGGGATGACGTACGGGTGGCCGGCGCCGAGCAGGGATACGGCGACGGAGAGGTCTTCGTCGTAGACGGACTGGCTGGTCACGTGGTGCCAGGTCTGCCCTGGGCGGTGGGAGCGTCCGCACTTGCGCAGGTCGATCCCGTAGACGGCGTAGCCCCGTGCGGTGAAGTGCTCGGCGACATGTGTCTGGAAGAAATAGTCCGTCATCCCGTGGACGAAGAGCAGCGCGGGGCGGGACGCGAACTTCCCGGGGTCCACCCCTGCGGGCCGGTGGCGGATGACCGTGCACACCACCGGGACGCCGGGCGTCTCCCCGTCAGGGTCGTCACCGAGGGACACCGTGGTGTGCTCGTAGCCCTCGCCGAGCATATCCGGAACAAAGTCCAGGTCATGGATACTCAGTCCCAGGGGATGGGACAGAACCGCGGCGAGGTCCAGGTGGACCGACGCAGGCTCGGGGACGGTGCGGAGAGGGTTCCCGGGTTCATTCACGGACTCCCACTGTACCCGTCGTGCCACCCTTGCAGGCGGGGTCGGGCACGGGTCGGGCACNCGGGCTCGGGGGTCGGCACGGGGTGGGCACGGGGTCGGATAGTCAACACGGCACGTCACCGCGTACTATTGCCTGATTGTGGAAGCCCCGGCCCGGCCGGTCCGCACACCGTACCCCGGTGCCGGGACAGTCGGGCCGCGACGGCGGAACAGCAGCGAAGAAAAGGATTGTGCTTAACGTGTCACCCTCCAAGAACGACCACGTCGACGTTGCCCTGGTCGGCGCCGGCGTCATTTCGACCACCCTGTCCGTGATGCTGAAAGAGCTCCAGCCCGAGTGGAGCCAGCTCATCCTCGAACGCCAGGACGTCCCGGCCTCCGAATCCTCGGACCCGTGGAACAACGCCGGTACCGGTCACTCCGCCCTCTGCGAACTGAACTACACGCCCGAGGTCAACGGCAAGATCGACACCACCAAGGCTGTCAACATCAACGAGAAGTTCCAGGTCTCACGACAGTTCTGGTCCTACCTCGTCGAGAACGGCACACTGGGGGACCCCCGCGAGTGGATCAACGCCACCCCGCACATGTCCTTCGGACACGGTGCCGCGGACGTCGCCTACATCAGGGCGCGCTACGAGGCGCTCAAGGACAACCCTCTCTTCCCGGACATGCAGTTCACCGACGACCCGGAGGTCTTCGCCTCGAAGGTCCCGCTGATGGACAAGGGGCGCGACTACTCCGAAGGAGTCGCACTGTCCTGGATCAACGCCGGCACCGACATCAACTACGGTGCACTGACCCGCCAGTACCTCGGTGCCGTGACCTCCCACGGAGTCAGCATCCGTTACGGCTCCCAGGTCAACGACGTCACCCGGGAGGGTCAGGGCTGGAAGCTGACCGTCAGGAACCTCCACAACGGTGACACCACCACCGTGCACGCCAAGTTCGTCTTCATCGGTGCCGGCGGAATGGCCCTGCCCCTGCTGCAGAAGGCCGGGATCCCGGAGATCAAGGGCTACGCAGGCTTCCCGGTGTCCGGCCAGTGGCTGCGCTGCACCAACCAGGAACTCATCGACCAGCATGCCGCGAAGGTCTACGGCAAGGCCGCCGTCGGTGCCCCGCCGATGTCCGTGCCCCACCTGGACACCCGTGTCATCGACGGCCGTAAGGGCCTGCTGTTCGGCCCGTACGCGGGCTGGACCCCGAAGTTCCTGAAGCAGGGTTCCTACCTCGACCTGTTCAAGTCCCTGCGCCCGGGCAACATCCCCTCCTACCTCGGCGTCGCCGTCCAGGAGATGGGACTGACGAAGTACCTCGTCACCGAGGTGCTGAAGAACCAGGCTGCGCGGGTGGAGTCCCTGCGCGAGTACATGCCTGACGCCCGCGACGAGGACTGGGAGCTGGTGACCGCCGGCCAGCGCGTGCAGGTGATCAAGCCCGCCAAGGCCCCGAAGTTCGGTTCCCTGGAGTTCGGTACCGCACTGATCAACTCCGCCGACGGCTCGATCGCCGGCCTGATGGGTGCGTCCCCGGGAGCCTCCATCGCCCCCTCGGCGATGATCGAGGTCCTGCAGGCCTGCTTCTCCGACAAGATGGACGCCTGGACCCCGAAGCTCCGGGAGATGGTGCCCTCCTACGGTCGCCGGCTCTCCGAGGACCACGCCCTCTACCGCGAGCAGTGGGACCGCAGCCAAAAGGCGCTCAAGCTCGCCTGACGGTGGTGTGACGGGCACAGTACCGTCCCTGGGCAGGCCGGGCGGGGGCTGCGGCACTACACTCTGTGTCCATGAGTCTTGTACTTGCCGGGGTGACGGTGCTGCTGGTGGACGGGCCGGAGACGGCCCTTGCCGCCGATCTGCTGCGTGAACAGGGGGCGGTACCCGTGAACTGGGGTGGTCACGGGACGGACGGCCCGGAAGGAATCGGCCTGGTGCGCATCCCCGCAGGAGCCGCGGCGGACCGTGCCGCGGAAGCGCTGGAGCGGGCCCGACGTCACGGCGTCCCCGTGGACGACCGCCGGGGTGTGCAGGACCACGGGGCCCACGGGGCCCACGCAGCCCCCGAGACGCCCGGGGCCCACGGTGAAGACGCCGGGGCGGAGGAACCTGCCGGGACCACGGGCGAGGTCATCCTCGTCGGCGGAGGGCCGGGGGACCCGGGCCTCATCACCGTCGCCGGGGCACGTGCCCTGGAATCGGCCGACGTCATCCTCGCCGACCATCTCGGCCCGGTGAGCCTGGCCGAGGAGGCTGCCCGACGTGGTGCCGAGCTCATCGACGTGGCGAAGATCCCGTACTCACGTCAGGTCAGCCAGGACCGTATCAACGAGCTGATGGTGGACAACGCCCGGAAAGGGCGGACCGTCGTCCGTCTCAAAGGCGGTGACCCGTTCATCTTCGGCCGCGGTTTCGAGGAGATCGAGGCCTGTACGGCGGCCGGGATACCGGTGCGGGTGATCCCCGGGGTGACCTCGATGACCGCAGCACCGGCGGCCGCGGGACTGTCCCTGACACACCGGGGACTCAACCACGATCTCACCCTGGTCTCCGGGCACGTGCCCCCGGACTCCCCGAAGTCACTGGTCAACTGGGACGCGTGCGCGAAAATGACGGGAACCCTGGTGCTGATCATGGCGGTGAAGAACGCCGGGGCGATTGCCGCGACCCTGATCGACAGGGGGAGGGACGCCGCGACCCCGGCGGTGGTGGTGGAGAACGCGTCGACCCCGTCCCAGCGGGTCACCACCGCGACACTCGGGACTCTGGGGGAGACCGTCCGCAGCACAGGCGTCCGGTCGCCGGCGGTGATCGTCATCGGGGACGCCGCGGGCCGGACAGCTCACCTCTGCTAGCCGGGGTCCGTTGCCCCGGCCGGTGCAGTTCACACGACCAGGGTGAGCTCGTTGCGGGAGGAGGCCGGCGAATCCGGCGTACCGGTCTCCACCCGGAGGCCCGCCCCGGCGGCTATCCGGGCGACATCGTGCGCTGTGCGTGCGCTCTCGGCGTCCGTCCCCGCTGTGGCGAGGACACGGGCCAGCACCCCCTTGTAGTGCTTGTTGAAGTGGCTGACGACCTTCCTGCCTCCGTCCGGCCGCACCGACTCGACCCGGACGGTGACCGCTCCCGGCACTTTTCCCAGTGCCCGGTAGCCGCCGGACCTGAGGTCCACGACGACACCCTGCCCCCGGCCGTCCGGCGTGGACTCCACCGCAGCGGTGATCAGCCCGCCCCAGCGTTTCCGCAGCGTCGGCGCCGAGGACCCGGGGGAGGCTCCGCGCACGGGAACTTTCACCGCGGAGGAGAGCCGGTACCGGGGGATCATGTCGCCGGCCCTGAGGATTCCGAAAAGTGCCGAGCCCACGGCCAGGCGGGACCACGCGTCCGGGTCTTCCCGGGTCAGGGACGGGGCGTCGAGCGCGTCGTAGAGTACCCCGGTGTAGCGCAGTAGGGCGGGCATGGTGGGGGAACGGCGCAGTTCACGGTCCGCCTCCACCTCGGTGCGGAGGCTCTCCCGCACGCCGAGCACCTGCATGGCGGTGTCCACGTCCAGGGCGCCGAGATCGTCGATGAGGGCCTCCCTGACCGGGGTGAGTCCGGGGAAGGACAGTGCGGCCGTGTCCAGTGGCCCACCGGTGCCACCGGTGGCCTTCGTCTCTGACGGAGGCAGGAGAATCAGCATGGGGGACACCCTATCGGGCGGGCCGGAGGCGATGAACTAGAGTACCGGTCATGATCACCCGGATGTCCACCTTCTTCCTGCGCACGCTGCGCGAAGATCCCGCTGATGCGGAAGTTCCCAGCCACAAGCTTCTCGTCCGAGCCGGCTACATCCGGCGCGTCGCCCCCGGTGTCTACTCCTGGCTTCCGCTGGGTCTGCGCGTCCTGCACCGGATCGAGGCGATCGTCCGCCGTGAGATGGACGCCATCGGCGCCCAGGAGATCCGGCTGCCCGCCCTGCTGCCCCGCGAGTACTACGAGAAGACCGGCCGGTGGACGGAGTACGGGGATTCCCTCCTGAGGCTCAAGGACCGCAAGGGGGCGGACTACCTCCTCGGCCCGACGCACGAGGAAATGTTCACCGACCTGGTCAAGGGTGAGTACTCCTCCTACCGTGACTTCCCGGTCATCCTGTACCAGATCCAGACGAAATACCGTGACGAGGAACGTCCCCGCGCCGGCATCCTGCGGGGACGCGAGTTCATCATGAAGGACTCCTACTCCTTCACCATGGACGACGAGGGCCTCGAGGAGGCGTACCAGCTGCACCGCCGGGCATACCGGAGGATCTTCGATTCCCTCGGTGTGGAGTACGCGATCTGCGCCGCCACATCAGGAGCGATGGGTGGGTCGGCCTCCGAGGAGTTCCTGGCGGTCTCCCCCTCAGGGGAGGACACCTTCGTGCGTGCCACTGACGGCGACTACGCGGCAAACGTGGAGGCTGTCGTCACCCCGGCACCGGCGGAGCGCCCGGTGGACGGACTTCCCGCGGCGAAGGTCTACGAGACCCCGGACGCCACGACCATGGACGCTCTGCTGGAGTGGGCACGTTCGGAGAACCTCACCGTCGACGGTCGTCCCGTGGAGCTGTCCGACACGCTCAAGTGTCTGGTCGTGAAGATCACCCCTCCCGGGGGAGAACCGGAGCTCACCGGAATTCTGCTGCCGGGTGACCGGGAGGCGGACATGAAGCGCCTGGAGGCCTCGGTGGAGCCCGCGACCGTGGAGCTGGCGGGGGAGAAGGATTTCGCCGACAACCCGTTCCTCGTCAAGGGGTACGTGGGGCCGAAGGGTCTGGCGGACAACGGCGTCCGCGTCCTCGCCGACCCACGGGTCGTCACCGGAACCTCGTGGATCACCGGCGCGGACCGGAAGAACCGGCACGTCGCCAACATGGTCGCCGGACGGGACTTCACCGTCGACGGGTACATCGAGGCCGCGGAGATCAGGGAGGGCGACCCTGCCCCTGAAGGTATGGGGACGCTGACGCTGGAGCGCGGCATCGAGATCGGGCACATCTTCCAGCTGGGCCGGAAGTACACCGAAGCTTTCGACGTTCAGATCCTCGACGAGGACGGCCGGCGTTCCGTCCCGACGATGGGGTCCTACGGCCTGGGGGTGTCCCGTCTCGTCGCCGTCCTCGCCGAGCAGATGCACGACGAGAAGGGTCTGCGCTGGCCGGCCGGTGTCGCACCTTTCGACGTCCATGTCGTCATCGCCAACAAGGACGCCGCGGCCGGGGAGGCCGCGCAGGAGCTCGTCGAGGGGCTGGACGCCGCGGGACTGGAGGTCCTCTTCGACGAGCGTCCCAAGGTCAGCCCCGGTGTGAAGTTCAAGGACGCCGAGCTGCTCGGCATTCCCCTCGTGGTCATTGTCGGCCGCGGGTTCGCCGAGGGGAAGGTCGAACTGCGCAACCGTCTGACCGGTGAGACCACGGACATCGCCTACGACGGAGCCGTCGGGACGATCAGCGGCATGGTCTCCAGGTAGGGCCTGGAGTCTGGGGACGGGGCGGGGGCCGGTCGATCCGGCTACTCACCCCGTACCGGTACCGACAGGGGATCGGTGCCTGTCCTGTCCTCCAGGGCCGCCTCACACCGGGCGGCCACGGCGCACCATGACGCCACCGTCACCCGGTCCTCACCGTCGGCCCGGGATGCGGCCCGGCGCAGGTCCACGGTGACCGCGTGGACGGCCTCCAGCAGGACGGACACGGCGCCCCGGCTGTCGGCGGTGCCTGTGCCGGCAGCGGATCCGTCGGGGAAGGTGTACCCGGCTGCGGCGGCGACCCCTGTCGCATCCACGGCGGCGTCGCGGATGAGACGGAGGCGGTCGGCGACCGTGGTCACCGTGGAGGTTGACGTTCCTGCGGTGGGGAGCACCCTCCCGGTCAGCCACACCGCCTCGTGGATCCGTGAGGTCGCCTCACCGAGCTCCCCCGGGATGTCTCCGGTCAGCTCCCGGTCCACCACCGCGGTGTCGATCGCGGGGGCACCGGCGGTGGCGTCGTCGACTGTCGCGAGGGCGGCGTACACCCCGGTCAGCAGTGACGCCTGTCCACTGTCGGCGGCGTCCGGGAGGATCCCGGTCACTGTCGTGCGGACGTCGCGGACCAGCGGGGTGGTGGCCGAGGGGCCGACGGTGTCGACCGAGGTGGTGCAGGCGGCATCCGGTTCGGTCCCGCACTGCCGGATGATCTCGGCGGAGATCCGTTTCGCCTGACCGGCGAACATTCCGGCGCCGCCGTCAACTCCGTCCCGGTCGAGTGCGCGCAGCTGGCCGAGCAGGTCTGTCAGCCGGGCGTCCGGTTCCGGAGGAGTGGGGGAGCAGGCGGCCAGGGAGGTCAGGGCAGGAAGTGAGGCGACTCCGAGACCCGCGAGCAGGGAACGGTTGAGGAAACGGCGTCGGGAGAGTCGGCGGGTCGGGGTCTCGTGCACGCTCCCATAGTGCCATCCGGTGCCGGTGCTACTGTTCTGGGCATGGCTTTTCCCTCTGAACAGGAGCTCCGCGCTGCCGCGGAGCCGTTGGCGGCGGCACTCGGATTCGACGTGGAGGCGGTGTCCGTCACCAGGGCAGGTGCGAAGTCCGCGGTGAAGATCGCGGTGGACGGTGACGTCCGCCCCTCACTTGACCAGCTGGAGGAGCTCAGCCAGGCGGTGTCCGGACAGTTCGATGCCCTGGAGGAGGCGGGTCGGCTGAATTTCGGTCCCGGCTACACCCTGGAACTGTCCACCCCCGGGCTGGACACACCGCTGACCGCGGAGCGTCACTTCCGGCGCAATGTGGGCCGGCTCGTACTCGTCAGGGGGGAGAAGCTGCGCGTCGCGGCGGTGGACGGGGACACCGTCTGGTTCATCCGCCCGGCGGCGAAGAAGAAGGGCTCTCCGGGTGTGGTGCCACGGCAACTGGCGGAGTCGGCAGGTGCCCTGGTAGAAGTTGAGTTTTCCGAAGCTCCCGCCGCCGAGTCGGCTCTGGTGGGACTGGACCCCGAGAAGTACCGTGCGCTGACCGCGCAGGAGGACGACAAGTGAAAATTGACCTGAGTGCCCTGAAAGCCCTGGAGGACATCGAGCATGTCCCGGAGCATGCCCTGATCAGGGCCATCTCCTTTGCCCTGCTGGACTCCTACCGGGAGCTGACCAAGGTGGAGGGACGGGCCAGGGTGGAGATCGACCCTGTCGACGGCAGCGTCCGGGTGCTGCGGACCGAAACCGACGAGGACGGTAACGTCACCGGAGAATTCGACGACACGCCCGAGGACTTCGGCAGGGACGCCGCACGTACCGTCAGGGACGCGATCCGTGGCCAGGTCGTCGCCGCCCGTGCAGAGACCAGCTACGACCGGTACTCCACTCTCGAGGGATCCGTGGTCTCCGGCATCGTGAACAGGGACGCCCGGGCAAATGAACGGGGCATCACCGTCGTCCGCCTCGGCACCGAAGCAGAGGGCCATGACGGTCTCATTCTCCCGGCGGAGCACATCCCGGGGGAGAAGCTGGAGCACGGTGACCGGGTGAAATGCTATGTCACGGCGGTGCACCGGGGGCCGCGGGGTATCCAGATCCTGCTGTCCCGTACACACCCTGAACTGGTCCGTGGACTGTTCGCACTGGAGGTCCCGGAGGTCGCTGACGAAGCTGTCGAGATCTCCGGGATCGCCCGGGAGGCGGGCCACAGGTCCAAGGTTTCCGTCCGTTCGACGGTCAACGGCCTCAACGCCAAGGGTGCGTGCATCGGCCCCCGCGGTCAGCGGGTCTCGGCGATCATGGAGGAGCTCGGCGGCGAGAAGATCGACATCGTCGACTTCTCCGAGAATCCGGCGACCTACGTGGGAAACGCCCTGGCACCCGCCAAGGTTGTCCGGGTGGACGTGACCGACCATGACATGCAGGTCGCCCGCGCGATCGTCCCCGACCACCAGTTGTCGCTGGCGATCGGTCGTGAGGGGCAGAACGCCCGCCTTGCTGCGCGGCTCACCGGATGGAAGATCGACATCCGCCCCGAGTCCGATCCGGCGGATGACGACCGCGGAGACCGTGACGACAGTGCCGGTGACGACAGTGCCGGTGACGACAGTGCCGGCACCGCCGGCACCGCCGGTGGCGGCACGGCGGAGCGCGCGAAACTCTGAGAACCCGGCGGGAACGCGGCCGTCGTCGCCGGCAGCTGCGGCGCACCGGACCTCCCGGTTGGCCGTGGGGGCCGGTCAGGCGTTAGACTGTCATACGGTCTTAGAACTGAGGGAACCGGAGGAGCAGCTTGTCGGAAGGCACCTGTACCTCCGTCCCGTCCCAGGGTCCTGTCAGGACCTGTATCGCTTCACGTCGTACGCTGCCGGTCCAACGGCTGCTACGGTGTGTCGCGGTCCGGGACGGGGACGGGGCGGACGCCACCGTCCGCGTCGTCCCTGATCCCCGGCGCAGACTTCCCGGCCGTGGTGCATGGATCACCCCGACCGTGGAAGCCTACGAGACCGCGGTACAACGTCGGGCATTCGCCCGGGCGTTGCATGTGCCCGCTGATGCGGATACGCAGCTGGTCCTCGAACACATCGGGGCCGCGAAAGAAAAGGAAACCGATTACTGATGAGCGCACGATGAAGCAGCATCAGCGATGAGTGTCCACACGACCAGGAGTCGTACGTAGTCAGACACACGCCGACGGGGACTGTCCCCGGTGTGTCCCGGCCTGCGGCTCCGACCATCACGAAGGAGAGCAGTGCCCGGAAAGCTACGCGTCCACGAGCTGGCGAAACAGCTCGGCGTAACCAGCAAGGAACTTCTCGCCACGCTCAAGGAGCAGGGCGAGTTCGTCAAGTCCGCGTCATCGACCGTTGAACCGCCGGTCGTCAAGAAGATGCGGAACCACTACGGTGCCGGTCAGCCGGCGAAGGACACCGATGCGGCGTCCACCACCCGGGGCCCGGTCCCCGGCGGTTCCGCACGACCCGGCCCCCGGCCGGGCGCCCGCCCGACCCCGGGCAACACCCACCGTCAGGGCCCGAAGCCCGGCTCACAGGCCCGCCCCGCGCAGCGTCCGTCCCAGGAGGGCACGTCCGCGCACCGGGGAGGCGGAGATACTCCGGCAGGTGCCCCGAAGCACCGTCCCACCCCGGGTACCACCGCACGTCCGGGTGCACGCCCGGCCGCCCACGGTGAGCGTCCCGCCCAGTCGGGTCGACCCACCCCGGGTGCACACCCGACCCCGGGCAACGCAGCAGGGCCGGGTGCACGACCGACCCCGGGTACCGCGGCGCGTGCCGCCGGCGGGCGTCCCACCCCGGGAGCACGTCCCTCCGGCGAGACCGGTCACCGTTCAGCGCCGCGCCCGGGGCCGAAGCCCGGCGCCCGTGCGCCCCGTGTGGCCAACAACCCCTTCTCTTCCGGCACCGAACGCCCGGCACCCCGTCCCCGTCCGGGACAGGGCCCGAAGTCCGACATGCCCCGTCCGGGTGCCGGTCGTTCCGGCGCGCCCCGTCCGGGAGCTGCACCCCGTCCGGGTGGCACCGGCAAGCCGGGTGGACGTCGTCCCTCGCCGGCGAACATGCCGCACCATCCCTCACCGGGACAGATGCCGGCCAAGTCCGCGAACAACGCCGGCGGTGGCCGTGGCCGTGGCGGGCACGGTGGCCCCGGCGGTTCCGGCCCCTCCACCGGAGGCGGACCCCGCGGTGGACGTGGTGGCCGCCGTGGAGGTACCGCAGGTGCGTTCGGGCGTCCGGGCGGCGCCCCCCGCAGGGGAAGGAAGTCGAAGCGGCAGAAGCGCAACGAGTACGAGGCGATGCAGGCACCGTCCGTGGTCGGTGGCGTCAAGCTGCCGAACGGCAAGGGCGCGAAAATCCGCCTGCGTCGTGGCGCTTCCCTGGCCGACTTCGCCGAAAAGATCAACGCTGATCCGGCGGCACTGGTTCAGGCGCTGTTCAACCTCGGTGAAATGGTCACTGCGACGGCCTCCGTGCCGGACGACACCCTGAAGCTGCTCGGCGACGAGATGGACTACAAGGTCGAGGTCGTGTCCCCCGAGGACGAGGACCGCGAGCTCCTGGAGTCCTTCGACCTGACCTTCGGTGAGGACGCCGGAACCGAGGAAGACCTGGTCCGCCGTCCCCCGGTGGTGACCGTGATGGGCCACGTCGACCACGGTAAGACCCGGCTGCTGGACACGATCCGCAAGACCAACGTCGGTTCCGGCGAGGCAGGCGGCATCACCCAGCACATCGGTGCCTACCAGGTCACCCTCGAGGTTGACGGGGTCGATCGTAAGATCACGCTCCTGGACACCCCCGGTCACGAGGCGTTCACCGCCATGCGTGCCCGTGGTGCGAAGGCCACCGACATCGCCATCCTCGTGGTGGCGGCGGACGACGGCGTCATGCCGCAGACCGTGGAGGCCGTCAACCACGCCAAGGCGGCCGGTGTACCGATCGTCGTGGCGGTCAACAAGATCGACAAGGAGGGGGCAGACCCGGAGAAGATCCGCGGCCAGCTCACCGAGTACGGTCTGACCCCACGGGAGTGGGGCGGGGACACCGAGTTCGTCGACATCTCCGCCAAACAGGGCACCAACGTCGGGGCGCTGCTGGAGCAGGTGCTGCTCACCGCAGACATCGAGCTCGGTGACGAGCTGATGGTGAACCCGAACATGCCAGCCCAGGGTGTCGCCATCGAGGCCCACCTCGACCGTGGCCGTGGTCCGGTCGCCAGCGTCATCATCCAGCGCGGTACCCTCCACGTCGGTGACTCGATCGTCGTCGGGGACGCCCACGGGCGTGTCCGTCGCATGGTGGACGAGAACGGCGCTGACGTCAATGACGCCGAGCCCTCACGTCCCGTCCAGGTCCTCGGACTCACGAGTGTCTCCGGCGCCGGCGACAACCTCCTCGTCGTCGACGACGACCGTACGGCCCGGCAGATCGCCGACCAGCGCAACGCACGTCGCCGTAACGCCATGCAGGCCCGGTCGCGTAAGCGCATCAGTCTCGCCGACCTCGACGAGGTACTCAAGGAGACCAGTACCCTCAACCTCATCCTCAAGGGTGACAACGCCGGTACCGTCGAGGCGCTGGAGGATTCGCTCCTGCAGATCGACGTCGACGACGAGGTTCAGCTCAACATCGTCGACCGTGGTGTCGGTGCGGTGACGAAGACGAACGTGGACCTGGCGGTAGCCGCGGACGCGATCATCATCGGGTTCAATGTCCGTGCCGAAGGCAAGGCCACCGAGGTCGCCAACGCCGAGGGCGTCGAGATCCGCTACTACTCCGTGATCTACGACGCCATCGACGAGGTGGAAGCAGCCCTGAAGGGCATGCTGAAGCCGGTCTTCGAGGAGCGGGAGATCGGTACCGCCGAGATCCGTCAGCTGTTCAAGGCGTCCTCCGTCGGTCTCATCGCCGGCTGCATGGTCCAGACCGGGAAGGTCCGGCGCAATGCGCAGGTGCGCCTGGTCCGTGACGGAAGGGTCGTGGCGGAAAAGGCCACCATCGACTCACTCCGCAGGGAGAAGGACGACGTCACCGAAGTCAGCCACGGCTACGAGTGCGGTATGGTGCTGTCCTACCCCGACATCCAGGTCGGTGACATCGTCCAGGCGTACGAGCTGGTCGAGGTCCCCCGCGACCAGGCGAAGAAGGACGACAAGGACAAGAAGGACCGGAAGTAGCCGTCCACTGTCCTGACTGAGGCCCCGCGGCGGAGGAACCCCTCCACAGGCCGCGGGGTCTTCTGCCGCCACGGACGGATGCCCGGCGCCTACCGCTTCACACCCCCAGCTTCACACCCCCAACTTGAAACCCCCAGCTTCACACCCCCGTTGTCACCCACAGCGTTCCGAGACAGATAAGGTTCCACCCATGGCAGACCACGCACGCGCCGCCCGAATGGCCAAGCGCATCATGACCATCGTCGCCACCGCGATCGAGCGGGAGGTCAAGGACCGGAGACTGGAGTACGTCACGGTCACCGACTGCAGGGTCACCGGAGACCTGCACGACGCCACGATCTTCTACACGGTCCGGGGTCGTACCATCGACGAGGAGCCGGACACCGCAGCCGCGGAGGAAGCCCTCAACCGGGCCCGGGGTCAGCTGCGCAAGATTGTCGGCGACCAGCTGTCGGTGCGGTTCACCCCCACCCTGAGTTTCTCCCTGGACACCGTGCCGGAGGCGTCCGCCCACCTCGAGGAGCTTCTCGCGAAAGCCCGGGAGATCGACGAGAGGGTCCGTTCGCAGGCGGCCGGGGCCGCTCCGGCCGGGGAGCCGGACCCCTACCGGAGGGAAGGAGAGCCCGACGGCTCCGACGACTGACTCTGCGGGGCCGGTGTCAGCGGGGCCGGTGCCGGAGGGGTCTGCCGCTCCACCCGTGCGCGCGGACGTCCGGTCGGTGCTGGGCCTGGCCCTGCCCGCCCTCGCGGTGCTCTCCGCCACGCCGTTGTACCTGCTGTGGGACACCGCGTGGGTGGGACGTCTCGGGCCCGTGGAGCTGGCGGCACTGGCCACCGGGACCACCGTGCTTTCCCAGGTGACCACCCAGCTGACGTTCCTGTCCTACGGGACGACCGGGCGGGCCGCCCGTCGTTACGGGGCGGGTGACCGGGCGGGGGCCGTCTACGAGGGAATCCAGGCGACCTGGGTGGCCGTCGCCGTCGGTACCGTCCTCGCCGTGACCGTGCATTTCGCCGCCGGACCGGTGACCGCCTGGCTGGCGGGGGACAGTCAGGTGGCGGTGCCTGCCGCGCGGTGGCTGGAGGTGGCGTCCCTGGTGGTGGCCCCCGCGCTGACGGTGATGGCGGGTAACGGGTGGCTGAGGGGGATGTCGGACACGCGGCGTCCCCTGTGGTTCACTCTGGCTGGCGTGGTGCCCACCGCATTCCTCGTGCCCTGGGCGGTGTCCCGCCACGGTGTCGTCGGTTCCGCCTGGGCGACGGTCGTGGGGGAGTCGGTGACCGCCTGCCTGTTCCTGGCCTGTCTGGTGGTGACCTGGCGGCATACCGGTGACGGCAGGTCCGTGCGGCCCACCTGGTCGGTCATCCGCCCCCAGCTGGCCGACGGGCGTGACCTTGTCCTGCGTTCCCTGGGGTTCCAGGTCGCCTTTGTCAGTGCGGCTGTCGTCGCGGCCCGTTCGGGGGCGGCTGCGCTGGCGGCGCACCAGGTTCTGCTGCAGCTGTGGAACCTGCTGACCCTGCTGCTTGATTCGGTGGCGGTGGCGGCGCAGGCACTGGTCGGGGCAGCGCTCGGCGCGGGCTCCGTGGCTGCGTCCCGGGAGGTGGCCCGGACGGTGCTGCGGTTCTCGGTCGGTGCGGGGCTGGTGCTGGCTGTTGTGCTGGCCTGCGGGGCCGGCGTGGTACCCGGGGTTTTCACGGCTGACGCGGGGGTCAGACAGGCCATGGCGGGACCGTGGTGGATTCTTGTGGCGATGGCGGTGACCGGTGGGGTCGTCTTCGCCCTGGACGGTGTGCTGCTCGGGGCGGGGGACGTGGCTTTCCTGCGCACGGCGACGATCCTGTCGCTGGTGCTGGGTTTCATCCCCGGGGTGGCTGTGGCGGGACTGACCGGCACCGGACTGACGGGGGTGTGGGTGGGACTGTTGTTCTTCCTCGTGCTCAGGCTGGTTGCGGTGGCTCTGCGTTACCGGTCGGGGAAGTGGGCCAGGACCGGGGTGTAGGGGGGACAGAAATCCGCCGCCTGTTACAGGAGTGACAGATGTTGTTAGACTGACTGAAGTGTCTGAGTTTTCTGAGCTATCCGGAGCCTGCTGAAGGGACGAACTGTGGCGTCTGAGCACCGCACACTGTGGGCAGTGTCCGACCTGCACGTCGCAGTCCCCGGAAACCGGGACCTTGTCGACCGGCTCGTCCATCCGGGGACTGCGGGGGACGAGCTGATCGTCGCCGGCGATGTGGCAGAAGACACCGCCACCGTCCTCGACACCCTCGGAATGCTCGCTGACCGGTTCCGCCGGGTGATCTGGGTCCCCGGCAACCATGAACTGTTCAGCCGCCCCGGAGACCGCTTCCGCGGCGAAGACAGGTACCGGGAGCTGGTCCGTGGCTGCCGCGAACTGGGCGTCGTCACCCCGGAGGACGCCTACCCGCAGTTCGGGGGGCATACAGTGGTACCGATGTTCACGCTCTACGACCATTCGTGGAGGGACCCCTCCCTCACCGCGGCACAGGCGCTGGACGCCGCCGCCGAGAAGGGCGTGGTGTTCACCGACCAGGTGGCGATCTCCCCGTACGTCGACGTTCCCGCATGGTGCAGGCAACGACTGGGTTACACTGTGCGTCGGCTGTCCCGGACCACCGGGCCGACCGTACTGGTCAACCATTGGCCGCTGGTACGGGAGGTCACTGACCGTCTGAACATCCCCGAGATCGCACTGTGGTCAGGTACCCGGGACACCCAGGACTGGCCGGTGAGGTTCCGGGCGTCCACGGTGGTCTACGGACATCTCCACATTCCTGTCGTCCGGGAGATCGGAGGGGTGACCCACGTCGAGGTGTCGTTGGGCTACCCCCGCGAACAGGCGGTGTCCCTTCCCCCACGCCTCGAACGTCAACTCTGGCCCTACCCTGTTCTCACGGAGGTTCCCGAATGATCCTCTCATCTTCCCGCGTCACGGCGGTCGACCGGCACGGCAACGACCACCCCTCTCTGCTGTCACACCTGGAACTGCCCTCCGGAACATCGGTGGTGGAACTGCACACCGACGGAACACCGGACCTGGAGCGCTACGAAGCTCTGCACCCCAGGGAACGGCACCTCGTGGCCAGAGCGGTGGCGTCCCGCAGGTCCGACTTCGGGGACGCCCGGTGGTGCGCCCACGAGGCGCTGCGACGGTGGGGGACAGAGGCGTGCGACATTCCGATTCTGCGTGGGGACAGCGGAATGCCGTTGTTTCCCGACGGTGTGGTCGGCACGCTCTCGCACACCGAGGGCATCAGAGGTGCGCTGGTGGGGGACGCCGTGACGTGGCGCAGTGTCGGTCTGGACGTCGAACAGGCCGTGCCGTTGCCGGCGGGGGTCTTCAATGCGGTGACTTCGCCGTCGGAGAGGTGGGCACTGTCCCGCCTGGTCGGTGACACCGGGCGGGAACGGCTCCTGGGCACTGTGCTGTTCTCCGCCAAGGAGACGGTGTACAAGTCCTGGTTCCCGCTCGCCGGCCGCTTCCTCGACTTTGACGAGGCGGAGGTCGCCCTGGATATGAGCCGGGGCGACGTGGGGTCCGCCGGTTCCGCGGGTGGGGCGGGGCAGGGGTATGTCGGCGGATCGTGGCGCGCCCGTCTCCTCACCAGTCCGACGCCGGTGGATGAGATCCACGGGTCGTGGGTGGTCCGGGGCGGCTACGTCGCCACGGTGTGCGGCGTCCGGGCGTAGGCGGGGAGCCTGCGCGCGGAGCCCTGAACCGCGGACGGGTCAGTAGTATCCGCCCTGACGGAAGTCCCAGGAGTTGAACTGGTCGGAGAGGATCAGGACGATCTCGTCGTTGTAGAGGCCCTTGCGGATCAGGGTGGGGCAGGGGGTGATGCCACGCTCACCGTTCTGTTCCGGGACCAGATTGCCCTCGTCGTCGACCATGGAGACCATGACGCCCTGGGCGTAGCGGGTCTCGACGGTCTTGTCGGGCTGGATGGAGGCGACGTAGCTGTCGCCTTCGATAACCAGGTCGGCTTCCTCGGCGATCTCCTCGCCGATGCCTTCGACGACCCCGCGGTTGCCCTTTCCGGACGGGTTGGCTGAGGACGCGAAGATCAGCCGGCGGTCCTTCTCCCACAGTTCACGGGCCAGCAGTTCGCCGGGTACGCCGAACTTGAGGACGAAGCAGGAGGTGCCGCGGACGTCGGTGGCCAGCTCTTCGGCGCCTTCCGGCATGTACTTCTCGCGGGCCCCGTCCTTCCAGGGCAGGATGCAGCCCATGAGGATGTCACGGTCGACGCAGGTCTGGTAGAACTTCCTGATCTCCGGGGTCAGCTGGGCGAGTTCCTCGAGCTGTTCGAGGGAACCGCAGAGCACCACTCCGGGCTTGTTGCGCCTGCGGTGCTTCACTGCGAACTTGCGCTCCAGGCCCTCCCTGTCGCTCGTGGCGATGATGTACCCGACCTTCGTCGGGGTGACGACGATGTGCCCGGGGGTGCTGAGCAGCTCGACAGCCTCCTGCTGGAGTCCGCCGTTCCAGGTGATCTGGTTGCTGGCCATGGGGGTTCCTCACTCATCCTTCGTTGTTGTCGGGGATGGACGCCGTCTCACAGGTCGGGAGCCGACGTCTCACTGATTGGCATTGTAGAGCATCGGCGGACACGCCGCGGAATCGGGGGCGCGGTGCTGTACTCCACTCCGTCGAATGTGCAATACATCACAAACATCTTGTTTTTCGTTCCAAATCGCGGGACCGTTCAGCCACGGCCCCTGAAAACAAAGGGGAGCCTAACCACATGACAATATCCTCACCTCACCACCCCGTAAGGAGCACCACGTGACAGAAGTGCAGGAACTGGCCAAGTTCGTCGAGAAGGCGACCCTCCGGGATCTCAGCCCTGAGGCGCTGGAACAGCTCAAGATCAGGGTCCTCGACACCCTGGGCGTCGCCGTCGGAGCACTGGACGCCGAACCCATCGTGGCGATCCGCGGACTGCTCGAGGACCTCGGCGGCACCGAACAGTCCACCCTCATCGGAGGCGGGAAGACGACACCGGAACGGGCGGCCTTCTTCAACAGCGCACTGAGCCGGTACCTCGATTTCATGGACGCCTACCTCGCCAAGGGGGAGACGAACCACCCGTCCGACAACTTCGGCGCAGTCCTCGCGTCGGCAGAGTCCGTCGACGCCGGCGGAGCCGAACTCCTCACCGCTTTCGCTGTCGCCTACCAGGTGCATTCACGTCTCTCGGACGTCGCACCGGTCAGGGCCCTCGGATTCGACCACACCACGCAGGGTGCCTTCGCCGCCGCGGCCGCTGCCGCCAAGGCCATGGGACTGCCCGCGGAGCAGATCGCCAACGCTGTGGCGATGGCGGGCACCGCCAACGTGGCACTCAGGGTCACCAGGACCGGCAACCTCTCGAACTGGAAGGGACTGGCCTACCCCCACGTCTCCAAGGAGGGCACATGGTCGGCACTGCTGGCGTCCCGGGGCATCACCGGGCCTGAAGAGGTCTTCGAGGGCAACAAGGGCTTCAAGGACCTCGCCGGTCACTATGAACTGGACTGGTCGAAGGAGAACCTCGAGCGGGTCACGCGCAGCATCATCAAGAAGTACAACGCGGAGATCCACTCACAGTCGGCACTGGACGCCGCACTCAAGCTCCGCGCCGAGCACGGCATCGACCCGTCGAAGATCGCCTCGATCGCACTCACCACCTTCGACGTCGCCTACTCCATCATCGGAGGCGGTGAGGAGGGTGACAAACAGACTGTCCGCACCAAGGAAGAGGCGGACCACTCGCTTCCCTGGATGCTCGCCGTCGCACTGCTGGACGGTGAACTCAACCCGCCGCAGTACGCGCCTGAGCGCATCGTCGCCGACGATGTCCAGTCACTGATGAAGAAGGTCACCATCACCCCTGACCAGGCGCTGTCGGACCGCTTCCCGGATGAGATGCCCGCAGTCGTGACCGTCACCCTCGACGACGGTACCTCCTACACCCGTGAAGAGTCCGCCTACGACGGCTTCTTCACCCAGCCGCTGGACTGGGAGGGCGCACGCCGTAAGTTCGACGCTCTCACCACACCGTTCACCGATTCCGCGCTGCGGGACGAGATCGCCGGCATCGTCCACGACCTGGAGAACCACCGCGTCAGCGAGCTGACCGCCGCCCTGGCGAAGGTCAGCACCACCCGCGACGCCGTGACCGCGACCGTCTGACTCCCCGGCACACCACCACACCACACCACACCACCACCAGAGAGGCTCCCCATGAGCGAGAACAGCAACGCCACCGGCTTCAACGTGTCCTTCGACTTCGTCCCGCGTGCCTACCGGCCGGCCAAGCCCAGGTCCTTCGGCATGACCGAGATCCGGGCGCCGTACTACAACACCTTCGGCACACGTCACCTGCAGGATGTGTTCGACGTCGCAGGCCAGTGGGTGGACGGCATCAAGTGGGCGGGCGGTTCCTTCTCCCTTGTCCCGCCTGAGCAGGTCAGGAAGTTCAGCGACATCGCCCACGAGAACGACGCCTACGTCTCCTCGGGCGGGTGGATCGAGACCGTCCTGCGCTACGGTGACGACGCCGTCGACCACTACCTGCGCGAAGCCAAGGACGTCGGCTTCGACGTCATCGAGATCTCCACGGGCTTCATCATGCTTCCCACCAGCGGTCTCGAGCGTCTCGTCGACAAGGTCGTCAAGGCAGGGCTCAAGGCGAAACCGGAACTCGGCATCCAGATCGGATCCGGTGGAGACTCCTCCGAGGCAGAGCTCGCCGCCGAATCCGCGAAAGACATCGGTGATCTCGTCGACCGTGGAAAGCGGGCACTCGACGCCGGAGCCTCGATCATCATGATCGAGTCGGAGGGCATCACGGAAAATGTCGTGGAATGGAACACCGCCGCAGCGGCGTCCATCATCAACGGGCTCGGACTCGAGAACGTCATGTTCGAGGCCGCCGACGGCCCCGTGTTCGAGTGGTATGTCAAGAACTACGGCAACGAGTGCAATCTCTTCGTCGACCACTCCCAGATTCTGCAGCTCGAAGGGCTGAGGCAGAACGTCTGGGGCAACAAGTCCACCTGGGGCAGGGTGATCAACCCGAGGCCGTGACACGCGGCCCGGGTACCGTCCTCCCCGACAGCGGGAACAGGGTACCCGGAAAACTCAACGCATCCCCGCAGGCCGGGCGACGAAGACACTCCGCGCCCGTCCGCCACTCTCCTCCAGAAGGGCCACAGCTCTCCCGGACGGGGTGACCGCGGCGACGACCCCGTCCTCACCGACGGGGTCGAGCCATTTGCCCAGGGCCAGGGCGTCCCCCTCCTCCTCGGAGACCGCACGCACCGGGAAGCACCGGACCATCGCCTCGTCCAGGGTGAGCGACAGGGCCGGCACCGGGGAAGAACCGGACCTCTCGGCGGCGGCAGTCTCCGCCGAACCTGTTCCGGCGGGATCGCCCGAACCTTCGAGCAGGGGGAGCGTCCGTGCCTCGGTGACGTCGAAGGGGCCGACGGACAGGCGGCGCAGAGCGGTGAGATGACCTCCGACCCCGAGCGACTCGCCCACATCCCGCGCAATCGCCCGGATGTACGTGCCCGAGGAGCAGTGCACCCGGATATCCGCCTCGACGACAGCCTCCCCGGACAGTCCGGACAGCCCGGCGTGAGTGGCGTCCTCCCCTCCGTCCGTACCCCGGCCACCTGAAGCGGAGCGGGGCAGAAGACGCACCTCGTCCACCTCGAGGGAGAACACTGTGACCGGGCGCTCCGGCAGCACCACCTCCACCCCCTCCCGGACAAGCTCATGGGCACGACGACCGTCGACCTTCACCGAACTGACCGAACTCGGCCTCTGCATGATCTCGCCGGTCTGCTCCGCGAACGCGGCACGGATCCGGTCTGCGGTCAGTGCCGCCAGTTGCGACGGATCCGCGGTGGAGAGAACCTCGCCCTCGGCGTCGTCGGTCAGCGTGGAAGCTCCGAACCGGACCGTCGCCGCATAACGCTTGTCATGGGTCACGACATGCGCCAGAAAGCGGGTGCCGCGTTCCACCCCGACCACCAGTACCCCGGTGGCGGCGGGATCGAGTGTCCCGGAATGGCCGATGCGCCGGGTACGGAAGATACGTCTCATCCGGCCGACGACATCGTGACTGGTCATGCCGGCCGGTTTGTCGACGATGACGAGTCCGGAACGGTCCAGGACGGGGCGGGGGTCGGTTCTCGGCATGGAGCACAGTCTAGGCCGGGGCCGCAGATGTCGTAGTGTGGTGCCCGTGGATATCTGGAACGGACTGGAACAGGTGCCCGACGACCTCACGGGCTCCGTCGTCACCATCGGCGTCTTCGACGGCGTCCACCGGGGGCACCAGCAGCTCATAGCGTCGGCGGTACAGCGCGCGCGTCAACTCGGAGTGCCGGCGGTGATGGTGACCTTCGACCCCCATCCCACCGTCTTCTTCCGCCCGGACGCCGTCCCGCCTGCCCTGGCGTCGCTGGAACAGCGTTCCGTCAGTGCCGCAAAGTACGGCATCGACGCGATGCTCGTGATCAACTTCGACCGGGAGCTTGCGGGCTGGAGCCCCCGGACCTACTTCGACCGGGTGATCCGCGGGGTTCTGCACGCCAGAGCCGTGGTCATCGGGGAGAACTTCACCTTCGGACACCTGGCCGCCGGTACCGCCGAGACCATGCGTGAACTCGGTGAGGAAGCAGGGGTGGACGTGGTCGTCCACGGCCTGCTGCAGGACCCCGGCGACCCGGACAGGACGGGAGCCGCGGCACAGGAGCACGTGATCTGTTCCACCTGGATCCGGCAGCGGCTCGCCGAAGGAGATGTCGCGGCAGCCGGACACGCCCTGGGCAGGAACTTCACCGTCCGCGGCGTCGTCACCCGGGGAGCCGGGCGTGGCGGTGCCGCCCTCGGGTTCCCCACGGCGAACCTGTACTTCCCGGACACCCAGGCACTGCCGGCGGACGGGGTCTACGCCGGAGACCTCCGGATACTGCCCACGAGGAAGGACCCGGCCGGAGCTCTGGTGGGGGACATGGCCGTCGACGTCCACCTTCCCGCCGCCATCTCCGTGGGCACCAACCCGACATTCGGTGACGAGACCCGCAGTGTCGAGGCCTATGTCCTCGATCATGAGGCTGACCTTTACGGGCGGAAGGTGACGGTCAGTTTCACCGACCGTATTCGTGGCATGGAGACCTACGACAACCTGGACTCCCTCATCGCCGCCATCGACCGGGATGTCTCGGAGACCCGGCGTTTGGTTCCCCGCGAACCGGAGTGATATTCTCTTGCGGTTGCGTGACTGTGGTCTGCGGTAGTCACTGACGTTCCATCCCTTGTTCAGCGCGGACTGAAACAACTTCCAGGAGATTCACCATGGCTCTCACCAAGGAGCAGAAGGCCGAGACCCTCAAGGAGTTCGGCCTCCACGAGACCGACACCGGTTCCCCCGAGGCGCAGGTCGCCCTGCTGACGGTCCGTATCCGTCAGCTGACCGAGCACCTCAAGTTCCACCGGCACGACCACCATTCCCGTCGTGGACTGCTGCTGCTGGTCGGTCGTCGTAAGGGTCTGCTGAAGTACCTGCAGGAGAACGACGTCACCCGGTACCGGTCCCTGATCGAGCGACTCGGTCTGCGCCGCTAGTCCGTGTGCCGGGCGGTCCGACCGTCCCGGCGTCGTACGTCGTGAACCCCGCACCACCGTCACGGTGGTGCGGGGTTCTGTCGTCTCACTGGTGTACTGTCTAGTGCGGTAATTGTCCGAGATATTTCCGACGCCGACATCGATGATCGGTGCCCGTAACTGCGGGACCACGGAGAGAAGACCCGAAAGGTCACACAACACCGTCATGACGACGAAAAAGAAGAACACCCCGGCGCCCACCCATACCGCCGAACTGATCGACCCTGACTCCGGAGTGTGGGAGTCTGTCGCCACGATAGACAACGGCGACTTCGGTACCAGGACCCTGACCTTCGAGACGGGCCTGCTCGCCAGGCAGGCCGACGGCTCCGTCACCGCCTACCTTGACGACGACACCATGCTGCTGTCGACCACGACAGCGTCAAGGCACCCCCGTGAGAACCTCGACTTCTTCCCCCTGACTGTGGACGTGGAGGAGAGGATGTACGCCGCAGGGAGGATCCCCGGCAGCTTCTTCCGCAGGGAAGGACGCCCCGGTACAGAGGCCATCCTCGCCTGCCGCCTCATCGACCGTCCGCTGCGTCCGACCTTCGCCAAGGGACTGCGCAATGAGGTCCAGGTCGTTGTCACGGTCATGTCCCTGGACCCCGAGGACATGTACGACGTCGTCGCGATCAACGCGGCGTCCGCCTCCACCCAGCTCTCCGGTCTCCCGGTGTCCGGCCCTGTCGGCGGTGTGCGTATGGCACTCGTCGTCGACGAGGCTCACCCGGAGGGCCAGTGGGTGGCTTTCCCGACCCGCTCCCAGCATGAGCAGGCTGTCTTTGAACTCGTTGTCGCCGGCCGCATCTCCGAGGTGAAGAAGCCCCGCGGACGCCGTCGCCCGACCCCGGGTGACAATGTCGTCGTGATGATGGTGGAGGCGGGAGCCACCGAGAACGTCGTCGAGAGGATCGCCGAGGGAGCCCCGGCCCCGACCGAGACCGTGGTCGCCGAGGGTATCGAGGCGGCGCGGCCGTTCATCGCCGAACTGTGCGGTGCACAGGCTGCCCTGGTGGACGCCGCGGGTTCGGACCACACCCGTGAGTTCGAGCTCTTCCCCGCCTTCGGGGAGGACGTCTTCGCGTCCGTCGAATCCGAGTCCGCCGAGGCACTGCGCGGGATCATGGCGATCGCCGACAAGCAGGAGCGGGACGAGGCACTGGCGGCGAACATGGACGCCGCGGTCGAGGCTCTCTCCGGCGACTACGAGGGCCGTGAGGCCGAGATCCGCAACGCCCACAACGAGGTCAGCCGTCAGATCGTGCGTGAGCGCATCCTGACCAGCGGATTCCGTATCGACGGCCGGGACACGACCGCCATCCGGGATCTGGGCGTGATGATCGACCTGGTTCCCCGGGCACACGGTTCCGCCCTGTTCGAGAGGGGGGAGACCCAGATCCTCGGTGTCACCACCCTCGACATGCTCAAGATGGAGCAGCAGATCGACAGCCTCGGCCCGGTGGACCACAAGCGTTACATCCACCACTACAACTTCCCGCCCTACTCCACCGGCGAGACAGGACGGGTCGGTTCCCCGAAGCGACGCGAGATCGGGCACGGTGCGCTTGCAGAGCGTGCCCTGCTGCCGGTCATCCCGTCACGTGAGGTGTTCCCGTACACCATCCGGCAGGTTTCCGAGGCGCTGGGTTCCAACGGTTCAACCTCGATGGGGTCGGTGTGTGCCTCCACCCTGTCCCTCTACAATGCCGGCGTGCCTCTGAAGGCGCCTGTCGCCGGGATCGCCATGGGTCTGGTCACCGGGGAGGTCGACGGTAAGGAGACCTACGTCACCCTCACCGATATTCTCGGGGCGGAGGACGCCTTCGGCGACATGGACTTCAAGGTCGCCGGAACCGCTGACTTCATCACCGCGCTCCAGCTCGACACCAAGGTCGACGGCATCCCCGCCAAGGTCCTCGCGGACGCCCTGACGCAGGCCCGCGGAGCCCGCCTGGAGATCCTCTCGACGATGGCGGAGGCCATCGACGGACCGGAGGAGATGAGCGAGTTCGCCCCCCGCATCACCACCGTGAAGATCCCCCAGAACAAGATCGGTGAGCTGATCGGCCCGAAGGGCAAGACGATCAACCAGATCACCGAGGAAACCGGGGCGAACATCTCCATCGAGGACGACGGCACGGTCTTCGTCTCCGCCGCAGACGGTCGGGCCGCGGAATCCGCCCTCGACAAGGTGAACTCCATCGCGAACCCCCAGCTCCCGAAAGTCGGTGACCGTTTCCTGGGAACTGTCGTGAAAACCACGACTTTCGGTGCCTTCGTCTCACTCCTGCCGGGCCGGGACGGGCTGCTGCACATCTCCAACCTCGGCGGCGACCGCCGGGTGGAGAAGGTCGAGGACGAGACACATGTCGGTGACGCCCTCGAGGTCGAGATCGCGGACATCGACAACCGTGGCAAGATCTCGCTGGTCCTCGTCGAGGACTAGTCGGGACCCGTCACCACCACAACACGTGAGGAGCTGAAGACAATGACGAAGGTTGGTGTCCTGGGTGCCCGGGGCAGGGTCGGTGCAGCGGTGGTCGCCGCAGTGGAACGCACCGCGGGACTGGAACTCTCGGCCGCATTGGGCCACGGAGACGACCCGGAGGAACTGGTGTCCTCCGGTACCGAGGTCGTCGTCGACTTCACCGTGCCTGACGCCGTGATGGCGAACCTGGAGTTCTGCGTCTCCCACGGGATACATGCCGTGGTGGGGACGACGGGCTGGACCGAGGAGCGTTACGGGCGCCTGCGCGGATGGCTCGCGGAGAATCCGCAGGTCGGCGTCCTCGTGGCACCGAACTTCGCCGTGTCCGCGGTCCTGACGATGAAGCTCGCGGAGATCGCCGCCCCGTTCTTCGATTCCGCCGAGGTCATCGAACTGCACCACCCGAACAAGAAGGACGCCCCCTCCGGTACCGCGGTGCACACCGCCGAAGGGATCGCCCGGGCCCGACGTTCGGCGGGTCTGGGGGCACAGCCCGACGCGACCGAGCAGGAGCTCCCCGGGGCCAGGGGAGCCGATGTCGACGGCATCCCGGTCCATGCGGTGCGCATGACCGGCATGGTCGCCCATGAGCAGGTGATCTTCGGTGCGGCGGGTCAGACCCTGACGATCCGGCAGGACTCCTACGACCGTGAATCCTTCGTTCCCGGCGTCCTGCTCGGGATCGACAAGGTCGCGGGCGCCCCGGGACTGACCGTCGGCCTGGAGAAGTTCCTCGGACTCGACGGGCCGGGCTTGTCCGGTGACACGGGTGCCGGCCCCACCTCCGACGCAGAATAGGGGGAGGACCGTGAGCGCAACACCGGCCGAGTTCTCCGTCCGGCTCATCGCACACACGACGTTCACACCCCCGGAGGACGTGGACTGGCGGCCCGACCCGTCGGCGGGTGACGCCGAATCTCTCGTGGAGTTCTCGGGGCGGGCCTGCTACGAGACCTGGGACCGGCCCAACCCCCACACCGCCACCGCGGACGCCTACGTTCGCCACATCATGGACGTGGGTCACCTCAGCCTGCTCGAACACGCCTCCGCCTCCGTGTACCTGCGCGGTGTCTCCCGGTCCTGCGCCCAGGAGATCATGCGTCACAGGCATTTCTCGTTCAGCCAGCTGTCGCAGAGGTACGTCCCCTCGGGCGACTCCCGGGTCGTGGTTCCCGACAGCATCGCCGGCGACCCGGACCTGGAGGAACTGTTCCTGCGGTCCACCGGTGTTGCCAGGGACGCCTACGAGGAGCTTCTGGTGGCCCTGGAGGAGAAGTTCGCCGGTGAGTCCAACACGGTGCTGCGTGCCAAGCAGGCACGTCAGGCGGCGCGTTCGGTGCTGCCGAATGCGACGGAGACCCGGTTCGTGATGACCGGGAACCTGCGGTCCTGGCGGCACTTCATCGCGATGCGTGCCGCGGAGCACGCCGACCCGGAGATCAGGGGCGTGGCGGTGGCCTGCCTCCACCTGCTCAATGAGCTGAGTCCCGGGATCTTCTCCGACTTCACCGTCACCCGGCTGCGTGACGGTTCGGAGACGGCGACAAGCCCCTACGTCGCCGACATGTGACCTCCCCGGGGCACTGCGGTCGACCTCCCCGGGGCTCCGCGGTGGCGGGGTGAGGTTCGCCGGGAGTCAGACCGGTGGAAAGGTTGACGCGACCCACCGGAGCCCCGGTACACACTTCCGGGGTCCGGGACGGTAACCTGGGGGGTCATGAGCACAGGTAATGCAGCGACAGAGTGCGCTGAGTTCTTCGGTACGGTCTCTGTGGCCATGGTCACCCCTTTCACGAAAGACGGAGACCTCGACACCGACGCCGGAGTGGCCCTTGCGGGGCACCTGGTGGACAAAGGACTTGACGCCCTGGTCATCGGCGGAACGACCGGGGAATCCCCGACCGTCTCCCCCGGGGAGAAGCTCAACCTGCTCAAGGCGATCCGCGCCGAACTGGGGACCGGTGTGAAACTGGTCGCCGGTTCAGGTACGTACAGCACCGCGGAATCCGTGGCGCAGTCGAAGGCCGCCGAGGCGGCCGGTGCGGACGGCCTGCTCGTGGTCACCCCCTACTACTCCCGCCCCAGCCAGGAAGGCCTGTACCGGCACTTCACCGCTGTGGCTGACGCGGTAGATACCCCTGTCTGCCTCTACGACATCCCGTCCCGTTCGGTCGTGGCGATCGAACCGGACACGATGCGCCGACTGGCCGGGCATCCGAACATCCGGGCTGTCAAGGACGCCAAAGGTGATGTTCCGGCGGCCATGCAGCTGATGGAGGAGACGGATCTCGCGTGGTACTCCGGGGATGACCCTCTCAATGTCCCGTGGCTGGCAGTCGGCGCCACCGGTCTGATCTCAGTGATCGGCCACGCCGCTCCCGCCCAGCTGCGCGCCATGCGCGAGGCCGCGGTCTCCGGGGATATCCCCGGTGCCCGTGCCATCTCCAACCGCCTGCGCCCGCTGATGGCGGCACAGGCACGTCTGGGTGGTGTGGCATTCGCGAAGGCGGCGCTGAAGCTCCGGGGGATCGAGGTGGGCGCACCGCGCCTGCCGATCATCGAACCGACGCCGGAAGAGTACTCCCGGCTTGAAGAAGACCTGCGTTCAGCAGGCGTGTAAGGAAACATATGACTGACAACCGCTCCCGGGCACGGAAAGTGACCCGTAAGGCTGCTCCGCCGAGTGCTGAGACAGCAGCGGCTGCGGAGGCCGTGAACCGGCCTTCGACCGACCAGAACGCCCCCGCCAACTCCGCTGCGGCTGCCGCGGCGCCGGCGTTCAACGACGGGGGGGCTGCCGCACGGGCGGCGTCCTCCCACGATTCCGGGGACAACCCCGGGGAAGGCTCCGGGCGTGCTGACGTGACTGTCGACGGCGGTTCCGCCGACCGTGCGGAGGACTCCGACCGCGGCGACCGGGGAGGGAACTCCTCCGGCGGCTCGGGCAGCCGAAACAGGTCCCGCCGCTCCCGCGGCGGCAGGGGCGGCCGCTCCCAGGGCAGCCACCAGAACCAGAACGACGGCGGTGGGCGGGGCCACGGCCGTAACGGCGGCTCCTCCGGTTCCCGTGAGGGCAACCGTGCAGGCCGCGGAGGTGCCGGTGACCGGCGCCGCAACGCCGTGCAGACCATGCAGGGCGCGGACCTGACCCAGCGTCTGCCGGCGCCTCCGAAGGCACCCAGGGACGGGCTGCGTCTCGTCGCGCTCGGCGGCATCTCGGAGATCGGCCGCAACATGACCGTCTTCGAGTACCACGAACGACTGCTGATCATCGACTGTGGTGTTCTCTTCCCGTCCTCCGGCGAACCGGGGGTGGACCTGATCCTCCCCGACTTCTCCTACCTCGAGGGAAAGTGGGACCGGGTGGAGGCTCTGGTCGTCACCCACGGCCACGAGGACCACATCGGGGCGATCCCGTGGCTGCTCAAGCAGCGTGCGGACATTCCGATCATCGCGTCGCGCTTCACCTGTGCGCTGATCGCCGCGAAGTGCCAGGAGCACAGGCAGCGTCCGAAGCTCATCCAGGTCGACGAGAACTCCCACGAGAACCGGGGGCCCTTCGACATCCGTTTCTTCAACGTGGGCCACTCCATCCCCGAGTGCCTCGGTATCGCGCTGAAGACCCCGGCCGGTCTGCTGGTGCACACCGGTGACATCAAGCTGGACCAGACTCCGGCTGACGGTCGTCCGACCGACCTGCCGGCACTGTCCCGTTTCGGGGATGAGGGCATCGACCTGTTCCTCTGCGACTCCACCAACGCCACTATCCCGGGTGTCTCCTCGTCGGAGGCGGGTATCGCCCCGACACTGGAGCGGCTCATCGGCGAGGCCAAGCAGCGTGTTCTCGTGGCGTCCTTCGCCTCGAACGTGTCACGAGTCCAGATGGCCGTCAACGCGGCGGTCAAGGCGGGCCGCAAGGTGGCCTTCAACGGCCGTTCGATGATCCGGAACATGGAGATCGCCGAGAGGCTCGGTCTCCTCACCGCCCCGCGCGGCACCATCGTCTCGATGGACGAGGCGGCGCGCCTGGCCCCGCACAAGGTGCTGCTGGTCACCACCGGTACCCAGGGTGAGCCCATGGCGGCCCTGTCCCGGATGGCGCGGCGCGAGCACCGGCAGATCACGGTCCGCCCGGGTGACCTGATCATCCTGTCCTCGTCGCTGGTTCCCGGCAATGAGGAGGCGGTGTTCGGTGTGATCAACATGCTGGCCCAGATCGGTGCAACGGTCATCACCAACAAGGACGCCAACGTCCACACCTCCGGTCACGGTTACTCCGGGGAACTGCTTTTCCTCTACAACGCGGCCCGTCCGCGCAATGCGATGCCGGTCCACGGCGAGTGGCGTCACCTGCGGGCCAACCGTCAGCTGGCCATCTCCACCGGTGTGAACCCGGACAACACCGTCCTGGCGCAGAACGGTGTGGTCGTCGACCTCGTCGACGGTCAGGCCAAGGTTGTCGGGCAGATTCCCGTCGGCAACCTGTACGTCGACGGTGTCACCATGGGTGATGTCGGAGCCGAGGAGATCGAGGACCGTACCGCGATGTCCGAAGGTGGCCTGATCTCTGTGACGGTCGTCATCGACAACCGCAGCGGACGGCCCCTGGAGGATCCCCAGGTCGTGGCGAAGGGCTTCTCCGACGATTCGAAGTCGATGATGAAGCAGGTCGCGGAGGTCGTGGACAACACGATGCTCGACCTGGCGGGTCAGGGTGAGAACGATCCGTACCGGATGGCCCAGGCACTTCGGCGCAAGGTCGCCAGGTTCGTCAAGGACAAGTGGAAGCGCGAGCCGCTGATCGTTCCGACGATCGTCCCGATGACCAGTGAGGTCGTCGAGGAACTCGAGCCGGAGGACCACGCTCCGTCCCTGTAGGGAGGAGGCGGCGGGCCTGCAGGCGGGCTCCCTGTCTGCGGGACTGCCGCAGGGTTCGGCCGTGGTCCGGTGACCGTCAGTTGGGGGGCGGACGGTCACGGAAACGGCGCGGTCCGTCGGGGTTGACGCGTAGCATCGGGAAGCATGAGTTTCTCCCGAGATGAGCGTGTCGCCCTGGCGGACCTTCTGCTGTCGGTGGGGCCGGACGCCCCCACGTTGTGTGAGGGGTGGTCGACCCGGGACCTTGTAGTGCACCTGGTTCTCAGGGAGTACCGTCCGGACGCCGCCGCCGGCATGTTCTTCTCTCCGGTGGAGGGCCGGCTGCGGTCGGTGACACGCAGTTACCGGGAGCTGCCCTATCCGGAGCTGGTGGAACGGTACCGTGGTGGGCCGCCACCCTGGAACCCCATGCGGTTGCTCGACCCGGTGGTCAACTTCACCGAGAATTTCATCCATCACGAGGATGTCCGCCGTGGGGGAGGGGAGTGGTCGCTGCGTGATCTCGACGCGGGGGAGAGGGACGCACTGTGGAAGGCTGTCCGGCTTTCGGCCCGGGGTTTCATCGTCCCCTCGGGTCCTGCCGTGCGTTTGGGACGCACTGACGGGCCGGCTGGCGCGGTGGAGGAGTTGACGGTCGGCAGCGGTGGTCCGGAGGTTGGTGTCACTGGTCCTGCCTCGGAGCTTCTCCTGTGGATATTCGGCAGGGACAAGGCCTGTGACGTGACAGTGACAGGTCCTGTCGAGCGGGTGGTCAGGCGCAGTCTGTGACTCATGTGATTTGAGTGACGCGTGTTGCAACTGTTGAAGAGGTGTCAGTCGGGTTAGACTCGCTGTCATGCCTACGACCAGTCGCACCAGAACCTCTCCCTCCCGGAATTCCGGAGGCAGGGCGAGCTCGTCACGGCCGGCCCGACGCACCCCCGGATACGACACCAGCGACTACGAACGCACCTCCGGCGCCTTCCGCGTCGTCGGTTCCTCGCTGGGGTCACTGATGGGCGGGGCAGCCCGCGGAGTCGGAGGTTTCGTCAGGAAGATCTCCCTGCAGGGGTCACCCGACGATGACCTCCTGCTCGACACAGGTGACGGTGCGCAGCAGTCGCAGGGGCACGACCGGACCGGCCGGCGTACGCCTGCCGCCGGTGTCCGCCCCGGCGGCGACGGCGACGGCAGCCGCCCCGCCGGCCGGAAGAAGAAGTCCCGCAGGCCCGCCGCAGACAGGAGTACGACGGGGGCGGATGCCAGGGTCGATGACGCAGCGGCAGACCCGGACTCGATGCCGACCACCATGCTCGACCGCGCCCGGGGGCGTGACCGTGACCGGGCGGCACAGGCACAGGGAGCCGGTTCCCCGGACAGGGCCGGTGGCGGTGCAGCCGGCACCCACCGCGTCGGCGGAGGGTACGACGGTCCGGCCCTCGCAGCCGTGGCACTGACTGTCGTCCTCGCCGCAGCCCTCTGGTTCGGTGTGGGCGGTTCCGTCGGCTCCGCGGTCGCCTTCGCTCTGACATGGCTCATCGGCGCCGGGGCACACCTGGTGCCCGTCCTCACCGCAGGCTCGGCCTGGGTCCTCATGGTCGGGGTCCGGACCACTCAGCGCTCCCACACCCGTCTCGGGATCGGTCTGGCACTGGTCGTCCTCGGCGTCCTCGGCATCTTCCACATCCTCGCAGGACAGCCGGAGACCGTCGACGGGCGCGCCAGGGCCGGCGGCATGCTCGGTAACCTTGTCGGTACGCCGGCCGCTGTCGGGTTCAGCCCCTTCCTCGCGGTGCCGCTGCTGCTGCTCGTCGTGGTGTACGGGGCCCTGCAGTTGTCGGGCATGACCGTGGCAGAACTGGTCGGCGGACTGACCCGCTGGCTCGGGGTCACCTTCCCGCGCCGGCGTCGCGACCGCCGGCGCTTCGCCGACGGTGACGCAGGCTACGGCGACCACCCGGATGACACGGCGGGCCCGGTGGACTCCGGCAGCACCCGTCGGGGAGAGTACCGGGAGGAGTACGGGGCAGACCACGGTGAGGGATACGGCGACGCAGACCCGGAGTTCTCACCGGTCCACCGTTCCTCCGCCCCTTCACACCGGTGGGACCGTGCCGTGTCGCGCCGACTGCCGCGTCCCGGGCACTCAGGGGATGCCGGTGCACGACGCGCGGACCGTACTCCCGCAGACCGTACCCCCGCGGACAACTATCCGGTGGAACAGTCTCCGGACCGTGGACAGCTGTCCTTCCAGATTTCCCGGGACCGGGGGGAGGCGGTGCAGGCTGACTCCGATCCCGTTGACGGTTCTGCGGGTGCCTCCGGGTTCCCGGTACCGGACTCTGATCCGGCGGGTTACGACGACTACGGTACCGAGGACCTCGGTCCCGCCGTGGTCCCGACGCGGACAGTGGAGCCGGTACGACCCGCCGCCGACGGCGCAGTCCACCCTGGCGCGCAGTCGGGCAGTCAGGCGCAGACCCCCGGACAGGGTTCGCGGAACACACGCGACGGCGGGGCACCGGAGGAACCGGAGGCCGCGGCCGCTGCCCGTCCTTCCGCTGCGATGGAGGAGGCCCGCCGCCGTATCGCGGCCCGTTCCGGTGCCGCCGAAACGGCTGTGAAGGGCCCCGCCCCGGAGAAGGCCCCGGTGGTGCTCGCGGAACGTCACTCGGACAGTGACTATGAACTGCCCTCCGCCGACCTGCTCATCCCGGGGGAAGCTCCGACGCTCCACAGCGCCGCCAACGACCACATGATCGACGCAATCACCGAAGTCTTCACGGAGTTCAAGGTCGACGCCCACGTCACCGGGTTCTCCCGTGGTCCGACGGTGACCCGTTACGAGGTCGAACTCGGCCCAGGCGTCAAGGTGTCGAAAATCACGAACCTCCAGTCCAATATCGCCTACGCCGCGGCCACCGACAATGTTCGTCTGCTGACGCCGATCCCCGGCAAGTCCGCCGTCGGTATCGAGGTCCCGAACCTTGACCGGGAGATGGTCCGCCTCGGTGACGTCCTCCACGCCCCGCAGGTGGCCCAGGACCCGGACCCGATGCTCATCGGTCTGGGCAAGGACATCGAGGGAGAGTTCGTCGCCCACTCGATCCAGAAGATGCCGCACCTGCTTGTCGCCGGTTCCACCGGTTCGGGTAAGTCCGCGTTCGTCAACTCCCTGCTCGTCTCACTGCTGACCCGGGCCACTCCCGAGGAGGTGCGGCTCATCCTCGTCGACCCGAAGATGGTGGAACTGACCCCCTACGAGGGAATCCCGCACCTCATCACCCCGATCATCACCCAGCCGAAGAAGGCGGCGTCCGCGCTGACCTGGCTGGTCGAGGAGATGGAACAGCGGTACATGGACATGAAGTCTGCCCGGGTCCGTCACATCAAGGACTTCAACCGGAAAGTGCTTTCCGGAGAGTTTGAGACGCCCCCCGGCTCTGAGCGGGAGTACCGCCCCTACCCGTACATCGTCTGTGTCGTCGACGAGCTCGCCGACCTGATGATGACCGCCCCGAAGGAGATCGAGGACGCGATCGTCCGGATCACCCAGAAGGCCCGCGCCGCCGGCATCCACCTGGTGCTCGCCACCCAGAGGCCCTCGGTCGACGTGGTCACCGGTCTGATCAAGACCAACGTTCCCTCGCGTCTCGCGTTCGCGACCTCGTCGCTGACGGACTCCCGTGTGATCCTGGACCAGGGTGGTGCAGAGAAGCTCATCGGCATGGGCGACGGTCTGTTCATCCCCCAGGGCGCCAACAAGCCCCGCCGTCTGCAGGGAGCCTTCGTCACTGACGAGGAGGTCCAAGCTGTCGTCGAGGCGGCGAAGGAGCAGGCTGAGCCGGAGTACACCGACGGAGTCACCGAGGACCGGAGCGTGGAGGCGAAGAAGGAGATCGACGCCGACATCGGAGACGACCTCGACGACCTCCTGCAGGCTGTGGAACTCGTGGTGAGCAGTCAGTTCGGTTCAACGTCCATGCTGCAGCGCAAACTGCGCATCGGGTTCGCGCGCGCAGGCCGGCTCATGGACCTCATGGAGAGCCGTGGGGTGGTCGGCCCGTCCGAGGGTTCCAAGGCCCGCGAGGTGCTGGTGAAGCCGGAGGAACTGGAGACCATCCTGTGGATGATCAGGGGAGCCGACCCCGCCGACGCGCCCAAGGAGCTGCTCGACGACGCAGGTTCGGGAGATGAAGGGGCGGAGGACGCCGCGGCGTCCGGGGATCCCGCGACGAAGATCGTCAGCGCCGACCCCAGGACCAGCGGCGGAGCGTTCTGACGTCACCTCAGGCCCGCCAGGGTGCCGCTCCGCGTCCCATGAAGGCCGCCCGGTCCGGGTCCCGTGAGTGCACCGTTGTGCCGTCGTCGGGTTGATGCTCTGCTACACTCGGCCCCTGTCATGGAGGGGAGTACCCCGCTCACGGCACCGATCGTCAACACGGTGGACAGTGTCCCCGCTCCGTAGCGGGGAGATACAGCCGCCCGGTCGTGCCGGCCACAGCATCCACCGTCAGGGTCGGGCTCTGTGGTGGGGGAGACCTCCGGTCACCGTCTCATCGCGACCGGAGGATAGTTCCGTCATGGAAGTAAATGCCCTCACCTGGGTTATCACCATTGCAGTGATCGCCGGGTTCTTTGTCTTCGACTTCTACTCCCACGTGCGTAAACCGCACGCCCCCTCGATGAAGGAGTCCGGGTTCTGGACCCTCTTCTACGTCGTCCTCTCCATTGCCTTCGGTATTTTCCTCTGGCTGACGTGGGGTGAGCCGGGTGATCCGCACGCCCACGGCATGGAGTTCTTCTCCGGCTATGTCACGGAGAAGGCGCTGAGCGTCGATAATCTCTTCGTCTTCGCCCTGCTCATGGGTGCGTTCAAGATTCCGCCGCAGTACCAGCAGAAGGTGCTGCTCATCGGTATCGCACTGTCGCTGGTCTTCCGTGGTGTCTTCATCGCCCTCGGTGCTGCGGTCATTGAAGCCTGGTCCGACGTGTTCTACCTCTTCGGTATCTTCCTGCTCTGGATCGCGCTGAAGACCGTCCTCGACGAGGTCCGGGACAAGCCCGAGACGGACCCGAACGACATGAGGATCATCCGGTTCATCCGCAAGGTGATTCCGGTCACCGAAGGGTACAACTCGGACAAGCTGGTGGTCCGTCACTCCGGCAAGATCGCACTGACCCCCCTGTTCGTGTGTCTCATCGCCATCGGTGCGACCGACCTGATGTTCGCCCTGGACTCGATCCCCGCCATCTACGGCATCACCCAGGAGCCTTATATCGTGTTCACCGCCAACGCCCTGTCCCTGCTGGGTCTGCGGCAGATGTACTTCCTCCTCGGCGGCCTCCTCGAACGCCTCGTCTACCTTCCCTACGGTCTGGGCGTTATCCTCGCGTTCATCGGCGTCAAGATGGTCCTCCACGCCCTCCACGAGAACAATCTGCCCTTCGTCAACGGCGGCGAGGGTGTGCACGGAGCCCCGGAGATCACCACCGTCACGTCACTGATCGTGATCGTGGGTGTGCTGGTGGTCACGGTGGTGGCCAGCCTCATCAAGTCCCGTGGTACGCAGCCGGCCCGGCCGGAGCGGCACGTTCTCGAAGGTGCAGACAACAACTGACCGACAACTGACCCGGCCCCGACCCGGCGTGACCCTCGGGGAACGCCCCCGGGGGGGAGTGCGGGTAAAGTGGGGTTCGTGCAGGAGACAGAGCGACAGGCCCATCACGGCGGGCGACCCACCCGGACGAGGCCCCGGTCCACCGTCGGGAAAGCCGTGTACCGCTACAACGTGCCCAATGTCCTCACCACGTTCCGGATTATGCTCATCCCGGTGTTCGTCTGGCTTCTGGTCGCCGCCGGCCCCGTCAGCGGAGACGGGGACCGTCACCTCGACACGGCACTGAGGTGGTGGTCGCTGGTGGCTTTCTGTCTCCTGATGGGCACCGACCAGCTGGACGGGTTCCTCGCCCGCCGTTACGAGGTGATCACCGACTACGGCAAGCTCGCCGACCCGGTGGCGGACAAGGCCCTGATGATCTCTGCGATGGTCACTCTCAACATCCTCGGCGACCTGTGGTGGTGGGTCACCATCGTCATCGTGGTCCGGGAACTCGGCATCACGGTCTGGCGGATGGTGCTGGCGCGTCGGGGGAAAGTGGTCCCGGCATCGAAGGGAGGCAAGCTCAAGACCGTCCTGCAGACCCTGGCTGTCGCTCTCGTCATCGCCCCGTTGCCGGTCTGGACCGACTGGATCACTGTCCCCCTGATTCTGCTGGCCGTCGTCGTCACCGTCGTGACCGGCGTGCAGTACCTCCTGGATTCGCGGAACCGTCCGGCGGCCTGAGATGGCGGTACAGGAGCAGTCCGCGGTCGTCGCAGAGGACCTGGTGCTGCGGTGTACCCGCCTCGGGCTCACCGTGGCCACTGCTGAGTCGCTCACCGCAGGTCTCCTGGCAGCCACGGTCGCCAGCGTCCCGGGTGCGTCCCTGGTGCTCCGTGGAGGCCTGGTTGTCTACGCCACGGATCTCAAGCAGTCTCTGGCCGGGGTGGACCCCGGTCTCCTGGCTCAGCGGGGTCCGGTTGACCCGGATGTCGCCGGTCAGCTGGCTGAAGGCGCGGCGACGCAGTGTGGGGCCGATGTCGGGGTGGGGGTGACCGGTGTCGCCGGTCCGGATCCGCAGGACGGCCATCCGGTCGGCGAGGTCTGGATCGCGGTGTGGTCCCGGGCTCTCGTCGGCGGTGTCCCCCGGGTGACCGCGCTTGACGGACAGTGGCGGAAGGCCGCCGGCGGGGCGTCCTCCCGTGAGCTCAGGTCCGCGGTCCGGTGGTACACGGTGCTGCGAGCCCTTGAGGCTCTTGTGCAGGCGGTCGGTGACATTGACGGTCGTTCCTGACAGTGACTGCCGGCGGACGGTCACCGGGGAGAGGGTCGACCGGCCGGACGGGCCGGACCGGGTGGAGAGCGTGGACATGGCGGCAGGGGGCGGACGCCACACACCTGTGTGCTCCGTGCTGCGGTCTCCCGGTGGACTGGTAGTATCGCGGGAACATAATCGCTCCATCGTCCGTTGGGGGTTGTGATGGCAAACCACACGACACTACTCGAGCCCAGGCGTCCGGAACTGAGGTCCGGAGCCACCACCCACCACGTCACCACCGTCGCGGCACAGCGCCGGCCTGTCACCGGCGCTGCTCCGGAGGTGAACCCCGCTGTGGCCCCTGCAGTGACCGAGCCGCTGCTGCGGGAGGCCCTGGGGACCACACTCCGGGCCTTCCGTGAAGACTCCCGCCGGACCCTCCGTGACCTTGCGGTCGCCGCCAGCGTCAGCCCCGGGTATCTCTCGGAACTGGAGCGCGGCAGAAAGGAGGTCTCCTCCGAGCTGCTGGCGAGCATCTGCCACGCTCTCGGTGTGCAGGTCTCCACGGTGATCCTCGAGGCCGCGGAGATGATGGCCTTCGATGTCGCGGCCGCCGAGCTGGCCGCGGGTATGGACAGCAACCGCGCCGACCGGGTGCACTGATATACTCTGCCCGTTGTGACCTGTGAGTATTCCCCCGAAGGAGACGTAGTAACCGATGGCTAACCCGTTCACCAAGGCCTGGAAGTACCTCATGGCCCTGTTCGACTCGAAGATCGAGGAGAACGCCGATCCCAAGGTGCAGATCGAACAGGCCATCCAGGAGGCCCAGAACCAGCACCGGGCCCTGTCCCAGCAGGCCGCGGCGGTGATCGGGAATCAGCGTCAGATCGAGATGAAGCTGAACCGTCAGCTTGCGGACGTGGAGAAGCTTCAGGCCAACACGAAGCAGGCACTGACACTCGCGGACAAGGCGAGGGCCGCAGGTGACGCGCAGAAGGCGACCGAGTACGAGAACGCCGCTGAAGCTTTCGCCGCCCAGCTGGTCACCGCCGAGCAGTCCGTCGAGGATCTCAAGACCCTCCACGACCAGGCTCTGCAGCAGGCAGCCCAGGCCAAGAAGGCCGTCGAACGCAACGCCATGCAGCTCCAGCAGAAGGCGGCGGAGCGTACGAAGCTGCTCAGCCAGCTGGAGCAGGCCAAGATGCAGGAGAAGGTCGCTGAGTCGCTTCAGACGATGGACCGGGTCGCCGGGGGAGACACCCCCAACCTCGACCAGGTCCGGGAGAAGATCGAACGTCGTTACGCCAACGCCCTCGGTCAAGCGGAGCTCGCGCAGAACTCCGTGCAGGGACGTATGGCGGAGGTCGAGCAGGCAGGAGTCCAGATGGCCGGACATTCCAGGCTGGAACAGCTGCGCGCCGAGATGAACTCCTCGACCGGAACCCCCGGTGCTGTAGGCGGCGCAGACCGTCAGGCGATCGGCCAGGCCCAGTCCGATCCCGCCCAGCCCACGGCGCAGAACGTCAGCGCGGACGCCGTGGCCGAGCGGATGCGCCAGCTGCGGGGCGAGTGAGACTACCCGGGCCGAACCGGCCCGGTCGTTGAACGGACCTGCCGGTGCAGTTCAGGAGGGATGGACGCCGGGGAAGATCAGTCGGCGGCACCTCGGGCCCTCAGGGCGTCCGCCACACCCCTGGCCCTCAGGATGGTCCGGACGATGACCGGCACACCGAAGGCGACGGGGGAGAACGCCGCCGACCGGGATCCCCGCGCCTTCCTGGCGTCCAGGACTTCACCGACCATCTGGACCTGCAGGGGTATCAGCCGGAGAGTCAGTGTGAGTGCCAGACTGATCTGGTCCACGGGCACGCCGACGCGGGCGAGCGGGGCGAGGACACGGTCGAAGGTCCCGAGCATGGCGGTGACCCGCGTGGTGAGGGTGACGAGGACGGCAGCGGACACCGATGCCGCGAGGACGAGTACGGTGGTCGCAGCCTCCGGGCCGGAACTGCGCCACCACAGCAGCAGACCTACCGCGGCCAGTACCGGCAGCACCCCGGACATCTGACGCACCAGGATGCGCGCCGGAATTCCCGCGACAACTGTCGCCGCCACCGCCACGGCGGCCAGACATCCTGCGGCGACAGGCCAGGAGTCCACCAGCACTGCCGTGGCGATGAGGTAGACCGTGAGCACCGCGATCTTCACCCCGGGTGGTGTCCTGTGGACCGGGCTGTCCCCGGGGACGTAGAGCCCGAGCGGCACGCGTGAGGGGCTGATCACCGGTTCCCGACCTCCCGCGCCCGGATGTCCATCCGGGCGGTGTAGGCGGCGATGACATCGGAGGGGGCGCCGTCGTCGATGACACGACCGTCGTCGATGCACAGGGTGCGGTCAGCGTCGGCGGCGAGTTCCAGATCGTGCGTGACCACGATGAGCTGCTGGGGAAGCGCCCGGAACTTCTCGCGGAGCCGGTTCCGGTTCACCAGGTCGAGCAGCCCGGTAGGTTCGTCGGCGACGATTACGGCGGGCCGCAACGCGGTGACGGACGCCAGTGCGAGCATCTGCTTCTCTCCTCCGGACAACAGGTGTGGTGACTGTTCCTCTTTTCCGGAGAGGCCGACGTCGGCCAGGGCCTCGGAGACCGCCTGTCTGGTTGCGTTCCGGTCAAGTCCGGTACCCCGCAGTGAGAAGGCAATGTCTTCGGCGACTGTGGGCATGATGATCTGGTTGTCGGGGTCGGAGAAGAGGAATCCCACTTTCCGCCGAACCTGCCTGCCCCTGCGTGCCACGTCGAGACCGTCGACGGTCACACGTCCTGTGGTTGCCGTCGTGAGACCGTTGATGAGCCTGATGAAGGTGGATTTCCCGGACCCGTTCGCCCCGATGATGCTGATGCGGCGTTCGGCCAGGGTGCAGGTCACCGGGTGTAGCAGGACGGTGTCGTCGACGGTGACTCCGGCGGCGGAGAACGTCACCGGCTCTCTGAGAGCGGGAGGGGACGGCACAGCGGGGGAGTTGTCCATCTCAGACGGCCGGGGCGGCGTCGGCGGTGGCGTCCTCCCGACTCTCCGTCCGGGAGGACCGGGGTCGACGGCCACGGTCGAGGTCCGGGACGGCACGCAGAACAGCGGTGGACACCAGGGCGGCGACGACGGTCTTGGCGATGTCCCCTGGGAGGAAGGCACCGTTGGAGACGAAAGCTGACCAGAAGTCGACGTCTGTACGCAGGGTGAGGCCGACGGCACCGCAGAAGTAGGAGATCGCCACACCGACGGCGCCGGCGGCGGTGAACCACGCGAGCCGGACACCCGCGGGGCGCCGGGGTGCGAGATCGCACAGGGCACCGACGACGAAGCCGATGACGGCGTAGCCGACGATGTAGCCCACAGTGGGTCCTGCCACGGCGGTGAGGGCGGGGGTCCACCCCGCCATGTTCGGGACGCCGAGGAATCCGACGGCGAGGAAGAGGAGAACGGCCAGCCCGCCGCGCCGCCGGCCGAGGATCATTCCGGCCATGGCCACGCCCATGTTCTGCAGGACGATGGGTACACCTGCACTGCCGACCGGGACGGTGACGCCGCCGAGCACGATGATCAGGGCCGCGAAAGCTGCGATGACAGCGATATCCGCGGCTCCGATACGCCGGGAGGGAGCTTGTGTTCTTGACATGCAGAGCAGTGTAACCCGGGTCTTGTACACCGTTCAAGTTTCCCCGACCGCGCCGGTCCGGGACATGCGGTCCGCCTGCCGGTCCCTCTCTGTTAGCGTGGGGGTATGCGTCGTACGGAATTCGACCGGTTGGTCACCGGGGAGTTCGGGGACTCCTTCGGTTCCTGGATCGCCCGGTCACACGTCCTCACCGGCCTCGGGGACACTCCGGCCCGGCTCATGGAACAGGGGCATGACCTCCGCGAGGTGTGGTGGGCGCTGTGCGAGGACTTCGATGTCCCGGAGGAGAGGCGTCTCGGCGACGACGACTGACGAAGGTGTGACATTCGAACAGGAGTTCGTGTAATGTCGGTACCGGTCCGGGGACGTCGGTAGAACCGGAGTGAACCACGACGGGCTCCACGGAGTCTGGAGAAGGTGGGCCAGGCCCGACCGGGCAGACCCGGGGTCGTCCTCACGGTCCGTGCCCCCACACACTGAAGGAGAAACATGGCTGCAAAGAAGAAGAGTCCGGGTGGCACGGGCGCCGACAGGCAGAAGGCTCTCGATCTGGCGATGGCGCAGATAGAGAAGGACTTCGGCAAGGGTGCCGTGATGCGCCTCGGTGATGATGAGCGACCGCCGATCCAGGTCATCTCCTCCGGCAACATCGCGATCAACGTGGCCCTGGGGATCGGGGGATTCCCGCGGGGAAGGATCGTCGAGATCTACGGTCCGGAATCGTCCGGCAAGACCACGGTCGCGCTTCACGCCATCGCTGAAGCACAGCGTGCCGGTGGCATCGCTGCGTTCATCGACGCCGAACACGCGCTCGACCCGGAGTATGCCCGCAAGCTCGGAGTCGACACGGACAATCTGCTGGTCTCCCAGCCGGACACGGGTGAACAGGCCCTCGAGATCGCTGACATGCTGGTGCGTTCCGGGGCCATCGCGATCATCGTGGTGGACTCTGTCGCCGCACTGACACCGAAGGCTGAGATCGAGGGCGACATGGGAGACAGCCACGTCGGTCTCCAGGCGCGGTTGATGAGCCAGGCGCTGCGGAAGATGACGGGTGCCCTCAACCAGACCGGCACCACCGCCATCTTCATCAACCAGCTGCGTGAGAAGATCGGTGTGATGTTCGGTTCCCCGGAGACGACGACCGGTGGCAAGGCACTCAAGTTCTACGCCTCGGTCCGGTGTGATGTCCGGCGGATCCAGACCCTGAAGGACGGTCAGGATGCCGTGGGTAACCGCACGAAGATGAAGATCGTGAAGAACAAGGTCTCGCCGCCGTTCAAGATCGCCGAGTTCGACATCCTTTACGGCGAAGGGATCTCCCGCGAGGGCTCCATCATCGATCTCGGCGTGGAGAACGGCCTGGTGAAGAAGTCAGGTTCCTGGTACACGTACAAAGGTGACCAGCTGGGGCAGGGCAAGGAGAAGGCGCGCGAGTTCCTCAAGGAGAATCCGGATCTTTCCGCTGAACTTGAGGACGGGATCATGAGGGCGCTGAAGGTCGGCCCCTATGCGGGAACCACGGATGATCCGGACGTGCCCCAGGATGTACCGGGTCTCGATCCTTCCGAGGACGAGCCGATCAACGTCGTTCCGACTTTCGACGACGAGGACGACGACTAGAAGGGGGACGACCTCACCGTGGAGAAGGGGAATGACGGGAGAGGAAGCGCAGTCGGGGGGAGTACCGGCCCCGCTGCAGGCTCCGGGACCGGTCCCGACCCGGAACTGGTGAGTCGCCTTCGAGAAGCGGTGGCGGCCGTGGGCCGTGGTGCCCCGTTGGTGGACACCGGTCTGGAGAAGAGGCTGGCACCGTTGGTGTCCAAAGCCAACCGACTGATCAGTCACCGTGACAGGTCGGAGGCGGAACTGAGGGACCGGCTCACGGACGCACTGGAACCGGGGGAGGATCCGCGACTTGTCGACACCGTGATCCGCCGCTGTCTCGACAACGGGATGCTCGATGACCGTCGTTTCGCAACCGAGTGGGTTCGCCAACGCGCGCACACCCGCCAGCGGTCGATCGCGGTGTTACGTCGGGAGCTGAGGGACAAAGGGGTGTCCTCCACGGTCATCGAGGAGGCACTGGGGCAGATCACTGTCGACGACCAACGGGAAATCCTCCACGCGCTCGTAGGAAAGAAGGCGGCGACGATCAGGACAGCACCCGCAGACAGAGCGGACTACGACAGGATGCTGCGACGCATTGTAGGAGTCGCGGCACGGCGGGGTTTCCCGCAGGGGGAGAGCCTCACTGCGGCCCGGTCCGCGCTCGACTCGCGGATCCGTGAGCTGCGCGGCCAGGACAGGAACAACGGACAGTGAGCTCACGGGGTGCGGACCAGACAGAGGCGTGGAGCTGACGGGACACGGACCCCGCGCGCGAACGCGGGGTCCTCACCGGTGACCTGCCCCTACTCGGAGGTGTTTCGCAGGTCCTTGTGGGCAGGGTCGTGCCAGTCGACGAAAGCTTCGTCCTTGGTCTCGATGCCCTGGTGCGCGTGCTGGTGGGGAACTTTCGCGATCGGGTTACGCCGCGCCCGTCCCGCACGAAGCTGCTGCTCGATACGTTCGGCGAGTTTCGTGAGACCGAAGTTGATCAAGATCATGATCGCCGCGATGACGAGCAGCGAGGGAAGCATCGCCCCGTAGTACTCTCCGAGCTGGCGGCCGGACCGGACGACCTCGACGAACCCGATCATGTAGCCGAGTGCGGAGTCCTTCAGTGCGATGACCATCTGGGAGATGATCGCGGGCATCATCGCAGCCACCGCCTGCGGCAGCAGGATCTTCGTCATCGTCTGACCCCAGGTCAGTCCGAGCGAGTAGGCGGCCTCCGACTGACCCTTCGGCAGCGAACCGATTCCGGAGCGCAGAGTCTCGGCGATGACGGACCCGTTGTACATGGTCAGCCCGAACACCACGGCGGCGAAACCGAGCTGTGAGGACGGGAACAGCCCCCACTCGCCGAAGACGGTGTAGGCGAAGAGCATGAGAACCAGGACCGGAATGGCCCTGAACACCTCGACGATCACCGAACAGACCGCACGGACAGACCGGTGAGTGGACAACCGTCCGATTCCGAGCACGGCACCGACGATGAGAGCGAAGATGATGGAGAGAACGGCGGCCTTCACAGTCGCCCACAGCCCCGGGATGATGTACGTCGTCCAGGAGCTGCCCTTGAGGAAGATGTCCCACTTGTCGCCGTCCAGCTGCCCCTTGTTGCCGAGGGCCCACAGTACGGCGACGAGCAGTGCGACCAGGACCACCGACACGACCGCGGTGAGAATCCGGTTGACCCGGACTGCGCGGGGCCCCGGAGCGTCATAGAGAACTGTTGCGCGGGTGGTTGACATCAGCGCTTCACCGCCCATCGTTTGCCCGCCCAGCCGAAGATGAGTCCGGTGGGCAGGGTGAGAATCATGAACCCGGCAGCGATGATCGCGAAGATCCAGAGGATGTCGCTGGCGTAGTTCTCGGTCATGGTCTTCATCAGCAGTGACGCCTCCGACACGCCGATCACCGAAGCGATGGTGGTGTTCTTCGTCAGCGCGATAAGTGTGTTGCCCAGCGGGACAATAGATCCCCGCACCGCCTGGGGGAGGATCACGTAGCGGAAGTTCTGCATGAAAGTCAGCCCCAGCGAACGGGCCGCCTCGGCCTGCCCGAAAGGAATTGTGTTGATGCCGGAGCGCAGAGATTCCGCCACGAAGGTCGAGGTGTAGGCCACGAACGCCAGCACAGCCAGACGGAAGTTCTGCTGTTCGATGAACTTCGGGCTCGAATTGTTGGCGAGCAGGAGGTTCAGGTTGTAGTAGAGGCCCAGCGAGACGATGAGGATGATCAGCGTCAGCGGGGTGTTACGGACGACGTTGATGTACACGGTCGCGACCGTGCGCAGGATGCCGACGGGGCATACCCGCATCGCGGTGAGGACTGTGCCGAGAATCAGCGCCCCGACCGCGGAAACCACCGTGAGTTTGATGGTCATCCAGAACACCGGCCACAGCTGAGGGGCCATCTCCGCCCATAGTTCGGAATTCATTGTTTACGTCACCTCCCTTTCTATTTCGAGTCCACGAAGGAGAGATCGCCGATGTCCGGCCGGGTACCCGGATCGAAGTCCCCGCCGAGGTTCCTGTCGACGATCCGGCGGAACTCACCGGAGTTCCACATTTCGCTGAGCGCCTCGTTCACGGCCTCCTTGTCCGCACCGTCCCCCTTGGGGATGCCGATGCCGTAGTTCTCGTCGGTCCAGTAGGATCCGTCGGGGTTCTTCAGTTCCACGACCTTGAAGTCGTCTCCGTACCGTTCCCGGTAGCGGTGGGCGAATCCGGCCAGGATCGTGGCGTCGGTGGTCAGGGCGTCAACCACTCCCTGCTTCACACCCTCGGCGCAGGCGGCGTAGGTGTCGAACTCCTGCAGCTGGACTTTCGGCAGTGCCTCCTTGACTTTCTGGGCGGGGGTCGAGCCCGAGACCGAGCACAGCCGGGTACCGTCGGCGAGGTCTTCCAGGCCGTTGATCCCGGTGTCCCCTCTGACCAGCAGTGCCTGGTGGGTGACCAGGTACGGGCCGCCGAAGTCGACCGCCTTGAGCCTGCCGGCGTTGATCGAGTAGGTTGCGGCGATCATGTTGACTTCGCCGTTGTTGATCAGGGTCTCACGCTGGGACGAGGGTGTCTCGCGCCAGGTGATCTCGGGTTCGTCCCAGCCGTTCTTCTCGGCGATGTAGTTCACGACGTACCTGGAGACGTCGGTGTCGACGCCCACGTACTGCTTGTCCGGGGTCCGTTCCCCCAGGCCGGGCTGGTCGAACTTCGTGCCGAGTGTGACATGTCCGTCACGGATGTCGTCGAGGAGGGAACGGGGTTCCGAGGATCCGCAGGACGCCAGTCCCACCGCCGAAGCGGCGACGATGACAGCGGCCGCGATCCTGCGCAGAGCCGGATGGGTAGCCATGTGCACTCCTCCTAGTGGCCGAGGATCTTCGCGAGGAAGTCCCGGGCACGGTCGCTCTCCGGATCGGAGAAGAACTTCGCGGGCGTGGTGTCCTCGACGATGGCACCGTCAGCGAGGAAGAGCACCCGGTCGGCGACCTTCCGCGCGAATCCCATCTCGTGGGTGACGCACACCATCGTCATGCCGTCCCGGGCCAGTGACGCCATGACGTCGAGGACCTCGTTGATCATTTCGGGGTCCAGGGCAGAGGTCGGCTCGTCGAAGAGCATGACCTTCGGCTTCATCGCCAGGGACCGGGCGATGGCCACGCGCTGCTGCTGGCCACCTGAGAGCTGGGCGGGGTACTTGTCCGCCTGGGCCTCGATGCCGACCCGGGTGAGCAGCTCCCTGGCGTGCTTCTCGGCGTCCCGGCGGGACTCACCCCGGACCTTCATCGGTGCGAGGGTGACATTGTCCAGGATCGTCATGTGGCTGAAGAGGTTGAACTGCTGGAAGCACATGCCGACCTCGGAGCGCAGCTGGGCGAGCTGCCGACCTTCCTCGGGCAGCAGTACTCCGTCGATGTAGATCTCGCCTTCGTCGATGGTCTCGAGGCGGTTGATGGTCCGGCAGAGTGTCGATTTCCCGGATCCCGAGGGTCCGAGGAGAACGACGACCTGTCCCGCAGGGATGTCGAGGTTGATGTCCTTGAGGGCATGGTAGTCACCGAAGTACTTGTTCACCCCGGCCAGCCGGATCATGCTGTGGGCATTCTCTGTTGCTGTCATAGGTGTAGTTTACCGACGGCCTTCTGACATGTGATGCAACCCATCAGTTTTAACGAGTGTGAAACACCATGCAGGGTCCGTCGTTGCCGTTCGGACCGCGGCTCGACCTGCACTAGGATGGCTGGTCGTGGTTGACTACCAGAACACTTCGACGCCGGTGACGCCGGCGGAACCGGCGGCAGGTTCGCGCCCGAGAACCTACGAGGTCCGGACCTTCGGCTGCCAGATGAACGTGCACGATTCCGAGCGGCTGTCCGGTCTGCTGGAGGACAGCGGCTATGTCCCGCTGACCGCCGCCCGCAACGTGGACCGCCCGGACGGAGGCGGGGCAGCCGGGGAGGGCGCCGCGCACCCGGTCGGTGACGGTACCCCGGACGTCATCGTCTTCAACACCTGTGCGGTCAGGGAGAACGCCGACAACCGGCTCTACGGGACCCTCGGTCAGCTCAGGAAAGTCAAGGACGCCCATCCGGGAATGCAGATCGCCGTGGGCGGCTGCATGGCACAGAAGGACAAGGAGGCGGTGGTTTCCCGCGCTCCGTGGGTCGACGTCGTCTTCGGCACCCACAACATGGGCTCACTTCCGGCCCTGCTGGCCCGCAGCGCCCACAACCGGCGTGCCGAGGTCGAGATCGCCGACTCACTCGAGCAGTTCCCCTCCGTGCTGCCCGCCAAACGGGAGTCCGCCTACGCGGGATGGGTGAGTGTGTCGGTGGGGTGCAACAACACCTGCACCTTCTGCATTGTTCCCTCGTTGCGGGGCAGGGAACAGGACCGCCGCCCCGGCGACATCCTCGCCGAGGTCCGGGCCCTCGTCGACCAGGGCGTGACAGAGGTGACCCTGCTGGGGCAGAACGTCAACGCCTACGGTGTGCACTTCTCCGACCCGTCGATGGAGCGTGACCGCAGTGCCTTCTCCCGGCTGCTGCGCGCCTGCGGAGACATCGACGGCCTGGAACGGCTGCGCTTCACCAGCCCCCACCCCGCGGAGTTCACCGACGACGTCATCGACGCGATGGCGGAGACTCCTGTGGTCTGCCCCCAGCTCCACATGCCACTGCAGTCAGGTTCGGACCGGGTGCTGAAGGCGATGAGGCGTTCCTACCGGACCCGCAGGTTCCTCGGGATCCTGGAAAAGGTCCGGCAGAGACTCCCGGACGCCTCGATCACCACCGACATCATTGTCGGGTTCCCCGGAGAAACCGAGGAGGACTTCCAGGACACTCTCCGGGTGGTCGAGGAAGCGCGTTTCACCAGTGCCTACACTTTCCAGTACTCCCCGCGGCCCGGGACACCTGCAGCAGAGCTTGACGCGCAGGTGCCCAAGGCGGTGGTGCAGGACCGGTACGAGAGGCTGATCTCCCTCCAGGAACGTATCAGTGCCGAGGAGAACGCCGCCCAGATCGGACGGACCGTCGAACTGCTGGTGCAGGAGGGCGGCGGACGCAAGAACGACCGCACGAAGCGGATGAGCGGAAGGGCCAGGGACGGACGCCTGGTGCACTTCATCCCGACGGGCGGTGACGGTCGGATACGCCCCGGAGATGTGGTGGAGGTGACGGTCACCGGATCGGCACCCCACTTCCTCACCGCTGACGGTGGCGTCCTGACCCACCGCCGCACCCGGGCCGGTGACATGTCCGAGGCCGGCCGTACACCGACCACCGCCCCGGTGGGGGTGGGACTGGGGTTGCCGCGCATCGGCGCGCCGGCCGCCGTGCCGGTCGGGCAGTCGGCCGGACAGGGTAGCGTCGGGGACATGTGCTGTTCAGGGTCTGAAGGAGGGTGCGGTTGTGAGTGACGTGGAGAAACTGTCCGTCGAGGAGCGGCAGCGACGCCGTGATGAGGCGGTCGCTGCCAGGGTCGACAGTCTCACCGAGGCCGCCGGCGGAGACCTCGCCAAGGCGGAACGGCAGGCTGCGGGCACCATCGTGCTGGGGTCGGCTACCGCTCCACTGTTCTTCGGCGTGGTGCTCGTTCTCGTCGCCCTGTTTCTTCCCCACTCGGGGCAGGTACGCGGATTCGACGTGCTGCTGTTCTCCGACCGTTCCGACGAGTTCCTCACGACAATGCCGGAGCGGGTCTTCGTGTGGCTCTACTTCGTCGGAGGGCTTCTGCTGGCACCGGCGACCGCGATATCGAGATCCTCTCTGGTGGCCTGGGTCAACTGGGTGATCTGCGGGGTGGGCACCTTCTACTGCTTCCTCGCGGTGGGCATGCGTAACTCCCGCGGGCCGGAGGAACCGGGCTCGGGCCCGTCGGTGGGCATGTTCCTGGCAGGTCTGGGAATGTTCGTCATCGTCGTGGCACTGTCGACCCGCCTGTTCCGCCGGACTGCCGTCCAGGCGGCGTTCAACGCCCGGCGTCGGCGGGAGGCGGACCGGGACGAGAAGTCGAAGGCGGCACAGCAGGTGCTGAGGGTCGGACAGCCTCCGGTCCCGGCCGACCGTCTGGTCGACGACCGGCGGAAGAGGGCGGCGGTCAGGCGGCAACGCCGCGCGGCTGCCGCCGGGGACAGCGGGGAAAGGCGCGACAGCGGGGAGGACAGGAAGGGGGACGCCGCGGCGCCTGCCGGAGGTGAGCCGGGAGCTGACCCGGCCTGACGCCGTCCGCGCCCGTGTGTCAGTCTGAGACTGCCGCGGCGGCGGCGTCCGCCCACTCTGACCACTGGTCGGCCTGAGTCCGCAGTTCTGCTGCCCTGGCGGTCTTCCCCGCCTTCTCCGCGGCGTCGGCGTCCGCGGCGAACTCCTCGGCCTTCCTGCGGAACTGACCGACCCGGGCGAGGGCCTCGGGATCCGTGGCCCGCCACTGCCGGTCGACGTAGTCGGAGACGCGGGCCTCAATCTCTGCGATCTTGCCGTCGAACTCCGCGATCCTGTCACGGGGCACGAAACCGGTCGCGTCCCACCTGTCCTGCAGTTCACGGAGCAGGGCCCGTGCCCGGTCGAGACCGGTGGCCGGGTCGATCCGCGGGGAATACTCGTCCAGCAGTGCCTGTCTGATGCGGGCGTTCTCCTCGAACTCGGCGTCCTTCTCTGCCCTGTCAGCGTCCCTGGCGCCGAAGAACCTGTCCTGGGCAGTCCGGAAGCGCTCCCACAGCCGGTCGTCGTCGGCCCGGCGCGCACGGCCGGCGGCTTTCCACTCGGCCATGAGATCCCGGTAGGCGCGCGAGGTTTCCGCCCAGTCGGTCGAATCCTGGAGTGCTTCGGCGCGGGCGACGAGGTCTTCCTTGACCCTGCGGACCCGGTCCCGGTTCCTGTCCAGTTCCGCGAAGTGTGCGCTGCGTCGTTCGTGGAAACCGTCACGGGCGTCGCGGAACCGGTCCCACAGTGCGTCATCGGTGGCACTGTCCGTGCGCGGCAGGGACTTCCACTCGTCGAGCACGGTGTGGATTCGGTCGCCCGCAGCCTTCCAGTCGGGATTGTCGCCGGTGCCGAGCGCGGTGACTTCAGCGACCAGCTCTTCCTTACGCTGTGCCGCGGATTCCCGGCGGACCTGCTCGTCGACCGTGTTCCGCTCGGCGGTGGCGTCCGCACGTGAGATGAACTCGTCCAGGCCGGCCGCCAGACTGTCGAGGTCGCCGACCACGGCCGCGGTGGACAGGCTCTCCCTGACGGCACGGGCGTCCGCGGCGAGACGGTCGGCCTCTTCCGGGTGGGACGCCAGGCGCGCCTCCAGGAGCTGCACGTCGGCGAGGAGGTCGTCAAAGCGACGGGCGAAGTGCGCGAGGCCCTCCGAGGGCGTGCCCGCCTGCCATTCCCCGACCTTTCGTTCGCCGTCGGAGGTGCGGACCCAGACTGCGCCGGTGTCGTCGATCCTGCCGAACCTGCCGGGGTCGGTGGAACCGGGACGTCCGGAGGGACGTGCGGTGACCCGGCGACCGGCGCCCGGCATGGCCCCGGGAGTCGGTCGTGCTCCGGGTTTGGGTGCGTTCATGGTGAGAGCCTCCACAGTTCTGGGAAGTGGACCGACGGACGGGGCCTGCGGCAACGGGGGAGGCCCGGGGCCGCAGGCCCCGTCCGGGAATCCACGGGACAACCGTCATTATGTCAGAGGGGGATACGACCCCGGTGCCCCGGTTCCGGTCCACGGCGGGACTGTTTGTACAGTCGGGGGCATGTCCGGGCCTCTCCACGAACCAGCGTCCCCAGCAGTCGAGGCGACCGACGGCGTCCAGGTACCACCGGCCGGGGCAGTGCCCGCAGGGTCCGCCGCAGAGTCACACGGGGGCCCCCGGCCCGTGGTGGTCACCGGTCCCACCGGCAGCGGAAAGACCGCTGCCGCGCTGGACCTGGCCGGGTACTACGACGGTGAGATCGTGAACATCGACTCCATGCAGCTCTACCGGGGCATGGACATCGGGACAGCGAAGCTGCCCGTCGACCGGCGCCGGGGCATCCCCCACCACCTCTTCGACGTTCTCGAGGTGACGCAGACGGCGTCGGTCGCAGCCTACCGGGACGCCGCCGTCGAGGTGGTGGAGGATATTCGGCGGCGGGGCCGTACCCCTGTCATTGTCGGCGGGTCGATGATGTACGTGCAGGCACTGCTCGACGACTGGAACCTGCCTCCCACTGATCCGGTGGTGCGCGCGAAGTGGGAGAGGGAACTGGAACGTGTCGGCGTGGAGGCGTTGCACGACGAGCTTGCCCGGAGGGACCCTGCCGCTGCGGAGGTCATCGAGAGGAAGGACCCGCGGCGCACCGTGCGGGCGTTGGAGGTCATCGAACTGACGGGCAGGCCGTTCGCGGCGTCCCAGCCTGCCAGGAGCAGGCCACCGAGGTGGAATGCCCTGCTGCTCGGGATGAGGGCGGACGCGGACTGGCTCAACCCGCGTCTGGAGGCGCGTGTCCGGACGATGGTGGAGGACGGCCTGCTCGACGAGGTCCGGCATCTGGTCGACCGGGGACTGCACCGCGAATCCACGGCGGGGAAGGCGATCGGATACTCCCAGATGCTCGGCCACCTCGCCGGGGAGCTCACCTTCGACGAGGCGGTGGACGCCACGGTCACCGGGACGCGACGCTACGCCCGCCGCCAGCGGGCATGGTTCCGACGTGACCCGCGCATCCTGTGGATCGACGCGTCCGGACCTGACCCGGTCGGACAGGCCAGGCTGAGGGTGGAACAGGCGGGGATCCCCGGATGAGCTGCCGGTGCCGGGCGACGTAGGATCGACGCCATGGGTGCACTCGACTTCATCAAAGGCCACGGCACGGGCAACGACTTCGTCATCGTCCCCGACCCCGGGGTGGCCGTCGATCTCACGGCCGATCTGGTCCGCGGTCTGGCGGACCGGCACCGTGGGATCGGGGGCGACGGGGTGATCCGGGTGGCGACCACCGGTGCACTGTTGGACGCCGGTGTCATCGACGCCGTGCCCGACGGGGTCAGCCGCGAGGACTGGTTCATGGACTACCGCAACGCCGACGGTTCGGTCGCCGAGATGTGCGGGAACGGCGTCCGTGTGTTCGGCCATGTGCTCGCCGACCTGGGACTGACCCAGGCGGACCGGACAGTGATAGGAACTCGCGCGGGGCGACGGGAACTGCAGCTGCATGATGTCCGGGGGTCAGCGGCCGACGTGAGCGTGGACATGGGGGCACCGGTCGTTCTCGGGGGGTCCACGGCGACCCTGGCGGGGGTGGAGTACCGGGGCACGGGCGTGGACATGGGTAATCCGCATCTGGCCTGCGTCGTCGCGGGGCTCACCCCCGGCCGGCTGGCCTCGCTCCCGGTCGGGGACATGCCGGAGTGGGACGCCGGGTTCTTCCCGGACGGGGTCAACCTGGAGCTGGTGACCCCGCTGTCCGGTGACGAGGTGCACATGCGGGTCCACGAACGGGGGGTGGGGGAGACCCTGTCCTGCGGTACAGGGACGGTTGCGGCGGCGGTTGCGGCGCTGCACGATGCCGGACGTCGAGAGGGACAGGTCACCGTCCACGTCCCCGGCGGGGAGGTCAGGGTGACCGTCTCTCCGGAGGGATCGGAGCTTCGGGGGCCGTCACGACTGCTGTTCCGCGGCACCGTGGAGACGACGGACCTGCCGTTCCACTGATACGGGTCAGCCGACGTCGGCGATGCCGGTGTCCCTCCGGGCCCGGGACCACAGGGCGGCGAGGCGGTCCGCCTGGTGGTCAGCCTCCCTGAGTACGGCGGTCAGGGAGGAGACCGAGGTCGCCTGCTGCACCCGTGCGGGCAGCCCGTGGAGGAACTCCTCGGCCGATTTCACGGCATCGTGGAACCGCTGCACGCTCTCCACCCCGCAGTCCCTGTCCAGCAGACAGGGACGGTGCAGCACCCTGTCGCGGACATGCTCAGGGGCCCTGGAGAGGTGGAAGTCATGCCACTGTCCGAGGATCCGTGAGATGTCGGTGGCGGAATGTCCGATGGAGTTCCGCAGCGACTCGAGTTCCCGCTCCGAGTCCCTGCGGAACAGCAGGAAAGCCAGGAAGGCTCCGAGAGTCACCGACAGCAGGATCCCCTGGTAACCGTAGTTGTTGATGAGCAGCAGCATTCCGGCCGCCGCGCCCACGACCACCGGAACAACGGGGACACGCCTTCTAGCCACACGACCCTCCGCAGCCTCCACCGCAACCGTCTCCGCATCCTCCCCCGCAGGTGACAGGGTCGACGGTGGTGAGGGTGAACTGCACGTCACCGGACAGGACAGTGCCTGCGGGCGGAGCATCCTGTGCGGTGGACCCCCGGTCCGCAGGTACCACCACGGTGAAGTCGAACGGTGCGGAGACCGTGCACACCCAGAACGGCTGTCCGGTCAGGGCGGTGGTCCGCAGCTCGGAGCCGGTGATCTCGACGGTCACCCTGGCCCCGGCGTGGGGGGCGACGGCACCCGAACTGAGGTCGGAGGCCCCGGTCGAGTCCACCTGTCCGACAGTGAGGATACCGGCACGGACCGCCTCATCACGTGTCCGGTACACACCGACCCGGGCAGCCAGAGCGGTGAGCTGGACCTGCCGGTAGCGCAGCTCACCCTCCTCGGCGAGCATCGGCCCCTGGGCGACAGTGGCGGTCACGGTCGACAGCACGGGAGCTTCCCGGGCACTGATCTGCAGGACGGGACTGTCCGCCACGACATCGACCAGCCCTATGATGTCGTTGACCATCGACAGATGCGAGGTGGCTGTGACGCCACCGCTGAAGCTGGCGAATGAACCGTAGGGGGGCGTAGCCAGGATCACCAGGCGGGCTCCGCTCGGGTCGTCGTACTGGAGGACCTGACCGTCACGGACTTCGCCGGTGACCCGCAGCGCACCGGTGCCGTAAGCGGCCTCCAGGGCATCCTGCCAGCGGGCGAAGTCCATCCCCACACTTCTGAGTTCCGGAATCATGCAGCATATAGTAACCCCCCCTACGCCCGCCCGGGGAGTCCGCATCCGGTGCCGGGGCGTCGGAGCTGCGCAGGCGGGCACAGGCACCTCCGACCGCCCCCGGGGTGATCCGTGCAAAGATGGTGGGTAATGAACGATATGAGCAGCAGTGAACACACGGCGACCTCCGGTGCCCCGACGGTGGGCGAACTTGACCTGGAGCAGAGGACGAGCCTGCGTCGGCTTACCCGCGGTAACCAGGATCACACCACCGAGCAGTCGGACGGTTACGACGTCGAGTACCGGAGACTCCGTCTGGAGCGGGTCGTCCTCGTCGGAGTGTGGACCCAGGGAAGTGTCGAACAGGTCGAGGCCCGGCTCTCCGAACTGCGTGCCCTGGCGGAGACCGCCGGGTCCGAGGTGGTTGACATGCTCTACCAGCGCCGGGACAAGCCGGACTCCGGAACCTACATCGGTTCGGGGAAGGTCGAGGAGCTCAGACAGGTGGTCGTGGAGACCGGTGCGGACACGGTCGTCGCCGACGGCGAGCTCAGCCCCGGCCAGATGATCGCGTTGGAGAAGCTCCTCGACGTCAAGGTCATCGACCGGACCATGCTGATCCTCGACATCTTCGCCCAGCACGCCAAGTCCAGGGAAGGCCGGGCCCAGGTCCAGCTCGCACAGCTGGAGTACCTGATCACCAGGGTGCGCGGCTGGGGTGGTGCACTGTCACGCCAGGCCGGAGGTCGTGCGGGATCCAACGGCGGTGTCGGACTGCGCGGTCCCGGCGAGACGAAGATCGAGGCAGACCGTCAGCGAATCCGCAATGACATGGCGAAACTGCGGCGGGACATCGCCGGAATGAAGAAGGCCCGTGACATCAAGCGTCGCCGGCGTGACTCCTCCGCGGTGGCGCAGGTGGCCATCGCCGGTTACACGAACGCGGGAAAGTCCTCCCTCCTCAACGCACTCACCGGTGCCGGAGTTCTGGTGGAGGACGCCCTGTTCGCCACCCTCGACCCGACGACCCGGAGGGCCACTCTCGCCGACGGCAGGACGGTGATCTTCTCTGACACGGTCGGTTTCATACGCTACCTGCCGACGCAGCTGGTCGAGTCGTTCCGCTCCACGTTGGAGGAGGTCATGGCCGCCGACATCGTCCTGCACGTCGTCGACGGGTCAGACCCGTTCCCGATGGAGCAGATCGCCGCCGTGAACAAGGTCATCGGCGAGATCGCCGTGGAGACAGGTGAGGACGCACCCCCTGAGATTCTCGTGGTGAACAAGGTGGACGCCGCAGACCCGCTGGTACTGGCGGACCTGCGCAACCGGCTCGACGACGTCGTCTTCGTCTCGGCCGCCACCGGTGAGGGTGTCGCGGAACTGGAGAGCAGTCTCGAACTCCACCTCAATGCAATGGACCGTCGGGTCACACTGTCGGTGCCGTTCTCCCGGGGCGACGTGGTCGCCAGGGTCCATGAACTGGGGACGGTACTGGGCGAGGAGTACACGGGGGAGGGGACCGTGCTGGATGTCCGACTGCCGCAGGTTCTCGCGGCTGAACTCGCCCCCTTCGTGGTCGGGTCATAGACTGTCGTGCGTGAATGAACCACGCGAGACACCGTCGGGGGATTCCTCCGGCCCCGTGAACCCGGTATCCGGACAACCCGCCGACGGTCGAAGTGGGTCCGGTAACGCCCCACACACCCGTGGATCCGTGGGACAGGCACCGGTGCGCCGGAGTCCCTTCGGCTGGACACTCCACGGTGACGGACGCCATGTGCGTCCCGGAGCGGTGGTGGCCCCGGATGAGCGGCTGAACTGGCCGCGCACGATCGGCATCGGGATGCAGCACGTGATCGCGATGTTCGGTTCCACCCTTCTGGTGCCGACCATCACAGGTTTTCCGGTGACGACCACGCTCCTGTTCTCAGGGGTGGGCACCATGGTGTTCCTGCTGATGACCCGCAACCGCGTTCCCTCCTACCTGGGCAGCTCCTTCGCCTTCATCGCCCCGCTGACCGCCACCCAGGCCGACGGCTTCGCAGTGCAGCTCGGCGGGATCATCGTGGTGGGTCTGGTCCTGTTCGGAATCGGACTGCTCGTGACAGTGGTGGGACGCGGCATCATCGATGCAGTGATGCCCCCGGCGGTGACCGGCGCCGTTGTCGCGATGATCGGACTCAACCTGGCACCGAGTGCCACCGGGAACTTCCAGGAGCAGCCGCTGGTGGCCGCAGTGACGATGGTGGCGATACTGGTGGTCAGCATCGGGGGCCGGGGAATGTTCGGCCGTCTCGGGATCCTGGTGGGGGTCCTGGTCGGCTGGGTGTTCGCCGCGCTGACCGGTGCGGTGGACTCCGACGCGCTCGACCGGGTGTCCCGGGCCTCCTGGGTGGGTCTGCCCGAGTTCCACCACCCGACATTCCAGTTGGATGCCCTGCTGCTGACCCTGCCCGTGATCATCGTGCTCATCGCGGAGAATGTGGGCCACGTCAAGGCGGTGGCGGGAATGACCGGCCGTAACCTCGACGACCAGGCTGGTCCGGCCCTGATGGCCGACGGTGTGGCCACGGCGCTGGCCGGAGGATTCGGCGGATCGGGAACGACGACGTACGCCGAGAACATCGGGGTGATGGCGTCCTCCCGTGTGTACTCGACGGCGGCCTACTGGGTCGCTGCCCTCACCGCGGCGGTACTGGCATTTGTCCCGAAGTTCGGGGCTGTGATCCAGACCATCCCCACCGGTGTCCTCGGGGGTGCGGCGATGGTGCTCTACGGCATGATCGGATTGCTCGGGGTGAAGATCTGGCAGGAGAACAGGGTGAACCTCTCCCATCCGCTGAACCTGACCACGGCGGCGGTGGCGATGATCGCAGGAATCGGCAATCTCACCCTCACCGTCGGTGGTCTGGAACTGGAGGGAATCGCCTGGGGGTCCGTCGGCATCCTCGTCGGCTACCCTCTGCTGAAGTGGCTCTACGAGCACCTCGGAGAAGGACGGGACACCGGGGTCCGGGGATACACGTTGGACCGGTAGCCGGGGAAAGGACCCCGCAGGGAACGGAGGTCACTCCTCGTCGAGGTTCTTCTCCACGAGGGCGGCGATCGCTGCGACGGCGTCGGCGTCGTCGGAGGACACGGTGACGGAGTCCCCGTGCTCGGCTCCGAGCGCCATGATCATCAGTGACGAGGTGGCGTCGGCCGGCTCGTCGTCCTCGTCACCGTCGACGAGGGAGATGAGGATCTCGTCGTCGTAGGCTGCGGCCGCTTCAGCGATGACGGTGGCGGGGCGGGCATGGAGCCCGACGGTCGATCCGACGGTGACGGTGGTGGATGCCATGTGCTCAGGGTCCTTCTCTGTAGGTGTGGGAAGATGACGCAACCAGGGTATACGGATACCGGATCTGCCGCCGGGACTTCCAACGCGTGCCGGGAGCGGCCCTGACACGCCGGCGGACTCTGCTCCGTCGGGACAGACGGCACCGGGGCCCGGCTCTCAGGCCCTGATGACGTCGATCTCCTCACGTTCGAGGGCCCCGAGGTACTGGGAGGGTATGCCGGAGTCGGTGACGACAGCATCGATCTCGGACACCGGGGCGAAGCTGACGAGGTAGTCGCGGCCGAACTTCGTCGAGTCACACATCGTCACCACCCGGTCGGCGTTGGCGATCATCGCCCGCTTCACCGCCGCCTCACGGGCGTCCGCAGTGGACAGACCGTGTGCCAGGGACAGGGCGTTGGTGCCGATGAACGCTATGTCGGCGTGGTTGATCCCGATCGCCCTCAGGGTGATGTCACCGACCACGGCCTGGGTGATCGCCCTGATATGACCGCCGAGAAGCTGGACGTCGCGTATCCCCGCGCCGCCCAGCCGTACCGCGATGGGAAGACAGTTGGTGATGAAGGTGATCCGCCGGCCCAGCCGCGGGTCCTCCGCGATGGCGTTGGCTAGCATGGCGGTGGTCGTGCCGGCGTCAAGGAATACCGTGCCCTCCTCCGGAAGCAGGGTGGTTGCGGCCTGACCGATGCGGATCTTCGCCTCGGTGGCGGCACCCCTGCGTTCCTCGATGGCCGTCTCGCGGGTCTGGAAGGTGTTGGTCGGGACAGCCCCGCCGTGGACCCGGTGCAGTGCCCCGTCCTCGTCGAGGACGGTGAGGTCACGACGGATCGTCTCCGGGGTCACGTCGAAGCGTTCGGCGAGTTCGACGACGGTGACCCGGCCGTGGACGGCGGTCAGGGACGCGATCTGGCGGCGGCGTTCTTCGGAGTTCACTGTGCTCGATTCAGATGTTCTGTGAGATGGGCGCTGGGAGATGGGAGATGGGCGGAGTGGGGCGGGTGGTGTACGCCGGGCGGACTCGGATGACCGGCAGACCCTGGGACGCCCCCGATCATAGGTGGGACGACCTCCACAGGATTCCCCCGGGGGCCCACGACAGGGGTGGCAGGGGGTGACGACGTTACGGCAGGTCCCGGCGTACCGGGCAGGTAGGGGACCACCTGCCGGGGGTACGGGTACCCTGGGCGGCAGACAGCACTGCGCTGTGCCGCACCGTACCGGATCTCCGGCAAAGTGTGCGGAGTGGTCGCCTCCGGTCGAAGCAGGTGCCGGTGGCGTCCGCGGCGGCGTGCGTAGCGGCTGCGGGCCGCGGAGAAGAAGACCCGTCGGACGGTACATGAGCAGCGCCCGTCAGAATCTGTCAGCAACCGATCAGCACCTCATGAGCACCTGTCATTACAGAGAAAAGGGGATAGGCCAGTGACCCAGACAGAAGCTTCCTCAGCATCCTCCGCGGCACAGCCACCGGTCCCGTCCACCGGGCCGGACGGGTCCGGGCAGGGAACTGTCCGCGGCCGGTCTGTTGTCCCGGGGGTGGTCTACGCCCCCGTGACATGGGTGACGGAACGTCCTGAACTTCCGGAGCCGACCGAGACTGTCCCGGAGGACCGGAGGGACTCCGAGTTCGAGGCCTTCACAGCCGCGGTCGACACCGTCGCGGACCGTCTCGCGGCCCGGTCTCACAATGTCGACGGTCACGCCAGACAGGTTCTCGAGGCCACCGTCGCCATCGCCCGTGACCGTGCCTGGGCGAGGAAAGTGAAGAAGTCGGTTGCCGCGGGACAGACCGCGGTCTACGCGGTCCGCCAGGCGACCGAGGACTTCATCGTCATGTTCCGCAAGGCGGGAGGTGTCATGGCGGAGCGGGTGACCGACCTCGCCGACGTCAGGGACCGGGTCATCGCCGAACTCAGGGGCGAGCCGGAGCCGGGGATCCCCCAGGTCGACAGTCCGCACGTGCTGCTGGCGGACGATCTCGCCCCCGCCGACACGGCCACACTCGATCCCGATCTGATTGTCGCGGTCGTCACCGAGAAGGGTGGCGCCACCAGTCACACGGCCATCATCGCCCGGCAACTGGACATTCCCTGCGTGGTCGCCACCGGACCTGCCCTTCAGACGGTCACGGAAGGTACCGCCGTCGTGGTTGACGGAGGGGAGGGGACGGTCGAGACAGGTGTGGACCCGGAGGAGGCACGGTCCAGGGTTGACGCGGCCGCGCGCTTCTCAGAGAAGGTGCGGTCCTGGACCGGACCCGCACAGACGTCCGACGGACAGCGGGTGCAGTTGCTGGCCAACGTGCAGGACGGTGTGACCGCCGAGCAGGCCGCGGCGTCGGTGGCAGAGGGGATAGGGCTGTTCCGCACCGAACTGTGCTTCCTCAGCGAGACCTCGGAACCGAGCGTCGACCAGCAGGCTGAAAGGTACGCGGAAGTGTTCCGTGCCTTCCCCGAGGGGAAGGTGGTAGTTCGCACCCTCGATGCCGGATCAGACAAACCGGTACCGTTCGTCAACGCTGAGGACGAGGACAATCCTGCTCTCGGGGTTCGCGGCCTGAGAATCGCCCGGGGTAACACGCAGCTGCTGGAAAGACAGCTGGACGGCATCTCCAGGGGTCTGGAGCTGTCCGGGAGAACCTCCTCCACGGCGCAGACCTGGGTGATGGCGCCGATGGTGGCGACAGTCTATGAGGCGAAGTGGTTTGCCCAGCTGTGCCATGAACGGGGACTGACCGCCGGCGCGATGATCGAGGTTCCGGCGGCTGCGTTGATGGCGGAGAAGATCATGTCCTACCTCGACTTCGTGTCGATTGGTACGAATGACCTGACCCAGTACACGATGGCTGCGGACCGGTTGTCATCGTCGCTGGCCTATCTCACCGACCCATGGCAGCCGGCGGTGCTCCACCTGGTGCACACAACGTGCAGGGCGGGTTCTGTGACCCGGACGGCGGTGGGGGTCTGCGGCGAAGCGGCGGCGGACCCTCTGTTGGCGTGCGTTCTCACCGGCCTGGGGGTGAACTCCCTGTCAGCGGCCACGCCTGCCCTGGCGGCGGTGGGCGCGCAGCTGGGCGAGGTTGACTTCGTGACCTGCCGCAACATGGCTGCTGCCGCACTCAATGCAGAGGGCGCGGAGGAGGCGCGGACAGCAGCGGCCGCCGTCATCGGACGCTGAACCCGGGACTGCCCCGGGGACACTGCCGGGGCACTTTCCGGCCTGCCACCGGAATCAGATCTTTCGGAGTACCGCCACAACGCGTCCGAGGATCTGCGCCTCATCGCCCCGGATCGGCTCGAAGTACGGGTTGTGCGGCAGCAGCCACACGGTCCCGTCACTCGGATGGAACTCCTTGACGGTTGCTTCGCCGTCGATCATCGCGGCGACGAAGTCACCGAGTTCCGCGGTGGCCTGGGAGCGGACGACGACCCAGTCACCGTTGAGGATCCCGGCGTCCTGCATGGATTCTCCGATGACCTGCAGCAGGAAGAGCTCTCCGCTGCCGACAAGCTCCCTGGGCAGGGGAAAATGGCCTTCCACGTGCTGTTCGGCGAGAATCGGACTGCCTGCAGCGATCTGGCCCACCACGGGTACGAACCTCGGCTCAGGCATGTCCTCGGACAAGCTCCCGGGCACAGGAGCAGCCGGCTTGGGCCCGGGCTTCGCCGATGAATCGACCGGACCGAGGCCGCGGATGTCGACCGCGCGTGGCTTGTTTCCCTCCCTGCGCAGATAGCCTTTCCTCTCAAGCTCCTTGAGATGGTAGGACACGGATGAGGTGGAGTTCAGACCGACAGCGTCGCAGATCTCCCGGATGCTGGGCGGATAGCCGCGGAACTGGATGCCGTCCTTGATGACGTCGAGGATCCGGCGCTGACGCTCCGAGAGCTTCTCCCGGCCTCTGCCGTCAGAGGTGTCTGTCCCCCTGGCAGTCACGGAGCCCCGGGGTCGTCCCCGACGGACTCCGGTCTCCGCGGTCCCGTCCGACTGATTGGTCTGTGCCATCGTTGTTCCGCTCCTGGCTCGCATCGTGTGTACCGGCCGGCGCACCCGCCGACCGAGCACCGTAGTGTCCCGTCGATCCCGTCCGGCCCGGTGAGTTCACCGCCACCGCCACGCCGTCCGCCGCGACCCCGCGGTCGTGACACCGTCGGGGCTTCGCGCGCGGGCTCCGTACCTGCGGCCGTGTCTCCGTACCTTCGGAACCCTCCGTACCTTCCGTGCTCTTCGTGCTCTTCGTGCTCTTCGTGAAGGTCGTGAAGCTCGTGGTCTTTCGGGTACTGACCATACCGACCCTACAGCAACAACTGCTGTTTCCCTACCAACATGTTCGAAAAGGTGCCCCCGAACCTGGACGATGTCGAACATCTGTGCTAGATTTCCGATTGTCCGGACGGAGTCGAACACATGTACGATGTTCGAGAAGAAAATGGCGTCTGTCGTCCGGTAGAGATGATCGACTGTCACCACAGTCCGGGCGGTACAGACCCGGACAGCAGTCGTTGAGAGGAGAGCCAGTCATGACATCACCACTGATCACCACCAGGCCCGCCGTTGTAGAGCCCGGCCGCAGAGTCGTCACGCGTCCGGAATGGTCCACGGTAGCCGGGATCGAGGGTTCGAACACGGCGGGCCACGGAGTGGCCGCCGGTCCGCGTCGTCGGTCGGGGGAATCATGCGGGACGGTCACGTGCCGTAGGGAACATCCGTTCGATGACATGGGGTTGGCGGGGCGTATCCGGCGCCGTGCGTCGGTTGTTCTCACCTCACCCGGGATGGTTCTCCTCGGTGGGCTGACATCGGTGCTCCTCATCGGTCTGAGCCCGCTGCTCACGGCAACGGACGGCACTGCCACGGACACGGTGCCGGCAGATTCGGCCGGTCATGTCAGAACGGTACCCGCCCAGGAATCCTCCCGACTGAACGCCGTGTTCACTGAAACAGGGTCCGGCTCCACAAATCCGCAGGGGCGCTGACGGACTGGGGCGTCGGAGACGGACCACGCTACGATCGGACAGGTCCGCCAGTTTCCTCCAGTGTCCAGGAGAACAACCCAGTGCTCTGCCCGTCCTGCCGTTCCCAGCGTTCCCGAGTCCTGGATTCGAGGACCGTGGAATCCGGGTCAGCCATCCGCCGACGACGAGAATGCACCCGGTGCGGAACCCGGTTCACCACCATAGAACGATCAGTCCTTCTCGTCACCAAGCGCAACGGCGTCACCGAGGAGTTCAGCCGTGACAAAGTCATCAGAGGTGTCGGGCGGGCGTGCCAGGGACTGTCCGTGTCCGAGGACGACCTCAAGGTGCTGGCACATGAGGTGGAGCAGTCCATTCGGGCAACCCACGGATCCCAGGTCGCGGCGAACGACATCGGCCTGGCGATTCTGGACCCCCTGCGCAAGCTTGACGAGGTGGCCTACCTGAGATTCGCCTCGGTCTACAAGTCCTTTCGCAGCGCCGAGGACTTCGAGAACGAGATCCGTATGCTCCGCGACCAGCACAGCGACTCCGGCAGGCACCCGGACAGCAGATCCGGCAGCGGCAGTGCAGATGAAGACAGGGCGCCGGAGACCGCCACCGACGTCAGACCCCGGTGACAGGCGGAAAGCTCCGCTGAGGCGAACACCCTGACCCCGACACGGCCGTCACAGGGGGGAGAAGGTCACCACGTCACCGGATCTTCTGCAGGGCCTTGTGGACCCGCTGGACACTTGCCGTGCGGGTGGTCCCGAGATTCTGGGCGAACAACGCCACCCGGAGCTCCTCGATCAGCCACTCCACATCCTTGATCTGCGGTGACGCGGCCCTGGCGTCCGGCAGGCGGTCCCGGGTCGCTTTCAGGGCGTCCTGGCACTCCCTGATCTGGTCGGCGAGGTCAGCCTCCCTGTCCGGATCATGCTCCAGCATCGACAGGCGTGCCTTCATCGCCTCGACATAACGTGGCACGTGGCGGAGACGGGCGACACCGTTTCGCGCGATCCGGTGCGGCCCCAGGAAAAACTCGAGCTGGGAACGCATGTCCCCGATCGAATCCCCCTCCCAACCGTCCAGCTCCGAAGTCATGTCCGCCACAGCCAGCGCAGCCGGTGCCACGGCCACGACAGTCTGCCGCACCAGACCCGGACCGCGGTCCCGTGCCGCCGCCACCGCCCCGGCACACCGGTCAGGATCACGGATCACCGGACCGAACTCCGTGAGAAGGTCCCGGCACACCAGAACCCTGCAGTCCTCGACGAAAGCCTCCGGACCACCGTACGGGTAGTTCTCCACCGCGACGCGCTGACGCAGAGGCAGCCCCTTCACCATCTGCTTCGGCTGAACCCTGCACTCCCGCAACATGAGCTCCAGGACCGCCGAGAACTGCGCCCCCGCAGCGGCTTTCGCGGTGGGGAACGCCCGGAGGTCCACCCCGTCGTCGGTGAGGACGAGTGCGGGATAGGCGGTCACCGGCTGCCCGTCAACCACCGAGTCCACGGTTTCGGGCACCGTACCGATCCCGTCCGCACTCCACCGGTTCTCATGGGCGAGCACACCGGCACCGCCACCTGCAGACCCTCTGCCGTTGTGTTTCCCGCCGTCCCCGACCCGGGCGGCACCTTTCCCGCGCCGGTGTGTCGCGGCGTCCGACGGCGCGGGAGCCGAACCGTGGGCACCCGACCGTCTCGAGGTGACTGCAGCGATCGAGCGGGTGATGTCCCCGGCCAGCTGCTGCTGAAGGTCTGACAGATCCCGCGACCGGGCGATGATCTTGCCCCTGCGGTCCACGGCAGCGAAGCACATGCGCAGATGGTCCGGAACCCGGGACCAGTCGAAGTCGGAGGCACTGATTCCCGTACCTCCCAGGCTCCGCAGCGCATCGGCGAGAGCCCGGTCCACCGGACCGTCGTAGGGGGTCATCCGGGCCAGAGCCGCCCGTGCGAACTCCCCGGCCGGCACCACACTCCTGCGCAGAGGTTTCGGGAGTGTACGGATGAGCGCGACGCACAGTTCCTCTCTCATTCCCGCCACCAGCCACCTGGTGTCCGTGTCGTCCAGGCCCGCCAGCAGCGGCAGAGGCACCTTCATGGTGATCCCGTCCGCCGGGTCACCGGGACGGAACACGTAGTCGAGTTCGTACTCGACATCGCCCTGACGCCAGGTGTCGGGGAACTCGCGTGCCTCCGCCGCCTCACGGTCCGAACTGATCAGGGCGTCCTCGTTGAAGCCCAGCAGGTCCGGTGTGCTGTGACGCGCCTTCTTCCACCAGGAGTCGAAGTGCCTCGCGGAGACCACGGACGCCGGGATCCGGGCATCGTAGAAGGCGAAGAGGGCGTCGTCGTCGACGACGATGTCGCGCCGCCTGGCCTTCTCCTCCAGTCGTGTGGCATTCTCCAGGAGCTCCCGGTTGTGGTGGAAGAACCCGTGCCTTGTGTGCCAGTCACCTTCGACAAGCGCCGAGCGGATGAACGTCTCCCGGGCGGCCTCAGGATCGACCCGCGACAGTGGGACCAGCCGGTCAGTCACCACGGGCAGGCCCAGCAGAAGTGCCTTCTCGTGCACCATCGCAGCCCCCCGCTTCGACGACCAGTGGGGTTCCGAATAGGTGTACTTCACCATGTGCGGGGCGACATCCTCGACCCACTCGGGCACCAGGGGCGCAACAGTCCGGGCGAAGACCTGCGACGTCTCCACCAGCTCGGCCGCCATCACCCACTGCGGAGGCTTCTTCGCGAGATACGACGACGGGTGGATGACGAACCGGGTGCTGCGGGTACCCGTGTACTGCCTGCTCGCACCCTCCCTCATACCGGTGTTGGTCAGCAGACCCGCCAACAGGGACCTGTGGATGTCATCCTCCGCCAGTGCGGTGGTCCCGCCCCGGTCCAGGTCGAATGTGAGGTCACGGACATGCCGGATGTTCGGGACCTTCCAGCGCAGGTCCTGGATGACCGTGAGGAACTGGCGGACAAGGTCGATCCACTCCCGGACCCGGACATAGTGGATGAACTCCCGCCTGCACAGCTGCCTGAACTGGTTTCCCGACAGTGTGCGACGGTTCTGCTGGAGATGGTTCCACAGGATCAGCAGGGACATGAAGTCCGAGTCCGCCCTGTAGCGGGCGTGCGCCTGGTCCGCCTGCGCCTGTTTCTCCATGGGACGCTCGCGGACATCCTGGATACTCAGGGCGGCCACGATCACCGCGATCTGCTCGAGCACATTGTTCTCGTGGGCGGCGACGAGGATCCGTGCCAGCCGTGGGTCAGTCGGGATCCTCGCCATGTACCGGCCGATGTCGGTGAGAGGACGGTCAGAGGAACGGTCCGAGCCTCCGGGCGCGAAAGCGCCGAGTTCCTGGAGCAGTTGAACCCCGTCGCGGACCGAGCGCTTGTCCGGGGGCTGAAGGAACGGGAAGTCGGCGATGTCCCCGAGTCCCAGTGACGCCATGGAGAGAATGACACTGGACAGGTGGGTTCGCAGAATCTCAGGGTCAGTGAACTCCGGGCGTGCCTCGAAATCCTCCTCGGAATACAGTCTGATCGCGATGCCGTCCGCGGTACGCCCGCACCGACCGGACCGTTGCCGCGCCGAGGCCTGACTGATCTTCTCGACCGGGAGCCGCTGCACCTTCGTCCGGTGGGAGTAGCGGGAGATGCGCGCATATCCGGTGTCGATGACATACCTGATCCCCGGGACGGTCAGTGAGGTCTCGGCGATATTGGTCGCCAGGATGATCCGGCGACGTGGCCCGGTGGAGAACACACGGTGCTGTTCGGCCGAGGACATCCGGCCGAACAGGGGGAGAATGTCGGTGCTGCGGAAACCGGCGTCCCCCAGGGCGTCGGCGGCGTCCCTGATCTCCCTCTCCCCGGAGAAGAAGCAGAGAATGTCACCGGGGCCCTCAGCCGTGAGTTCGCGGACGGCGTCGAGCAGTCCGTCGAGCGGATCAGTCTCGACCTCCCTGCCCCCTTCACCGTCACCGTCGGTACCGACGGTGCGGACCAGCGGACGGTACCGGATCTCCACGGGATACGTTCGCCCGGACACTTCGATGACCGGTGCCGGCCTGCCCCGGTCGTCGGCGAAATGTGTCGCGAAGGACTCCGGGTCGATGGTCGCGGAGGTGACGATCACCTTCAGGTCCGGTCGGCGGGGGAGGATCTCGCGGAGATAGCCCAGCAGGAAGTCGATGTTGAGGCTGCGCTCGTGTGCCTCGTCGATGATGATCGTGTCGTACTCACGGAGGAGCCGGTCATGCTGGATCTCGGCCAGAAGGATGCCGTCGGTCATGAGTTTGACGGCGGTGGAGTCGGAGACGGTGTCGTCGAACCGGATCTTGTAGCCCACCCGGCCCCCCGGTTCGCCGACCTTCTCACCGAGTTCGTCGGCGATACGGTCGGCGACCGACCGGGCTGCGATGCGGCGCGGCTGGGTGTGACCGATTCTGCCACGGGCGCCACGGCCGAGGGCCAGGCACATCTTGGGCAGCTGGGTGGTCTTGCCCGAACCGGTCTCGCCGGCGACGATGACCACCTGGTGGTCTTTTATGGCCTCCATGATCTCGTCACGGCGGGCGGACACGGGAAGCTGCTCGGGAAAGTGCAGGTTCCGGGCAAGGTTGTGGCGGACCGGCCCCGCAGTACCGGCCCTGCCGTCACCGGAAGGACGCCGTCTCCTCCGCCGCCCGGAACCCTTGCGTGCTGGGGAATCTGACTTTCTGTCCTCGGATACCACCCGGTGATTCTACCACCGGGGTCAGTGGCCGATCGCGCCGTAGTCGTCTTTCCACACCACCACAGTGGACGGCCGTGCCAGTGAGTTTCCGCCGTCGGGCCAGTGTGACGTGGTGGATTCGACCGTCGCCTCCTCATCCTCCCCCGGGTGCTGGACATTGACCAGCACCCGCCGCTCCGTGACGACCGGCCCACAGGTCTCCGCACCTGCCGGTACGGTGAGGAACTGCTTGGTCAGGCCCCGCGCAGGTCCCTCGAGAGCGACCGCGAAGAGGCCATCATTGGACTCCAGTGCGTTGCCGTCGGTGGACACCCACAGGTTTCCTCCGGGGTCGAAGGCCAGATTGTCCGGGCAGGATATGGGGGAGACGCTGGACTTGTCGAAACCTCCGAAGTAGGTCTCTGCGGCACCGGGGTCACCGCAGACCAGGAGAAGGTTCCAGGAGAATGACTCCCCGGCGTGGTCGTCGTCCATCTCGAGCACGTAGCCGTTCTTGTTCTCCTTGACCGGGGCGTACTCCATGGCAGGTTCGTCGTCCTTACCGGGACGGGCGGCACCGCGGTAGGCGTTGTTGGTCAGAGCTGCATAGACTTTCCCGCTGGACGGGTGCACCTGGACGTCCTCGGGACGGTCCATCTTGGTAGCGCCTGCTCTGTCGGCCGCTGTACGGGTGAAGACGAGGACCTCCTCCCCGCTCATCCCCTCGATGTGGGACGTCACCGTTGCATCCGGGTGACAGGTGGCCAGTTTCACCCAGCGACCGGTGCCGTCGAAGGCACCGTCCTCCGGGAGGGTGTTCTCGGTGAAGTCCGCGGAGTTGCCTTCATACACTGCGACGTAGAGGGTGCCTTCATCCAGTGCCTTCATGTTCTCCCTGCGTGCCGCCGTGTCCCCGGGACCGGAACCTGCGATGTACCTGCGGGAGGAGACGAACTTGTAGATGTACTCGAAGCGGGAGTCGTCGCCGGAGTAGGCGACGACAGTTCCGTCGTCGGTGACATGCACCGCCGCCGCTTCATGCTTGAAACGGCCGAGTGCGGTGTGCTTCACCGGTGTGGACTGCGGGTCCCAGGGATCGACCTCGATGACCCAGTTGAACCTGTGGGCCTCGTTGGACTCCCTGGTGATGTCGAACCGGCTGTGGAAGCGCTCCCACCTGCGGGCGGTCTCATCGTCCTCCATGCCGTAGCGGGCGAAGCGCTCTCTGGCGTCCTTCCCCTGCGCTCGTCCACCACCGGCGAAGTACTGGTCGACATTCTCCTCGCCGGACAGCACCGTGCCCCAGGGGGTGACGCTTCCTGCGCAGTTGTTGAGGGTCCCCAGGACCCTGGTCCCGGTGGGGTCGGCTGAAGTCTTCAGCAGGTCCGAACCTGCTGCCGGCCCGGTGATCAGGAACTCGGTGGTCCCGGTGATCCGCCGGTTGTACCGGCCGATGACCGGACGCAGTCGTCCGTCGGTGTCGTTGCCGGCAACCTCGACGACAGAGAGTCCGTGGCTGGCCAGTTCGATGTCGACCTGCTCCCTGGTCGGGTTGTCCGCGTCATAGCCGCGGAACATCTGTTGGGGGGTGGTGTACTCGTGATTGGAGACCAGCAGGAACCTGTTCTTCTCACCGTCGACAGGCAGGAGTTCGGCGAAATCGCAGTTGTAGCCGAACTGCTTCGCGGCATTCTCCGGGGTCTGGTTGTCGACAGACCAGTCGGCGGCACCGTGGAGTACCGGGTCACCCCACCGGATCACGACGTCACTGCTGTACCCGGTCGGTACTGTCACGGCGTCCCTGGTGTTCGGGGCGACCATGTCGAACCTCAGTCCGGCGGGGGTCGGGGTACCGCCGCTGCCCGTGGCCGTCCCCGGAGCTGTTGCCGTCGCCGAGGAGGTCTCCTGTCCGCAGGCGGCGAGGAAACCGGTACCGCCGAGGGCGACGGCGGCGGCCCCGAATCCCCGGAGCAGGGCGCGCCGGTCGAACTCGCGGCGGACGATGTCGCGGAAGTAAGGGTTGTCGGATGTGTTGGGGACCGGTTTCGAGCAGGCGTCCCCGCATTTGTAGACGCAGGTGCGGTGGGACCTGCCGGAGGTGAAGTCTAATTTGGCGAGCAGGTTTCGTCGGAGCAGTGCCACTGGCGTTCTCTTCCCGTAGTCGTCGGTCGTGCAGTCGTCGGTCGTGCAGTCGTCGGTCGTGCAGTCGTCACGTCTTCTGTCAGGTCGTCGTGAACCGTTGCCGGAGACTACGGACCCCGGGTTGCCGTGTGCCGACGGGGAAGAGGACGGCGAACAAATGCCCCGGGAACAACCGGTGAACCTGCTGTGTGGACTGACCGGAAATGCTCCAGGCTGTGGTGCAGGAGGTCCGGGCATGACAGAGGCCGGACACCATGGTGGTGTCCGGCCCGGTGGACCTGTGCAGGTCAGGAGGTCAGCTGGCGTCGGCGATCTGCAGTGCCTGTGCGACACCTGCGACGGTCGCGGCGATCTTGACTGCCTCGAAGACCTGCTCCTTGGTCAGTCCTTCTTCGCGGACGGTGTGCTCGTGTGCCACCGTGCAGTGCTCACATCCGTTAATGGTGGACACTGCCAGAGAGAAGAGCTCGAAGTCGGCCTTCTCGATACCCGGCTTGGAGATGACGTTCATCCGCAGGCCCATCCGGACCTGGGAGTAGTCGTCGCCGAGCCAGCCGCGGGCACGGTAGGCGACATTGTTCATCGCCATGATGGACGCGGCGGCCAGTGCGGCGTTGTAGGCCTCGTCGGAGAGGTGGGTCTTCGCCTCCTCCGTGACCTCCGAGATGACCTGGTCGTTGCGGGTGGCTGCAGCGGTGGCGACGAAGGTGCCCCAGAGCTGCTGCTCGCTGAGCTCGGTGGAGCGCACCAGGGTGCCGAGGTTCAGCTTGAGGTCCTTGGCGTACTCCGGGAGGCCGGACTTCAGGTTGTCGACGGACATTACTTCAGAGCCTCCTGGACGACCTCGAGCTTGTCGATGTTCTTGGTGGGGTCGTTGGCCTGCCAGTTGCAGGCGCAGACCTCTTCGGACTGCAGGGCGTCGAGCACGCGGAGGACCTCGTCGACGTTACGGCCCACAGCGTCCGGGGTGACGGAGACGAACTGGATCACGTTGTCCGGGTCGACGATGAAGGTCGCGCGGTCGGCCACACCGGCGGCGTTCTCGACACCGAGTGCGCGGATGAGGTCGTGGCGGACGTCGGCGAACATCGGGAACGGGACCGTCTTCAGGTCCGGGTGGGTGGCGCGCCAGTTGAAGTGGGCGAACTCGTTGTCCGTGGAGCCGCCGAGGATCTGCGTGTCGCGGTCCTGGAAGTCCTCGTCAAGCTTGCCGAAGGCGGCGATCTCGGTGGGGCAGACGAAGGTGAAGTCCTTGGGGTAGAAGAAGATCACCTTCCACTTGCCCTGGTACTTGCCGAGGCTGACGGTCTCGAAGTAGTCGTCGGGGGACTGGGCGTTGGCTTCGTGGAGGTCGCCGCCCTTGAGGGCGGTGAGCTCGAACTCCGGGAACTTTTCACCGACGGTGAGGATGGACACGGTATTTGCCTCCTAAGGCGTAAGACGCTTGATCTTGAACCGACTCCGATTATGCCACGGGACACCGCCTCATGCAAAGGCAAACCCGATATTTCACATGTTCGTAAATAAGAGGTGGCTATATGTTGGTGCGGATAGGTTGTCAGTTGCGGGGGAGGGTAACTTCATAGGTATGGCCAATAGAGAGTATCGCCCCACGGTCTCCCAGCTGCGCACTTTCGTCACCATCGCGGAGAACGGACACTTCGGGACCGCGGCACAGAAGCTCGGCATCTCCCAACCGTCGCTGTCACAGGCTCTCGCCGCACTCGAACAGGGGCTCGGGGTGCAACTCATTGAACGGTCCACCAGACGGGTGATCGTCACCCCCGTGGGCGTGACTCTCCTGCCCTACGCCCAGGCGACGCTCGACAGCCTGGAGGCGTTCGTCAGTCACGCCAGAGGAGCCCAGGGTGGTCTGGTCGGCCCGATGAACCTCGGCATGATCCCCACAGTCGCTCCCTTCCTGCTTCCCGCCCTGCTGAGACGAATGCCGGAGGTCGCCCCAGAACTCCAGCTCCGCATCGTCGAGGAGAAGACTGACAACCTCGTCGACTCTCTCCGCTACGGTGGCCTGGACGCTGCGGTCGTCGCCAGCCAGATCACCTCGTCGGGCACCGAGAGCATCCACGTCTACGACGAAGAATTTGTCCTCGTGGTGCCTGCGGGACACCCGTTGGCAGGACGCCGCGACCTGACCGTCGACGACCTTGACGGGCTCGACCTGCTCCTGCTCGATGACGGCCACTGTCTCCGGGACCAGATCCTCGACCTGTGCCGGACCGCTGCACTGCGCCGGGACCCCGCCCAGGCGGTGACCAGGGCAGCCAGCCTGTCGACGATCGTCCAGTGTGTCATCGGGGGGCTGGGCAGCACCCTCGTCCCGCTCAGTGCGGTGGCCGCCGAGTGCGACAGACCGGGACTGGAGCTGGCGACCTTCGCCGGTGGCGCGGCTGCTGCCGGCCGGTCAGTCTCACTGTGCTACCGGGCCAGTTCCAGCAGAACCGAAGACTTCAAGGTCATCGCGGACTGCCTCGGGAAGGCGTTCACCGACTCGGTGACGGAGAGTCGACGGATCCTCGAACGCCGACTCAGCCGCGTATGACCTCGAGGCTGCGCAGCCGTACCTCCCCGGCCTCGTCGGTGGCGTCCAGGTCGACTGTCCCCAGGAAGGCCCAGCCGTGGTCGCCGGCGGGATCATCGAGGATCTGCCGGACCGCGAGCGTGCGCGGCTCCGCACCTTCAGTGATGATGACCAGGTCACCGGAGCGTGCGGACTGTCCGGTGCCGAGGTCGTCGTACTCGTCGAACCAGGCGTCCAGCTCGGCGGGCCAGTCCGGCGCGAACTCCAGGTAACTGTCCAGTTCCGCAAGTTCCTCCTCCCGCTCGAGGGCGAACAGTTCCACATGCCGGAACATGTGGTTGCGCACCATCCGTCGCAGCGCCCGCGGATTCGACGACAGCCGGGGAGTCTCGCCCACACCGAAAGCGTGTTCGGCGACCTGTTCGGCGGACACGGGCGCGTCCGGGTCGGACATCGCCGCCCATTCGTCGACCAGTGACGAATCCACCTGGCGGAGCAGTTCACCGAGCCAGACGAGAATGTCCTCCAGCTCCTCCGACCTGCGTTCCGGGGGCACACTGTGGGTCAGGGTTCTCCACGCGTCCGTGAGGTAGCGCAGGACGACGCCTTCGGACCTGGCCAGTGAATAGGTCGCGACGAGGTCGGAGAACGTCATCGCCTTCTCGACCATCTCACGGAGCACGGACTTCGGTGAGATGCGGAAATCCCGGGCCCAGGGGTTTGTCCCGCAGAAGATCTCGTAGGCCTGCTCCAGCTCCTCCCTCAACGGCATGTCCCAGGTGATCTCCTCCACGATCGCGGTGCGCTCGGTGTAGTCCACCCCTTCGGCCTTGAGTGCAGCGATCTCCTCACCACGGCGGGCCCGTTGCTGGGCCTGGAGGATCTGGCCCGGGTCGTCGAGGATAGCCTCGAAGGTGCTGATCACGTCCAGGGCGTAGGTGGGGGACTCCGGGTCGAGCAGCTGGAGAGCTGCGAGGGCGAACGGAGACAACGGCTGGTTGAGAGCGAAGTCTCTCTGCAGGTCACGGGTCAGTCTGGCGTCCTTGCCTGACGGGGTGTCCGCCGGATACTCCTCGACGATGCCGGCCCTCAGCAGACCCCGGTAGAGGTCAACGGTCGTGAGTATCTCACGGTTCTGTTTCGCCCGTGTGTCGTGGTTGCCCCGCAGCAGGTCTCTGAGAGCCGCGTACGTCCACTGCTCGCGCGCGATGACGTTGATCAGCATCGCATTGGTCATGCGGAACTGACTGACCAGCTCTTCGGGCTCGGCGGTGGTCAGGCGGGTGAAAGTCGACTCCGACCAGGTCGCTCTCCCCTCGGGGGCGTGCTTCTTGCGTAGCTTCTTCAGCTTCTTCGGGTCGGTACCGGCCTTCTGGCGGAGACGGTAGTTCTCGATCTCGTGGTCGGGAGCCTCGACGATGACGGTGCCCTCGGTGTCGTAACCTGCACGTCCGGCACGCCCCGCGATCTGGTGGAACTCCCGTGACTTCAGGACCCGGTGGCGCACGCCGTCGTACTTCGCGAGTCCTGTGAGCAGCACCGTACGGATGGGGACGTTGATACCGACGCCGAGGGTGTCGGTGCCGCAGATCACGGTGAGCAGTCCCTGCTGGGCGAGGCGCTCGACCAGCCTCCGGTATTTCGGCAGCATGCCTGCATGGTGGACGCCGATTCCCTTGCGGATCAGGCCGGAGAGCGTCTTACCGAAAGCGGATGAGAACCGGAAGTCGCCGATCGCCGCCGCGATCGCGGCCTTTCGCTCTTTCGAACGGGTCCGGTCGCCCAGAAGGCTGAGACTGGTCAGCGACTGTGCCCGTTCGGCGGCCTCCCGCTGTGAGAAATGGACCAGGTACACGGGGGCTTTACCGTCGGCGAGAAGTTCCTCCACGGTCTCATGGACGGGAGTGTAGACATAGTGGAAGTCCAGGGGGACCGGCCGGGTGGAACTCGAGACGGTGGTACTGGTGCGGCCCGTCCGCTTCTCCAGGTCCTTCTCGAGCCAGGTCGTGTCCCCGAGGGTCGCGCTCATGAGGAGGAACTGTGCTCGGTGCAGCTCCAGCAGCGGCACCTGCCAGGCCCAGCCGCGGTCCGGCTCCGAGTAGTAGTGGAACTCGTCCATGACCACCTGGTCGATGTCGGCGTCCGCACCGTCACGCAGTGCGATGTTCGCCACGATTTCCGCGGTGGCGCAGATGATCGGAGCTCTGCCGTTGACTGTGGCGTCACCGGTCATCATCCCGACCTTGTCGGGCCCGAAGATCTCGCACAGGGAGAAGAATTTCTCGCTGACCAGAGCCTTGATCGGGGCCGTGTAGAAGGTTCTCTTCCCGTGCGCCAGGGCGATGAAGTGGGCCGCCGTGGCGACCAGGGACTTCCCCGACCCGGTGGGGGTGGCGAGAATCACGTTGTCCCCGGCGGCGAGCGCCGTGGCGGCCTCTTCCTGTGCGGGGTAGAGGGTGATGCTCCTGTCCTGGGCCCATCCCAGGAAGGACTCCAACGTCACATCGTCGAGCAGGGACTCCGGAACCTCCGCCAGGTCCGGCAGCAGATCGGCGAGAGTGGCGGGAACGGTGGAGTCGGAGTTCACGGGGTTCACGGTCACCACCGTACAGTCAGGACAGGACAGCTTCCTCGGCCGTCCTTCGTGGGAGCGCTCCGGGGGGGGAGGGAAGGGGAGGGAAGGGAAGGACGCCACACTCCGGCCCTTCCCCGACCGCCGACGTCTCTCAGGACCCGGAGCTGTCCCGCGGGCCGTCGCCTGCGTCGTCACCGTCGTCGCCGGAGGGCCTGTCGCCGTTGACGCCGTTGATGTCGGAGCCGTCGGCGTCCCCGTCTCCGGCTCCGTCCTCGTTTCCGTCACCGGCAATACCGGCGAGGAAACGTTCGGCCTCCGCGCCGATCTCGTCACCGGAGGGGACGTCCTGACCGGGGGCAAGGAGACTGTTCTCCCGGCGCCGGCGCAGCCGTGCCATCTCGTTGTCGTACTGACGTTCCAGCGCGGCGACCACCGTGGCGATCTCACCGGACTCCTCGACCTGCTCCGCGAGCTGGCCCCGGACCTTCTCCATGTCCGCCTGCAGTGACCGCAACGGCAGCTGGAGACCCGCGACCTGTTCGACGGTGTGCAGCAGTGCCCAGGCGGATTCCGGGTAGTCGGAGGCGGCGATGTAGTGGGGGACATGGGCGGTCAGGCCCACGGCGTCCACACCGGCACGGCCCAGGGACAGTTCGATCCTGAGCGCCGCGGACCCCGGTATGATCATCCGTGCCTCCCACTGCTGGAGTTCGGCGACCAGTGCAGGATCGGAGGCGTGGGCGGAAATGACCAGCGGGCGGGTGTGCGGGACCGTCATGGGTGCCGAGTAGAGGGCGACTGCACGGTTCACACCGAGGTGCGAGCTCAGTTCGGTGACCGCCCTGCTGAACGCGTTCCACCTCAGGTCCGGTTCAGGGCCTTCGAGGAGGAGGAAGGGTTCACCGGCGGAATCTTCGAGCCGGTGCAGGGTCAGCGACAGGTCCTCCGAGGAGGTCAGCCTGCTTCTGTCGATGGTGACACCGGGACGCCGCGAGCGGTAGTCGATCAGCTCGTCGACGTCGAAGGTCGCCACCTGCCTGTGCTCCAGCGCCTGCAGGAGATGCTGGGAGGCCTGGTAGACGCCCTGACCTGCGTCGGCGTAGCCCTGGAGGGCGATGATGAGCGGTACTCCGCCGGCAGCCTCGTCCCGGGCGCCGGGTGCGGGGTACTCAAGCTCGTACATGCGGTTGTTCTCGGACATTGTCCGCTGCTCCTTTCGCTCGGTTACCGTCGGCGGTCACCCGGCGGTTGTGCCGGTGATGGCCCGCCAAGCGTACCAACCTCAGTCCTCAGTCCACAGGAACCCGATTGTCCACAGGGCCCTGCGGGAATGCAGCGGCGCCGGAGAAAAGGGGCCTGTCGGTCGGGGATGATCGCCCCATGACCTACACATCTGACAACAGAAACGACGCGGATGCTATTCCACCTCGTCCGCCCGGCGCCGGTGGACGCCCCGCCAGGAACATCGACCTCGGGGGTGACAGCGGGGCACTGCTTGCCGCGGTACCCGGCATGCTGGGATTCCGGCCGGAGAACTCGATGATATTCCTGGGGCTGAGCCGACCACAGGGGGACGCCGGGGACACCCCGGAGCGTTGCGGGAGTTCATCGGAGGTGGGGCCGGTGATCCGGGCGGACCTCACTGAAGAATCGGTCCTGTCGGCGACCGTGGCCCTGGAACGTGCAAACCGGGGGCGGTCGGAGTGCGGGGTCGTCATCGCGGTCGTCGGTGGAGACGCCGGACCGCTCGTCGACGCTGCGGCGGAGAGGTTCAGGGAGGCGGGGATCCGGGTCGTCGCGGGGTTTGTCGCCACCGACCTGTGCGCGGGGGCACTGTGGTGGGAGATACCTCTCGACGGGGCCGGGAACGGGGCAGCCTGCTCGCCTGGACGGGGGGCAGGGGGAAGGCTCCCGGATCCGGCTGACAGCCCGACTGTCGGTGACGGCCGGTCCCGGGTTCCGGGACAACAGGAGTTCAACGAGCAGCTGGATACACGGGAGATTCCGGTGACACTGGTGGACAGACTCCCGGCCAGCTGGGTCGACGAACCCCGCTGGGAGGAGTTCCCGGCGGACACCTCCGGCTACCGTGACATCGCCGGTCTGTGTTCTCTTGTCGATGATCTCGGTGAGCTTCTCGAGCAACACTGCAGCGACCGGACGCCCAAAAGAGGTACGCACCGCGGGGCACAGCGGGGTCAGGGGCGGAAGCAGGCAGCCCCGGGGGCGGAAGCAGGCGGGACCGGGGCCGGGGTGACTGACCGGGAAAACCCGGGGGAGGCCGTGGCGGAACAGATCGGATGTGTCGTGAGCCTGCTGGAGACTGAGGGTGTCGCGACGTTCGTTGCCGCGGCATGTGACCGCGACGACATGTATCCGGTGTTCGCGGTTCTGGCGGCAGGGCCGCGCGGAGCGGCGGTGAGAACTCTCCTCACCGTCACCGCGGGACTTTCCCGGGGGCTGCTGCGACAGCGTGCGCTGGCTCTGCTCGCCGTCGCAGCGTGGTGCAGTTCGGGTGGAGTGCTGGCACACCGTGCGTCACACAGGGCGGTCGCCGAGATCACGGGCCGTTACCGCTACCGGTGGATGACCGGACGGGGCAGAGATCTGCGTCACGGTCTGAGGCGGGCTGAGCGGACCCTGGCGCTGGCGGGGCCGGTCATGGAGGCGGCGGAGAGGGGCGGTCCGTCCCCTGTGGTGTCCCAGATGCTGGACAGGGGTATCGAACTCGTTGACCGGGCAGCGTCCAGGTGCCCGGGAAGCGCGCTGGAGGAGCTGGCGGGTGTGCTCGATCGTGTCCTCGACCGTCAGGAGGTCAACGACGTGCGAAATGAGCTCGATCGCCGAGTGCGGAGGTGAACGCCCATGCGTCTGAGACGATCGTGGTGATATCGGATCTGGTGGGATTCCAGCCCAGTTCCGAGACTGCCCGGGCGGAGGAGGCGATCAGGGTCGCGGGGTCTCCGCCACGTCGCGGGGCAACCTCAGCAGGAATGGGACGGCCTGTCACTTCGCGGCACGTGTCGACGACCTGGCGGACGCTGAAGCCGTCACCGGACCCGAGATTGAAGATCCGGTGCACCCCGGGGATGTTCGAGGATGCAGCAAGAAGATGTGCATCTGCCAGGTCGCGGATGTGGATGTAGTCACGCACACAGGTGCCGTCAGCGGTGGGCCAGTCGTCGCCGAAAATCAGGATCTTGTCACGGGCACCGAGGGCCACCTGGAGCACCAGGGGAATCAGGTGGGTCTCCACGGCACGGTTCTCACCGACACTGCCGTAGGCCCCGGCAACATTGAAATAGCGCAGACTGGTGGCGCCCAGTCCGTAGGCGTTCGCGTACGAGGTGATGATGTTGTCGATCGTCAGCTTCGAGGCACCGTAGGGGTTCGTCGGAGCGGTGGGGGCATCCTCTGTGATGGGAACAGTCTCCGGCTCTCCGTAGCACGCCGCAGTCGAGGAGAAGACCAGGTTGTCCACCCCCGCCGCCCTCATCAGGTCGAGCAGACGCAACGTAGTGACGACATTGCCCGACCAGTACTTCGCGGGGGAGACCACCGATTCGCCGACGAGGGACTTCGCCGCGAAGTGGAAGACGGCGGCACAGTCGTCAGCAAGCACACCCGGCGCGGCGTCCAGGACGTCGCCCTCGATGAACTCCGCGGCAGGCGGTACAGCCTCACGGTTACCGGTCGACAGATCATCGACCACGGTCACCCGGTACCCTTTCTCCACCAGGACCGTGGCACAGACACTGCCGACATAGCCGGCGCCACCTGTGACAAGAACATGAGCTCCGCTGCTCAACGGCATGTCAGTTCAGGCCTTCCTCGACGATGACCCGGATAGCGTGACCGAGTTCGTCAGGGACCGTCACCGTACCCGCCTCCGAGGTGATGGACAGCCCGTCAGGGGTGTCCTGCACGGTCACGACAGATCCGGGACGGATACCGTACTGGCCGAGGCGGGTGATGATCTTGCGCTCGACCTGGACGATCTCGTTGAAACTCACGATCCGCACCGTGGTCGGGGTGCTCAGATCCAGATCAGAGGCGCGGTGAGAGTTCGGGGGATTCTGGACGGAAGCCGCCCCGATCTTCTCGAGCCCGGGAACAGGATTTCCGAACGGCGAGGTCTCGTGGTCGGAGAGGACGTTGAGCAGCTTCTTCTCCACCTCGTCGCCCATGACGTGCTCCCACCGGCACGCCTCCTCGTGCACGGACTCCCAGGGAAGTCCGATCACGTCGAGCAGCAGACGTTCTGCCAGGCGGTGCTTACGCATGACCGAAGTCGCATGGGCCCGGCCTTTCTCGGTCAACTTGAGGGAACGGTCGTCGGCGATCCAGAGCAGACCGTCACGCTCCATCCGGGCAACAGTCTGACTGACCGTCGGTCCGGACTGCTCCAGCCGCTCGGCGATGCGCGCACGCAGCGGCGGGATGCCCTCCTCCTCCAGTTCGAAGATGGTCCGGAGGTACATCTCAGTGGTATCGACGAGATCCTTCACTCGACAACGGCCTTTCTCTGATAGTCGTACTGACTAGAACTGGCGATCACCCATAAGGTACACGGTTCAGGGGCTTCACCGGCGTCACCGGTGCCGGGGAGGGACACCGCGGCGCAGAATTCCCCTGGTTTCCGTTGGCGTCCTTCCGTCAACGGAGACGCCACCGACGGGTGCACCGGTCCGGCACCGGCACCGGACAGGACGGAAATATGGTCGGGACCGGGCTTGCCGGAAGGTCCCTGCGTCAAAACTACACCGTGTCTCCGCAGTCGCTACACCGCGTACTCACGGAGCTTGTCCGCACGCTCGCCCTCCCGCAGTTTCGCCATGACCTCCCGCTCGATCTGGCGCACCCGCTCACGGGAAAGCCCGAAACTCCTGCCGATCTGGTCGAGGGTCCGCGGCATGCCGTCGTCGAGACCGTAGCGCAGCTTGATGACGTCCTGCTCCCTCTCCTCGAGAGTGTCGAGCACCGCGCGGACATCGGAGTGACGCAGGGACGCCACCACCGCAGCCTCAGCGTCGGTAGAGTCCGAGTCCTCGATGAAGTCGCCCAGGGGAGCCTCCTCATCGGAGCCGACGGGCATGTCGAGACTCACCGGGTCACGGGACTGGCGCAGAAGAGTCTCGATCTTCGACTCGTCGATGCCGGACTCCTCGGCCAGTTCCTCGTTCGTGGCCTCTCTGCCGAGATGCTGGTACATCTCACGCTTGATTCGGGAGAGCTTGTTGACCTGCTCGACAAGGTGGACGGGCAGGCGGATGGTGCGCGACTGGTCCGCCATGCCCCGGGTGATCGCCTGACGGATCCACCACGTCGCGTAGGTCGAGAACTTGTACCCCTTGGCGTAGTCGAACTTCTCCATGGCGCGGATCAGGCCCAGGTTGCCCTCCTGGATCAGGTCCAGCAGCGGCATCCCGCGGCCCGTGTAACGCTTGGCGAGCGAGACGACGAGGCGGAGGTTCGCCTCCAGCAGGTGCGTACGGGCGGCACGTCCCTCCCGGGCGAGGATCTTCAGGTCGCGCTTGCGTGCACGGGTGAGCTTCTCTCCGCTGTCGAGGAGGTGCTCGGCGTAGAGGCCCGCCTCGATGCGCTTGGACAGTTCGACCTCGTCCTCGGCGGTGAGCAGTGCAGTCTTGCCGATGCCGTTGAGGTAGACGCGGACGAGGTCGGCGGAGGGGTTGTCGTTGTTGCCACGTCGGCGACCCTTGTCCTGGGGTCGGGCGTCCTTCTCCTCCTCATCGGCTTCCTCGCTGTCGGCGTCCCTGTCATCGGTGTCTGCGGCGTCCACGACGGTGACGACCTCCACCACCCCGGGGTCCTCGGTGTCCTCGGCGCCCCCGGTGTCCGGGGTGCTCATGGAAGTCGCACCGTCACCGGCGGGAATGTCGTCGACGCTGCTGTCATCGAGTTCGTCGATCTCGTTGACGGAACCGGGTACCGGGTCATCGGTCCGGTCGGTCTCCAGGATGTCGTTGTCGGCCGTGGTGGCGGCGTTCGGGGTACTGCTGTTACTCATGCGGGTGACCTCCTGGGTTCGTTGTCCGAAGCACTCATTCCTCCAACGGCCTGTCGTCCCGAATTGTTCCCGGGCCCACATTACCGGTGCCGGGTGAGGCGGTCCGACCCGCCGGGACACGTCCCTGCTGCTGCGTGTCCGCCACCCGGTGTGGTCAGGCCTTATCCTGTGACCTGTGGTGCGGGCGGGACTCTCCGGGGCCGCGCCGGCCCGCAGACTGACCCATCCCCTGAACGGGGGTGGGGGTGGGGGAGAGTTCTGCTCAAGCCTCGACAACGACGGTAAAGGGGCCCTCGTTGACGGACTCGACGGACATCTCCGCGCCGAACCGGCCGGTGGCGACCCGGACACCGCGGGCCCGCAGCTCGGCCACGACGGTGTCGACGGCGACCTCCGCCTCGGCGGCCGGTGCGGCACCGGACCATGAAGGACGCCGTCCCTTCACCGTTGAACCGGCGAGGGTGAACTGGCTGACCACAAGGACCGCGGCGTCATTGTCCGTCACCGACACATTCCTCGGGTCGGACCAGGATCCTCCCCGGGGAGGCAGCAGGCGCAGCTCGGCGATCTTGCGGGCCACGGTCGACCACTTCTCCGAACCGTCACCACGCCCCACCCCGACAAGCGCCAGCAGGGCCCCGCGGAACTCGCCGTCGACCTCGGCGTCGACCTGCCCGACCGTTTCGCCGTCCACGGTCACCCGGGCGCTGGAGACCGTGCTCACCACAGCCCTCACCGTGTGCTCCCTCCGTCTGTGGCGTAACGGTCGTCGCTGTCGTCGCTGTCGTCGCTGTCGACCGGGTCGTCGAGCAGGTCAGCGGGCAGGAGGATGCCGTGTCTGACCAGGTCTACCGCGAGCGGGCACAGAGCGGAGGTGAACTCGTCCTCGTCCAACCCGTTGACCGCACAGTACAGTCCCGCCGTGTCGCCGAGACTCAGGCCGCGGGGATTGAGGCCGGCCACCACCGCGGACAGGGGCGCGTCAATCTCGTGGCTGAACCGTGGCCCGTCCGTACGGGTCAGGCGCAGTGCGACAGTGCGGAATCCCATGCCGGACGGGTCCGGGAGTTCCACTGTCTCCCTGGCGACGGTCGGACGTACCGCGTACCTGGCGGCGAGAACATCCCCGGCGTCCCTGTCGGACAGCCACGCCGACCGCCGGAACCATTCGGTGACCTCCCCGCCGAAGTAGCCGGGATCGGGGGTGGTGATCTCTTCGAATGTCACCTCGGTCGGTCCGTCGATTCTCTGCAGGTGCAGGTAGCCCATCCCGATTCGGGTGATCCCCCGGAGGTCGAACATATCCAGCCAGTCCAGGGTCCTCTGCCGGCCGGCCGGGGTACGAAGGTCCACGGACTCGTCGGTCAACCAGGTCCGGACGTAGGTCTCCGGATCGACCTCGTCGCGCTGGATGACCCAGGCGCGTATACCCTCGTCCGGAAGCCAGGACGCCACCCGTGACGCCGGCGACCGGTCGAACCCGGTGGCCCAGGCCCCGAGGAGGTGTGCGGTGCCACCGGGGCAGAGGTGCTCGGCGGCTCCCGAGGTGACCAGTCTGCTGGCCCCGTCGAGTTCCATCCCGGAGTCCCGGTAGATGTGTCCGACTGTCCCGTCTCCGATGACGAACGGAGGGTTGGAGACGATACGGTCGAACTTCTCGTCCCTGACGGGGTCGAACCAGCTTCCGGCACGCCAGTCGACAGGACTTCTTGCCCCGGTATGTGACCCGGAACGACTTTCAGGCTGTCCCGCGTCACGTCTCAGGACACTGCGTTCGGAGGCGCGTGCGAAGTCCAGTGCCCGTTCGTGGATGTCGGTGGCCACGACGGTGTCGGCCGGCAGGGTCAGTGCCAGCACCCCCGACCCGGTACCGAGGTCGAGAAGTTTCCCGGCACGGTCCGGCGGTACCTGGTTGAGCAGCGTCAGAGGGGCCCTGCCCACTCCTGGTACATGCTCGGGGCCGGGAATTCTGACGTCCAGGGAGGCGTCCGGGTCGGAGGCGATGAGGACGCCCGGATCCGGGGCGGATTCACTGTCGACCGGTCGGATGTCCACGGTGGGGACCAGGAGGGGGTCCGGGTGGCCTGCAGGGTCCGGGTCGGGCGCGGTGACCGGCTCCGCGGCGGAGAGGACGAGAACCCGGGCGGTGCAGAGCCGGTCGACGAGGTCTGCTCCCAGCACGGAGACGAGCCGGCTGTGGGGCACCGGCCGGCGGAGGAAGAACGCCTCGGTCAGCAGCGCCGCGCGTGACGGAACCTGGTCAGGGGTGGCCTGCGGGCCGCTGCCCGTCATCTGCCGGAGGCGGCGCAGCGCCGCTGCCGGGTTGCCCCGCAGCGCCTCACGCCACCCCACGGCGCCGAGGACCGAAAGGATGCTGTCTTTCCTGTAACCCAGAGCGGTCAGGGCTGCCACGAGGTCACCGAGAGCGGGATCGCCCGGGTCGGCGCACCAGGTTCGGGGATCGGTCATGCGTGGCGGTCCTCCAGGTGGTCGGTCGTTGTCCCCTCCGGGGCGGCGGATGCCGGTCCGGGGCCGGGCACTGTTTCGGGTGCTGTCTCGGGCACCGGTTCGGGTCCGTCTTTCCGGGGCGGGTCGTCGACGATGTCGATCACCGCGTGACCCCCGGTGTCACCGGAACCGGTGTGTCCGTCGGTGAGGCTCCGTCGGCCGGCCGTCCCGTTGTCGGTGAGTGCCTGCATCTGACGCGTCCGCTGCTCCCTGACGAGACCGGGCTTGTAGATCTTCGGCGTGCCTCTGGGCTCGGTGTCCCCCGGGTCATTGGCCAGCAGTACCGCGATCCACGGCAGCGGAAGTGAGATCACCGCCACGAACGCGGCCAGGACGGGGTTGTGGAGCCATCCGTAGATCGCCACGGCGGTGATGAACAGGGGTATACGCGCCAGCTGCAGTCCGGCGTACAGGTGCCGCCTGTGCCGCCAGTCTGCGAGTCTGGAACGTCTGGCGGAGGTGATCACCACCGTGTCTCCGGAGGTGTGATGCCGCCGCCGTTGCGCCCCTCCGCGCCCGGGACGGTGTCGGGCTTCCTGGTCCTCCTGTGGCATGGCGTCCACCGTAGTCCCCGGTGGGGCGGCCGGGTGGAAATGGGGCGGGGTGAGGGGCATTATTGACTCCGTGACTACTCCCGGAACATCAACGATTGAACGCCCCGACGTCCGGACGGACGAGAAGACCTCCGACGACACACCGAAGTTCTTCCACTACGTCAAGAAGGACCAGATCGTGGATTCCGCGGTGAACGGCCGGATGGTCGTCGCGCTGTGCGGGGAGACTTTTCCGGTGACCAAGCAGGCCAAGCCAGGGTCTCCGGTGTGCCCGGACTGTGAGCGTATCTACCAGGGGCTCCGTAAGAAGTGACCTCAGTCTCGTCAGGGGCCCCGACGGTCCTTCCCGGGGGTCTGCGCGCCTGGCAGCGGGAGGCCCTGCAGAAGTACCTGGACACCGCGCCCCGGGACTTCCTCGCTGTGGCGACTCCCGGTGCGGGCAAGACGACCTTCGCCCTGACGTTGGCGCGGATCCTTCTGGACCGTCACGACGTCGAACGGGTCGTGATCGTCGTGCCCACCGAACACCTGAAGTCGCAGTGGGCCGCCTCAGCGGCCAGGCTCGGCATCGCGGTAGACCCCGACTTCACGAACTCGTCGCCGGTCAACCCGGCCTACGACGGTGTCGCGGTCACCTATGCCCAGGTGGGCATGAAGCCGACGAAGCACTACCAGGTCGCCACTGCACGAAAGACCCTGGTCATCCTCGACGAGATCCACCACGCCGGGGACGCGAAAAGCTGGGGTGAGGGAGTCCGTTTCGCCTATGACCAGGCAGCACGTCGTCTCGCCCTGACCGGTACCCCTTTCCGGTCCGACGACTCGCCCATCCCGTTCATCCTCTACCGGGAGATCGACGGCGCCCTCGTCTCCCAGGCCGACTACACCTACGGCTACTCCGAGGCACTTCGTGACGGTGTGGTCCGTCCGGTGGTCTTCCTCGCCTACTCGGGGAACACCAGGTGGCGTGACTCCGCAGGTGAGGAGTACGAGGCGCGGCTGGGGGAGCCGCTGAACGCCGAGCAGACGGCGAGGGCGTGGAAGACAGCGCTGGACCCGAGGGGGGAGTGGATCCCTGCTGTCCTTGCGGGGGCGCACACCCGGCTGCTCCAGCTGCGCCGGTCCATCCCGGACGCCGGTGGTCTGGTCATCGCCTCGGACACGACCACCGCGAGGGCGTACGCCTCGATCCTGGAGCGTGTCAGCGGTTCCCCGGTGACCGTCGTACTCTCGGACGAGGCCGGGGCAGGGGACCGCATCCGGCAGTTCTCGGACAGTACGGACCTGTGGATGGTGGCCGTGCGCATGGTGTCCGAGGGGGTGGACGTTCCCCGGCTGGCGGTCGGTGTGTACGCGACCTCGGCGTCCACGCCCCTGTTCTTCGCCCAGGCGGTGGGCCGCTTCGTGCGTTCGCGGCGCAGGGGTGAGTCCGCCAGCGTGTTCCTCCCCAGTGTCCCGGTCCTGCTGGATCTGGCGTCGAACATGGAGCGGCAGCGCAACCATGTGCTCGGTCAGCCCGACCGGCCGAATGAGGGCTGGGACGATGAACTGCTCGTCCAGGCCAACCGCGAGGAGAATGAACCTGACGAGCAGAAGAGCTACGAGTCCATCGGGGCGGAGGCGGAGCTCGACAGCCTCATCTTCGAAGGGTCGAGCTACGGTACCGCCACGCTGGCAGGATCGGCGGAGGAGCAGGACTACCTGGGGCTTCCGGGGTTGCTCGACGCCGACCAGATGAAGACTCTCCTGCGGGCGCGCCAGTCCGAACAGCTCGACGCCAGGGCCCGGGAGGACGCCGCGCGCAGGGAACGCGAGGCCCGGCAGGGCGGGGGAGAGGCTTCGGGGGCGGACGCCCACCGGGGCAGAGTCGAAGGCAGAGTCGCCAGCGAGGAGCTGCCTGCACTACGCAAGAAACTCAACTCCCTTGTCGCCGCGAAGTCGGCGCGGACAGGTCGTCCCCACGGTGCGATCCACAATGACGTCCGCCGGAACTGCGGCGGCCCCCCGACGGCTCTGTGCACGGCCCAGCAGCTGCGCGACCGCATCGCCTACCTGCGCGACTGGTGACCTTCACCGGTCCGCTAGTCTGGGGGCATGCCCGCGTCTGACAGTGCCGGCCGCCGCCGGAGGAACAGTCCCGTCGAACCGGTCCGTCCCCCGCAGCGGCCCCTCCGGCAGCCCCCGCAGCGGCAGAGCCGTCTGGGGCTGGTGGCGCTGGTTCTCGCGGTGATGTCACTGCCTGCGGCATTGATGCCGGTACTGGGTGTGGTGATCGCCGTTGTGGTGCTGCTCGTCGGCCTGGTGGCCCTGGTCAGGGCGGTGCGCGTGGAGGACATCAGCTGGACCTATCCGGCGATTGCGGTGGTCGTTGCGGTGCTCGCGCTCGGAGCCTCCACCATGGTGACGAATGCCGCCCAGGACCGTATCCGCGACTGCGGGGCGACGACGGCGGAGCAGGCGGAGAACTGCCTTCGCGACAACAGCTGAAGGTCAGGCTGACCGCCGGGGGCGGGCACGGTGACCGTCAGTCGAGGTAGTCGCGCAGTACCTGGGACCGGGAGGGGTGACGCAGCTTGGACATGGTCTTCGACTCGATCTGGCGGATACGCTCCCGTGTCACGCCGTAGACCTGACCGATCTCGTCGAGGGTCCGCGGCATGCCGTCGGTCAGCCCGAAGCGAAGTTTCACGACCCCGGCCTCTCTGTCGGACAGGGTGTGAAGGACATCCTGCAGCTGGTCCTGGAGCAGGGTGAAACTCACTGCGTCGACCGCCACGACGGCCTCCGAGTCTTCGATGAAGTCGCCGAGCTGGCTGTCGCCCTCGTCACCAATGGTCTGGTCGAGTGAGATCGGCTCGCGGGCGTACTGCTGGATCTCCAGCACCTTGTCCTCGGTGATGTCCATCTCCTTGGCAAGTTCCTCGGGAGTGGGCTCGCGTCCGAGGTCCTGGAGAAGCTCACGCTGGATCCTGCCGAGCTTGTTGATGACCTCCACCATGTGGACCGGAATCCTGATCGTGCGGGCCTGGTCCGCCATTGCGCGGGTGATGGCCTGACGGATCCACCAGGTCGCGTAGGTGGAGAACTTGTAGCCCTTGGTGTAGTCGAACTTCTCCACCGCGCGGATCAGCCCGAGGTTGCCTTCCTGAATCAGGTCCAGGAACGCCATGCCGCGTCCGGTGTAGCGCTTGGCGAGCGAGACGACGAGGCGGAGGTTCGCCTCGAGCAGGTGGTTCTTCGCCTTCCTGCCGTCACGGTCGATCTCCCGCAGGTCCCGTCGCTGCATCGGGGAAATCTTCTCACCGCTCTCCTTGAGCTGCTCCATCTTGTAGCAGGCGTAGAGACCCGCTTCGATACGTTTGGCCAGTGACACCTCCTGCTCGGCGTTGAGCAGTGCGACCTTGCCGATCTGCTTCAGGTAGGCGCGGACCGAGTCCGCCGATGCGGTGAGCTCGGCGTCCTTGCGGGCCTGTCGCAGGGCGGCGGACTCGTCCTCGTCCCAGACGAAGCTGCCGTCGTCGGCGGCCTTGGCGTCCGGATCGTCGTCGGTGTCGTCGTCCCCGGCGACAGTGGTGTCCCCGTCAACGTCCTCGTCAACGTCGATGTCGTCGACCGTGAGATCGTCATCCTCGATGTCGTCAGCGAGATCCTCGTCGTCGATGTCGGTGATGTCCTCGATGTCGTCGAAGTCACTGTCAGGGGAGTCGGTGGCGTTGATCTTCTCCTCGGTAATGTCCCCGGGTGCCCCGGCATTCTCCGCCGCCGCCGCAGACTTCCCGGCGGTGGATTTTGCGACTGCTGTTTTCTTGGCGGCGGTCTTCCTGGCCGTCGTCTTCTTCGCCGCTGTCTTCTTGGCGGCGGTCTTCCTGGCCGTCGTCTTCTTCGCGGCTGTTTTCTTGGCCGCTGTCTTCCTGGTGGTGGTCTTCTTCGGGGCGGTTCCCGCGGCCGCAGAAGTTCCGGCAGCTTCCCCGGTGGAGTCCGTGGACTCCGTGGCGGAATGAGCGGCCGCAGGTGCCGGGTGTACGGCTGCCGGCGCGGCTGCCCTGCGGGTCCCGGTCCGGGCGGCCTTTCTCGCCGCCGTCTTCTTCGCGACCTTGCGTACCGGGGCACGGTCCGGTGAGGAACCGCTGTCGGAGCCGGGGGTGGGGGAGGTGTTGACCGCCACGGAAGACCTTTCTTACGGGGACGGGGACAGGAAACTGACGAGGTTACAGGGGGTTGCGTGCACGGCCGGGACCACAGGGGGAACCCGCGGCCCTGCTGAAACCGCGATCGACCCCCTATTATAACCCAGTGTCGCTGAGGTAACGGCAGGTGTCAGGGGCGGATGCCGTCACGCACCGCCCCGGCCGCGCCGACGATGCCGGCCCGGTTGCGGAGTGCGGCGGGAATCACCTCGACGTCGACCGTCAGGTGGGGACCCCATTTCTCGAACTTCCGGGAAACTCCGCCACCGACGAGGATACGCTGCGGGTTCAGGATGCGCCGGTACTCCTCCAGCACACGGTCGACCCGTCCGGCCCACCGGCGGTAACTCAGGTCCTCCCTGTCCTTGACCGCCGAGGACGCCCAGCGTTCGGCGTCCACCGGATCTGAACCGGTACCGGCGAAGGTGAGGTGCCCGAGCTCGGTGTTCGGGTACAGGGTTCCGTTGACCAGCAGTGCAGAACCGATGCCCGTACCGAAGGTCAGCAGCAGGACAGCGCCCTCACCTGCGCGCGGGTCACCGTAGGTGGCCTCGGCGAGGCCCGCGGCGTCCGCGTCGTTGAGAACCGTCACCTCCCGGGGGACGCCGCCGACGGCGAGACGGCCGGAGAACAGCGCCGCACAGTCCGTACCGATCCAGGAGGGGTCGATGTTCGCCGCTGTCCGCGCAATCTGGTCCTGCACCACCGAGGGCACGGTGACACCGACCGGTCCGGTCCACCCGGCCCGGTCGAGCAGGTCGGCGACAATGTCCGCGACGGCGTCGGGGGTGGCGGGCTGCGGGGTGGGGATCTTGATCCGTTCGCCGATGAACTCTCCGGTGTCGAGGTCGACGCGGGCCCCTTTGATACCGCTTCCGCCGATGTCGACGCCGAAACCAGTGTTCCCAGATGTCATGGTCCGAGATGCTACCGGACAACACTCTGGCGCGTCCGGCCCCGTCGGTCCGTGCGGGCAGGTGTCGCAACGTGAGGGGCAGTGGGGCACGATGGTGGCGTGCAGATCACCGAGGAGTTCCCCGACCATGTCCTGCTGACCCCGGCGACCACGGCGACGCCTCAACCCGGTTACCGGGACGCCGCGGGTGGACGGACCCCGGAGCAGCTCGCGCGGACGGCGGTGTCGGCTGCGACCTCCGCCGCCCGGCACGTCAGATCGACGAGGGGAACGGTGGCAGGGGAAGACGGTCGGGTTCCCGTGGCGTCCACCAAGAGTTCGCAGGTCGACCCGGTCACCGCGGTCGACCGTTCCAGTGAGGCGCTGATCCGCGGGCTGCTGGAGCAGTCAGCCCCGGGTGACGCCGTGCTCGGGGAAGAGGGCGGGGGACGTGCCGGTGGGGGCGGGGTCACCTGGGTCGTCGATCCGGTCGACGGGACGGTGAACTTCATCTACGGCCTCCCGGCGGTGGCGGTCAGTGTCGCGGCCGTGGTCGACGGTGAACCGGTTGCCGCCGCTGTCGCCGATGTCTTCCGGGCGAGGGTGTATTCGGCGTGGACGGGTGGACCTGCCGTGGTGGCCGGGGAGCGGTCGGCCGCGGCGTCCTCACTCCCGGGTCCGGACCTCGGACTCGCCGACATGTCGCGGGCACTGGTGGCCACAGGTTTCTCCTACCGGTCGGAGCGACGGACCAGGCAGGCGGAACTGCTGTGCCGGCTTCTTCCCGGGATCCGGGACATCCGCCGGGCAGGGTCGGCGGCGCTGGACCTGTGCGCGGTGGCGTCGGGAGGAGTGGACGCCTACTACGAGCACGGGCTGGGCCCCTGGGACCACGCCGCCGGGGCCCTCATTGCGGCGAGATCCGGTGCCTGGGTGTGTATGCCTCGCCTGACCGCCGGTTACGCCGAAGGTGTGGGGGTACTTGCGGCGTCCCCCGGGGTTTTCAGCGAACTTGCAGGTCATGTACTTGATACGGCGATGCCGTACACAGGATGAGGGGGCATTGTGCGGGGGTGAGGCAACGGTGAGGTGACAACCGGACCGAGCTGTTTTAGTATGCGCGGGACAACCCCGCCGGTCGCGTGCTGAACAGCCCGTATTCGCCGGTGGGTGCACACGACACCACTACAGGATCCATGCCCGTTTCCGGGACTCAGGAGGCAGTACCATGGCGACCGACTACGACACCCCGCGGATCCGTCCGGAGGATGAGATCGAGACCGATTCCCTCGAAGGTCTCAAGGCGGCGGAGAAGGCGGAACCGATAATCGACGACACCGACGACGGGGAGGTCGTGGAGCCGCTGGACATCCCTATGGCGGACCTCTCCGGTGAGGAACTCAGCGGTGAGGTGATCCCGCGGCAGAACGACGAGTTCACCTGTTCGGTGTGCTTCCTCGTCCAGCACCGTAACCGGATCGCCGAGGACGACGGCGAGGGCGGCTACGTCTGCGTCGACTGCGCCTGAGCGCCGGTGGCGGCAGGACCTGAACACTGTGACCTGACCTGAGGTCTCCGGTGGAGAAGATGAGGGGGCAGGGGGGTGTTCCGCTGTCCCACCGGAACTCCGGACCAGCTTCCTACCGACTGCCTAGCGGGTCCACTCCACGTGGACGCCCCGGCGGATCACTCGACCGGGGCGCCGAACGCCCCGAGGAGTTCCTCGGGCTCTGAGGTGGACACCAGCCAGTACGGGGTGGGGTCGTCAGGGTCGTCGAGAATCAGCATCGCCATCGCCGGAATCCATGTCCGGTGGACCACATAGGCTGCGGGGTCGAGCTGTCTGCCCATGGCCGCCTGTCTGGCCGTCGGGGGTACGGCGACAGTGCGTGAGACCGCCGACCGGGGCAGTGACGCCTCCCCGACATGAAGCCAGACTTCACCGGTGTCGTCGCGTTCGACGGTGATGCGGTTGCGGGAGAGGTGGATGAGACTCCACACCACCGCGGCCAGGGCGATGACGCCGATGATGACGCCCCAGTACCATTCCCGCTTCATCTGCCCCTGCCATCCCAGCAGTGCGGCTACGCCGATGCCGATCAGCCACCAGGACAGGGGAACAGGCTGCCGTTCGGAATAGAGGACCGCGGGAGCGGTGGCCCTGTTGCCGGAGGGCTCCTGTGCAGGTTCCGGGGCCACGTCATCTCCTGTCGGTTCGGCGTCGTTCACAACCACACAGTGTAGCCCGACGGTGACCTCCGACCACAGCCAGCCTGTCCGGCCCGGGAGGGGCTGGCGGTAGACTGCCGGATATGACAGAGACCCCCGACGCCCCGTTGCGCGTCCTCCGCCTCGACCGGGAGCTTCCTCTCCCGCGACGTGCCCACCCCACTGACGCCGGAATTGACCTCTACAGTGCACAGACCCTGGTGCTGGAACCGGGTCGTCGGGCACTGGTGGGCACCGGACTGGCGGTCGCGCTGCCGGTGGGCACCGTCGGGCTGGTGCACCCGCGCAGCGGGCTGGCGGGGGAGCACGGGCTGTCGATCGTCAACGCCCCCCGCACCGTGGGCGCGGACTACCGTGGGGGGATAAAGGTCTGTCTGGTCAACACGGATCCGGAGACGCCCGTGACCGTCACCCGTGGTGACCGCATCGCCCAGCTCCTGGTCCAGCAGGTCAGCCTCTGTGAGGTGGAGGAGGTCTCCGACCCCGCCGACCTCGGTGAGACCGTCCGCGGTGCCGGTGGCTACGGCTCCACAGGCCCCTGACCGGCACGGGCGGGAGGGACAGGATGGACGGGAAGGATGCGGCCCCGGCGGGACACCGTCGGGCAGAGTTTTCTTCCGCACGGTCCCGCCGACGGCCCCGTACCGACCGCACACCACAGACAGACACCACCATCCCGACGAACAGGAGTTGACCGACCACCATGTGGCCTTTCGGAAAGAAGAAGGACGCGGCGAAGAACGCCACGTCGGCAGACCGTCCCGGAGACACGACCGTATCCCCTGACAGTTCCGCGAACGCGGACGCCACCGCCGCGTCCGCCTCCCCGACGACGGGGGAGGACACCGGCGGGAACGGTGCAGTGTCCACGGTGACCGGTACGGACGGTGGCGTCTACGATCCCGTGGGTGGCAGCTTCGGGCCCTTCGACGGAGATTCCGTCGACTACCGGGAGTTCGACTTCTCCGACTTCGCGAAGGGTGGACTGGACCTCGGTTCCATGCTCGTCCCGGTACCGCACACCGCGGAGGTGCAGGTGGAGATGGGGGCGGACGGTCCGCGTCAGATCCACATCCTCACCCCCCACGGCCGCATCACCCCGGCCGCATTCGCGGCGCCCCGCAGCGGCGGTCAGTGGGAGGCGGACATCGACGAGTTCGCCGAGGGCATGACCCGGGACGGTCTGGTGGTCACCCGGCGTCGCAATGACTGGGGTGAGGAGCTTGTCGGTACTGTCGGGGAGGGCGTGGTCCGGGTCATCGGCGTGGACGGCCCCCGGTGGATGCTGAGGATGACTCTGGCGGGTCCCGCGGCGTCCTCGGATGAACTGGCGGAACTGTCCTACGAGGTGATTTCACGCACATTCGTCAACCGGGGCAGTGAACCGGTCCCGGCGGGTAGTGCACTGCCGGTCCGTATCCCGACGGCGATGGCCGAGGAACTCCGCCGGGCGGTGCAGAACCGTGCAGCCCAGCCGGGGCAGCCGACCCAGACTCCCCGGCAGACAGGTCCAGGCAACGGACAGGACGGTGCGGCACAGCCCGGCACACCTGCCCGCCGCCGCTCCGGCGGAACCGTCGGGCAGCAGATGGGGGAGTCCGAGTGACACAGCGGGAAACTCCGAGCATCCTCGACCAGCTCGGTGGGCTCTCCGGCATGATCTCGACCGTGATTCCGGTCCTGGTCCTCGTGCCGGTCAACTCACGCTGGGGGCTCGGACCCGCACTCATCGCCGCCGTCGCCACCGCCGTGGTCATCTTCGTGTGGCGTCTCGCACGGCGGGAGACACTGATGCCGGCGGTGTCCGGTCTGCTGGGAGTGGGCCTGTGCGCGGTGATCGCGTGGCTCACCGGCGACGCGAAAGGCTACTTCGCCTACGGAATCTGGTACTCACTGGTCGCCGGAGTGGTGTTCACACTCTCCACCCTGGTGCGCTGGCCCCTGGTGGGGGTCATCTGGCACGGGATCAACGGCCAACCCCAGCGGTGGCGGAGCAGCCGGACCGGCATCCGGGCCTACACGGTGGCCACCCTGGCCTGGGCGCTCGTCTTCTTCGCCAGATTCATCGTCCAGCAGTGGCTGTACAACCAGGACGACTCGGTCGGCGCGCTCGGCGTCACACGGATCATCATGGGCCTTCCGCTGACAGCGGTGGTGGTGCTCGTCACCGTGTGGGCGGTACGTACCGCCGGGCGGGCCGAGCGTGCGGGAGACCGTACCGGAGTCCCCGCCGTGGACCGTGCCGGAGACCCCGCCGGGGCTGTCTACGGCCGGCCGGGCTCAGCGGCAGGCCCCGGCGATGCTGCCGCAACGACCACCGCCGGAGAACCGGCGGCGGACATACCCGCACCACACCCCAGGAACGAGGACCTTCCGTGACCGACATCAGCCCGGCTGAACCTGACTCAACCCCCGCAACCGTGACCGTGGATCTCGCCGGCCCCGCCCACGGCGGCTCCGTGCTCGGCAGGCTCGGGGAGGACGCCGGAGACCGTGCCGGACAGGTGGTCTTTGTCCGGGGTGCCCTGCCCGGAGAGACCGGTGCCCGTGTCCTCCTCGATCCGGGAACCGGGAAGAAGCGGTACCTCACAGGCCGGGTGGAGGGCCCGGACGCTGTGGCCGGACCGTCCCCGCACCGTACGGGACCTGCCTGCCCGGCAGCGGCCGCGGGGGCGGGATGCTGTGACCTCGACTACGTCGACCAGGAGGGGTCCGCGGCCTGGAAACATGATGTCGTCGTCGACCAGTTCACCAGGATCGGACACGTCGACCTCACCGCAGTGCCGGTGACCACGCGGAGCCTCCGGCCGTTCACCGGCTACCGGACCCGGGTCAGGCTCGGTGTCGACTCCGAAGGCAGGGCCGGGCTGCGCATCTCCGGCAGTCATTCGACGGTGCCGGTGGAGCGGGCGGTGTGCGCCCAGTGGGCCCCCGGACTAGCTGACGGGCTCGCCGAGGAACTCGGCGGGCTCACACTCACTCCCGGTGCCGAGGTGTGCGTGGCCGTGGGCGACGACGGGCGCCGGTCTGCCGTCGAACTGACCAAACCCGCGGCGAAGCGCCGCACCACACGGGGACGCCGCGACCGGCGGCCCAGCGCACCGCACCGCCGGATCGTGCGTCGAGTTCTCACCGGTCCCGGCACAGTCACCCACACTGTCAACGCAGTGACCTGGACCGTACCCGTCGAAGCGTTCTGGCAGGCACACCTGCAGGCACCGGCCTTCTACAGTGACTGGATCACCGCCACTCTGTCGGCGGCTGCACCCGACGTACCGGAACAGGCGACCGCCTGGGACCTCTACGGTGGTGCCGGAGTGTTCGCTGCAGCCCTCACCGAAGCCCTGCCCGGTGCTCAGGTCGCGTGCGTCGACGTCGCGTCCTCGGCGACGACCGCGGGGCGTGACGCCCTGGAGGGCCGGCCGGTCTCCTTCATCGCCGGTGATGTCGCGGCGTCCTTCGGAAAGCTTGACACCCTGACCGGCACAGAACCCCGGAAACCCTTCGCCGTGGTGCTGGACCCGCCCCGGACCGGTGCGGGCAGGAAGATCCTCACCGAGGTCACCACCCGGGCCCCCGAACATATTCTCCACATCGGCTGCGATCCGGCGACCGCGGCCAGGGATGCCGCCGATCTCTGTGCGGCCGGTTACCGGCCTGAGTCGGTGGTCGTCGCCGACGCCTTCGGTCTGACCCACCACGTCGAGGTGCTCGTCCACTACGTGCGGGACGTGGCACCGGGAGACAGGTGACCGGCATGTCGATTCTCCGGACCGTGCGGTCACCGGCCGACCTGCGGGCCCTGGATCTCCCGGAGGTGCGGCAGCTCGCCGAGGAGATCCGGGAGTTCCTCATCCGTGAGGTGTCGGCGACGGGGGGGCACCTGGGGCCGAATCTCGGCGTCGTGGAACTGACCCTGGCGGTGCACCGGGTCTTCAACTCGCCGTCCGACCCGGTGATCTTCGACACCGGCCACCAGTCGTACGTGCACAAGATCGTGACGGGACGCCGCGACCTCTTCGACACCCTGCGCCAGCGTGACGGACTGTCCGGCTACCCGGCGCGGGCGGAGAGTCCGCACGACTGGACAGAGTCCTCACACGCGTCGGCGTCCCTGTCCTACGCGGACGGACTGTCGAAGGCATTCGGGCTGACGGACCAGGAGGACAGGACGGTGGTGGCGGTCATCGGTGACGGTGGCCTGACCGGAGGCATGGCATGGGAGGCGCTCAACAACATTTCCGCGGCCCACCGACCGGTCGTGGTCGTGGTCAACGACAACGGGGTCTCGTACTCCCCGACGGTTGGTGGACTGGCCCGTAACCTTGCAGCCCGCCGCGACGGAGTCGTCTCCGGTGCCCCGGGCGCCTCCGGCGCACCCGGCGCACCGGAGGGACTCGAGGACAGGGCACTGCGTCTGATCCGGGGGATCACCCGCGGCAGGAGACCCGGCGGGACTGACGGCGGTTCCGCGGGCGGGCACGACAACAGCGGTGACGGTCCGTACGGTGCAGCCCTGCCCGCCTCCGGAACGCAAGGCAGTGCCGCAGGTGGTGCAAGGGACGCGAGGGAACTGGCAGGGGACCTGGGACTGACCTACATCGGCCCGGTCGACGGTCATGACCAGCAGTCAATCGAGGACGCCCTGAGGCAGGCCCGGGACTTCCGGGGACCGGTGATCGTCCACACCGTGACGGAGAAAGGTCACGGCTACGCCCCCGCAGTCAACGACACGGTCGACCACCTCCACTCCACCGGGGTGATCGACCCCGCCACCGGCCGCCATGCCCCGGCGCCCCGGGGCTGGACCGACGTCTTCGCCGATGAACTGGTCAGACTCGGTGAGTCCGACGAGGACATTGTCGCGGTAACGGCCGCGATGGCAGGTCCTACCGGCCTGTCCCGCTTCGCAGCGGAGTTCCCCGCCCGTACCTTCGACGTGGGAATCGCGGAACAGCATGCCGTGACCTCGGCCGCGGGACTTGCGCTCGGTGGTCTGCGCCCGGTCGTCGCCGTCTACTCGACCTTCCTCAACAGGGCTTTCGACCAGCTGCTCATGGATGTCGCTCTGCTGCACCTGCCGGTGACGGTAGTGCTTGACCGGGCCGGGGTGACCGGTCCCGACGGGCCCAGCCACAACGGGGTGTGGGACCTGTCGGTCACCGGTGTCATCCCCGGGATACGGGTGGCCGCGCCGAGGGACGCCGGGACACTGGTCCGGGTCCTCGACCGAACCCTGGGGCGGACACAGTCTCCGGCCGGAGCTGTCGATGCTGCCGATGGTGCAGCCGGTACCGGTGGTGAAGGGCCGGGCCCCACCGTGATCCGTTTCCCCAGGGGCCCGGTCCCGGCCGATGTCCCTGTCGTCCGCACCACGACCGACTACGACGTCCTCGTCGAGACCCGGCCCGACGTCGCCGGTGCAGGATGCCTGAACGTGGTGGTGGTCAGCTACGGGGCGTTGACCGCGCAGGCGGCGTCGGCGGCAGAGGCTCTCGCCGGCGCCGGGCACCGCGCCACCGTCGTCGACCCGGTGTGGGTCACCCCGGTACCGGCGGGGCTGCTGCGCCTGGTCTCGCGGGCGGATCTTGTCGTCACCCTGGAGGACAATGTCGTGCACGGGGGTGCAGGCCAGCGGCTGCACCGGGCGATGGTGGACGCCGAAATCGACACCCCGGTGCGCTATCTCGCTCTTCCGGAGGTGTTCCCGGCCCAGGGCAGCCGGGCCGAGGTTCTCGCTGACATGCACCTGGACGAAGTCTCGGTGGCACGCCGGGTCACCGGGTGGGCCTCACGGGTTCACCGGCCGGGCAGATCGGATGTCACCGGCTGAGTCCGGGGTCAGTCACCGGCCGTCTCAGTGTCGACCATCACCGTGTCGGCCGTCTCAGTGTCGACCATCACCGTGTCGACAACGGGGACGAACACAGGGACGAGCAGGTCGATCTGCCACGGTCTGGCGTCCTCCCCGACGAGCAGTCCCCCCACCAGTTCCTCCGCCCACCCGACCGGATCGTCCTGCGGCCCGGCGGGCCCCGGAGACAGGGACGTGGAGACCTTCCACGCCAGCGACCGGACCGACCGGCTGACCAGCAGTTCGGACGGGTCCAGGTCGAGATGCCCGGACAGGGTGTCCACCGCGTCGCGGAACCCGGACAGCAGTCGGGCGGCGACAGGATGGTCACGTGACCAGGTCCGGTGGTCGGGGACCCCACGGACCTGCTCGGGGCGGGGAGGCAGCTCGCCGGGATCGGCCGAAAGTGCGTCACGGACGCCGTGGAGGAGCATGGACCGCAGGTCAGGGGACATCCTGGGCATGGGTCGCGGAGGTCTGCGCCCGTGACCTCCGCGGGCACTCCGCGGGGGCCTGACACGGCCGCCCCCGGTGCCGCGGGAGAGCAGCACATCTTCGGCGTCCTGCGGGGAACGTGCCAGCTCGACGATGAGGGAGGAGGCCAGGACCTTCTCCGGGGGCGTGTCAAGGTCCCGGGCGACCCTGTTACGGATCTCGGTGAGTCTCCGGGCCAGCTCACGACCCCGGGGATCGCGTACTGCTCCGATACCGCGCAACCGGGTCCAGTCAGGCACCGTGACCGGGTGAGACCAGTCTGTGCGCACATGCTCGCACTCCTGCCGGTACCACAGTATCCGGTCCGTGCCCTCTTCGATGCTGCGGCGGCGCAGCTGTGCCACGGCAGTGTCCAGCAGTTCGGTGAGCAGTTCGACGTCGAGGGCCGCGTAGGTGAGCAGGTCCTCTGTCAGAGGACGCCGTGACCAGTCCTCCCGCCCCTTGTCCTTGGCGACGGTGACACCCAGCAGCTCCTCCAGCATGCCGGCCAGACCGATCTGGCCGTAGCCCAGCAGCCTTCCGGCGATCTGGGTGTCGTGGAGTTCCGGGGCATGCCAGCCCAGTGAGGTCAGTGCGGGGAGGTCCGTGTGCGCCGCGTGAAGCACCCACGGGGTGGAGTTCATCACCGGTGCGAGCAGCCGGTCCGCGTCGGGGACGGCGGCGGGGTCGACCAGGTGGGTTCCCGCCCCGGTGCGTCTCAGCTGCACCAGCCACGCCCGGTCGTCGAAACGGAAACCTGAGGCGCGTTCGGTGTCCACGGCCACCGGACCGGTGCCGGAGGCGAGGGCGTCGGCAGCCTCGGACACCGCCGAGGGGGAGTCAGCCAGGGGCGGCAGGCCTTCTCTGGGGGAAGCAAGGAACCGGGGACCGTCGGGGGTGTGCACGGTTTCAGTGTCCTCCCCGGCGGGGCAGTGCCGCCACCCCGGTGGGTGGCAGATCGGCGACCATGGCCAGGACCTCGGCGAAGGCGCGGACGTGGGATGCCAGGTCAGTGTCCGTCGCCGTCCAGGACGCCCGCAGTTCCAGCTGGTAGGCCAGGGGAGGACCACCGATGTCCCCGTGCCGTACCGAGGTGGTCGCAGTCACCGTCCCCCTGAGATCGCGGTAGTCGACGGCGGGGGTGTCACCGGTGAGGCGGCCGTCAAGGCCGTCGGTCAGCCACCCCCAGGCGACCTGGGGCAGCAGCGGGTCACTGACGGTCGCGGCGTCCATGTCCGCCTGCAGGAAGCTGACGACCCGCATCAGCCCGGGGCCTTCGTCCCACGCCGGGTCGTGCAGGAGAATCAGCCGGCCGAAGGCGTCCCCTTCACCGGCGGGGGCTTCTGCACCTGCTGCTGCCCCTGCACCAGCCCCGGAGCCGGGGAGATCCCGGACGACGCCGAGGCCGACGGCGTGACTGAACGGGGCGAGTTTCTTCGGCGGCCGGATGTCCGCCAGTTCAATCCCCGGGCGCGGCACGGCGGAATCCATGGACGCCACGGCAGCACTGAAAGCCGCGGGGTCACCGCCGGTCCGGGGTGGTGTCGGGAGGTCGAAGCTCACAACGGTCACCCTAACCGGCCGGCCGGGTTCCCGGCGGCAGGCGCGCCGCAGGTCACCGTACCCTCGGGCGTGACATTCCCCCCGCAGTGCCGGAGGGATACCGGCAGGGGCGCCGGGCAGGGCATAATCGGTGACTGTGACTCTGCCGACCTCCCCGAAAACGCCCCCGCCCGCCGGAACCTCCGTCGGAACCGCAGCCGCAGCGTCCGCCCGCCGCGCCTCCGCGGACGCACCCTTCCTCGTTGCTGCGGCAGGAGGAACCCCGTCCCGTCGCCCGGTGTGGATGATGCGGCAGGCGGGCAGGTCCCTGCCCGAGTACCGGGAACTGCGTACCGGCGTCGACATGCTCGACTCCTGCTTCCGTCCGGACATGCTCGCCGAGATAACACTGCAGCCGGTCCGCCGTCACGACGCGGACGCCGCCATTCTCTTCTCCGACATCGTCGTCCCCCTCAAGGCCGCAGGCGTCGCCGTCGACATCGTCCCCGGTCGCGGCCCGGTGCTGGAGCACCCTGTCCGCACCGACGCCGATGTCGCCGCCCTGCCGACGGTCGAACCAGACCAGCTAGCCGCCGTAGTCGAAGGTATCCGCGGGGTGCTGCCGGAACTGAGGGACGACCAGGTGCTCATCGGTTTCGCCGGCGCACCGTTCACCCTGGCGTCCTACATTGTCGAAGGTGGTCCCTCGAAGAACCACGGTGTGACCAAGTCCCTGATGTACTCGGCACCCGCGACCTGGCACGCCCTCATGGAGAAACTGACCGCCACGGTCATCACGTTCCTCCAGACCCAGCTCGGTGCCGGTATCGACGCCCTGCAGCTGTTCGACTCCTGGGCGGGATTCCTGTCGCTGAGGGACTACCGCGAGTTCGTCGCCCCCTACTCCCGCCGGATCTTCGACGCGGTACGCCCCTACGGGGTACCGATGATCCACTTCGGGGTCAACACCTCCGAACTCCTCGGCGAGATGGCCGCCGTCGGACCCGACATCATCGGGGTCGACTGGAAGACCCCCCTGGACGTCGCCGCGGCGCGCGTCACCGCGACCCTCCGCAGCGAAGGGCTGCCCGCCCCTGTGGCTGTCCAGGGCAATCTCGACCCCGCCGTTCTGCTGTCCGAACCCCGGGTCGTGGCGGAGCACGTCCGCCGGATCTGTGCCGAGGCGGACGCCGCGATCGCCGCAGGCGACGCCCGGGGGCACATCTTCAACCTCGGCCACGGTGTGCTCCCGGAGACGGACCCGGACGCCATCACCCGCGCTTTTGCCGAGGTGCATGCACTGTGACCGGTACACAACCGCCGACCGGCGGACGGAACACCACCACACCCGGAGCCGGCGTGCCGACGGTGGCTGTCATCGGTGGAGGAGTGTCCGGACTCACCGCAGCCAGGGAACTCCGCCACCGGCTCGGCCCCGAAGCCAGGATCATCGTCCTGGAGGCCTATGACCGTCTCGGCGGCAAACTGAAGACCGTCGACTTCGCCGACGGCCCGGTGGACATGGGTGCCGAAGCATTCCTCACCCGCCGGACAGGACTGGCGGAACTGGTCCACGGACTCGGCCTCGGAGGCGACCTGAGGGTCCCGTCAGGTCTGCGGAGCTGCTTCTATGTCGACGGCAGACTGGTACCGGCACCCCGACGCACCGTGATGGGGATCCCGGCACGCGGTGCCGATGTCGCCGACGTCGTCGGGGCTGACGCCGCGGCCGCCGTCGACGCCGAAGCGACGGCGGAACCTCTGCCGTGGACGCCCGGTGACGACGTCAACGTCGGCGGACTCGTCCGGTCCCGTTACGGCAGGGAGATCGTCGAAAAGCTCGTTTCCCCGATGCTCGGCGGCGTGTACTCCAGTTCCGCCGACGCACTCGGACTGCGCGCCACCGTCCCCGCACTCGCGGAGACCTTCGACGACCTCGCCGGTCGGGGAGAGGTGGTCCGTCTCTCGGACGCGGTGTCCCACCTGCTCGCCCTCAGGGAGGACGCCGCGCGTGCGGCCGCCGACCGTGGAGAGGCACCCACCCCGGTGTTCAACAGTTTCGCCCGCGGCTACCGGGAACTCGTCCGTGCCCTGGCCGAGGACGCCGACGCCGACATCCGGCTCAACACCCAGGTCGAGTCTGTGTCCCGTTGGCGGGGCCGGTTCTGGCTGGAGCCGGTGGGGGAGGTCGACGCAGTAGTCGTCGCCACCCCCGCACCGACCGCATCCGTCCTGCTGGGGACCGTGGCCCCCGGCGCGGCCGAACTGCTGTCGACGGTGCAGCTGGCGAGCTCCGCCGTGGTCGGGATGCGGTTCGACACCGACAACGGTCTCCCGGAGACCACCGGCGTTCTCCTCGGAACCGACTTCGCCACCCGAGCCACCGTGCACGCGAAAGCCTTCACCTTCTCATCGCGCAAATGGCCGCACCTGGCCGGACGCGGGGGAGCGTTCGTGCGCGCCAGCTTCGGCACTCTCGCGGACTCCAGCATGGTCGAGGCAGATGACCGCACACTCATCGGCTATGCCGTCGAGGATCTCCGTACCGTCTCCGGATTCACCGCATCCCCGGTGGAGACTTTCGTCCAACGCTGGTGGGGAGGTCTTCCCTGCCTGGGGGAGAACCATCTCGACCACATGGACCGGGTCCGCGCGGACCTGGACGGGGTGTCCGGCATCGCACTGGCCGGAGCGGTCATGCGGGGCGTCGGCGTTCCGGCGTGCGCGGACTCGGGGCGGGACGCCGCCCGGAAGATCGTCGCCGACCTCTCCGGTTCCTGAGCCCGCAGGCCCGGGGTCCCACCCCGGAAGGCGTTCGGAAATTCCAGGCAAGACACAGGACGAGACAGCACATTCAGTGGGAAAGTACCCGAGAACTCAAGGAGAGACATGTCAAAGATCAACTTCAAGGCGCTGAACGAGAAGCTCCAGTACACCATGTGGTCGGTGTTCACGGTGCGCCACGGTGAACTGCCCACGGACGACGCCGACCGTGCCTCGGTCGCAGCAGAGTTCGGCGAGTTCCTCGCGTCCTACGATGACGAGGAACTCACGGTGCGGGGCGTCTACGACATCACCGGGCAGCGGGCGGAGGCAGACCTGATGATCTGGTGGCACGCGGAGAAGTTCGAGGACCTGCAGCGCGCCTACCGCCGGTTCCTCAGGGAGACGCGTCTGGGACAGGTCTGCGACGGATACTGGTCGGCCTCGGCGCTCCATCGTCCGGCGGAGTTCAACAAGTCCCACCTGCCGTCGTTCATCATGGGGGAGGAGCCCGGCGACTGGATCGCCGTGTACCCCTTCGTCCGTTCCTACGAGTGGTACCTGCTCCCGGACAAGGAGCGCAGGACCATCCTCGCCGAGCACGGGATGGCCGCCAGGGGCTTCGACGAGGTCCGGGCGAACACGGTGCCGGCGTTCGCGCTGGGTGACTACGAGTGGATTCTCGCCTTCGAGTCCCCGGCTCTCGACAGGATCGTGGACCTGATGTACAAGATGCGGTACACAGAGGCCCGTCGTCACGTCCGTGAGGAGATCCCGTTCTTCACGGGTCGGAGGGTCAACGGGGACGCCGGGGACCTCACCTCGTTCATCACCGAACTGCCCTGATCGGCCGCCCTGGAGGCGTGCCGGACCCCGGGGAGTTCCCGGACACGCCGTCCCGGGAGGGGAGGGGGCAGGGAGAAGAGNTGTGGCGCAGTTGGTAGCGCATAACCTTGCCAAGGTTAGGGTCGCGAGTTCGAGTCTCGTCATCCGCTCAGGGTTACTGATTTTGCCGCCGGGTTACCGGGAGGTAGGGTCGGTGTCCGAACGAGGCGGAAACGCCACGGTGGAATGGCTGAGTGGCTTAGGCAACGGTCTGCAAAACCGTGTACACGGGTTCGATTCCCGTTTCCACCTCGCAACACGCGCGTTTAGCTCAGCGGGAGAGCGCTTCCCTGACACGGAAGAGGTCACTGGTTCGATCCCAGTATCGCGCACGAACAGGCCCCTGCGGGCCTGGCTCTGGTCGGTTTTCCGACCGCTTTGCGGATGTAGCGCAGTTGGTAGCGCATAACCTTGCCAAGGTTAGGGTCGCGAGTTCGAGTCTCGTCATCCGCTCCACGTCCGGAGGGTCCCACCGAAAGGTGGGGCCCTCTCTTTTATTGCAGAGGTCCCCTCCTCGGCAGCTCGGCGTGTCTGCTGCGCCGGGAACGGGGAAGACACCTCCGGGCACGGGGGTGACATCACCGTAGGACTCACGGTGCGCGTCGGCGGGCCGCCGGGGGATCCTGAGTCGTCCATCCCGCCTACCAGGTGTTTCTGCCCCCTGTCGGCGCGAAGGTAGGCTGACCGGTGACCCCACAGGAGCGGGGGTGCCCCCTACCCCTGACCTGACTTTCCGTGATCCCGCCGGGAACTCCCCGAGGCCCGTGTCCGACTAGTGGACCGGGTGCGTACCGGCGGTCCCGAACCTTCGGATGCCGGCACCGACCGTCCCCGAGGAAAGGAAGACATGACCCGTCTCTACCGCGCTGCAGCGGCCCCCCTCCTCGCAGGAGCACTGCTCCTCGCCCCGGCAGTGACCGGTGCCGGAGCAGACCTGCTGCCTGCGGCGTCCGCACATGACGCCCTCGTCGGGGCAACTCCGGCCGACGGTGCGGTGCTGGACACCGCTCCCCGGGAGATTCGCCTCGAGTTCTCGGCCCCGCCACGCGGAACCTATGACACTGTGGCTCTGTCCAGGGACGGTGAGGTCATCATCTCTGAGACCCCTGAACTGGACGGGAGCATCCTCACCGTGGAGATTCCGGCGGACAAGGTTCTCACCGACGGTGAGTACACGGTCGGGTACCAGATCACCTCCTCCGACGGCCACGCCACCCGGGGCAGCTACAAGTTCACGCTGTCTACCGGCACCGCGGCGTCCTCCGCCACGGGGACCACGGAATCCACGGGATCCGGCTCCACAGAGGCGACGCCCGGGGAGTCTGAGTCCTCTGAGTCCGCGGACAACGGCCTGCCCGGTTGGGCGGGTCCCGCCCTCGGTGTGGTCGGCGTCCTCGTTCTCGCGGGTGTCCTCGTGATGCTCATCGCCCGGCTGCGCAGAAGCGGCGACTGACTTTCCCCACCGCACCCTCTCTGTCACCCCCGTGTGATCACCGGATCACCGGACTGCCCACCATCGACCCAGTAAAGGAAACCACTGTGACCTCTGAACTGAACTTCCCCGCCTCCACCGTCCTCCGTCGGGCGGCGGCCCTGGGCGCCGCCGGTGTACTCGCACTCGGCCTCGCCGCGTGCGGCAGTGACGACAGCGGTGCCGACGCCACCACGTCCGCAGCCACGGCATCGGAGGCCGCGAGCACGTCGGCCTCCGGCGCCCGGTCGGAGGATGCGTCGCAGGAGGACGCCCTGACCCTGGTGGACGGTTATGTCGCGGCGAAAACCGCGGACAAGGACATGACGGCAGTGTTCGGCGAGCTCACCAACTCCACGGACAAGGACATCCACCTGACGAAGGTGACCGGTGACCTTGATGCCGTGTACCAGTACCACGAGGTCGTCGACGGCGTGATGCGGGAGACCGCAGACGGTCTCACCATCCCCGCGAACAGTTCCATGACACTGGAACCCGGCGGACACCACATCATGATCATGGAGAACCATGACGACATCGCCGCCGGTGACCAGCTCACCCTCACCCTCACCGCGGAGGACGGGGCGATCTACACTCTCGCCGACATTCCGGTGCGGGTGCAGCAGTCCGGGCACGAGGACTACGGCACCGACGGGATGGACATGGGAGACATGGACGGCATGGACGGCATGGACGGGACGGAGAGTTCCGGAGCCGCCCACGAGACCGGCCATGCGGACGATTCCGGACAGCACTGACAGCGGGCAGAGAGCGACGGTGACTTCGATGAAGCGACACTCGTCTTCCGGACAGCTCAGCAGGCGTTCCTTCCTCACCACGGTCGGCCTGGTCTCAGCGACCGCGGCCGCCGGGGTGACCACGGCGTGTGCATCGGGGGAGGCCGGCACTGACGGCTCCGCGGATCAGCAGGGCGCCGACCGCCCTGACCCGGTCGTCCCCTTCGACGGTCCCCATCAGGCGGGGATCGCGACCCCGGTGCAGGCACACAACACGACCGTCGCCTTCACACTGCGTGACGGTGTCGGGCCGAAGGAAGTCCGCAGACTCCTGAACATCTGGACCTCGGACGCCCGGAGGATGTGCTCCGGTGAGCCGGTACTGGCCGATCTGGAACCGGAACTGTCGTCAGACCCGGGCAGGCTGACCGTCACCTGCGGTTTCGGTCGCGGGCTGTTCACCGCCGCCGGGGTCGCCGACAGAGCCCCCCGCTGGCTCGGCCCCCTCCCCGCGTTCAGCACCGACCGGCTCGACCCCCGCTGGGGTGAGCGTGACCTGGTAATCCAGGTCTGCGGGGACGACAGGACCACGGTTTCCCACGCCCTGCGCATACTTGTCCGGGGCGGGGCGGACTATGCCCGCCCGTCGTGGACCCAGACCGGATTCCTGGATGTTCCCGTGGGACCTGACGGTGAGCCGGGTACACCGCGGAACCTGTTCGGCTTCAAGGACGGCACAGTCAATCCGCGCACAGAGACAGACTTCGACGAGCAGGTGTGGATCGACGACGCTGAGGCGTCCCACCCGGCGCATGTCGGTGGTACGTGCATGGTGATCCGCCGGGTGGCGTTCGACATGCCGTTGTGGGAGTCTGCGGACCGTACGACCCGGGAGGTGTCCATGGGGCGGACAATCACCGAAGGGGCCCCTCTGACCGGTCGAGCGGAGTTCGACGAGCCTGACCTGGCCGCCATCGGAGACGACGGTCTTCCTGTCATCGACGCGCACGCCCACATTGCCCTGGCCGGCGTGCATGACGGTGACACCCGACAGCGCATGCTGCGGCGCGCCTACAACTACGATCTGCCTGTCACCGCGGCCCGTGCCGACGGTCTGGAGGACGCGGATCTTGTCGCTCTGGCGGACACGGGGCTGATCTTCACCTGCTTCCAGACGGACCCGCGGACGTCGTTCATCCCGGTGCAGCGCAGGCTGGCCGACGGTGACCGGCTCAACGAGTGGATATCCCACGTGGGATCGGCGGTGTTCTTCATTCCTCCGGGAACTGCTGAAGGGGAGTACTGGGGAGAGAAGCTGCTCGGTTAGGCGTCCTACCCCTGTTGTGTGCCTGTTGTGTGCCTGTTCTGTGGCCGGGGAATGAGGCCGGGTGAGCGGCAGGTAAGGTGGTGGACGGAATTATGACTGTCACCAGGTATGTGACCGTCTTCACCTTTGTGTAAGGAGCACACCACCCGTGAGTGAAACAGCACTGGACGCCGGCAACGGAATCGGAAACCCGGAGGTCACCGGCACCACGGTGACGTTCACCGTTCCCGCCGGAGAGTCCGCCGGTGCGGCCATGCGCCCCCTGGACCTGCCGAACAAGGGGCCGGAGGCGATCGTCTGTGTGAAGGACGCCGAGGGCAACCTCCGCGACCTGGCCTTCACTCCGGACACGGACACCGAGGTCACCGCGGTGCCGGCGAACACCGAAGAGGGGCGTTCCGTCATCCGCCACTCCTGCGCCCATGTGCTGGCACAGGCGGTGCAGAAGGACTTCCCCGGCACGAAGCTCGGAATCGGCCCCGCGATCCAGGACGGTTTCTACTACGACTTCGAACCGGCCGAGCCGTTCACCCCTGAGGATCTGAAGCGTCTCGAGAAGACGATGAAGAAGATCATCAAGTCCGGTCAGCGCTTCGAGCGGCGCACCTACCCCTCCGTGGAGGCCGCCCGGCAGGACTACCTCGACGAGCCTTTCAAACTGGAACTGGTCGACGACAAGTCGCGTGGTGACATCCCCGAGGGGGACGCCTCGGTCGAGGTCGGCGAAGGTGAGCTCACGGCCTACTCGAACGTGAACCCGCGCACCGGCGAGGTGGAGTGGTATGACCTGTGCCGTGGTCCCCATGTCCCGACCACCAGGTACATTCCCGCGTTCGCCCTGACCCGTACCTCGGCGGCGTACTGGCGCGGTGACCAGTCCCAGCCCGGACTGCAGCGCATCTACGGGACCGCATGGGAGTCGAAAGAGGCTCTCGACGAGTACCAGACGATGCTCGAGGAGGCGGAGAAGCGGGACCACCGGCGTCTCGGCGCCGAGCTGGACCTGTTCAGCTTCCCCGACGAGATCGGCTCCGGTTTCCCCGTCTTCCACCCGGACGGTGCCACCGTGCGTATGGAGATGGAGGAGCATTCGCGCCGGCGTCACATCGCCGCGGGCTACTCCTTCGTCAACACCCCGCACATCACCAAGGGGGACCTGTTCAAGAAGTCCGGGCACCTCGACTGGTACGCCGACGGCATGTTCCCTCCGATGAAGCTGGACGAGGAGCGGGACGCCGACGGCAACATCACCCGCCAGGCCGTCGACTACTACGCGAAGCCGATGAACTGCCCGATGCACAACCTCATCTTCGCCTCGCGGGGCAGGTCGTACCGTGAACTGCCGTTGCGGTTGTTCGAGTTCGGCACCGTGTACCGCTACGAGAAGTCCGGTGTGGTGCACGGGCTGACCCGTGCCCGCGGATTCACCCAGGATGACGCCCACATCTACTGCACGGAGGACCAGCTGCAGACCGAGCTGACCACCGTGCTGGAGTTCATCGTCTCCCTGCTCAAGGACTACGGTCTCGACGACTTCTACCTGGAACTGTCGACGAAGGACCCGAACAAGTACGTCGGTTCCGACGAGGTGTGGGAGAAGGCGACGGACACCCTGCGCGAGGTCGCCGAGCGGTCGGGACTGGACCTGGTCCCTGACCCGGCCGGCGCGGCCTTCTACGGCCCGAAGATCTCCGTCCAGGCCCGCGACGCCATCGGCCGTACCTGGCAGATGTCCACGGTGCAGCTGGACTTCAACCTTCCGGAACGATTCGACCTGGAGTACACGGCCCCCGACGGTTCCAAGCAGCGCCCGGTGATGATCCACCGCGCCCTGTTCGGTTCGATCGAAAGGTTCTTCGGCGTCCTGCTGGAGCACTACGCCGGTGCCTTCCCCGCATGGCTGGCCCCGCACCAGGTCACCGGCATTCCGGTCGCCGACGAGTTCATCCCGTACCTTGAGGGGGTCACCGCGGAACTGCGGGGTCACGGCATCCGCGCCGCAGTGGACACCTCTGACGACCGGATGCAGAAGAAGATCCGCAACCACACCACGGGCAAGGTGCCGTTCATGCTCCTCGCCGGGGCACGGGACGTCGAAGCCGGTGCGGTGAGCTTCCGCTTCCTTGACGGCACACAGGTCAACGGGGTGCCGAAGGAGGACGCCGTGCGGATCATCGCCGAGTGGGTGTCGTCCCGCCGGAACGATCAGCCGACCGGGGAAGCCGTTGACGCGCTCCGCTGACGGCCGGCCTGGTACGGTGACCGACCACGGGGCAGGTGTCGGTGACCGTCTGACCAGGCTGTGGGCCCCCTACAGGTCACTGTATGTCGCCGAGCAGACCCGTCCGGAGGACCCGTTCGTGGACCTGCCCTCGGGCAGTGACGAGGACGGGCTGATCGTGGCGCGGGGGCGTGAGGTGTTCTGCATTCTCAACCTGTACCCGTACAATCCTGGTCACATGATGGTCATCCCGTACCGGAAGGTCGCCTCCTACGAGGACCTCACGGACTCGGAGACCGTGGAGTTCTCCGCGTTCACGGCGAAGGCGGTGCGCGTGCTGCGCCGGGTCTCGGACCCGGACGCCGTCAACATCGGCATGAACCTCGGACGGGCGTCAGGAGGGTCGGTTCCCGGCCACCTGCACCAGCACATTGTCCCGCGGTGGACCGGTGACGCGAACTTCATGACGGTGATCGGCGGGACGAAGGTCCTGGTCCAGGCGCTGGCGCAGACCAGGGAGCTGCTGGCGTCAGCATGGCAGGAACTTGACGAAGGTGCAGAGGAGACAGAGTAATGCTGAGTGTGCGCGGACGGCGTCCCGCGGCGGTGGTGGTTGAACCCGTCGCCCGGAGACTGGTGTCCTGGGGGGTGACTCCGAACACGGTGACGATCGTCTCGACGACCCTGGCCGTGGTGCTGTCAGTCGCACTCATTCCCACCGGCTGGCATTTCCCCGCCGCCGTACTGCTCGGCATCGCCGTGGCCAGTGACATGATCGACGGGACAATGGCCCGGATGAGCGGGGGAGGTACCCGATTCGGCGCCACCCTCGACGCCACCTGCGACCGCATCACCGACGGCGTCCTGTTCGGGTGCATCGCCTGGTGGATGGCCTTCCAGCACGACCACGAACCGTACCGGGGACTGTTCGCCTGTGCTCTGGTGATCATGGTCGCCAGCCAGGTCACCTCCTATGTCAAGGCTCGGGCCGAGGCGTCGGGGATCAAGGTCGACGGTGGTCTGATCGAACGTCCGGAAAGACTGATCATCGGTCTGGTGGCACTGGGGTTGTCCGGTCTCGGCGTCCCCTACGTCCTCGGCGGCGGACTGATCATCCTCGCCGTCGGGTCGGTGTACACCGTGGTCGAGAGACTGGTCATCGTCGCCCGCTCCAGTCTGGCGCAGGAGACCATCGCAGCGCCGACGGGGGCGAAGGAATTTCCGGACGCCGACATCCCGGAGCGTTAGCCGGCGCCCGAACCGTGTGCGCCCCACCATCCTGAGCACGAGAGGACCTCACGCGTGACAGATCCCGAACGTCCGACCCTGTCGGAGAGACTGACGTCCCTGGCCTACCGGGCCGGCTGGACGGTGGTGCGCAGAGTCCCCGGACCGGTCGCGGCCAAGGCCTTCCAGATCATCGCGGACGTTGTCTCCGACCACGGCCGAGGGCCCGAACAGCTGCGGGCGAACCTCGGCCGGGTGGTGGGGGACGCCAACGTCACCCGGCGCCTGGTGCGGGACTCCATGCGCTCCTACATGCGCTACTGGATGGAGGCCTTCCGACTGCCCTCCATCGCCGGGCCTGAACTGGCCCGGAAACTGGACGCCGGATTCGACCCGGAGGACATCAGACGCTTCGTCGCCGCCCGTGACCGGGGACGCGGAGTGGTCCTCACCCTCCCGCACTCGGGAAACTGGGACATGGCGGGGGTCTGGCTGGTCAACACCTTCGGCCAGTTCACCACGGTGGCCGAGAGACTGAAGCCGGAGAGCCTGTTCGAGGCTTTCGTGGAGTTCAGGGAGTCCCTCGGATTCGAGGTTCTTCCACTGTCCGGAGGGGAACAACCGCCTTTCGGGCGTCTGCGCGAGGTCCTGCGGGCAGGTGGTGTGGTGTGCCTGATGGGGGAGAGGGACCTGTCCGGACACGGTGTCGAGGTCGACTTCTTCGGTGAGCGTACGAGCATGCCTGCCGGCTCCTGCCGTCTGGCTCAGGAGACCGGCGCCGCGGTGATGCCGGTGCACTCCTACTTCACCGGGGACGGCTGGGGCTTCGTCATCGACGAGGAGATCGACAGTTCCCTGCCGCTGGAGCAGATGGTCCAGGTACAGGCGGACCGCTTCGCCGAGAACATCGCGGCGCATCCCTGTGACTGGCATCTGCTGCAGCCCCTGTGGTTCAGCGACCTGTCCGAGTCCAGGCGCAGGCGCCTGGGGCTGGAGGACACCCGGCCGTGAAGATAGGGATGGTCTGCCCGTATTCCTTCGACGAGCCCGGCGGGGTGCAGATCCACGCCATCGAACTGTGCGAGGAACTGCAGCGCCGTGGGCACGAGGTCAGTCTCATCGGCCCCGGCAGTGACGCCGCGGACGTGCCCGACTTCGTCGAGTTGGGAAGAGGGGTCGTCTCGATCCCGTACAACGGTTCAGTGGCCCGGCTGGCCTTCGGCCCGCGCACGTGGCGGCACCTGCGCCGCTGGATCGGTGAGCACGACTTCGACCTGGTCCACATCCACGAACCGAACTCCCCGAGCTACTCGATGATCACCCTGGCAGAGGCTGACGGGCCGCTGGTGGCCACCTACCACGCCTCGGCGAGCGGGTCGCGGGTACTACGGACCTTCCTGCCCGTGCTCAGGCCGTACCTGGAGAAGATCCACGCGGGCATCGCGGTGTCCGAGGAGGCCCGTCGGTGGCAGGTGGAGATGCTGTCAGGGGATCCCGTCCTCATCCCCAACGGGGTGGACACGGCGATGTACCGGTCCGCCGAACCGATGCCGGAACTGGACCCCGACCGGCCCCGCCTGATGTTCCTCGGCCGGTTCGGGGAACCGCGCAAGGGGTTCCCCGTACTTCTGCGGGCGCTGCCCCGGATACTGGCGGCTGTGCCGGATCTGGAGGTCGTCGTCGCCGGCGGCGGGGATGTCACGGAGCTTCACGAGGTGCTCCGACGGGAGGGCGTCTCCCGGGTCGGTGACGGCAGCACCCGTCCCACTGTGAGGATCCTGGGCAGGGTCAGTGACGCGGACAAGGCTGCGGCACTCGCGGCGTCCGACGTCTATGTCGCACCGAACACCGGTGGTGAGAGTTTCGGCATCGTCCTGGTCGAGGCGATGGCCGCCGGTGCGGCGGTGGTAGCCAGCGACATCCCCGCTTTCGCCGCGGTCACCGACCGTGGTCGGGCGGGAAGACTGTTCGCCAACGGTTCGTCCCGGGATCTGGCGAGGACGGTCGTCGAACTGTTCTCCGATACCGGGGGGCGCCGTGAACTGACGGTCCGGGGGACGCGGCGTGCCCGGGACTTCGACTGGCAGACCGTGACCACCAGGGTCGAGCAGGTCTACGAGACGGTGGTCACCCCCGGCAGGAAGGTTGTGCCGTCATGATTCCCGGGTGGCTTCTTGTCGCGGTGGTGGCCGTCGCGGTGGTCGTGGTGGTCGGTATCTGGTTGTCGGGACTCGCTTCCCGGCTCAACCGTCTGCACATCCGGACTGATTCGGCCCGGGTGAATCTGGAGGGTGCGCTGCAGGCCCGTGCCGCGGTGATCGGGGTGCTGCGGCCGGACCTGCTGCCGGCGGTCAGCCGGGCCGGCGGGCTGGCACTGCGTGCCGAGGACATGGGTGCCAGGTCGGACGCCGAGAATGTGCTGCTGCAGGAGCTGGACCGGGAGGACATCGCGAGCCCGTCGTTCGTCGCCGCGTCGACGAAGGTCGATCTTGCCGCCCGGTTCTACAACGATGCCGTGGGGGACACCCTGGGGCTCCGGTCGCGTCCGGTGGTCAGGGTGTTCCGTCTGGCGGGGTCGGCACCCTTGCCCGCCTACTATGAGGCGATGTCGGTGGGGGACAGTTCGCAGTAGTCGTGGTGACGGATCCCGCCCGCGGCTTCCCAATTTTGGCCTAGGCCATTATCATCTCCCGGGTAGACGGGAAAGGAACTGTCCTAGGACAATCCGACGGTGTGTGGAAGAGCATGCCCCGGATCCGGCGGTCCCCGGTACCGGACGTGCGTGACCTGCAGACACAGTCAGACACAGTCAGGCACGCACAGAATCCCAGACACCGACAGTGAGGACCATCGCGATGGGCGAAAGCACCCAGACCACAGGAACCGGACGCGTCAAGCGCGGGCTGGCCGACATGCTCAAGGGCGGCGTCATCATGGACGTCGTCACCCCCGATCAGGCGAAGATCGCCGAGGACGCCGGAGCCACCGCCGTGATGGCACTTGAGCGGGTCCCCGCCGACATCCGGGCGCAGGGCGGGGTCTCCCGTATGTCCGACCCGGACATGATCGAGGGGATCATCGACGCGGTGAGCATCCCCGTCATGGCCAAGGCGCGCATCGGCCATTTCGTCGAGGCGCAGGTGCTCCAGAGCCTCGGCGTGGACTTCATCGACGAATCCGAGGTCCTCACTCCCGCCGACTACAGCAACCACATCGACAAGTTCGGGTTCACCGTGCCTTTCGTCTGTGGTGCGACCAATCTCGGTGAGGCCCTGCGGCGCATCAACGAAGGCGCGGCAATGATCCGGTCCAAGGGAGAGGCCGGTACCGGGGACGTGTCCAACGCGGTGACGCACATGCGCACCATCCGGGCCGAGATCAACCGCCTGCGGTCCATGGCCCCCGATGAACTGTACGTGGCGGCCAAGGAGCTGCAGGCACCCTATGAACTCGTGTGTGAGGTGGCCGCTGCAGGTAGACTCCCTGTGGTGCTGTTCACCGCGGGCGGGATCGCCACTCCGGCCGATGCCGCCATGATGATGCAGCTCGGGGCCGAGGGAGTTTTCGTCGGCTCCGGAATCTTCAAGTCGGGTGACCCGGTCAAGCGCGCGAAGGCGATTGTCCAGGCCACCCTCAACTACGATGATCCGGCCGAGATCGCCAAGGTCTCACGGGGCCTGGGCGAGGCGATGGTCGGAATCAACGTCGACGAGATTCCGCAGCCGCACAGGCTGGCGGAGAGAGGCTGGTAAACAATGACGTCCACCGAACCGGGACGACGGGACGCACCGACGCAACGGCGTCCCCGGATCACCGATGTGCTCGACCTGGAGCGCATCGACACCGGGATCTACCGCGGGCAGGTCATACCCTCCGCGTTGAGCCGCACCTTCGGTGGACAGGTGGCGTCCCAGGCCCTCGTGGCCGCGACCCGCACAGTCGGCCCGGAGTACCGGGTGCACTCGCTCCACGGCTACTTCGTCGGCCCCGGTGACTCGGACCGTCCGATCATCTTCCTCGTGGAGAACGTCCGTGACGGCAGGTCCTTCCGGGTCCGGTCGGTCAAGGCCGTGCAGGACGGACGCACACTGTTCCTCATGCAGGCCAGCTTCCACGTCCGTGACGACCACGGCCCGGAGCACTCCAACACGATGCGCAAAGTACCCCGTCCGGAGGACATCGTCCAGGATCTGTCGGACACCCGGCCGTCGACCCGGGCGTTCGCCAAGGACTGGGAGGACTGGGACATCCGCATCGTGCCCCCGGACCAGTTCGACCACGACCCTTATGCGGCGTCCCAGCAGGTGGTGTGGTTCCGCTCCCGGCTTCCCCTCCCGGACGACGAGACCTTCCACATCTGCACCCTGGCGTACATGTCCGACATGACCCTGCTGGGATCGGCGACGGTTCCCCACCGTGGTGAGGAGGTCCAGGAGGCCTCCCTGGACCACGCCATGTGGTTCATGCGGCCGTTCCGCGCCGACGAGTGGCTGCTCTACGACCAGACGTCGCCGTCGGCGCACGGAGGTCGGGCGTTGACCACGGGCAGGATCTTCAACCAGCAGGGTGACCTGGTCGCTTCGGTGACCCAGGAGGGGCTGACCCGCACCCTTGCTCCGGGCAGGCAGGCCATGCCTCTCAAGGAGACCGGCCGGTGAGGGTGCGGCGGGTCGGTCTGCAGGACGCCACGGGACAGCGGGCCGGAGACCCGGCCGACACTGCGGAGGTCACAGGTTCTGCGGTCTCCGCACCGGCCCCGCACACGCTGATCGGTGTCCTGGCGGTGCAGGGAGGGGTCTCCGAGCATGAGCGTGCACTGCGTAGCCTCGGTGTGGAGACCAGGCTGGTCCGTCGACGCAGCCAGCTCGACGGTCTGGACGGGCTCGTGCTGCCGGGCGGGGAGTCAACGACCATGTCGAAACTGCTGGAGATCTCCGGAATGATCGGACCACTGCGTGGCCTGCTCGCCGAGGGGTTGCCCGCCTTCGGCACCTGTGCAGGACTGATCATGCTGGGTTCGGAGATCCTGGACACCCGCGAGGACGCCCTGTGTCTCGGAGCACTGGATGTGTCGGTGCGCCGTAACGCCTTCGGCCGGCAGGTCGATTCCTTCGAGACTGATCTGCAGGTCACAGGAATCACAGATGTCACTGCCGACCCTGCCGGCACGACCGACCCTGCCGACCTGCCTGCCGCCGTGGCCGGCCGGCCTGCCCCGGTCCATGCGGTGTTCATCCGGGCTCCGCGGGTCGAGAGGGTGGGAGAGGGGGTCGAGGTCCTGGCACGGGTGGACGACAGAACCGCCGGCGTCTCCGACGGTGCCGTTGTCGCGGTACGTCAGGGCTCTGTCCTGGGGATCTCCTTCCACCCGGAACTGACCGGGGACACCCGGATGCACCGCCTGTTCCTCGAATCTGTGGCGTCCGGTCCCGGCTCCGCCTGACCCTGTGGAAGGGTGTGCGGTGCACGGGTGGAATACCGTCACCTGTCGACGGGAAACAGGCGGGGGTGGACTACTATGGTGACGACAGAAATCGACCGAGGAAGAGCAGGTATCCGATGAGCGGCCACTCGAAATGGGCGACGACCAAGCACAAGAAGGCTGCGAACGACGCCAAACGCGGCAAGGAGTTCGCGAAGCTGATCAAGAACATCGAGGTCGCAGCCCGGACCGGTGGTGGTGATCCGTCGGCCAACCCGACGTTGGACGACATGATCAAGAAGGCCAAGAAGGCCTCCGTGCCCAACGACAACATCGAGCGCGCCCGCAAGCGCGGCTCCGGTGAGGAGGCCGGCGGCTCAGACTGGGAGACCATCGTCTACGAGGGTTATGGACCCAACGGTGTGGCCATGCTCATCGAGTGCCTGACGGACAACCGCAACCGTGCGACGACGGATGTGCGCACCGCGATGAACAAGAACGGGGGCAACATGGCGGACGCCGGATCGGTGTCCTACATGTTCAACCGCAAGGGTGTCATCATCCTGGACAAGGGCGACAACACCGAGGACGACCTTCTGATGGCGGTCCTCGATGCCGGCGCCGAGGAGGTCAACGACCTCGGTGACAAGTTCGAGGTGGTCTGCGACCTCGCCGACCTCAGCACCGTGCGAGCTGCACTGACCGAGGCCGGCATCGACTACGATTCCGCGGACCCGGACTACCGGGCCGAGGTCGAGGTGCCCCTGGACGCCGACGGTGCGAGGAAGATCCTCCGCCTGATTGACGCGCTGGAGGAATCGGACGACGTCCAGGACGTCTACACCAACATGGACGTTTCTGACGAGGTCCTCGCAGAACTCGACGCGGAGTGACCAGAGCGACTTAGTCCCGGGGTCGGCACGGGAATGGCCCGGGACCGGCACGGAACTGCCCCGGGGTCAGGGGGCCTCTCAGCCGAAAGGCCCGCCGATGACGAGCATGACAGCGAAGATGACGAGGACGCCGCCTCCGAGAACTCCTGCGGCGAGCCGAGGGTGACCGGTCAGCGGTGCGGTCAGGGGGTTGTCCGCACGCCAGTCACCGTCGAGGGCACCGGCCTTCGCCGAGGAGCGTTCGAATGGGACGGTGCAGAACGGCAGGACGGCACTGGCCAGACCGACGAGACCGCGCAGCGGTGACCAGCGGTTGTTCGCCCACACGAGGACCGTCAGGACAATGAAGCTGATGAAGGCCAGGCCGTGGACAGGACCGGCGATCTTCACCCCGACTTCGGTGACGACGAAAGCGTACTTGAGGAGCATGCCGAAAATGAGGAGTGCCCAGGTCACGGCCTCGATGTCGGCGACGATGCGGTAGATCTTCTGTGGTTTCATCGGGACATGATCCTACCCGAGGACCCTGAGGAGTCCACCTGCCCTGTAAGTGACGTTCACCTCACGGGGATATCGCACACCTGTGCTATGATCGCCGGCGGTGGTGCAACGGTACGGAAGTGGAGATCATGGTGGCTGAACTGCAGGGACTGCGGGTGATGGGCATAGACCCGGGCCTTACCCGCTGCGGGCTGTCGGTGGTCCAGGGCGGTCACGGCCGGTCGGTGCTGCCGGTGGCGGTCGGTGTGGTCCGTACCCCGCATGATGCTCCGTTGTCGGTCCGGTTGCTCAGGTTGTCCTCCGCCGTCGAGGAGTGGATGGACGACTACCGCCCGGATGTCGTGGCGATTGAGCGGGTCTTCGAACGTGGCAACGTCTCCACCGTGATGAACACCGCCCACGCTGTCGGTGTCCTCATGCTCGCGGCCGCCCGACGTGGCCTGGAGGTGCACCAGTACACTCCCAGCGAGGCGAAGAAGGCCCTGACCGGGAACGGTCGCGCAGACAAGCGCCAGATGACCAGCATGGTCACGCGGATCCTGGGGCTCGCTGAACCTCCGAAGCCTGCGGACGCCGCCGATGCCCTCGCCCTCGCGGTCTGCCACTGCTGGCGTGCCCCGTTCATCGCGCGCACCGCAGAACTTGGACAGGCTTCCCGGGTGCGCGGCGGGACAACACCTGAAAAGACGAGGAGTGGACGTCGTTGATCGCATCCCTGCACGGAACGGTGCTTGACAAGGGAACGGACCACGTGGTCATTGAATGCGCGGGGGTCGGCTACCTGTGCCAGGCAACGGCACGGACCCTGGCGGGTCTTCCCAGAGGGGAGACGGTCAGGGTACTGACCTCCATGGTGGTCAGGGAGGATTCCCAGACCCTGTACGCCTTTCCGGACGCTGCGAGCAGGGAACTGTTCACCCTGGTGCAGAGTGTGTCCGGCGTCGGGGCGAGGATGGCGATGGCCCTGCTGTCCGTGCTCACCCCGGTGGAGATCGCCGCAGCCGTCGCGGAGGGTGACGTGAAGACCCTCCAGCGGGCCCCGGGGGTGGGCAAACGTCTCGCCGAACGCATGGCGGTGGACCTGAAGGGCAAACTGGACGCCTACGCCGGACCTGCGGTACCCCGCAGGGAGACCCCGGCTGTCGCGGAGGGGATCGACCCGGTGGTCCGGGACCGGGTTGTCGAGGCACTGTCGGGGCTCGGTTTCCCGGAGGAGCGGTCATCGGAGGTGGTCGCTGCCATGGCAGACGAGGATCCGGGGGCGGCGTCCGACGCCTCGGCCCTTCTGCGGGGCGCACTGGCCCGGCTCGGGCGAGAACAGTAGCGGAAGGAGACGGGCATGGGAGACATCGAGAGGACCGAGTTCGATCTCGGAGGGATGTCAGCTGGTGGCGTCCCCCCGTCGGGTGCGGGGCCGAACGCTGACCTGTCGGCTGCGCAGCTGCCGGATGACGGGGACGCCGAACTGTCGTTGCGTCCCCGGTCGCTCGGGGAGTTCATCGGTCAACCCAAGGTCCGCAGTCAGCTTGACCTGGTGCTCGGCGGTGCCCGTTCCCGTGGAGTCGTCCCTGACCATGTCCTGTTGGCGGGACCGCCGGGTCTGGGCAAGACCACCATGGCGATGATCATCGCCCAGGAGCTCGGTACCGCCTTGCGGATGACCTCCGGCCCTGCCTTGGAGCGCGCGGGGGACCTGGCCGCGATGCTGTCGAACCTCATGGAGGGCGATGTCCTGTTCATCGACGAGATCCACCGGATGGCACGTCCGGCCGAAGAAATGCTCTACATGGCGATGGAGGATTTCCGGATCGACGTGATCGTCGGCAAGGGCCCGGGGGCGACGTCCATCCCCATCGAGCTTCCCCCGTTCACCCTCGTCGGCGCGACGACCAGGGCGGGAATGCTCACCGGGCCGCTGCGGGACAGGTTCGGTTTCACCGCGCAGATGGAGTTCTACGGGACCGCCGACCTGACCAGGGTCGTCACCCGTGCCGCCCGTATCCTCGACGTCGATATCACCGCGGACGCCGCGGCCGAGATCGCCTCACGGTCCCGGGGAACGCCGCGCATCGCCAACAGGCTGTTGCGACGGGTCCGGGACTACGCCGACGTGCGTTCTGACGGCAGGATCACGGTGGAAGTCGCCAGGGCTGCCCTGGTGGTCTTCGACGTCGACGAGCTGGGTCTGGACCGGCTGGACCGGGCGGTGCTCGATTCCCTGGTGCGTGTCCACGGTGGAGGACCTGTCGGGGTGAACACCCTGGCCGTGGCGGTGGGGGAGGAACCGTCCACCGTCGAGGAGGTGTGCGAGCCCTACCTTGTGCGTGCCGGCATGGTCGCCAGGACCGCCCGTGGACGGATCGCCACTCCAGCGGCGTGGCGTCATCTCGGGCTGGAACCGCCGATCCCGTAGTTGTCCGGCGGGAAAAGAAAAACAGCCCCGGCCGCGTCGCGTCAGTGAACGGCGTGAACCCTGTCTGCGGGCCTCCGGCGGGTCTGTGGCAGACTGGCCCGCATGGAATTCATTCTTCTCATACTCGTCGTCCTCGTTTTCCTGGGCCTGCCGCTGCTGCAGATGAGGAAGCAGTCCCGGCAGATCGGGGAGATACGGTCCTTCCAGTCCAGTCTGACCCCCGGCATGGTCGTCCAGCTGACCTCCGGGCTTCACGGACGGATTGTCTCGGTCGGTGAGACCACCGTGGACATCGAGGTCTCACCCGGGATCGTCACCACCTGGGAGAGGGCCGCAGTCCTCAAGCTCGTCGACGCCGTGGACCCCGGAACAGCTGAAGCCGACCACCTCACCGGTGCCGCCGACTTCGACGGTGGAGTGGGCCGGGTCCCCGACGACCTGTCCTCACTCGACACCGGCACCGCCACAGGAGCCGCAGGTTCCGGCACCGGCGACCGTGGTGACTCCGCCGACAGTGACCGGGGCACGGGGAACACAGACGGGACAGACGGCTCACACGGGGGCGGGACGGGCGGCAACGACGGCGACGACGAGGACAACGACAACCGGCGTTGACCCCGCCACCGGGGGACCGGCTGTGGTCTCCTGCCAGGATGAGGGTCTAAACTCTCCGGGGTTGCCCGTACTTCACCACCGGTGGCGTGCGCGGCCTCGTGTCCGCAGTCCTCTCGAACCCCAGGAGAAACAAGCGTGAGCTCAACGGGTGCAGCAGCCGCCAGGGCGAGGAAGTGGCCCGTCAAGGCACTGTTCTTCTTCCTCGCCCTCGTGGTCGTCATCTACAGTCTGGTCTTCTTCACCGGAGACAGGAAAGCCGAACCGAAACTCGGCATCGACCTGCAGGGCGGCACCCGAGTCACGCTGGTGCCCCAGGGCGGCAACCCCTCCGACTCCCAGCTGGAGCAGGCCCGTCGGATCCTGGAGAACCGTGTCAACGGCATGGGGGTCTCCGGGGCCCAGGTCGTCACCGACGGCGACACCCTGGTCATCACTGTCCCGGGGGAGGACTCCTCCCAGGCACGCTCCCTCGGCCAGACCTCGCAGCTGCTGTTCCGCCCGGTGGGTACCGGAAGCAACCCCGACGGCAAGCTTTTCGGAACCCTCACCGACATGGCGAACCGCTGGGTGGAGAACGGTATTCTCACCGTTGACGAGGCGAACACCCACCTGTCGGACGCGACAACGAATCTCAAGGGCGCGCAGGGAATCACCGTCCCGGACAAGGCACCCACCGTCACCGTGAAGGCACCCGAGCCTCCGGCGAACTCCATCGAGGAGACCGACCGTCGCAACGAGATGGTCGAGGTGCTGAAGACCGACCGGCAGTCCACCGACCCGAACACCCAGAACTCCGCTGCCCTCCTGCTGGCCTGTGACGCCCCCGACGATCCTCTGGCCGGCGCCGACGACCCCGCGAAGCCGCTGGTGACATGCAGTGACGACGGAAGTCCGATGCTGCTCGACCCGGCTCCGCTGCTCAAAGGTGAGACCGACGGCCCCGATGCCCGTCGCCTGACCGGTGACATGATCGACCCGAACTCCAACATCTTCGGCGGGCTGGACAGCCAGACCAACCAGATGGTCGTGACCTTCGGGTTCAAGCAGGGGGCCTCCACCCCCGGCAGTGAGACCTGGGCGGACCTGACAACCCAGTACATGGGCAGCCAGATCGCGATCACCCTGGACAGCCGGGTGATCTCCGCTCCGACGATCCAGAGCCCCACCCCGGTCGGTCAGGGGACCCAGATCACCGGTGACTTCACCGAGCAGGAAGCCAGAGACCTCGCCAACAACCTGAAGTACGGTGCACTCCCGTTGAGCTTCACCGGTGAGAACGGGGAGAAGGGCGGCACCGCCGAGACCATTTCCGCGACGATGGGCTCGGCGTCCCTGAAGGCCGGTCTCATCGCCGGTGCCATCGGCCTGGCCATCGTGGCGGTCTACGCCCTGGCCTACTACCGGGGTCTCGGCATCATCGCCCTGCTGTCCCTGGTGACCTCGGGCATCCTGATCTACGGCGGTCTGGTGCTGCTGGGTCGTTGGATCAACTACAGTCTCGATCTCGCCGGTGTCGCCGGTCTGATCATCGGTATCGGTACAACGGCGGACTCTTTCGTCGTCTACTTCGAGAGGATCAAGGACGAGATCCACAGGGGTTCGACCTTCCGTTCCGCTGCGCCGCGAGCGTGGAAGCGGGCACGTGCGACGATCATCACCGGTAACGTGGTGTCCCTCGTGGCGTCCCTGGTGCTCTACTTCGTCGCTGTCGGCAACGTCAAGGGCTTCGCCTTCACTCTCGGACTGACCACGGTGTTCGACGTGGTCATCGCCTTCCTCGTCACTGCTCCGCTGGTGATCCTGGTCTCCCGCAGGGAGGCTTTCGCCAGCCCCCGCCTCAACGGACTGCATTCCGCGTTCCGTGCCGCGGAGAGGCGCAGGGCCCGTGAGAGTGCAGCTGCCACGGTCTCGTCTGACGGGCAGAAGGACACGCCCGTCACCGACGGGCAGAACGACACGGGGGGCGCCGACACCCCTGCCACGGACAAGGACGCCACCACCGGAGAGGAGAAGTGACCATGGCCAAGACCACATCAACCCTCAGGCCGGCCGGCTTCATGGAGCGGATGTACAACGGTGAGGGCGGATTCGACATCGTCGGCACCCGTCGCCGGTGGTACTGGATGTACGCCCTACTGTGCGTGGCGTGCGTCGCCGTCATCGCCGTGAAGGGCTTCACCCTCGGCATCGACTTCGAGGGAGGCACGAAGATGTCGATGCCTCCGTCGAACGGTGCGACAGAAAGCTCCGTCTCCGAGACCTTCGAGGAAGCCACGGGGGTGGAACCCCAGTCCACCCAGATCGTCGGCTCGGGGGACTCCAGAATCATCGAGGTCACCGCAGAACGTCTCACCGACGATCAGATCCGGGACGCCCGGGTCGCGCTCTACGACCGTTTCACACCGGTGGACAACAGCGGCACCCCCAGTCCGGACGCGATCAGTGACTCCACCGTCTCGGAATCGTGGGGCCAGTCGATCACCCAGCGCATGCTGTTGGGCATGGTGGTCTTCCTCGCGGTCGTCTTCGTCTACATCACCATCCGTCTGGAGAGGGACATGGCGATCTCCGCGATCGTCAGCCTCGTGCTCGACGGTGTCGTGGTGGCCGGTGTGTACTCCCTGGTCGGTTTCGAGGTGTCCCCGGCGACTGTCATCGGCCTGCTGACGATCCTGGCGTACTCCCTGTATGACACGGTCATCGTCTTCGACAAGGTCCACGAGAACACCCAGGATGTACTGAGTTCCACCAGATCCACCTACGGGGAGCAGGTCAACCTGGCGGTGAACCAGACGATCATGCGTTCGTTGAACACTTCCCTGTTCTCGGTCATACCCATCGCAGCGCTGCTGGTCGTCGCGGTGTGGCTCATGGGTGTGGGAACCCTCAAGGATCTCGCCCTGGTGCAGTTGGCCGGTGTGGTCGCAGGTACGGTCAGCTCCATCTACTTCTCCGCACCCCTGCTTGTGACACTGAAGGCCCGTCAGCGCCGCTACCGGGACCATGACGCCCGCGTGGCCCGTGCCCGGGAACTCGCTGCAGTCGGCGGGCCCGCCCCGGTGCCTGCCGGTGCAGTCTCAACCGGTGCCGGTGCCGCCGAGCCGGCGACCTCCGCAGCGCCCTCCGTTCCGGCAGATGGGGCGGACCTTCCCTCCGGGGACACTGCCGGCGGGGACGCCCCGGTCGACCTGTCGGGTGAGAACACCGGGGCACGCAAGGTGTCCCGGCCGCACCACGGCCCCGGGGCCCCGGAGGCCGACCGTGACCGGGGACGCTCGTGGCGTCCCGGAATGTGACAGGGAGGGGTACCGTGACAAAGGTTGCGCGTCGGCACGGAACAGTCGTTGGCGGCGTCCACGCCCTGCGGGGAGCCGCGGCCGTGGCCGTGGCGGTGGCGGCAGCGGCCGTGACAGTCTCGTGCGGCACGGACGGCGAGGACGGGGCCACAACGGAGGAGGACTTCACCTATGTCCTCGACAGCACACCTGTGACCACTAACGCGGCGTCCTCCACCGGTGTGGTGACGGACGCGGCGAAACTGTCCGCCAGGCTGTACCCCGGGGCTTTCATCCCGGGGCCAGGAAACAGGCTCCTGCCGAACACGGACCTGGTCACCGCGACCCCGGAGGACGGCAACCCGGACGCCGTGGACTACGTCATCGCCGACACCGCCACCTACTCCGACGGTGCGCCTGTGGTCTGTGACGATTTCCTCCTGTCCTGGGTCGCCGCACACCGGACCGATCTCTTCGCCTCCGACCCCGGCCTGATGACCCGTGTCCGCGACATCAGCTGCGTGGCGGGGGAGAAGAAGTTCCGGGTCGACTTCGATGCGGGCGCCGGACAACGGTACCGCGAACTCTTCGGGCCCGGGGAGGTTCTTCCCTCGCACACGGTGGCCTCGGCCGCAGGGGTGCCGGATGTCGTCGACGCAGTGAACACCGGGGACCCCGACGCGCTGGCCGCCCTGGGACGGTCCTGGACGTCGACTTTCGACCTGGCGACGACTGACCCCGCCACCGTGCCGACCTACGGTCCGTTCCGGATAGAGGCCCGGGAAGGTGACGGGGCGCTGCTGCTCAGTGCCAACCCTGAATGGTCGGGAGACCGTCCGGGCATCGACCGCATCGTCGTCACCGGTGGTGGTGACCTGGCACGCGCGGTCAACGGAACCGCGGACGTGGTGGACGCCGCAGTCCGCCCGGGCCAGCCCACCGACGCAGATCTGGCGGCGGCCGGGTTCACCGTGGACCGGACGACAGGCAGCAGGATCGACGGCCTGACCCTGGCCACAGACGGTGTTTTCGCCACCGCCGACAACCGCCGGGCCTTCACCCGGTGCATCGACCGGGACGCCGTCGTCGCGGCGGTCGCCACGTCCACGGGTGCCAAGGTCGCCCCGGGGACGCTGCGGGTCGCGGGGCCGGGCAGTCCGGCGGCCGAGGCATTGACCCCGCCCGCCACCGCAGACAGCAGCTACGATCCCGCCGCGACGAGGGCGGTCCTCGGCGGGGTGAGTGTCCGTGTCGGTTTCCCCGCGGACCGGCCGCGCTACGCCGCGGAGGTGGAGGCGGTGACGACGTCGTGTGCTGCGGCAGGGGTGACGGTGGAGGCCGTCCAGCTTCCCGCTGCGGCCTTCGACCTTCCCGGTGTGCTGGGGCGTGACGTCGACGCCGTCCTGGACACGAGGACAGCCTACGGGCGTAACCCGTCGGTGACGGCGTCCCCGGTCTCGACGGTCTCCCAGATCAGGGAGGCCGAGCAGGCTCTGGCACAGGAGGCCGCGACAGTGCCCCTGTCGGTTGAGCCGCGGCTGACGGCCGTGGCAGGTACGGTGACTGACGTCAGTGATTCGGGAACGGACACGGGGCTGAGCTGGAACATGGACCGGTGGATCTCCACCGACCATCCGGTCACCGACAGTGCCGCTGAAGGCGAGGAGGACGCGTGACCGCTGCAGAGATCCCGGCAGGGGCTGACGCCCGGTGGGCGCTGAAGACCCTGACCCGTTTCGTGCCCGACTACCCGGCACCGGGGATCGTCTTCCAGGACCTCACCCCGGTTCTCGCGGACGCCCACGGCTTCCGCCTCATCGTCAATGACCTGGCGGACGCGTGCGGTCCGTGCCGTCCGGATCTCGTCGGCGGCCTCGATGCGCGTGGTTTCCTGTTGGGTTCTGCTGTGGCGGTGGAGCTGGGGGTGGGCATCCTGGCTGTCCGTAAGGCGGGCAAGCTTCCGCCGCCGGTGCTGCACGAGGAGTACGCCCTGGAGTACGGTTCGGCGGCGTTGGAGATCCCCGCGGAAGGTCTAGAACTGCAGGGGAAGAGGGTTCTGCTGGTCGATGACGTTCTGGCGACCGGAGGTACGTTGGCGGCGTCCCGGCGGCTGATTGAACGGGCCGGCGGTTTGGTGTGCGGGGTGGCTGTCGCTCTGGAGGTCACCGAACTGGACGGGCGCAGCAGATTCTCCGATCTGCCGTTGTACGTGGTCTCTGCAGGCCGATAGGTGCCCTTGTTGCCGGTCGGGGCCGCTGTGCCGTTACTCTTACAGCACACGCATGTACCTGCGTGACCAGATCCCCGGCACGCAGGTTGGACGACCGGTGCGGGGTGACACCCCGGGAGAGTTACGGTGAGGCATGAGTAACGAGAAGAACTCGCTGTGGATGGCGGCGCGGATCGCGCGCAGTCTCACCGGCAGGAGCCGGATCAATCCGGTGCTGGGTCCTCTCATCGCGGTGCACCGCCGCTACCATCCGAAAGCGGACATCGAGCTGCTCGACCGGGCGTACACGACCGCGGAGAAACTGCACGAGGGTGTGCTGCGGAAGTCCGGGGAGCCGTACATCACCCATCCTCTGGCGGTGGCGAACATTGCCGCGGAGATCGGCATGGACACCACGACCCTGGTTGCCGCGCTGCTGCACGACACGGTGGAGGACACGGACTACTCCCTGGAGGACCTGACCCGCGACTTCGGTCCCGAGGTCGCCCAGCTTGTCGACGGGGTGACGAAGCTGGACAAGGTGGCCCTGGGGTCGGCCGCCGAGGCCGAGACGATCCGCAAGATGATCGTGGCGATGGCCAATGACCCGCGGGTGCTGGTGATCAAGGTCGCCGACCGGCTGCACAACATGCGGACGATGCGTTTCCTGCCGCCGGAGAAGCAGGCGAAGAAGGCGAGGCAGACACTGGAGGTCATCGCCCCGCTGGCGCACCGGCTGGGTATGGCGACGATCAAGTGGGAGCTGGAGGACCTGTCCTTCGCGATCCTGTACCCGAAGAAGTACGAGGAGATCGTCAGGCTTGTCGCCGACCGGGCCCCGAAGCGGGACCAGTACCTGGCGAAGGTGATCGACGAGATCCAGGCGACGATGAAGGAGGCGCACATTGTCGCCGACGTGGTGGGCCGGCCGAAGCACTACTGGTCGATCTACCAGAAGATGATCGTCCGGGGCCGCGACTTCGACGAGATCTTCGATCTGGTGGGGATCCGTATCCTGGTCGACGATGTCCGGGACTGCTACGCGGCCGTCGGTGCGGTGCACTCGCTGTACCAGCCGATGCCGGGAAGGTTCAAGGACTACATCTCCCAGCCGCGTTTCGGGGTGTACCGGTCACTGCACACCACGGTGCTGGGACCGGACGCGAAGGCCCTGGAGGTGCAGATCCGCACCCACGAGATGCACTACCAGGCGGAGTACGGCATTGCCGCCCACTGGCGGTACAAGGAGACGAAGGGGTCCCACAAGGGGGACAATGCGGAGGTCGACCAGATGGCGTGGATGCGCCAGCTGCTGGACTGGCAGAAGGAGGCCGCCGACCCGAACGAGTTCCTGGATTCGTTGCGTTACGACCTGTCGACGAACCAGATCTTCGCTTTCACGCCGAAGGGGGACGCCATCACCCTGCCGGCGGGGTCCACCCCGATCGACTTCGCCTACGCGGTGCACACGGAGGTGGGGCACCGGTGCATCGGGGCGAAGGTCAACGGCAAACTGGTGGCCCTGGAGACTGAGCTCCACACCGGTGACAAGGTCGAGGTGTTCACCTCGAAGGACGCCCATGCGGGCCCGTCGAAGGACTGGGAGAAGATCGTGGTCTCCCCGCGGGCGCGCAACAAGATCCGGGCGTGGTTCAATAAGGAGCGTCGGGAGGAGTCCCTGGAGAAGGGGAGGGACGCCCTGGCGCATGAGGCGCAGCGCACGGGTATCCCCCTGCAGCGCCTGGTCACTGCTGAGGCCTTGAAGACGGTGGCGACGTCCCTGCACCGTGACAGTGTGGACGACCTTTACACTGCCGTGGGCTCGGGTGGTGAAACGGCGGGGCATGTGATCAATCTCCTGAAGGAGATCTACCAGGGTGACGCAGGGGAGGATGTCGACGACATCCCGGAGACGAGGACGGGGGGGCAGCGTCAGTCGACACCGCAGCAGGCGGTGAAGGCGGGGCGTGGGGACGGCTCGGGGATCCTGGTGCAGGGTAACGCCGATTTCTCGGCGAAGCTGGCGAAGTGCTGTACCCCTGTGCCAGGTGACGAGATCTTCGGTTTCATCACCAAGGGCGGTGGGGTGTCCGTGCACCGGACGGACTGCACCAATGCCGCGAAGCTCCATGCCGAACCTGAGCGGTTGATCGAGGTGGAGTGGGCCTCGAACGTGAGCAATGCCGTGTTCATGGTGACCCTGCAGATCGAGGGCCTGGACCGGACGGGGCTGCTGTCTGAGGTGACCCGGGTGGTCAGTGAGCAGAAAGTTCCGATCATGGCGACGAGCACCCATGTCTCCGAGGACCGGGTGGCGGTGTGCCGGTTCACCTTCGAGGTCTCCGACATCAAGCAGCTGGGGTACCTGATGAACCAGCTGCGCAATGTTGAGGGAGTGTTCGACGTGTACCGGGTGACCGCCGGGGGTTAGGGCGCGGTCAGTGCAGCCACCGGCGCTGTCGGATGTACCCGCTCGGGGTGATCCCGAGGACCTCTCTGAAGGTCTTCGTGAGCCCGGTGGCGTGTGAGTATCCGACCTTTCTGGCGGCGGTGCCGACATTCTCACCACGGTCGAGCAGTTTTCGGGCGGCGTTCACGCGGAGGCTGGCCCGCCACCGTGGGAAATGATCCCCGGTGACGGTGGTGAAGGTCCTGCTGAGTTCGTCGAAGTCCACGTTGAGCGCTTCGGACCATTCCCTGAGACTGCGGTTGTCTCCGGGATCGTCCTGAATGGCCATGGTCATCGCCCTTATGGCTCCGAATATACCTTTGTGCACGGCGTGTTCCTGAAAGTCGCCAGCTCCGAGACCGTCAACTAAATCGCTGTCGTGGAAGTCAAGTGGGCGCAGGCCTGTGTTGTACGCGACAGCCTGGTAGATCAGATAATCATCAGGCATTGTGGCGGGGGTGGAAGTTTCTGAAGGAAGTGGAGTGCCGTGTTCCACGCCGTGAGCTGTTCGATCGGAAATCGGGAGAAGTAGTGAATTCGGTGCGGTAGTTAGGGAGTTCCGGACCCCGGCCGGTATCAAGAGGGTATCACCCTGCTTCATTTCCACGGAGTGACTTCCGAGTGTGACGTGCGCACTTCCCCGGTACAGCCACAATCCCACGTGGAAGGAATTGATTCGTTCCCAGGTCGCGGAAGCAGGAAGAGGAGGTGGGGTAGTCCACGCACCTGTACCATGGTCACCGTTCTGGCCACCGAACCTACAGAGCTCCTGAAGAAAGCGCGACAGGGTAGTCGGGTCAGATCTCTCAGTGACGTGCGGACCGGTAGCTCGGATGAACTGTTTAGGTGTGCAACCCGTTTCCTGGCGAAATATCCGAATGAGACTCGATGCGGACTGCAGTCCCACGGCATGGCTGGCCCAGCTGACGTCGGCTCCCGCAGCGAGGTACGCCACGGCGGCGTTGACACGGGCTCGCTGACGCCATCTGGCGAATCCAAGCCCAGTCTCTTCGGTGAACTGACGTTGCAAAGTGCGGCTACCCACCGCGAACAACTCCGCGAATTCGTCGAGTGTCCGGTTGTCCGCTGGAGTCCGTAGGAGAACTGTGGCCACGGACGACACCTCCGGGGATATCGGAAGCGGGAGGGAGATGACTGGTCTCTCGGTGTCAGGCTGTGAGATCGACGAGGCCAGTCCCACCGGACTGCTGTCGGCTCCGTGCGCTCCCCGCAGGTAGCCGAGCTGCTGGGCAAAGTGCCAGAGCAGCCAGTTCTCCCACTGTCCTGGTACCGCGATCACCGAGACCCCGGTGTGACTCTCCTGTCGATGGGGGTGGGGAACCATCAGCGGGATCGCAACCGACCCGGTAGCGGTGTGGACGGAGTGCCGGATTCCCGCAGGAATGACCACGAGGTGACCTGCACGGATGCGGTGATTCTCTGGTACGCCGCGTAACTCGATGCTGACGTCGGCCAGCCCGGTTCGCACCCAGAGAAGCACAGTGCTTCTGGGGTTGATGACGTCTCGGATGTGACAGGGAGGGGTTTCGAAGATTTCCGGCGGTGTCATAGCTATCGGTGTAAGAGTCTGGCGGAATCGGGAAACTGCGTTGTCGAAAGCAAGCTTAGTCTAACCATCGTCTCTCGGTGAAGATGGCCGGTAAGGGCTCGGTGGCACACTCAGGGGTGGCAACCACCAACGCCAACGGCTCTTCGCCTCCGATGTGCCGGATGTCTCCAGATCCGGATAGGCCTTGATGGAGGTAAAAATTGACCACATCCCTCACCCGCACCCCACTGACCCCGGCATGGCGCGAGGAGGTGACCGTCTTCAGCGATCACGTCATCCTCTTCGTCGCGGAGGGGTCAGCCCGGGTCATGGTCGATGAACTCGCGATGAACATGTCCGACGGGGAGGCACTCTGGATTCCGCCGGGATTCACCGTGGATCTGGTGGAGACCTCCGCCGGGGGTGTGGTGCTCCCAGTCTTTATCCCGACGCAGTTCTACCAGGAGGGGCCGGTGAGGGTGCACCGGGAACAGGTGGCTCAGGACATCGTGGAACGTCTCCTCGGACTCTACTCACGTCAGCAGGCGGGAGACTGGGAGAAGTCCATTCAGCAGCAGTTCTTCACCGGACCTCTTCCCGCGGTGCGGGAGGGAGGGGCGTGGAGTGGACTTCCCCCGATGCCCAGGGCGCTCACCCAACGCAAGCTGGCCCGGGACTGCCTGACGGAGGTGGGTTTCGAGGTCCATGACGGGGAACCCGTTGCGTCCTCCCGACCGGCGCTGCGCAGCCATGACCGCCAGTATCGCTTGCAGACCGGATGCGGGCTCAGCTACTGGTGCGATCGGGTGCGGTGCTTCAGTGCGCTGCGTAAACTCTCCTACGGCTGGGATCTGGAGGAGACCGCAGCAGCCGCGGGATTCGAAGATCTCCGGGGGCTGCACCGGGTGATCCGCAGAGAGGTGGGATTGTCGCCCCTGCAGGCACAGGACATCGAAGTGATGTCGCGGGAGCGGCTCGAGCAGGGTGCCGTAGATCTCCGGGGACCGGTGGCTGAATTCTTCTCGGGCATTCCCGACGCGCCTGCCGCGCGCACCTACTCGACCGTCAATGACTACCATGCGTTGATCTGGGTTCGCCGAGGTAGCGGACGGCTGCTGCTCAACGGATCATCCATGAATCTGCACGAGGACGATCTGCTGTGGATCCCTGGTGGGATCTGGCACCGAATCGATGTTGACCAGGGAGGGGTGATAGTTCCTGTCTGGCGACGGGACTGGAATCAGCCCATGCGCAGACAGAACATGATTCCGTTCCCACGTGGGACATTCCCCGCGCAGACTCTCCTCTACTGTTCGATGGCCCAGTTCACCGGGCTCGGCCCGTACAGGGTTCCGACACGCGAGCTGGACAGAATTCTGCCAACGCCGCCGAATGATCATCTGGCAAGCGACCCTATCCTGGATTACCTCCGGACTCAGCCGATGCGGAATCCGGAGACTCAGGAATCCATGGCTGAATCTTTCGGTTGGACTGTTCCAGACTTCATGATCCGTTTTGAGAGATCAATAGGTCAGTACTACTCTGACTGGCGATTGGACCGCCGTAACACCCAGGTACGGAGAGCGGTGCGATCTACCTTCCATGAGATGCGTGAGCTCGCGGTTGAAATGGGGTACAGCTGTGCTCCGGCGTACACGCGGAGTTTCAGGAACGGTCACGGCGGTGAGGCTCCTTCTACCTACCGGGAGCGGCACGACCACCGGTGGATGGCTTCCTCCGAACGGTGGTGAAAAAGGATAAGTAGCGGTGGCCAGCGCGACACCACGCGACCGTGCTGGATCTAAAATCTATGGAAAACCCCGCTCCGGCCTCGGTGCCGGATTCACGGATCAGGAGTACAGGAAATAATGTCCACACCAGTCACTGAACGGGAATCACCGGCTCATTCACGGCCGCGCGCCCAGGGGGTGTCACCCGAAAATCCGCTCGACATCATCGGCGTAGGATTCGGCCCCTCGAATCTGAGCCTGGCGATCCTGCTCGAGGAAATGAATGCCGGAAGGCCCGATGAAGAGCTGGTCACGGCACACTTCTTCGAGTCGCAGGAACAGTTCGGATGGCACAGCGGTATGCTACTGCCGGACACGGACATGCAGATCAGTTTCCTCAAGGACCTGGCCACTCCGCGCAATCCGCGGAGTGCGTACAGTTTCATCAACTATATTTTTGAACAGGGTAGACTTCCGGACTTCACCAACCTGAAGACATTTAACCCGAGCCGCCGGGAATTCCACGCCTACCTCCGGTGGGCGGCGGAGAAGGTCGGTGCCGACGTGGACTACCGCAGTAGTGTCTCCGCTGTCGGTGACCACGGGGGATCCTACGAGGTCCTTGTCCACGACGCCGACGGCAGTAGCCGGGCGTGGTACGCGCGAAACGTCATTCTCGGTACCGGAATAACACCCACCCTACCGGACGGGATCACACCTTCCCCCCGGATATTCCACAATCACCGGCTGCTCTCCAACTTGGAGAATGTTCCCTCGTTTGACCGGGGCTCATTCGTTGTCGTCGGAAGCGGCCAGAGCGCGGCTGAGGTCACCCAGTACCTGCACTCCACCTTCCCCGGCGCAGAGGTGCATTCGGTGTACCGCCGCTTCGGCTACACCCCGAGCGACGACACGCCCTTCGCCAACCAGATTTTCGACGCCGTCGCGGTGGACGAATTCTACTACGCGCCGCCGGAGGTGAAGCAGGAGCTCCTGCGTAAGCACTGGTTGACGAACTACTCCGCCGTGGACGCCGACCTGATCGGGGATCTCTACCGGCGCTGGTATGACGAGCGGGTGGCCGGTGGGAGGCACCGTCTCCATTACCACCGCGTCAGCCATGTGGCGGAGGCGGTGGACCGAGGGGATCACGTGCACGTGAGCATCGAGAACGAGGGTGGGGGCGGGGTCCGGGAGATCGAGGCCGACGCCGTGGTCTATGCCACCGGCTTCACCCCGGGAGATCCGCGGGCGCTCTTCGATAAATCCGTGAATACCGACGGTGCCTTCGATGAGGCTGAACGACCCGTGATCAACCGGAATTACCGGTTGGAGCTCCCTGGGCAACGCACCGGTGGCATCTACCTCAACGGCAACGTGGAGCATTCCCACGGGCTGACATCCTCGCTGCTGTCCAATGTCTCGATCCGCTCACAGGACATCCTGTCCGATCTGCTGGACAGCGCCCGGACCGCGGCGGCCGGCGCAAACTGACAGAACACTATTTTTCACCTACGCACTTCTATCAGGAGAACACTCATGGCCAAGAACCCCTTCGATGATGATGAGGGCACCTTCTACGCACTGGTCAACCACGAGCAGCAGTACTCACTGTGGCCGACATTCAAGGACGTTCCGGGAGGTTGGGAGATCGCCTTCGGCGGGCCGGACGGGGCACCCCGTCAGGAGGTCCTCGACTTCATCGAGAACACCTGGACCGATATCCGTCCCAAATCACTGCGCGACACCATCGCCCAGTACAGCCGGTAGAAAGGGCTGAACACAATGCAACGGACAATTCTCGGAGCCAAGATACACCGGGCGACCGTGACCCAGGCGGACCTGCACTATGTGGGATCGATCACCATCGACCGCGATCTGACCACCGCCGCAGGCCTCATCGAGGGCGAGAAGGTGCAGGTGGTGGACATCACCAACGGCTCGCGCATCGAGACCTACGTCATCATCGGCGACACCGAGCACGCCGGCAACGGCCATATCTGCATCAACGGCGCCGCTGCCCACCTGGTGGAACCCGGGGATCTCGTCATCATCATGAGCTACCTCCAGGCCACTGAGGAGGAGGCAGCCGCCTATGAGCCACGGGTCATCCACGTCGACGGGGACAATCACATCGTCGGCACCGGTCGCGATCTGGCTGAAGCCGTCCCGGGAGTGGCGGACCAGTACAGTTCCAGGGGGATCTGAGATGGCGCTTGCGCCGCTCCGCCTTGACGGTGTGGTCCCCTATCCGCCGGAGGTGGCACGGACATACCGCGAGCGGGGGTACTGGACCGGACAGACACACTCCGGAATGCTCCTCGAGACCATCGACCGCGCCCCAGACTCCGTTGCGGTGATTGACGGGAACGGAGCCGGGCACGCCCCTCTGACCTATGCGGAACTGGGCGAACGGGTGCTCCGGCTCGCGGGCGGCTTCTCCGCCGCCGGCCTCGAACGCGGTGACCGGGTGGTGGTCCACTTACCCAACATCCCGGAGTTCATCGAGACGGTCTTCGCCCTCTGGCACATCGGTGTGCTGCCGGTCTTCGCTCTGCCGGCGCACCGCCGCACCGAGATCGAGTACTTCATCGAGTTCTCCGGCGCACGAGGATATGTGACCGCGGACCGGATAGACCAGACTGACCTGGTGGACATGGCCGAGGATCTGCGCCGTACCGTCGCGCATCTCGACCACGTCTGGATCGTCGGCACCGGGGGAGACGACCGGCGTGACACCTTCCACAGACTTCGGGACCACACAGCCTTTGACCGGGTTCCTCGTTGCCTGCCCGAGGATCCCGCCTTCCTGCAGCTCTCCGGTGGCACCACCGGACGACCCAAGATGATTCCCCGGACGCACGATGACTATCTCTACTCCGTGCGGGGCAGCAACGAGATCTGTGCGATCGCCGCAGGCACTGTCCAACTGGTCGTTCTCCCCGCCTCCCACAATTTCACGATGAGTTCACCGGGGATCCTCGGGGCTCTCATGGCCGGTGGAACCGTGGTGCTCGCGCCGAACGGCAGTCCCGACGTCGCCTTCCCCCTCATCGAACGCCACCGTGTCACCCAGACCCAGCTCGTGCCGCCCCTGGCCCTGGTCTGGCTCAACTCGGGTCTCAAGGACCGCCACGATCTCTCGTCCCTGCAGGTTCTCCAGGTCGGCGGGGCGAAATTCAGTGAGGAGGCTGCCCGCCGCGTCCGGCCGGAACTGGGGGTGCAACTTCAGCAGGTCTTCGGAATGGCCGAGGGCCTGGTGAACTACACCCGCCTAGATGACGACGAGAACCGCATCTCCAGCACCCAGGGTCTGCGTATCTCTCCGGACGATGAGGTCCGGGTGGTCGACGACGACGACACGGATCTCGGCACCGGTGTTCCCGGCAATCTCCTGGTCCGGGGTCCCTACACTATCCGGGGCTACTTCCGTGCTCCTGAGGTGAACCGGAAGAACTTCACCGGAGATGGTTTCTACCGCACCGGTGATGTGGTGGTGATGGATGAACTCGGTTACCTCACGGTGAAGGGGCGGTCGAAAGACCAGATCAACCGGGGAGGCGAGAAGATCTCCCCGGAGGAGGTGGAGAACCTCCTGCTCGCCCACGGGGGAATCCACGATGCCTCGGTGGTGGGAATTCCCGATGAGGCACTGGGGGAGCGGAGCAAGGTGTACATCATCCGGCGGGACGGTGCCGACGAGACTGAACTGGGGGTGCTCGGGGTCAAGCGGTTCCTGCGTGACCGGGGACTCGCGGCCTTCAAGATTCCCGATGTCGTCGAGTTCGTCACCGAGTTCCCCCACACCGCGGTGGGGAAGATCAGCAAACGTGACCAGCGCACATAACCAGAACGCAACCGGACAGTAACCAGGCAAGGAGAGAGACACCATGGCGGCAACCTATCTGCAGGAGCAGGATGTGATCGGCGATATCGCCGCATCGCTGGGCATCGAGCCCGGCGAGGTCACCGATGAAGGAAACCTGACGGACCTGGGGATGGATTCCATCCGCACCATGTCCCTGATCGAGAAGTGGCGTTCCGCCGGCGTGGAGGGCGCGGATTTCATCGCGTTGGCCTCCGAACCCACACTCACCCACTGGCTGAATGTCCTTACCGGACGTGAGACCGACGAAGAGAAAGACAAAGAGAAAGAGGAAGCCCATGAGCTCTGACCAGGACAACGTGGATGTCATCGTCATCGGTGGTGGTCCGGGAGGGTCAACCGTGTCGACGCTGTTGGCGAAGACCGGCAACAAGGTGATCCAACTGGAGAAAGCGAAGTTCCCCCGCTACCAGATCGGTGAATCCCTGCTGCCGTCGACAATTCACGGAGTATGCAAACTTCTGGGGGTTGAGGAAGAACTACGTGAGGCTTCATTCGTCACCAAGCGGGGTGGTATCTTCCGTTGGGGAAAGAACAAGGAGCCCTGGAACTTCCTGTTCGCGATCTCACCGGAATTCTCCAACGAAGCTTCCTACGCCTATCAGGTGGAGCGGATGAAGTTCGACGATATCCTGCTGAAGAATGCCGCCCAGAACGGTGTGGATGTTCGCCAACAGGCCAAGGTCCGTGAACTTATCCGTGGTGAGGGTACTGATCGGGTCACCGGTGTCCGTTACGAGGATGCTGACGGGCAGTCCCACTCCCTGTCCGCCACATACGTTGTCGACGCCTCGGGAAATGGTTCCCGTTTCACATCCGCGCCCGGCGGGAAGCGTAAGAACGCGGATTTCTTCCAGAACGTCGCAACCTTCGGATATTTCGAGGGCGGAAAGCGATTTGACGCTCCGGACAGCGGTAACATCCTCTGCGCCGCCTTCGACCACGGGTGGATTTGGTACATTCCACTGTCAGATACTCTCACCAGTGTGGGGGCCGTGCTGGACAAGAGTCACCTTCCGGAGATCTCGAAGGACAAAGAGAAAGCCCTGCTCGACTCGATCGACCGCTGCGCAATCGTCAAGGACATGCTGTCGGACGCCACCCGCGTGACCGAGGGAACCTACGGGGAGATGCGGGTCCGCAAAGACTACTCCTATTCGAACTCCAAGTTCTGGGGTAACGGAGTGGTTCTTGTCGGGGACGCCGCATGCTTCATTGACCCGGTGTTCTCCACCGGGGTTCACCTGGCAACCTATGCTGGTGTGCTCGCCGCTCGCTCGATTAACAGTGTTCTGTCCGGTGCACTGAGCGAGGAGCGCGCTTTTGGTGAGTTCGAGGGGCGTTACCGTCGTGAATACGAGGTGTTCTATGAATTTCTCTCCACATTCTACGATATGGAGCAGGAGGAGGACTCGTACTTCTGGCAGGCTCGTCGCATCTCGAACCTCCGGGGTGATGACCTGTCTGCGTTCGTGTCGTTGATCGCCGGCGGTTACTCCGGAGAACAGGCTCTGGTGAACCCCGAGGAGATCGTCGAGAGATTCACCGCGTCCACCCGTGCACTGGCTGACGCGGCGGAGAAGACCGGGTCGATGCACACCGACTCAGGCCAGCGGATGGGCCACCTCTTCGGCACCGAGAATGTCCGTGACGTGATGGAGGAGATGAACGCCTTCCAAGCCCGCGGTGCCGAGGGCAGTGAAGGGCTGGAACCACCGCTCCTGGAGGGAGGACTCGTGCCCTCCCGTGACGGCCTGGCCTGGGCGGAGCCGGAACCGGCAGTGCAGGGGTAGGTTGCCGTGCCCCTGGCCGCAGAGGTACAGGAGTTCATCCCCTCAAGCGCTCTGTCGGTACTGTTCCTGCAGCTGGTGGTCATCCTCGCCGCAGCCGTGATCCTGGGCAGGGTGGCGGCACGCCTCTCCCTGCCCGCCGTCGTCGGGGAGCTCACCGCCGGAGTTGTCCTCGGTCCCTCCCTGTTGGGCGCGGTGTTCCCGGACATGTTCGAGATGGTGTTCCCGTCCGGAACCCTGCACTGGAATCTGTTGGACGCGGTAGGACAGCTGGGGGTTGTGCTGCTGGTGGGGCTGGGGACGATGGGGATGGACACCTACCTGCTACGCAGAAATGCGGTGAAGGTCTGTTCAGTGAGCAGTTTCTCCTTCGCTGTTCCCTTCGTGACAGGCGTGGGCGCCGGAGTCGGCGTGTGGCACCTGCTGGACATCGACAGCAACAGCGGCAGTACAAATGTCGGGCTCTTCGCTGTCTTTGTCGGCACAGCTATGAGCGTGAGCGCGCTCCCTGTGATCGTGAAGACCCTGGCAGATCTGGGGCTGCTCCATCGCAGTATCGGCCAACTCATCCTGATGTGCGGTATCGCGAATGACGCCGTGGGGTGGATGTGCCTCTCAGTGATCTCGTCCCTGGCGGTGACCGGTGCGGTCTCTGGATCGGTGTCCACTGTCATCGCGGCAACCATCGGGGCGGTGGTCATCGTTCTGGTGATGCTCCGCCCCCTGGTCGGGCGATTGCTGGATCAGATGGAGTCCGGCAGCTGGCGCGGATCGGTCGGGACGACTGTTGTGCTCCTCATCCTGCTGGGCGCGGCTGTGGCACAGTGGATGGACCTGGAGGCCAGCTTCGGTGCCTTTCTCGCGGGTCTGGCCATCGGGCCCCGTGAGGAACGCCTGATGGCACCGGTCCAGGGCTTCACCGGCGTGGTCCTGGCACCGGTTTTTCTCGCACTCGCTGGCCTGCGCATGGATCTGGGGGAGCTGCGGGATCCCGCGGTGCTGTTGGCTGCGGCGATCGTTCTCGCGGTCGCGGTCATCAGCAAGTTCGTCGGCGCCTATACGGGTGCGAGGATCGCACGTCTGGGACGCTGGGAAGCGGTCACTCTCGGAGCCGGGCTGAACTCCAGGGGAGTGGTCGAGGTCGTTATCGCGATGGTCGGGCTGCAGGTGGGGATACTCACCCCCGCGACCTACACCATCATTGTTCTTGTCGCCGTGGTCACATCGATCACAGCGCCGGCCATCCTGAAGGTGACGGCGCGGAGGATCCCGGCTACGTGCTGATCTCCTCTCCTCGAAGCTGCTTCCGCAGCTTGTGCGTGGTCTCCTCGGCGAAGCCGAGCAGGGTGACCACTCGCTGATCCCCAGCGCCGGTGCGACCCGTAATCCTGATCACACCGCGGTAGCGTGTCTCCGGCCCCTCCGGGAGGTTGTCGGCGGCAGGCTGTCCGGGTTCCTCAGTGACCAGGATCTGCGGTGTGCGGAGCGTCCGCAACGTTCGGCGACCCCTCCGGTCGTAGTGCCGTAGAACAGTGAAGGTGTGTCCCCGCTCCGCATCCCACTCGTCACCCAGGAGGTGGGGGACTGTAGCGGTCAACGGTCCCGCGACCAGGGCACCTGTGCCGTCGGTGAGTGAGAGCTCCCGGTGGACCGCGACGCCTGTGCCGAACACGGTGCTCAGGGCGTTGTACAGTTCATTGATCTCCACCTCTGTGATGAACCGGTGGGAGGTTCCGGTCGCGAAGTGGGAGTCCGCCGCGTCTTTCGCGGACCCGAAGTGCGTGGTCAGTTCGGCCAGTGCAGGAGCATCCGGATCGTCCCCCGCCGCCTCCAGAGCTGAGAAGATGTCTACGAGGGTGCTCGTGTGGTCTTCTGCGGAGGTACCGGTTTCGCCGGCTTCCGCCGGGGATGCGAGTTGCGTCGCGATGCGGTGCAGGCTGAGGCGGTCCACCGCCGCAGCATGGGCGCAGACGACGAGACTCACTGATGTGCCGCTGTCCACGACAGCTGCGGCGATTGTGTGACCGGTGGTCACATCAACGAGTGCGCCTGCCATTTTCCGTGCTCCATCCAGCGATGTCGCTGTAGCCATGTCGGCCTGTTCCTTCGTGAGCGCAGCGACTGGGAGAATCTCGGAGGACCAGAGACGTCGACTGGTCGGAGTGACCCGGAGCCGTAGCGCGGGAGTACTGGTGAGGATGTACCAGAGTTGTTTCTCGAGAATCTCCTTGGATGTTCCTGGTTCAAGTGACACAACATCGGTGTAGATCCAGGTATTGGGATCATCTCCGGATTCCCGCAGGGTTTCCAGAGCAGGAGTAGGCGCCAGCGCCGCGGGTTCTTCCGCCGGATCTTCTTCAACTGAGGTCTGGTCGAGGGAGGACGCCAGTCCACCGATGGTGGGGTTTTCGAAGATATCCCGGATTCTGATGGTGAAGCCGCTCTTCAGAAGGGATGCCACCACACGGTTGGCCAGGAGGGAGTGTCCGCCGAGGTGGAAGAAGTCGTCGTCGATGGACAGTTCCGTGTCGTCGTCGAGGGCCAGAACATCGGTGAACACCGCGGCGATGGTCTTTTCCGTGTCCGTGGCAGGCGCCCGGCCGGTCCCCGACCCGGCACCCAGATCCGGGGTGGGCAGGGCCCGGCGATCCAGTTTGCCGTTGGTGGTGGTCGGCAGCACATCCAGGACGGTGACGGTGGTGGGCACCATGTAGTCGGGTAGCCGGTCGGCGACCCAGTCCCGGATTGTGGCTGTGATGTCCCCGTCCCCGGTGAGGTCGGCCCCGGTGAGGTAGGCGGCGAGGAACTTCCCGCCGGCGGGGTGGTCACAGGCGATCACCGCCGCGGCGGTGACCTTCGGGTGCTGTTCAACCACCGCGCGGATCTCGTCGGGTTCGATACGGTTGCCGCGGATCTTGACCTGATCATCGGCCCGACCGTGGTAGTCCAGGTGGCCGTCCTGATTCCAGGACACCAGGTCCCCGGTGCGGTACAACCGGTTTCCGTCATCGGTGAAGGGGTCGGCGATGAACCGTTCGGCGGTTAACCCGTGCCGGTTCACGTACCCGTCGGCCAGTTGTGCCCCACCGAGGTAGAGTTCCCCGATGACACCGGGGGCCACCGGGCGTAGCCAGGAATCCAGCACATGGGCGGTGGTATTCGCCACCGGCGAACCAATCGGCGTGTCGGTGGAGTCCACCTGTGCGGTGGTGGCATCGCCGGTGACTTCGGTGGAACCGTAGAAGTTGTGCACCACCGCATCCGGCGCGTGGTTGTGTATCCGGGTCGCGGTTGGGGAGGTGAGCCGTTCCCCGGAGACATACCAGTGCTGCAGGCTATCCAACGTGGTTGTTGCCGTGTCCTGTTCACATAGGGTGTCGGCCAGGCTGGGTACGGTCAGCAGATGGGTGAGATGGTGCCGGGAAATGCAGTCCAGGAGTCTTGCCGGGTCCTTGGCCGTGGTGTTGTCCACGGTGACGACGGTGGCACCGGTAACCAGTGGGGTGAACAGTTCTGTGGCAGCGTCGACAAACCCGATGCCACTCTTCGACACCATGATGCTGTTCGGCGATAGGGAGAGTGTGCCTGCGCCCCAGTGCAGTCGGTTGGTGATTGCCGGGTGGGTGATGGCGACGCCTTTGGGCCTGCCGGTGGTACCCGAGGTGTAGATGACATACGCCCCATCGGCCGGGGTCAACGGTCGGGACAACACCGGCGGGGTTGATACCCCGGTGGCCAGGACAGACTGCACCGCGGGGTCGTCGATGGACACGACAGGCACACCGGTAGTGGTGAACACCTCCCGGTGTGTGGTGGTGGTGTCCGCGTCGGTGACCAGCAGCACCGGGGCGGCATCGGCCAGGATGTAGCTGACACGCTCGGCCGGGTACTCCGGATCAACCGGCACGTAGATCCCGCCGGCGCGGATGATCGCCGCCAACACCACCGGCAGATCCAGGCTGCGGTGAACCGCCACAGCGACCCGGTCACCGACATCCACCCCACGGTCGGCCAAAAGACCGGCCAGAGCATTGACCCGGGCGGTGAACTGCGCGTAGGACAGTTCCGTGCCGGTGGCATCGTCGATCAACGCGGTGGCCGTCGGTGTCGCGTGAGCCTGGTCAACCAACAGACTGTCGAGAGTCACCCCGGCGGGGATGTCCAGTTCCTCACCCACAGACCAGGTGGTGATGTTGTCACGGTCCGCATCGGTGAGCACATCCAAATCCCCGACACGCGTATCCGGATTTAGATGTTCGGCGAGGTAGAGAAAGAATGAAATAAGACGGTGGCTCACTTTTTTCAATGAAGGCGAATCTTGATAAGTTATTAGAAAGTGCGCATCCTTCTTCTTGAAGAAAAATTCTAAAGATAGGGGAAATTCTGCTTCTTTTGCGTCGATTAAATTCCAAGAACACTTGCACCCGTCGAGGGAAGGCCCTTCAATGTCTTGAGTTAAGAATACTAGAGAGAAGTCAAAAAGTCCTCGTTGGCTAATCTTCATGTCGGAGTGAATGCTATCGATTAAATCTACAGGATAGCGCCCATAATTCAGACGCCGCAAAAAGAGAGAATATAGGTCTTTCGTTGCGTTTCCAACTGAAGACTCCGGATCGTAACGAACTGTGAGAGGAAGAGTGTTTCCAACGTTTCCGATAACCTTCTCGTATCCTGGTTGGTCCCTAGTCAATGAAGGAATTCCGACGGTGATATGCTGCATTCCAGTGGCGTAGCGTAAGCTGAGCCCATAAATAGACAGAATGATAGAAAACGGAGGAAGATCCAAAGCTTGCGCGACATTTCTTATCTTCAAGTTTGTTGATTCAGGAATGTCTACCCTAATCCTCTCCGAAGCGAACCGCTTTTCGCTGATGGGAATTATTTCGTCTGCATCCTCATCGCTATAGCATCTTTCCAATTCCGACTTCCAGTATTCTTTATGGAGAAATGCTGAGTCGGAGTTGAGGAAACAGATCTCATCGGCTGCTATATCTCCGGGTTGCACATCTAGATCAGGGATTTTGATGCCGCCACCGTTTCTTCTAGCGGTGTAAAATACCTCCAGATCACGTGAAAAAACAGGGAAAGTCAAACCATCCCAAGCGACGTGGTGGATTGTTATGTACAATACCGTCAATTGTGAATCTTTAACAATTGCAAATCTAAAAGGAAAATCCTTCGACAGGTCAAATGGTTGAACCTGCATTTCCTTGACAGATTTGTCATCTAAAATTTTACCATTGCGCCAAAGAGTGGACTCTTGATTGATGGGGGGATGTATCTTTTGAAAATAATTTCCTTCTATGTCACTATAGAAGGTGGTTCGTAATGCATCGTGCCGATTGACGATATCCGTTAGGGCCCCAGCTAGACTTTTCTGGTCGAGGACGGATTTGTAAATAAGTTCAAGATTAACGTTGTGAACGACACTACTCTTCCACCTCTCTTGATGTAGAATCATTCGCAGCTGAGAATGACTAACAGGAAACTCTAGGGCGGCACATTTCTTACGTTTTTCTTTTTCTTTCTGAATCCCCCTCTCTGCAAGAATTCGGTACATTTTATCTTTAATATTCTGAGAGTTGGACATTTTATTAATTTCCTTTCCGTCGATGCGGGTAGCTATTTTTGCGGCAGTGTCGAGTTTGCAGGGTTTGATGAAAAGCAGCCGAAAGCCTATATTTCATTTTCTCCACACCCTATCCTGATGGATGCGCTCGACGAGTTGATTAATCCGCAACGAGTTATCTGAATCTTCTGTTTTTGCGTGCGTATTTCCGACGAGCAGCCCGACGGAGGCCGCGGCATGTGTGTGCTCTGAGGTTGGTGTAAGATGGAAGATCCGTGAGCGAATATCAATGTTTACTCCGACCTCAGAACTATTATCTTAGTTTATTGGCAACACCATCGGACACGCTGTCTGGGATGCTGTCGAACTCGGCGTGAGCAGCAGTGAATAATTCCCATATCACAAAACATTTCAGATATGTAGGATGTCATGTTGACCTCCGTCTTGTCGTTTTACAGGTGGTGGGCATTCCTATCCGTCTTCACCTGCGTATCAGGGCTCCGTCAAAGTCGTTCGTGAGCGGTGCTGACCAGAGCAATCGCACGGTTCGGATCCCGCCCGTGGAACCTGAGCGCCGCCGCGATACCCCTGTACCCGTCCAGACGTAGCAGTCTGATGACCGTAGACCGTAGCGTCGCCATCACCCGCGGCCCCACGCCCGTTCGCACCCGTGAGCCGTCCTCTCCGAAAGTGACGTCCCGAACCCAGTGCAGCGCGTTCTCGATCCGCCAGTGGTTCTGCGCCCACGCGGCGAGTTCCCGGACCGGCGCGTCCAAGTGACCCAACGAGCACAGCAGGTACACCACCTCGACGGACTTCCTCGGCTTCCTCAACGATCCTCCCGCGGTATACACTGTGCGGGTACGCCGGACCTGCATCAACTGCGCGGCATCCGGAAACCCTGCCTCCGCCGCTGTGACCTGAAGAACCTTCACTCCACGGGTAACGGGACGCCCATGTCCATGCTCGGTGACTCGGTTGATCGGCAGCTGCTTCCATCTCTCCGACTTCGCCCACGCCAGCAAGGTCGGATGGTTGGCCTTGATGGTCATCAGATACGCTCCGCTGACAGCGACAATGTGCCTGGCGGTGTCGACCTGGGTGTGCATGGCATCGCAGGTCACAAGGGCACCTTTCACATCGAGCTGGCCCAACAACTCACGTGCGGCGGGGATCTCGTTGGATTTCGCGGTGACCTGCAGCTGGCCGAGCACAGTCCCGGTGGCGTGGTCGAAGGCCGACACTAGGTGCGGGGCGGTACTCGCCGGGTCCGACGGAGTGCGGGCACCGCGGATGGCCTTGCCGTCGACGGCGATGACCCGCCGATCTTCCACCACCGATGTTGCGGTCCACATCCAGGCACCCAATGCTTGGTCCAGTCGGTCGTCGTCGACCGCACTGAATGCGCGGCGCAGTGTCAGCTCCGAGGGTCTTCGGTGCAGGTCAACACCGAGTTCCGCAATCGAGGTGTTGGCCGGGTCCGCTACCCACTCACTGATGTCTGCGAACGTTTTGGCCCGGCCGCGACTGCTAGCAGGCCGGCGGCGAGCAGGGTGTGCAGTCGGTGGCGGAGGCCACGACGGTGCCGGTGGTCGGGAATCCCCGCAAGGAGGTCCAACAGTGGTGGCGGAGTCGGGGTAGCTGCGGGTTCGACAGGGCGCAGGGTGGTCAGGGATGATGACATTGGCGAGCGTGCGGTCCTTTGTGGGCTCTTCCGGTTTCAGAGTGCGTCGATTGCCTTCCGAAACCCGCCCGAGTGGATCAGTGACCGCAAGATGTAGTTGGCCTTATTCCTGAACCCCAAGGCGATACCCCTCAGGTGCTCCAACTTGCCGTTGATGTTCTCCACCGGACCGTTGGACGCCCCGGTGTCGAAGAACGCCAGGATGCCGGCCCGCCGCTTCCACAAGGTCTGGCCCAGTACCCGCAGTTCCCGCAGTTCATGGGGAATCTTCATGTGCAGCGCCTTGATCACCGTGAACATCCGCAGCTTCCCGTCGCGGGGCCGGTCCGCCTGGTACGCCGCAAGAATCTCCTGGTAGAAGTGCCACGTCACCTGCACCGGCAGATGCACTTCACTGGTGAGTACGTCATCGAGCTTCACCGCGTTTCTCGGAGTCACCAGTGACTTGCGGGTCAGTAGGATCCTCCTGATCCCGTACCACGGATCCCCCGACCGCCCACGGTGACCCGTCGTCTCGTTGCGGACCCGCTGCCGGCATGCGGTGAGCTTGTCGATGGCCAGGTGAACGACGTGGAACGGGTCCATGACCTGCCTGGCCTGACCCAGATGCTTGGTCGCGGCCTTCGCGTATCCGGTGAATCCGTCCATGGTCACGACCCGGATGCGGTGGCGGAACGTGCTACCGCGGGCGTCGAGTCAGTCGCCGAACGCGTCAGCTGACCGGCCGGGCACCATGTCCGGCAGCCGGGCAGATCCAACCCCGTCGACCAGTGGGGTCATATCCACGATGACGGTGACGAATCCCGGGGACCCGTCGCCTCGGACATGTTTCCACTTGTGTTCGTCGACGCCGAGGACCCGGACCCGGTCCAACCGGGACGGATCGGCGTAGGACAACTGTCGACAGGCAGACAGGGCCAGCTGGTTGACCTTGTCCCAACCGATACCCAGTGCCCGGGCACAGGCTTTCACGCTCATCTGGTCGCACGCCATGCGCTGCAGGATCCAGCGGGTCACCCGACAGGTCACGGACTGACGGCCGTCGGTGGCCTGTGGGATCGACGCCCGGAAGATCGTGACCTCGCAGTCATCGTTGCCGCAGACCAGCCGGGGTACACGCACGTGCAGGAGGCTCGGGTGCCCAGCGATGGGAAGGTCCGTCAACCGACGTTCGACATGGTCACGGACTCGACACAGCTGTCCGCAGCTCGGGCAGGCGGAGTTGACGGTCACCGGGTGAGACAGTACAGGTGGATGATGTCCCCGGCGACTGCGGCGTTGTCGATGGACAGGCCCAACTCGACGGTGCGGCAGATCGTGTCGGCCACGATGTTCGGGGAGTACGCGGGGCAGGGGCAGAGGCGGCGGTAGGCTGGGACATGGATCCTGTGGTGGGAAGGTAGAGATTCGACACCTTCATCTTGTCACCGCAGGGTCCTTCGATATCTGCAACCCCCGAGGTCTACATGTTGTGGTGGCCTGCCCTGAGGGCTTCACACCTGCTACGCACTCCCCATCCGGAAGAGCCCCTTTGTGAAGACGGGTGTGTAGGAACTTCCATCTTCTGTTGAACCGGCACGCTCGTCGTGTATCTATCCCGGCGTGTCGCTGATGTTGATACTGGTCACAGGCTCACAACACGACTTTGACGGAGCCCTGACCTGCGTATCAGGGTCGGGGTGGCCCGGAGGGATCGCACCCCCGGGCCACCCGACCCTGATGTCCCTGTGGCGTTGTGTGACGCCACGCCTGGCGGAGAATCACCTGCCATCGATGCGGTCCACGGGTATGAAGGCGCTGGGTGGGGCGCCTGCGTACATCCGGACGTCCCTGCTGAGCTGACTGGCGCTCCCGTACCCGACGCGCCGCGCCACGGAGGACGCTGCCGTCCCGTCGTCGAGCATTCGCAGCGCGTCTTTGACCCGTTTCAGCGTGCGGGTGGAGGCTTTCGCCCCGGGCGCTGGGCGTACCATCGGTTCCCCGATACCGAGGACGCGCTGACGGTTGGTGAGTTCGACGAGGTTGCCGAGAAGCTCGCGGCGCAGGCGCGCGGAGAGTTCCGGTTCAGTGGGTTTGAGTGCGGTGTAGTCGGAGACCATGTGCTGCATCAGGGGTTTTTCCAGGTGTGGAGGAACGTGGAGGGACGTGATAGCGGGGAAGCTGGGGCCTCCTGCCGCGACTAATTCTTCCGGCCAGCAGGTCAGGGGCATGGGGAGTGAATTTGCGTTGGCGTGGACGGTATTGGTGGTGTGGTCGGGCAACCATACGGCATCTCCACGGTGCAGGCGGAATGTGCGGTCACCGACGGTCACGGTGGCGGTTCCCCGGTACATCCACAGCAGGACGGAGAAGGTGGTGTTCCGGCGGTTGGCGACGAAGGAGGGTGCAACCGGTGGGGGAGTGACGGGAAGTGTGGTGTGCCCGGCTCCGCCGCGCTGTTTCAACCAGGTTACGGGGGGGACGCCGATGGTGCGGGCGAAGGCTCTGGCGAAGCCGATGATGGTGTCATAACCGCAGCGGTCGGCGATATAGGTCAAATCAAAGCCCTCCAGGAGTAGTCGGGTGGCCAGTGACATGCGGTAGGCAGTACGCCACTGGCTGACGGTGAGCCCGGTGTCGTGAAGGAAGGTCCGTTGCAGTGTCCTCGCGCTAACGCTTGCCCGCGTGGCGAAATGTTCGATGGAAGGAGAGGACGCAGGATTGGTCTTGATCTCGTGGCAGATCGTTGACCCCAGAAGGGAGGCGGAGAGGGTGGGCTCCGGAAAGATGTCGGGCATCAGAGCAACGGAAGCGAAGAGATGCTCTCCTGGATTTCCGACAGGCCTGACCGGCGACTCGGAACCGAGGAAGTTGTGGAGAACGGGAGTCGTCCAGCCTGCCCCGAGGGAGTGCACAACCGGCGCGGGACATTTGGCACTGGACTCTGGTCTGGTGTCTGGGAGTGTTCCGAGGACCGGGAAGACGATGCTGTCTTGGGTGGTCGTTACGGCGTGTTCTACACCCGGTGGGATGACCAGGAGCTCATGCTGATGGGCTTCAACGTTGCTGTTCTGGAGCCGTGCCGTGCCGGACTCCACCCAGAGTCCGGTGCTTCTGTGCTGGTGACAGCGCTTTTTGGTAGCGATCGGAGGGAAACCCATCGTCAAAGCGGGAGTGTTCATCATATGTCGTTTTCTGTTGGTCGAGCTTGCTTAGCCGAGCATAACCTAGGTCGGGCAGCGCGTACAAGCGCGCCCGGGAGATCATGGAAACAAGGAGAACCTCATTTTGTGTGCTCTAAGATGGACGCGGATTCGAGTAGGGGCGGCGGCGCTGATAGCAGGGCTGACATGCGCGATCGGACTTTCTGCTTGTGGTTCAGGTGGAAGTGATTCCGCAAATGAATCTACATCGTCGGATTACTATCCTGTGACTGTCCAGACGTCGCAGGGTGAGGTGAAGATTGACAGTCAACCGGAACGTATAGTCGCTCTCGGCCTGCCTGCTGTGGAGGCTACTTTGGGACTTGGGATTCGTCCTGTGGCCGCAGGTATTAGCGAGAAACTTCTCGATAGGCCCTATCTTGAACAGTTCAAAGGTGAGGATTATGTGGACAGTGACTTGGGTACGATTACATCCGCATCGGCTGATCTAAATTACGAGAAAATTGCACAGTATGACCCAGACCTGATTGTTGTCCCAGATTGGGATGCGCTTGCTGAGAGTGCTGTCAGTGAAAAGCTATCGGGGATTTCCACCGTGCTCTACGCGACAACGCCCTACCAGGAGGGAGGTTGGGAATCCGGTGTTCAAGAGATAGCCGCTGCGGTAAACGAGGAGCGCTCAGGTGACGAATTGATTGATCGAGTAAGCAGTGCAATTAGTGATAGTGCGGAGGGCATCCCTGAAGCTAATGGAAAGACTTATAATGTAGCTGTCGCTAACGATGATGGCGGAGTTACATTGAGTCCCACTGGCCAGTATGTATTGCGAGGATTTGGTATGACTCCGGAAGCAGGATTGCAGGCGGAGGTTGATTCTAGAGTTTCTGGAAATAACGATATTTCTGCAGAGCAATTAGGTTCACTCACTGCTGACTATGTTTTCTTGTTTGAGTTTCAAGATGGTGGAGCTGCAGTGAAATCGAACCCCTTCTACTCAAGTATACAAAATAGGGTAGTTTGGTTCGATAATGATCTATCGGGATCCATGAACAACGGTGGCGTCCTGGCTCAGGAATGGCTGACGGGAGAGGTGGCCGAGAAAATCGCCGAAAGTAGTAGCGTACGGTAGTGTTGCTTTCCGCCGCTATCAACGAGCACATACGAGCCAGGAGCGTGGGTCGTTAGTTGGCGTTCGACCCCGATTCCCGACCACCTCAACAACCCCGGAAACCATTGAAAAACATGACCTGACATGGGACAATGGCCCGGATTTTTCACGAGTCGGTCTTGCTCTGTAGTCAGCCTTCCCCGCGTTACTGACCCGTGACTGATTCTACCGAAGGCGCGCGACATCACCGGCTGGTGTTCGTCCCAGCGCCGGATGCTGGGGTTCCTGGTCCTTTCGGTGTCACGGGGGCGGGCACAGGTGGGGAAGATCAGATCAGTGGTGCCGGGATGCGGGGCAGCCGCGGCGGACTACGTGAAGGTCAGTGACCTGATCCTGGTGATCGCCGTGATCAGTGTGGCCGTGTACTCCATCGCCTCGTCGAACCGGACGGTCAACTCCCGGGCATGCCGGGTGACCAGCGCGGCGATTGATCCGATCCTCGCCCGCCACGTCTTCGGCTCCCACAGCCACCACCTGGGGCGGGCTGATGGACGGGGCACCGGGATCGCGGTTCCGTTCGGGGCGTGCCCCAGAGCTCCGTCAAAGTCGTTCGTGAGCGGTTGTGACCAGGTGAATTGCCCTTCCTGGTGACCTCCCGTGAGCGCTCAAGGTCCTCTTGATCTTCGCATGACCGGCCAGTCGGACCAGACCGATCGCCGTCGAGTACAACGTCGCCATCACCCGCGGCCCGACACCGGTGCGCACCCGGGAAGAATCCTCACCAAACACCACATCCCGAACCCAGTGGAGCTTGTTCTCGATGCCCCAGTGACCTCGGATCCAGGCATCCAGTTTCTGAACCGGTGCATCCAGATGCCCCAGCGAACACAGCAGGTACACCGTCTCCTGCGAGGGCCTGCTCTTCCGACTGCCCTTCTTCCCACAGGTCACGGTACGTTTTCGAACCACCTTGATCACCTGGGCCGCATGCGGAAACGGTGTGTCTGACTCAGTCACCTGCACAGCCTGCACCTGACGGACCACCGCCAGCCCGTGCCCACGGGACTGACCACTGTTGGTGGGCACCTTGTGCCAGGCCAGTGACGTCGCCCAGGAGTACAGCGACTTCTGGTTCTTCTTCACCGTCATCAGGTAGTCGCCGCCGGCGGCGACGATGTGCCTGGCGGTGTCGACCTGGGTGTGCAGAGCATCGAGGCTGACCAGCACGTCGGTGAGATCCAACAGGCTCAGCAGGTTACGGGCTGCGGGAATCTCGTTGGTCTTCGCATCGACGCTGACCTGAGCAATGACGGTGCCGTGACAGTGGTCGTACGCTGCGACCAGGTGCGGGGCACGGGAATCGGGGTCAGACGGGGTGCGGGCACCGCGGACGGTCTTACCGTCGAGGCGATCACCCGTCGACCGTTGACAGTCGCGGTCCTCGTCCAGGTCCACGCGCCGATGATCCGGTCCAGCACGTCGGCATCCACACCGGACAAGGCACGGCGGATGGTTGGTTCTGAAGGTCGTCGGCGCAGGTCGACGCCCAGTTCGGTGATAGCGGTGTTCACCGGATCGTTGACCCAGTCGGCGATGTCGGTGTAGCTTTTCGCCCCGGCTGCCACGGCGGCCAGCGGCACGGCGAGTAGGACATTGAGACGGTGGCGGATACCACGACGATGACGGTGGTCGTTGATGGTGGCCAGCAGTTCCGGCAGAGGAATCGGGGCGAGGGTGTGCTCGGTTCGACAGGTCGGGGTGTGCTCAGGGATGATGGCATCGGCAGGTACGTGTTCCTTGTGACGGTGAGCTTAGAGAACTTCCATCATCGAAAGTCAGCACTTACCTGTCGTGTATTTATGGCGGTGTGGCGTCAGCGTCAAGCCTGGTCACAGGAGCTATCAGCGACTTTGACGGAGCCCTGGGGGAGAGGCGAAGAACTTGATCAGTAACGTGCAACGGGCGCGGTCCGAGGACACGCATCAGGCATTCGAGACGTTCATCAGGAGAAACACGTTTCCCTACCGGTTCTCGTGAGATTTTGATTTACCCCCCTTATAAAGTACGAGTCCTGTTAATCTGGGGGTATTTTATGAACCCTATGAATCTTTCGACACTCTAGTATCCTATATATGAAAAAAGATCAAAGACTGAAAAGCGGCATCCGCTTTCCAATGTCTCCCAGTGAGCGAAGTGTTTGGCTTGGCGACGCTACCGTCGAAGATATAAATGCGTACAGGATTAGTCAGATAGTTTGGTTTGATGATGCTGTAGACATTGAAACTCTCAAAAGGGCGATCGACACATCCTTGAATGAGGCATGTGGTCTGAAGTTGGAGCCTGATGACGTAGAACCGCTCTTTACGCTCCCCTCGAATTCCGAAAGATTTCACACTTTTATATCTGATACCGTTGCTGCTGACGATGATATTGTGAAAATGGTTGAGGATCGAGACATTCACCTTGAAGAAGTTAATAGTAGATTCTCTCCGTTTTCCTATATTCATAGACGTAGTTCTGGCGGATGTGCTTGGGAACTCAATGTTCACCATATACATGTCGATGCTTACGCCATTCTTCTTATATGTCGAAGAGTATCTGATTGTTACGGCTTGGAGAAAAAATATATTGACACTGCCAGTTTTCGGTTTCGTGATTTCGAAAACAGAGAGTCGCTCGAAATTATAGGAAGTGTAGGAGACGTCAATAATTTTGAATTGTCTAGCATATTTCCTCAGCTAGATGGTCTTGAGCTGGGAGATTTAAATGGTGAATTAAAACCCGGTCGTCCCATTTCTTCCTGTTCGTCACACGTTGGTCGCTCCCTCGCGAAAAAAATCGATAATTGCTCTATTTTAAAAAGGGCAACATGGGCCGATTTTACAATATTCGCCACGGCATTGTTTTTCGCAATTTACAATAATAGAGAGATTGCCGCTGTTAAACTTCAGAGCCTGGAACGGTTCGGAAAGGATGAACTTTCGGACGTTCGTCTATATACTACAGCGAAGCCAATCTTGGCGGCACTAAATCGTGAAGACACCATAGGTGAATTTATGTCAACTATGGAAATCGAGAGGGAAAGGATGCGGAAGCTAGATTCCCTTCCCGAAGAGGATATTGCAAGAATGGTCCCCGGGGGGCGACCGTTCTATGATTCCATACCAGCAATTAATATAAAGTCTTTCGACTATTCCTACAACTTTGACTATTTAAATACTATGCAGCAGACTGTCTATTCGGGCCCGGTAGGAAACACAGAAATTTCTGTCTATCGAGACGGGCAGCATGGCTTCTCTTTTTCTGCATCTTCTTCGTCTGAAGACATTGATTGCGATTTAATCATTCGTAGATTATTTGGTTTTCTGGAAAATATGTTGGCCACGGCTCCGGATACGCGTGTCGGGGATTTGGATGTGCTCACCGATGCGGACCGTGACAACATCACCACCTGGTCTGTGGGTGAGGAACTGGACATCCCCGCCGGGGTGACTCTCGACAGTCTGTTGGTTGACCAGGCTCACGCGACACCGACGGCCACCGCGTTGATCGACGATGCCACCGGCACGGAACTGTCCTACGCGCAGTTCACCGCCCGGGTCAATGCTCTGGCCGGTCTTTTGGCCGACCGTGGGGTGGATGTCGGTGACCGGGTCGCTGTGGCGGTTCACCGCAGCCTGGATCTGCCGGTGGTGTTGGCGGCGATCATCCGCGCCGGCGGGATCTACGTGCCGGTTGATCCGGAGTACCCGGCCGAGCGGGTCAGCTACATCCTGGCCGATGCCGCCCCGGTGCTGCTGGTCCCCGACGCGGCCACCACCCCCCCACCCCGGGAGGTGTTCCCCACTCCCGGTGTGCCTGTCGTGCCCATCGACGCCCCCGCGGTGCAGTCTGTCCTGGCCCCCGGGGTATCACCCCCGCCGGTGTTGTCCCGACCGTTGACCCCGGCCGATGGGGCGTATGTCATCTACACCTCGGGTACCACCGGCAGGCCCAAAGGCGTCGCCATCACCCACCACAACCTGGTCAACAGGTTCACCTCTGATATTGACCTATTCGACTACACCGATAGTGACGTAATCCTGCAGAAAACGCCGGCGACGTTCGATGTGTCCGTCTGGGAATTTTTCCTTCCACTACTGTCCGGGGCTACCAGTGTGGTCGCTGTTGATGGTGGTCACAAAGATCCTGACTACCTCACCGAGGTGATTGGTCGACGCCAGATCACGGTTGCATATTTCGTAGCTTCAATGCTCCAATTGCTTTTAGACAATGTCCAACATGGAAATAATAGCCATGAAATATGCTCGCCTGACCCGTTCTTATCCTTACGTCAAGTATTCTCCGGTGGAGAGGTTGTCTCCACCCGTCTCGCACAAAAAGCGACTGCCACTTTCAGAAAATCAAGATTTGTTGACACTTATGGACCTACGGAAACAACAATAACTACATCTACCTATATTGTCGATCATCAATCAAGCAAATCTGCGAGCGTTCCGATTGGTTCGCCGGTGGCGAATACCACCGCCCATGTGCTGGATTCCTGGCTACGCCCGGTGGCCCCCGGTGTCATCGGGGAACTCTACCTCGGTGGGGCACAACTGGCCGACGGGTACGTGAACCGGCACGGGTTAACCGCCGAACGGTTCATCGCCGACCCCTTCACCGATGACGGAAACCGGTTGTACCGCACCGGGGACCTGGTGTCCTGGAATCAGGACGGCCACCTGGACTACCACGGTCGGGCCGATGATCAGGTCAAGATCCGCGGCAACCGTATCGAACCCGACGAGATCCGCGCGGTGGTTGAACAGCACCCGAAGGTCACCGCCGCGGCGGTGATCGCCTGTGACCACCCCGCCGGCGGGAAGTTCCTCGCCGCCTACCTCACCGGGGCCGACCTCACCGGGGACGGGGACATCACAGCCACAATCCGGGACTGGGTCGCCGACCGGCTACCCGACTACATGGTGCCCACCACCGTCACCGTCCTGGATGTGCTGCCGACCACCACCAACGGCAAACTGGATCGCCGGGCCCTGCCCACCCCGGATCTGGGTGCCGGGTCGGGGACCGGCCGGGCGCCTGCCACGGACACGGAAAAGACCATCGCCGCGGTGTTCACCGATGTTCTGGCCCTCGACGACGACACGGAACTGTCCATCGACGACGACTTCTTCCACCTCGGCGGACACTCCCTGCTGGCCACCAGGATCACCGCCCGGGTCAACGCCGCACTGGGCAGCTCACTGACGTTGAAGGATGTCTTCGACACCCCGACCATCGGCGAACTGGCAGCACTGGCAGACAGCAACACCGACGCTGACCACACTACTTCCGCCCTGCCCCGTGTCGCCGACATCACCCGCCCCGACACCGTCCCCGCATCCTACGGACAACAAGCACTCTGGCTCACGAACCAAGTTAGTAATCCGCAGGTATATAAAACACTTAAACTGTTGGAATTCTCAGATCCTGCGGATATCAATGCTCTATCCACGGCAGTGCACAAGCTGCGTATGCGACACGAAGTTCTCCGAACGAGGTTCCGCGCTGATGGTGTGAGTGGGCGACTGATGCAATGGATTGACAGCAATCCTCCGAAGGGAAAAATTCCCACTCGTTCCCTTTGTGGCGCCCCCTTGTCGTCAATAATTAACGAAGAAATGGCAGATGATTTCGAGCTCTCAAATGAGTACGGTCGCCGTTTCCTAATTCTTCAGGATAAAGAAAAAGACTATCTGCTGACTATTGGGCACCATATCGTATCGGACGAGCAGTCGGAAATGATTCTTTTGCGAGATCTCGATAATCTATATAGATCGGAAATAGGGATGCAGGTCAAGGAACTCCCCCCCTTGGCGGTGCAGTATGCCGATTTTTCTTACTGGCAGGAAGATGTTATAGGCAATGTCGATGATTCTAATTCCCTGTATGTCCGACAATTGGCGTTTCACTGTAATGCGCTGGAGAACATTCCTGCAGAAACCCCTCTGCCGCTTGACCACCGTCGCAACCATGAGGGTGGGAGAACAGTTCGTTCTGTCCGTTACCAGCTCTCAGGCTCAGAAACGAAGAAGGTGCAGAGGCTGCTGAGGAATGCAAGAAGCACGCCGCTGCAGGCCTTGTTGGCTGCGTTGGCACTCCAACTTTGGTCGGAGGGTTCCGGAACAACGATACCCGTGGGCGTCCCGGTAAATTTGCGTGATGACCCTGATCTGGAAAATGTCATAGGGTACCTTGTGAACACGGTTGCACTTCCTATCCGTGTGGAAGAGGACCTTGCATTCGAGGAATTCCTCACCTTGACGCGCGATCTACTGTTGGCCGCCGAAGAGAATAAATTTGTACCGTTTGAGCGCGTGGTAGAGCAATTATCTCCGAAGCGCGAACTGGGGCTATCTCCCATATTCCAGGTGATGGCCGCCTACATTGATTCCCCTGGTCGCCGGGCGACAGAAAGTCAGGAGACCGCAGCGCTTCGTCCTGTTGAGCGAGCCGGGCGCAATGACGAGAAGGATAGCGACGACATTGAGAGGCCTGCACTATTCGACCTGGTGTACTCAATATCCCTCCTTCCAGGCGGAGAATTTGGGCTGGCATTGAATGCCGCCAAAGAACTCTTTGATGAGGGCACGGCGCAGCGGCTTGTCGACGGCGCAGCCTCCTTCCTTCTCTGGGGAACAGAATATCCTCACCTACCGGTATCCGTGCTTGCTGATCTGGTGCGCCTGAGCGACGGGAGAGCGCCGAAGTCGGATACGGTCGATGAAATAGACAGTTCGCAGGGAGGAGCTCTCCTCAACATCGGCGCCGTCGATGACCTGGAACTGTGGTTGGCCGCTACAGAGAATCTGCGGCTGTCCACGCACTTCGCGGAAAACCTTCTCGCTCAACTCAACAAGGACAATGAGCTGTGCCTGGTGGCAGACACCGAGAATCCCGAGGATCTGGACCACTGGAGGCAACTCCTGAAGTCATTGGTGACCTCTTACAAGAGCGAAGGAGGCCTGCAGATCGTCGACGGCGCCACTCGACACCATGAGGACGCAGAGTCCAGACCGCATCTGATTTTGGAAGAACCTTTCTGGGAAGACTGGGTGGATATGCTCGCGGACAGCGACCCCTGCGAGATACCGGTCTCCCTCAGTGATCCGTCAGAGAGTCACTCGGTCGGCCCGGTGGAACCGCATGCTTCCACTAGTGCGACGTCAGCCAACAGCTCCCTGGCCGCCGTTGCAGGAGCCCTGGCGGGATACATCGGTGACGAGGAAGACCTCGTCCTGGACCTCGCCGAATCCTACGGGCCAGGGAAATTGTCAACCCGTCCGGTGCTCGTGACGAGCGAACTGTGGGAGGAGAGCTCTGATCCCGTCACGCTGTCGCAGAAGTTGGGCGAGGCCGATGAATGGTCCGACGCTCGCACCCAGCAGTATGTGCAGTTGATGTCGGACAATGAGGTCAACAGGTTCTTCGATGATATTCCACAACCCACGATTCGGGTGACGGTTCTGAACACCGATGCCGATTACAATCGACGAACCGACGACGGTTACACGGTCGACATCACGGTGCTGCTGCCACGGAGCACGTCCGGCGACGTGCGGGTCCATGTGGGATCGCGGGCCGAGGAGATCGATCCGCGCCTTCTTTCCACTGAAGTGCTGAGGCGGATCATGGAAACCGGATTCAGTGCCGAAGAGGTCGGAGAAGACCGTTGGCCGCGCCTGCACAGTCGGGGACGGCTCTCCCTACCTGTCCGCGACCGCGAGCGGATCCGTGATTCCTACGGTTCGGACGTCGAGGTCCTGCCGGTCTCGCCGCTCCAGAGCGGTCTGCTCTACCACATGATCAGAGCCGAAGAGTCAGACGATCACAACGCCTACATCTCGCAGGTCACCAGGCAGCTGTCCGGGGACATCGACACGGAACGCATGAGGCACGCGGTGCTCAAGGTCTTCCGGAGGTACCCGAACCTCGGGGCCGGATTCATCGTCTCAGCCTCGACCGAAGTCCAGGTGATCCCGGCCGGACGCCGCCCAGAGTTCCGGACAGTCGACTGCGCAGAATACGGTCAGCCCCTACCGACTGTTCTCGATGAGGAGCGCGCACGTCCCTTCGACCGTGAGAACCCGCCTCTCATCAGGTTCCTCCTGGTTAAGCAGGAGGCGGGGAGGTGGACATTGGCGATGACGTTCGAGCACATCCTGATGGACGGATGGTCGCTGAACAAGGTTCTCGCCGAGATCCTGGGTGTCTACCGGAACCCGACCTCCCTGGACGCCGACAGGCCGGCGTCATTCCGCTCCTACCTCGACTGGTTGGCCGAGCTGGACATGGAGGAGTCCGCGCGGGTCTGGTCCCGATACCTCGCGGACATCGATACCCCGTCAATACTGTGCCCGTCCCTTGAGCTCGCCGGAGCAGAGATTGTCACCGGGGAAATCCATGTCGACCTCGATGCAGGCGCTGTTGAGGCCATCCACAGTTCCGCGCAGCGCACCGGTGCGACGGTGGGGACAGTTCTGCAGACCGCCTGGGGAGTGACATTGGCACGGCTCACCGGCACTGACGACGCGATCTTCGGCAACACCGTGGCCGGACGTCCCCCGCAGCTCCCGGATGCGGAACGGATTATCGGGCTACTGTTCAACACCTTGCCGTTCCGGGTGCGTCTCAGCCCGTTTGAAAGCGTTGACGGGCTTCTGACCCGCATCCAACGCGAGCAGCTCGATGTGATGGAACACCAGCAGGAGCCGCTCAGCACCATCCAGGGCAGAGCCGGCCTGGGCACGCTTTTCGACACACTGTTCGTCATCCAGAACTTCCCCTTCACACCGGTGCACGCGGAGTCCGGTGAAGCAGAGGTCCTCGGTGGCACCGTCAACGACGCGACCCATTACCCGGTCACCTTCGCGGTCAATCCATGGGAGGACAGCGACGGACAGCATGTCCATGTCCGGATGTCCTACCGCACCGACGCCTTCAGTGAACATGGCGCCGATGAGACAGTGGACCGCTATATACGGGTGCTCCGCTTCATGGCTGAACACGGGTCGGCGTCGGTCGCGGAGGTTCCTGCCCAGTTGCCCCATGAGAAAGCTGCGGAGCATGAGATTCAGCGGGTCGGCGATGCGCCACGTGACCCGGACACGGTCTATGACCTGCTGTGCCGCCAGGCCGAGCTGTCTCCTGATGACCTCGCGCTCGTCGCCGGTGACCATACCTACTCCTTCGCGGAGTTCCTTGACGAGGTGAACCGGCACGCCCGGGTCCTCCTCGATCACGGCGTGCGACCAGAACACCGTGTGGCCCTGCTACTGCCACGGGACGAGCGGATGGTGATCGCCATGTTCGCCGTCTTCGCCGTGGGCGCGGCCTACGTCCCGGTGGACGCCGAACACCCGGATGACCGTATCGCCTTCATCCTGGAGACCGCCGCCCCCACCGTCACCATGGTCACGAACCGGGACGCCGCCCGTATCCCGCAGGCGGGCGGGGAACTCGTCAATCTCGACGCAGCCGACGTCACCGAGGCGATCCGGAACATCGACTCCGCCGTCATCACCGACGGTGACCGGGGCAGCGAGGTGATGCCGGATAACCTGGCGTACATCATCTTCACCTCAGGCTCCACCGGCAGACCGAAGGGAGTCGCCGTAGGTTACCGGGGTCTGACCAACATGTACGTCAACCACGTCGCGGAGATCTTCGACCGGGTTGTCGCTCACCAGGGCGGGCGGCGCATGCGCATCGCCCACACCACCTCCTTCGCCTTCGACGCCTCCTGGGAACAGCTGTTCTGGATGCTCAACGGTCACGCCGTCTACGTCATCGACGAGGATATGCGCCGGGAACCGGCCCGACTGCTGGCCTACTATGACGAGAACCGCATCGACGGGTTCGACGTCACCCCCTCCTACGGAGAAGTCCTAGTGGAGGAGGGACTGCTGGACCGCGACAGGCCCGCCGGACGAGCCACCGCCGCAGACGCCGAGGGAGTGGTCTTTGTCTCGCTCGGCGGTGAAGCGGTGCCTGAGCGCCTGTGGACCCAGCTGCGGGAGGCCCCGGGGGTGGAGGCCTACAACCTCTACGGGCCGACCGAGTACACGATCAACGCGCTCGGTGCCGACCTCGCGGACAGTGCAACCTCCAGTGTCGGCACGCCGATCCTCAACACCCGCGCCTACATCCTCGACCAGAACCTGCAGCCGGTGCTTCCCGGCGTGCCAGGAGAGCTCTACCTGGCCGGTGCAGGTATGGTGCGCGGATACTGGCGACAGCCTTCACTGACTGCGGAACGGTTCCCCGCGTGTCCTTTCGAGGAGGGGGAGCGGATGTACCGCACCGGTGACCTGGTGCGACGGCGGGACGACGGCAGCATCGAGTACCTCGGTCGTTCTGATGACCAGGTGAAGATCCGTGGCTACCGCATAGAACCCGGTGAGATCGCCGATGTGCTCTCCCATATTCCCGGGGTTTCCAGGGCGGTGGTGGTACCGCGCAAGGACCCCACCGGAGTGATCCAGCTCTTCGCCTACCTGACCGCGGGCGCCGGGGCTTCCCCTGACGGCCTGGATCTTGATGCGATCCGTCGGCGGGCAAGGTCACTGCTACCGGACTACATGGTGCCGGCCGGCCTTGCCGCGATCGAGGAGATTCCGCTGACCGTCAACGGCAAGGTGGACGTCCGTGCCCTACCCGAGATCTCCACGGGTGCCGACGAACACGTTGCCCCGGTCACCCCGACCGAGAAGGTGCTCGTTGATGTGCTCTCCGAGCTCATGGGGGTGGAGACGGTCTCCACCACGGCGAACTTCTTCGAGATCGGCGGCAACTCGTTGATGGCGATGCGCTATGTGGCAGCCCTCAACGACAGGCTCGAGGAGATGTCCGGGGCGAATGTTCTGGTCCGCGATGTATTCGCCCACCAGAGTGTGACGGAGCTGGCTACGGTCATCGATTCCGCCGGTGGCGACGTGCAGGGGACTGACGACGCCATCCTCCTCCCGCTGAAAGAGGCGAGCAGGGACGGCAGCACCGTCTTCTGCGTCCACGCCCAGTTCGGCAGTGCGACGGTGTACCAGGGAATGATCAACGAACTGCCGGAAGGATGGGGGCTCGTGGGCCTTCAGGATCCCTCCCACGCGGGCCACCGCGTTGACTTCGCGGACATCGATGAGGTGGCCCGTGCCTATGTCGACGCGGTCCGGCACACCCAGCCCGACGGGCCGTACCACCTGCTCGGGTGGTCATACGGCGCCCACATCGCCTTCGCGATGGCGAAAGCCCTTGAGGAGGACGGCGACACCGTCGCCTCCCTGACCATTGTGGACACCACCCCGGTGGACCACGACTACCTGGCGGAGGAAGGAACGACGAAGCTGAGGGAACTCCCGCTGACCGAGGACACCGGGCTTCAGCAGGAATTCCTCGAACGGAACTGGAACACCCTGGTCAGGGACACCGGTGGGCTCTTCACCGACCAGGAGAGCATGAGCGCCGGGCAGCGTACTGCTTTCGCGGTCTCGGGGCTCCGGTGTGACGTGATGATGTCCCGCCACACCACCGGGGAACTGGACATTCCCACGCTGTTCATCGCCAGCGACCGTCCCGGGGATGACCGGGCGGACCGGTGGCGCAGACATCTGCCTGAACTCCGCGCTCTGATGATTCCGTGTACCGATCATTACACCGTGATGCGACCCACCGGTGGCCTCAGAGAATGGGCACCCGCGCTGCGGGAGCACCTCAAGGAGAACTCCACCAGGTCCTGACAGACAGCGGCCCCGGCAACACCAGATGGTGCTGCCGGGGCCCTGCCCTATGGGGTGCTACTGCGGTTGAAGTTCAGCGACCTCCACATAGATCTCCGCGATCTCCTCCAGACGGCTGTCTGACTCCTCCTGCCTGAGCAACAGAGAGGCAAGATCCCGGACATCGCGGGCCTCGAAGAAATCCGCGGCCGTGAGCGTCTCCACCCGAAGCAGCTCACGGATGTGGGCGGTGGCTCTGGTCGCCAGCACTGAATCTCCGCCGGCGGCGAAGAAGTCCATGTCCACCGCACGGAGCCCCTCCGGGAGCACCCGGGAGATGATGTCCATGAGGGACATTTCCAGGGGCGTGCGCGGTGCCATGCCTGCCGCGCCGACCTCAGAACTGCTGCGACGCAGGACCTCGGAGGCGATGGCTTTCCGGTCGGTCTTGCCGTTGCGCGTCAGCGGGAAACTCTCCAGCACCTCCACCCGTTCAGGGACCATGTAGGAGGGCACCGCGTCACGCAGTGATGAGCGCAGCTCCTCGCTGTCCAACGCCATCGCGCCCTCTGATGTGGTGACCGCGGCGAAGAGGCGCCGGGGCCGGTCATCGGTGGTGAATGCCACAGCCTCGGCCACTCCGGGTACCGCGCGCAGCGCCGTCTCAACCTCTCCGAGCTCGATCCGGTACCCCTTGACCTGCACCTGGTGGTCGGCGCGCCCCAGGAACTCGAGTGTGCCGTCGGGGTGGTAGAAGGCCAGGTCACCGGTGCGGTACCAGCGCCTGCCGTCGACCTCAACGAACTTCTCCGCGGTGCGCTGCGGGTCATTGCGGTAACCGGCCGCCACAGAGGGGCCACCGATCCACAGTTCCCCGGCGACGTGATCGGGGGCGTCCTCACCGGCGTCGTTGACCACCCGGCAGCGGAAGTTCGGCAGGGGAGTGCCATAGGGCACCGCCGTCCACTCCGCCGGCACCGGGCCGGTGACCTCGCAGACCGTGCAGTGGATGGACACCTCCGTCGCTCCACCGAGCCCGGCGAAACGGGCCCGCGGAGCCATCTCGGCCAGCCTTGTCGGTAGGTCGACGGTCACCCAGTCTCCGCCCAGCATCACCGCGTGCAGCGAGTGCAGTTGCTCGGCGGTGGCGACATCGAGCAGCATACCGAGGATGCTCGGTGCCACCGTCAACGCGGTGGCCTGGTACTTCTTGGCGAGGATGGCCCATGCCAGGGCGTCCTTGGAGTGACTGCTCTCCACCGCGATGACTGACCCACCCCAGTGCAGCGCACCGAAGACGTCCATGACAGTGGGATCGAACTCCAGGACGGAGATGTTCAGCGTCCGGTCATTCTCACCCAGGTCGAAGACCTCCGCGACCCCGTCGATCGTGTTCGCCGCGGCCCGGTGGGGCACCTCCACACCCTTCGGCTCGCCGGTAGATCCGGAGGTGAAGAGCACGTAGGCGATGGCACCGGGATCGACCTCCGGCAGATCCTTCACCGGCTCAGGGAAGGCCAGGGCGTCATCGACGTTGACGGCAGCGAGGTTCCCGGGCAGTTCCTCGGTGTGGTCGACCACGACCGCGGAGGAGTCGCTGCGGTCCAGGATCACCGCCCGGCGTGCCGCAGGCTGATCCTCGCCGACCGGCACGTAGGCGGCACCGAGCGCGACGATGCCCAGCACCACCGGCACCTGCCGGTGCCCCTTGCGAATGTTCACCGCGACAGTGTCCCCGGGGCCCACCCCCGCGGCGCGGAGGGCACCGGCGACGCGCCGTGCACTGTCCGCCAGCTGACCGTAGGTCCAGCTGCCCGCCCCGTCACCCTCACCGCCGGTACCCCAGAACACCGCGGGGGCGTCCGGAGTGGTTGCGGCATGGTCGAAGAAGCTGTCGTGCAGGGTACGGCTCTCGAAGTCCGCGATGGTCGAGTTCACCTTCCGACGGACGTCACGCTGACCCGACGGCAGGGGGATGTGGTGCGGGACCGTCCAGTCGGAGGCCATCTCGTCCTTGGCCAGCACCTCGTCCAACAGGTCCCGGTACGCGGTGAACATCGCCTCGATGACATCGGCGGGGAAGGCGTCGCGACGGACATCCCAGTTCAGCAGGATGCCGCCGTTCAACTCGGCGACTTGGGCGTCGAGAACGACCTGCGGCCCCTGGGAGATGATCCACACCGGGTCGCCGAACTCCTCGGTGACCGCGTCGGCGAAGAGTTCCCCGAGATCCAGACCGCTGGTGTAGACCACCGGGGCGGTGACCGGAGCACCAGCGTTGTGCCCCAGCTCGCGCAGCACGTCCAGGCCGCGGAAGGCGGAGTGCGCGGCATGCTCATGCAGGTTGTCCTGCATGCGCCGTACCCGGTCCAGGAAACTGAGCCGCGGGTCGACGTCCACGTCGAGCAGAAGGGAGTTGGAGAAGTCGCCGACCAGACCGGAGACATCCGGGTGCAGCGGTTCACGGTCGAACAGCGGCAGGTTCAGCAGGAAGCGTTGGTGACTCGACCAACGGGCGAGGACATCAGCGAAGACGGTGGCCAGGGTCATCGCCGGGGTCACGCCGTGGGAGTGGGAGCGGTCGTAGAGACGCTGTTTCTGCTGCGGACTGAGCAGGTAGTCCAGCCTGATCGAGCGGTGCGGATCCTCCGCAGCGGTCTCCGCGACCAGCGGCAGCGACGGAGCGGTGGGGTAGTCGGCGATGCGCTCACGCCACCAGGTGCCCTCCTTCTCCGCGGCGGCGGCCAGCGAGGTGCCGTGGCGGTGCAGGTAGGTCCGGTAGTCGTAGCCGAAGGTCTCCGGGCTCGGCGTCTGACGGCGATAGAACGAGGCCAGGTCAGCAAGGATGATGCGGTAGCTCAGTGCGTCCGCGGCGATCATGTCGACGTCCACGTGCAGGCGCGAACGGCCCTCCGGCAGCAGCGTCAGCGAAACATCGATGTTCTGCCCGGCGGCCAGGTCGAGCAGCTGGTGGGTCTTGACATCCCGGATCCGCTCCAATGCGTCCGCGGCGGACGTGCTGTCGGCGTCCCGGAGGTCGGTGAGGGAGAACACCGGCCTGCCGGGGGCGTCGAGGACCTCCTGGGTGCCGTCGGACAGCACCCGGGTACGCAGGGACTGGTGCCGGTCGACCAGGGAATCAACGGCGTGCCGCAGCCGCTCCGGGTCATCGACGTGTCCGTCGAACTCGGCGTACAGGTGGGCGGCGACACCACCGAGCACCTGGTTGTCGTTGCGGCCCACCCAGTAGGCGTGCTGCATGGTGGCCAACGGGAATGCGGCGCCGTCCGGATCCCGGTCGTCGGTGGAAGACTCGTCGGCACCGGATGCGGGGGAGGAGCCAGCGTCGGCGGTGGCGGTGCCGACGGAGACGAGCTGCGCCCAGCCGGAGACGGTGGGCTGTCTGGCGTACTCGGCGAAGGGGATGTCCACGCCTGTGGCGGCGCGGACCCGGGCGGCGATATCGATCATCGCCACAGAGTCCAGCCCCAGCATGATGAGGTTCTCGTTGTCGTCGATCTCCTCGGCCGTGGCACCCAGGGCGGTGGCGGCCAGCTCCCGCAGCTGACGCAGGAGTGTGGTGGTAGTGGTGGTCATGATGTGGTCCTTTCAGACAGTCGGTCAGGAAAAAGGTGGTCGGCGAAGGTGCGGAACTTCGTCGCGGTCTCCGCGTGCTCGGCGTCCGGATCCGAGTCAGCGACAATGCCCGCACCGGCGTAAAGCGTGGTGGTCGGGCCACTGACCAGACCTCCCCGCAGTGCGAGCGCCCACTCGCTGGTGCCCTCGGCGTCGATCCAGCCCACCAGCCCCGCGTACATGCCGCGGTCGAAGTCCTCGAGCTCCTCGATGAGGCTGCGGGCGGGCCCGGCGGGCCAGCCGCACACCGCCGGGGTCGGATGCAGGTCGTAGAGGAGTTCCAGCGGGGAGGTCCCGTCCCGCAGCGTTCCGGTGATTCTGGTCCCCAGGTGCAGCAGCACCGGCGTCTCCACCAGGGCAGGTTCATCCGGGACCGAGACAACCTCAGCGTGGCGACGGAAACTCTCGGCCACGGCACGCGCCGCGTGACTGTGCTCGGCCAGGTCCTTCGGTGAGTGCAGCAGCTCCTCCCCGAGACGCCGGTCGGCCACCGGGTCACCGGTACGCGCCACAGATCCCGCCAGTGGATGACTGCAGACCTCGCCCCGCGCGCTGCTGAGCACCAGTTCCGGACTCGCGCCTATCATAGTCCCCGCCCTGCCGGTGCCGCGGGGGAGATCCACCCGGTAGGTGTAGGCACCGGGGTTGGCCGCGGCCAACCGCTCCAGCAGCGCTCCGGTGTCCACCGGTTGCTCACCCTCCACGGTCATCGTGCGGGCCAGCACCACCTTGTCCAGCTGCCCCTCCCGGATCCGGTGCACCGCCCGGGCGACCGAGTCCCGGTAACCCTGGTCATCGGGAGGTGTGCAGTAATCCGCGGATCCGGCCGGACACACACAGGTCTGTGTCGGCCTCCCCCCGGGGCCGGAGGAGGCCTCCCCTGGCCCACGATGCCGCCAGCGCACGGTCTGCGGGGTGTAGAGCATCGGCGGACGACGGGAATCGAAGGGAATCGCCCCGACGACAAGCGCTGGACCGCCCCAGGTCGTGGCGTCCGCGGAATCCGTCGCCGCCGCGGTGAGAACATCCTGCACCGCCGCGGCGACAGTGCGCCCGGTGCACCCCTGCGCCGAGGACGGCGGGACCACCCGGGTGTGGATCCCGACGGTGGAGAGGCGGTAACGGGGCGTCACCATGTCGAAACGTCTAGCGTAGGTGGGCACCATCCGTGCTCACCCCCTCCGCCACGCCTGCCCGCCGCACGCCGGAGGAACCGGTTGCACCGGTGACCGCGTCCGTAGCCGGCGCACGCCGGATCTGCTCGAGAGCGGTCCGCGTGTCTAGCACCGACCCGCACCGCTTCGCCACGTACTCCAGGGTGGCGAGGTGGTCCGCCCGGGTGAAGTCCGCCAACGCGTCAGAGAGGAGGAACGGGCGGATATCCTGCATGAACGCGGAAACCGCAGTGGTCAGGCAACCGATGTGGGCGTAGACGCCGACAATCAGCAGCTGGTCACGTCCCGCTGACGCAAGCCGTTGGGCGAAGTCCGAGCGTGCGAAGGCGTCATAACGCCACTTCGTCAGCAGAGTGTCCTGTCCGGTGGGGGACAGGGCGTCAATGATCCGGTGCCGGCCGTCATCCTGGATTCCGGGACCCCAGAAGTCCCACAGCAGCCCACGCTGCTCCGGCTGCTGTACCGGTGGTTGCGCGGTGAAGAAGACCGGGACACCGGCCGCTCCCGCGGCCTCCCGCAGGGAAGAGATGTGGTCGGTGATCTCGGCGATGACGGGGGAGTCCGTGCCGAAGGCGTCGACGAAGTACTGCTGCATGTCGTGGATGAGGAGGGCGGCCCGGGAGGGGTCGATCCTCCAGTCGACGCGGTTGTCCGGCACATCGGCACCGGTGGGCAGGGAATAGGATTCAATGGTGGGGAGCATGACGGTTCCTTTGTGAGAGAGTGTGGATAGGCTCGCCCGCATGGACGAGAGATTTGCCGGACTGCTGCCGGAGACCACGGCGGTCCACACGATGACTGCGGACGCGCCCTTGTCGGTGCTCACCGACGCCGAACGGGACTTCATCGCCCGGGCGGTCCCCTCGCGGCAGGGCGAGTTCGCCGCTGCCAGGGCCTGCGCGCGCAGGGCGCTCGGGGACCTCGGCCTCGGCAACCCCGGTTCCCCCGTCTCCCTGGTGCCGGGTCCGGAGCGGGACATCACCTGGCCCACCGGGACGCTGGGCAGCATCACCCACTGCACGGGACTCCGGGCCGCCGCCGTGACCCGGGTCGGACAGGACGACGGGAGCCGGGTGGTGGGGCTGGGCATTGACGCCGAACCCCATGAACCCATGGACATGGAGTCCGTCGACATGGTCACCGTGGCCGCCGAACGACGCATGCTGCGGCGCCTCACCGCCCGCTGGCCCTCCGTGGTCTGGGAGCGGGTGCTCTTCAGCGCGAAGGAGAGCGTGTTCAAGACCTGGTTTCCGCTGACTCGCACCTGGCTGGACTTCACCGAGTGTGAACTGTCGGTCGCCGTGGGACACAGCGGGACGGTGGTGCAGCCGGACATCTCGGGCACCTTCCACGGGAGGTTCCTGGTCCCCGGTCCCCGGGTGGGCGGCCGTGAGCTCACAGGGGTGGACGGCCGCTGGCGGATCGCCGGCGGCCACATTGTGACTGCTGTGTGCCTCATCGTGAGGGGACACTAATCAGCGGTTCCCTGGTGACCTGCGGGGAAGGCTCAGATAATGAGCGCGAAACAGAGACAGGGAAGACAGATAACTGGCTGGTGTGAAGGAGCGGCTCCCGCAGCGTGACAGCGGTGACAATAGTGGCCGACCGGTGTCCTGCGGAGCACCGCTGCGACAGCTGACCGTCTGAGAGGAATCCCGCATGCCCCCACCCCGCACCGCACCGGGGACTGTCCCGGCCGTCGACGGTGAAGCTCTCCGCAGCCGCCTCTTCGGCATACGCTGGCCCCTGTTCTTCCAGACCGCCGACCATCCGCCGGACTCCGTGACCGTGCCCTTCGATGACCGCACCACACCTGCCGGATTCACGTGGCGGGTGATCCTCGCGGCGAAGAGATTCACCGTTCCGGCCGCGGTCCTCATGGGCCTCAGCCAGATCGCCGGGGCCCTGCTGCCGGTCGCCGCCGGAAGAGCGGTGGACAGCGGTATCGCCACCCACCGGTTCGGCACGCTGGCGATGTGGAGCGTGGTGGTGGTCGCGGTGATCCTGGTGAGCTCCTTGGCGACCCGTCTCGGATCCCGGTGCGGCCAGTACGGCATGCAGACCGTCCAGCACGGGTTGCGGATGGCCGTCACCCGACGGCTGCTGCACCCGGCGGGGATGGCCGGACGTCAGCTCGGTGGCGCACACCTGTCGGTGGCCACCGGAGATGTGTTCCGGGTGGCCGCCACGATGCAGTTGGGGGTCTACCCCCTGGGTGAACTCGTCGCCGTCGTGGCCGGCGGCGTGATCCTGGTCAGTATCGCTCGGCCCCTGGGCCTGGCGGTCCTGCTCGGAGCTCCGCTGATGCTGTGGATCATGGCGAAGGCGGGCCACCCGATGCAGCGTCGCAGCGCCCGGCAGCAGGCGAAGGTCGCAGCGGCCACCGGACAGGCCGCGGACCTCATCACCGGCTACCGCACCATCAAGGGACTGCGGGCCGAGGCGATATCCTCCAGCCGCTACACCCGGGTCAGCCAGGACGCGCTGCAGGGCGCTCTGGCGGTGCAGAACTCGCGGGGTCTCTTCTACGCCTCAATGAACGTGGTCTCCGGGATATTCATCGCCGGTCTCACCGTCGGGGCGACAGCCATGGCGCTCCATGGCACATTGAGCATCGGTGAGCTGATCGCGGTGGTGGGCGTCACCCAGTTCATGATGCAACCACTGACCAACCTGCCCCAGTCCATAGGCACCATATGGGCCACAGGGGTCGCGTCCGCCGGTCGGGTGCTGGACCTGCTGCGCAGTCCCTACGCCGACAACCACAGGGGGACCGCGGCACGACCCACCGGGGTCCCCGGCCTCGCCGTCGCCGACCCGGTGACCGGCAGTTCACCCGCCATCGATGCCGCCCCCGGAGAGCTCCTCGGGATCCACGCAGAGGGAACCACGGCCCGCGACCTCGTCTCCCGGCTGGCCAGGGGCGGGGACGGCGTGGCCCCCCCCGCCCCCGCCGGAGAGACCCCCGGGGCGGGCGCGGGGGGGAGCGCCCCCGCCGCGACCCTCGACATCGACACCTATCGTGCGGTGGTCCTGACCTCACCGCACACCGCCGACCTGTTCGACGGCACCATCGCCGAGAACATCACCCCCCACGGCGACCTCGCGCTCACAGCGGGCACCGCCGAGCGCGCCCTGCACGCCGCCGCCTGCACCGACATCATCGACAGTCTGCCCGAGGGAACGGACACCCGCGTCGGCGAATCCGGGACCAGACTCTCCGGCGGACAACGTCAGCGCATCGCGCTCGCCAGAGCCCTGACCGCTGACCCGCCGGTACTGGTGCTCCACGATCCGACCACCGCGGTGGACGCCATCACCGAACACACCATCGCCACCCGGCTCCGCGCCATGCGCAGCGGGACCACCACCGTGGTTGTCACCGGCTCCGCGACGCTGCTCGCCGCCTGTGACCGGGTCGTCGACCTGGGTACAGGGGAGGGCGCGACAGGGAAAGAGGGCGCGAACCATGGAGAAGCGGGTGCCAACCATGGCTGACACGACCGATGCGACAAGCGATGACGCGAACATCGGTGAGAGGCTGCCGACGGCGGGTGGGAGACGCACCCTCGCTGTGCTCTGGAGGGAACTCCGGGGTCGACGCGGCGTCCTCGTCCTTTCCGGCGTCATCGCCGCCGGGGCCGCGGCTGTCGAGCTGCTGGCCCCGGCCACCCTCGGGCGAGTCGTCGACGACATCTCCGCCGCCCCCGGGGAATCCGACGCGGCGGGATGGCCGCTGTGGCTCTACGCCGTGATCATCTTCGGCGCCCTCGTCGGTGGCGGCGCCCTGCAGATCCTTGGCGTCCTGCTCGCCGCGCGCTGCTTCGAGCGGGTCCTCGCCGGGCTCCGCGAGAGGCTCGTGTCCACCGCGCTCGCACTGCCGCAACAACGCGTGGAACGATCAGGCACCGGAGACCTCATCAGCCGGGCCAGCGACGATGTCGCCCAGGTTTCCAACGCCCTGCAACAGGTCGTGCCCGTCCTGTCCTCCACCGGCTTCACCGTGTTGCTCACCGTCGCCGGGATGAGCGCACTGGACTGGCGTTTCGGACTGATCCTCGTGGTCATGCTGCCGGCCTACTGGCTCGCCCTGCGGTGGTACCTGCGCATCGCCCCACCGATGTACGCCGCTGAACGCATCGCCTTCGGCACTCGCGCCCACCACCTGCTCTCCGCCCTGCGGGGCATCGACACGGTATTGGCACTGCGGCGCTCCGACGAGCACGACCGGCGGATCGGTCGCGCCTCCTGGGCGGTGGCCGCGTGGGCGCTGCGGGCGCGCACGGTGGTCACCATGTTCAACTGGCGGATCGACGCCGCCTTCGCCTGCGCCGTGACCCTCGTGCTCCTGCTCGGGTACCACCTGGTCGGCGACGGAGTGGTCACCGTGGGCGCCGCGACGACCGCCGTCCTGTTCTTCCTCCGGTTGCAGGGGCCGGTCCGTTCGCTGATGAGCGTGATCGACACCCTCCAGCTGGCCACCGCCTCGCTCGCGAGGATCGTCGGGGTGTCCGACATCGCAGGTACCCACGGAACGGACGGTACAGACAGCGGTGACAGCACCGGCAGCAGGCCTGTGGAAGCGGGGGAGCGGGCAGGGCTGGACCGGGTCACCTTCGCCTATGACGGAGGGCCGGAGGTTCTCCACCAGATCACGGTGACCATGGACCCGGGTGAGCATCTTGCGGTCGTCGGCACCTCCGGCGCGGGGAAGACGACGGTCGCCACCCTGCTGGCCGGCATCCACACTCCGGATTCCGGAGTGGTGACGGCCCCGGACCACACCGTGCTGATCAGCCAGGAGACCCACATCTTCGCCGGCACGTTGCGCGACAACCTCACCCTCGCGGCACCGCAGGCCGATGACTCCCGCGTGCGTGGGGCACTGCGGGAGGCCGGGGCACTCGACCTGCTCGACCAGCTGCCCGACGGTCTGGACACTGACCTCGGACCGGCCGGGGCTACGTTGACAGTGGCACAGTCGCAGCACATCGCCCTGGTGAGGGTGTTGCTGGCGGACCCGGAGCTGGCGATCCTCGATGAAGCCACCGCCGAAGCGGGCTCCGCCCACGCCCACCTGCTCGACCGTGCCGCCGAGGCGGCGTTGGCGGGCAGGTCGGGAATGGTCATTGCCCACCGCCTGTCCCAGGCCGCGGTCTGCGACCGGATCGTGGTGATGGAACGGGGAAGGGTCATCGAGGACGGCAGCCACACCGACCTGCTCGCCGCAGGCGGGCAGTACTCCCGGTTATGGGCCGCCCAGAGCGCCCACTGACATTTCTCCAGGGAAATCCCCGTGCCACGTCTAGTTCACGCCCGCTCGGATCTGCCGCGCTGTGGTGACAGGTTCGGGAGAAGAGCGATTCCCGGTCGGGGCCCGGTCGAAGCCCGACGGGCGACGGGTCGTGTTCGGGACCCGGGTGAGGTCAGGACAGACGGGAACCACTCCGACACCGTCCGGAAGTAACGGGGGATCTTCTTACTAGTTGACGGTCGCGGAGGTGATCCGGACTTCCTGCGCAGGCTTGCCGTCGCCGCCGTTGTCGGCGTTGGCGTCCTTGTTCTCGTCGATGACCTTGTCGAGGGTCTTCAGGCCGTCCTCGGTGACGGTGCCGAAGATCGTGTAGTCGTTGGTCAGCTGGGACTGGTCGTCGACCAGGAAGAACTGGGAACCGTTGGTGTTCTTGCCGGAGTTCGCCATGGCCAGCACCCCACGCTTGTACAGGCCCTGGTCCTCGACCTTCTCTCCGTTGTCACCCCACACCGGGTACTCGTCGGGGAAGGAGAATCCCGGTCCTCCTGAACCCGAACCGGTCGGGTCACCGCACTGCAGGATCTTCATCCCCTCAGAGACGACCACACGGTGGCAGATCGTGTCATCGTAGAACTTCTCCTCCACAAGGTGCTGGATCGCATTCGCGGCACACGGCGCCTGGGCGTGGTCGAGGGTGATGCCGATGTTCCCCTGGTTCGTCGCCAGGGTCACCGCCGTGGTGCCCTCGGTGGACATTCCGTCGGTGGAGGGCAGGGAGACCTGCTTCGCGGCGTCCCCCGTGTCGGTGTACGTGCACGCCTGGGGGCCCTCAGCCTGTGTCGTCGTGGCGGCAGCGTCGGTGGCGTCGGTGGCGTCGGCGACTGTGTCGGAGGAGTCGTCGCGGGTGACGGCGAACCAGATACCACCGACGAGGACGACGAGGACCACGACTGTGGCGGCGACGACCCCGAGCGGACGCATCTTCTCCCGGCGTGACCGGGACTTCAGCTCCTTGGCGAGTTTCTTCAGTGCCGCATCGCGGCGTGCGGAGTTGTCAGACAACGCTCGGGGCCTCTCTGATCGGGGAACAACGGTGAACTGCTACGGGTGTAGCTGCAACAGACGACCATTGTTCCATCCCCACCTGTGACAGGCCACAACCGGCTCGGTGACACCGCCCCCCGGTACCGGGGCCCGGCGGTAGCCTCGGAACCATGAACCCGCACACCGGCCCCCGCCCCGGCGCTCAGACCGGCCCGCACACCATCCCTGTCGTCGAGGTCCTGCCCACCGGACCGCTCGACATGAACTGTCTGGTCGTCCACGACGGCACACGCGCAACCGTCGTCGACCCCGGAATGGGGGCGGCGGACCGGATCCGTCGGCTGGTTTCCGACCGGGGACTCACCGTCGAACAGGTCCTGCTCACCCACGGCCACATCGACCATGTCCGTGACCTCCCCGAGATCCAGGAGGAATACGGCGTTCCCGCCTACATGCACCCGGACGACCGGCCCTGGCTCCTGCGCGAGACCCTCGACTCTCTCGGCGAGCTCGGCCAGATGCACGCCACCGACCGTATGCCCACGCCCCGGGTTCCCGCACCGGTCAACGACGGGGACACCCTCAGCGTCGCCGGCGTGGACTTCACCGCCCACCTCATGCCCGGGCACTCGCCGGGGTCCGTGATGTACCGCGGGACACTCGGCGGCACAACCGTCATCCTCGGCGGTGACGTCCTGTTCCGCGGGGGAGTGGGCCGCACCGACCTGCCCCTGTCCGACCCGCACGCGATGATGGACAGTCTGCGACGGATTCCGGAGATCTTCGATGACGCGGACATCGTCTACCCCGGCCACGGGCCGGCCACCACGGTCGGCCGGGAGAAGAAGGACAACGGGTTCCTGCGGTCCGTGGTGTGATACGTCAGTCACAGTCACAGCCACAGCCACGGTCACAGCCCGGGGCACGCGGTCACCGGGACGGTCCCGTCGACCCGCTATAGTTGACCGGCGTGACTGACACTGCGAAGAGTGCGAGAATCCAGCCGTTTTCCGCCCCCAAGGGCGTACCCGACTACGTGCCCCCGACGTCGGCGGACTTCCACGCCGTACGCAGCACCTTCGAGACCGTGATCCACAACTCCGGGTACGGGCACATCGAACTGCCCGTCTTCGAGGAGACCGGCCTGTTCGCCCGGGGAGTCGGCGAATCCACCGACGTCGTCTCCAAGGAGATGTACACCTTCAATGACCGTGGCGGACGCTCCGTCACCCTGCGTCCCGAAGGCACCGCCGGGGTGATGCGCGCCGTGATCGAGCACAATCTCGACCGCGGTCAGCTGCCGGTGAAACTGACCTACTCCGGACCGTTCTTCCGCTACGAGCGTCCCCAGGCCGGGCGCTACCGTCAGCTCCAGCAGGTCGGCGTGGAAGCCATCGGTGTCGACGACCCCGCTCTCGACGCCGAAGTGGTGTGCCTGGCGGACCGCTGCTACCGGGCTCTCGGGCTGACCGGGTACCGACTGGAGCTGACCAGTCTGGGGGACTCCACCTGCCGGCCCGAGTACCGCCGCAAACTCCAGGACTTCCTCTTCGCCCTCCCGCTCGACGAGGAGACCCGCCGGCGTGCCGAGATCAACCCCCTTCGCGTCCTCGACGACAAGCGCCCCGAGATCCGGGAGATGCTCGACGATGCTCCGCTGATGCCCGACCACCTGTCCCTGGAAGCCCGGGAGCACTTCGAGACCGTCACCGGCCTGCTCGACGACATGGGCGTGGAGTACACACTCAACCCCCGCCTGGTCCGCGGACTGGACTACTACACGAAGACCTGCTTCGAGTTCGTCCACGACGGACTCGGCGCCCAGTCCGGAATCGGCGGCGGCGGGCGTTACGACGGTCTCATGGCGCAGCTCGGCGGACAGGACCTCTCCGGTATCGGCTTCGGCCTCGGGGTCGACCGCACGCTGCTCGCACTCGAGGCCGAGGGTGTGTCGGCGACGGAAGGACGCCGCGTCGACATCTACGGTGTGCCCATGGGACACGAGGCGAAACGCAGACTCGCTGTGGTCATCGACCGACTGCGGCGCGCCGGGGTCAGCGCCGACATGGCCTACGGTGACCGTGGCCTCAAGGGTGCGATGAAGGGGGCCGACCGCGCCGGTGCCCGCTACGCCCTGGTGATGGGGGAGCAGGAGCTCGCCGACGGCACAGTCGTGCTGCGGGACCTGACCACCCGCGACCAGCACGAAGTCTCCCTCGAGGACGTGGTGCTCACCGTCCGCAGCGCCCTCGGCGTCGCCCCCCGCTGATCCCGCGCCCGACTCTGCGCCGTCCCTGCGCCGACCCCGCAGCGCCCCGGCCGGGCGTCCTACGAAATCTCTGCACGGTCCGTGCACCATCTCTGCCCGGTCACATCCTGAGCTCCGCCCGGTTCCTTCCCTGCACCACTGTTTCCCCAGCGTAAGGTGCACAACAGTGGCTCCCGCGCATCACCGGCACGTCATCTCCGGGCCATCCGGAACCCGCAGAACTCCGGTTTTCCCACACAGCGGGACGCCTGAGGTTCAGCTACGGTTGGCCGCGTACCGGTTCAACTGACACACAGCTGAAAGAGGGAACGCCTGTGAGCGGATCACAGAATAGTGCGCAGCAGTCAGCAGGGACCGGAGAGACCGACACTCCGCCGGAGAAACCCGCCCATTCCGCGGTGAACTGGCCGGTGTTCGGCACGGCCTCCGGCCTGATCGTGGCTTTCGTGCTGTGGGCATGGCTCGCCCCTGACGCCGCAGATGCGGTCATCAACAACGTCAAGAACTGGATCTCGGTCAACCTCGGCTGGTTCTACGTTCTCACCGCCGGCGCGGTGGTCGTCTTCGTCCTCATCATCGCCTTCAGACGCACCGGGAACACCAAGATCGGCCCGGACCATTCCCAGCCGAAGTTCGGCCTGTTCACCTGGGGTGCGATGCTCTTCGCGGCAGGAATAGGCGTGGACCTGATGTTCTTCGGCATCTCCGGTCCCGCGACCAACTACCTCACCCCGCCTGAAGGCGCGGAAATGTCCGACGAAGCTGCCCGGATGGCGCCCCTGTGGACCATGTTCCACTACGGAATACCGGGATGGGCCATGTATGCACTGATGGGGCTCGCTTTCGGACTGTTCGCCTACCGCTACCACATGCCGCTGAGCATCCGCTCAGCCCTCGCCCCCATTTTCGGACGCCGCATCCACGGTGGCACCGGTCACGCCGTGGAGATCGCGGCCTCCATCGGCACCGCATTCGGGATCTCGGTGTCACTGGGGATCGGGGTCGTGTTCATCAACTACGGGCTCTCCGAACTCTTCGGCATCCCCACCAGCACAGGCGTGCAGATCGGCCTCATCTGTCTGTCAGTGTTCATCACCATCCTGTCCACCGTCTCCGGGGTGGATAAAGGCATCAGGCGCCTGTCCGAACTCAACGTCTGGCTCGCCGTCGTACTCATGGTCTGGATCATCGTGATGGGCAGGACCAGTGAACTGCTCAACGCGCTGGTGCAGAACATCGGCGACTTCGTCGCTCGGTTCCCTTCGATGCTGATGAACACCTTCGCCTACACCGACGGGTCACCGGGCTACCCGGCCCAGGACTGGATGTCGGACTGGACCCTGTTCTTCTGGGCCTGGTGGATCGCCTGGGCCCCGTTCGTGGGCCTCTTCCTCGCCAGGATCTCCCGCGGTCGCACAGTGCGCCAGTTCGTCCTCGGCGTCCTCGTCATCCCCTTCGCCTTCATCGCGATGTGGATCTCCGTCTTCGGCAACGCCGCCCTCGGGTTCTTCCGGGACGGCGACGAAGAATTCCTCCACACCGCCGTCGACACCCCGGAGTCCGGCTTCTTCCTGCTGCTCCAGCAGTACCCGGGCGCCACCTTCTCCGTGTCCCTCGCCGTCATCACCGGCCTGCTGTTCTACGTCACCTCCGCCGACTCCGGCTCACTGGTGATGGCGAACATGACCTCGAAGGCCTCCGTCGACGACTCCGACGGACCACCCTGGCTGCGTATCGTGTGGGCGGTGATCACCGGCGCTTTGACCCTGGTGATGCTGCTCATCGGTGGGGTGTACACCCTCCAGTCCGCCACTGTGCTCATCGGACTTCCCTTCGCCTTCATCATGTACCTGCTGATGATCAGCGTCTGGCGGGTCCTGGCCGCAGAGGGGCACTCACTGGACTCCCGGGAAGTCTCCAGGATGAGGGCACTCATCGACCGCACCGGCGGAACCGGACCGGCCAGACTCGCCTGGCGCAGGCGTCTGAGACGCAGGATGAGTTTCCCCTCCGCCGCGGAGACGGAGAAGTACGTCGAAACTGTCGCAGCACCGGCGATCGAGGAGGTCGCCGAGGAACTCAAGGGCATGGGCCTGGACATCTCCTGCCACCGGGGCACCCACCCGGACTACCCGATCAGCTACGTGGACCTGGTCGTCAACTTCCCCGGGCAGAACGAGTTCAAGTACGAGGCGTATCCGGTGGCCTGCCAGGTCCCCAACTTCGCCGTGAACCTCAATGTGGACCACGACGTCTACTTCACCCTCGAGATCTTCTCGGCGACCGGGTCCCGTGGCCACGACATCCTCGGCTACACGAAAGAGCAGGTCATCACCGACGTACTGGACGCCTACGACGCCCACCTCGAATTTATGTCACTGTCGGGGGACCGGGGCACCCCCACCGGGGAGACCCAGGCACCTGTCCCCGAATTCTGGGCCGACGACAACTACGACGGCTCCGAGAGCAGCCCCGTCAGCACCGCAACCGGCACAGCTGAAGAAACCGGCAGGACCGGCACGACCGACACCGCCGTCAGGACCGGCACGACCGACACAGAAGGAGATAAGAAGGAATGAACGCAACCGACGATTCCACCGCACCGAAGACGCTCTACATCGACGGCCGGTGGGTCGCAGCCTCCGACGGCGGCACCAGGACCGTGATCTGCCCGGCCGACGGCACCACCGTGGGAACAGTCTCCGAAGCGACATCCGCGGACACGGAGAAGGCCGTGGCCGCCGCACGCCGTGCCTTCGACGCCGGAGAATGGTCCTCCACCCCGGCAGCCGAACGCGGTGACCTGCTGCTCGCCGTCGCCGACGCCGTCACCGCCCGCAAAGACGAGTTCGCCCGCGCCGAAGCCCTCGACACCGGCAAGAGACTCGTCGAAGCCGAAGGGGACATGGACGACATCATCAGCTGCTTCCGCTACTTCGGGAAGATCGCCGACCAGCACCCCGGACGCCTCGTCGACGCCGGAAGTCCCGCGGTGATCTCCCGGGTCGTCTACGAACCCGTCGGCGTGTGCGGTCTGATCACCCCCTGGAACTTCCCGCTGCTGCAGGCCAGCTGGAAAATCGCCCCCGCCCTCGCCGCCGGAGACACCTTCATCCTCAAGCCCGCCGAGCTCACCCCCCACACCGCCGTCCTCATCATGGACGTCCTCGACAAACTCGGACTGCCCGCCGGTGTGGGAAATCTGGTTCTCGGAGCGGGCGCGCAGGCCGGGGCACCCCTGTCCACCCACCCGGACGTCGATCTCGTCTCCTTCACCGGCGGCCTCGTCACCGGCCGGAAGATCGCCGAATCCGCGGCGCCCACCGTCAAGAAGGTCGCACTGGAGCTCGGGGGCAAGAACCCCAACGTCGTCTTCGCCGACGCCGACTTCGACGCCGCGGTCGACAACGCCCTCAACGCCGGTTTCCTCGACTCCGGCCTGGTGTGCTCGGCAGGAACCCGCCTGATCGTGCAGGACACCGTCAGAGACCGTTTCGTCGACGAACTGGTGCGCCGCGCCGAAGGCATCGTCCTCGGCGGCCCCTTCGACGAGGACGCCCAGGCCGGACCCCTGATCTCCCGCGACCACCTGGAGAAGGTCAGTGACTACGTCAGGCGTGGGATCGAGGCCGGGGCCACCCTGCGCTGCGGTGGTGAAGGGGGAGGACCCGGCCTGGAGAACGGTTTCTTCTACCGGCCGACAGTGCTCGACAACTGCACCGCCGACAACCCGGCCGTCATCGAGGAGGGCTTCGGCCCCGTCATCACCGTGGAGACCTTCTCCACCGAGGCCGAGGCTGTGGCGATCGCCAACGACACCGACTACGGACTTGCCGGGGCGGTGTGGACCTCTGACAGGGGAGTGGCCAACCGTGTCTCCCGGGCGCTGCGCCACGGGACCATCTGGATCAACGACTACCACCCCTACCTTCCGCAGGCCGAGTGGGGTGGATTCAAGGCGTCCGGCATCGGCCGGGAACTCGGCCCCACCGGGCTCGAGGAGTACCGGGAGGCCAAGCACATCTACGAGAACACCGAACCCGCCGTGACCGGCTGGTTCCCCACGAAGTAACAGGTGAGACGAGAACAGGGAGCACACATGCGTGAGAAGTACGACTACATCGTTGTCGGAGCCGGATCCTCCGGTGCCGTTGTCGCGGCCCGGCTCAGCGAGGACCCCTCCGTCACCGTGGGACTCGTCGAAGCCGGACCCACCGATGTGGACAAACCGGAGATCCTCAACCTCCACGAGTGGCCCGCACTGCTCGAATCCGGCTACGACTGGGACTACCCGATCGAACCGCAGGAGAACGGAAACTCCTTCATGCGGCACGCCAGAGCGAAGGTCCTCGGCGGCTGTTCCTCCCACAACTCCTGCATCGCCTTCCATACTCCCGCCCAGGACCTGGACCACTGGGTGAGCCTCGGCGCAGCCGGCTGGGACTCCGCCACGGTCCTGCCGCTGCTCCGACGGCTGGAGGACAACGACCGGCCGGGAGACCACCACGGCCACGGCGGGCCCGTGCACCTGCGCTCGGTCCACCCCAAGGACCCGGTCGGAGTGGCACTGCTGGAAGCCTGCGAGGAGGAGGGGCTGCCGGTCACCCCGTTCAACGAGGGAGAGACCGTCAGTCACGGTGCCGACTGGTTCCAGATCAACGCCGGAGACGACAACATCAGGGCGTCCTCCTCGGTCGCCTACCTGCACCCGGTGATGGACCGGGAGAACCTCGACATCCTCACCGACCGGCGGGTCTCGCGGATCCTGTTCGACGGTGACCGGGCCGTGGGAATCGAATACCTCGACAACCCCTTCGGGCGTCTGAAGACTCTCCACGCCGAGCGCGAGGTGATCGTCTCCGCAGGGGCGATCGACAGCCCCAAACTGCTCATGCTCTCCGGCATCGGCCCCGCCGACCACCTCAGGGAGTTCGGCATCGACGTCCTCGTCGACGCACCAGGGGTCGGATCGAACCTGCAGGACCATCCGGAGGCGGTGATCTCGTGGGAGTCGACGGTCCCGATGCTGCGGGACGCCAGCCAGTGGTGGGAGATCGGTATCTTCGACGAGGTCGACGAGGGCGGCGCCGACGGGCTGGGACTGCCGGACCTGATGATGCACTACGGGTCCATGCCCTTCGACATGCACACCCGTCGTCAGGGATACCCCACCGCCGACGAGGCCTTCTGCCTCACCCCGAACATCACCCACTCCCGCGCACGCGGCACCGTCAGGCTGCGTTCCGCCGACTACCGGGACAAGCCGAAGGTCGACCCACGCTACTTCACCGACGAGGAAGGCTACGACATGCGCATCGCCGTGGCCGGGATCAGGCTGGCCCGCCGCATCGTCGCCCGCCCGGCGATGGCCCCCTACGCCGGGCGCGAACTCTTCCCCGGCCCTGACGTCCAGTCCGACGAGGATATCGCCGACTACATTTCACGCACCCACAACACCGTGTACCACCCTGCCGGCACTGTCCGGATGGGTGACCCCGGTGACACGATGTCACCCCTTGACCCGCAGCTGAGGGTCAAGGGGGTGCAGGGGCTCCGTGTCGTGGACGCCTCGGTCATGCCGCAGCTCACCGCGGTGAACCCCAACATCACGTGCATGCTCATCGGGGAACGTGCAGCAGACCTGATCCGGGGATGATCCGGGCCTGATCCGGGGACGACCGGGGGACAGGATACCCCGGGTCCGGGGAGGACCGGGGCGTCCTACCTGGTGAAGTCCTGGTGGCAGGAGTCCACGGTCCCTCCCTGGTAACCCTGCAGGAACCACTGCTGGCGCTGCTCAGACGAACCGTGGGTCCAGTTGTCAGGGTTGACCGCGGAGCCTGAGGAGCGTTGGATCGCATCGTCACCGATGGCCTGCGCGGAGATGATGGCCTGCGAGACCTGCTCATCGGTGAGCGGGTCAAGCATCGCGTTCTCACCGGAGTCCGCGTGACTGGCCCAGACCCCCGCATAGCAGTCCGCCTGCAGCTCGATCTTCACGGCATTCGAATCCTCACCGGCGTTGTCGTAGTCGGACAGACCGATGGTCCCCTGGAGATTCTGGATGTGGTGCCCGAACTCGTGCGCCACCACATACATCTGGGCGAAAGGTCCGTCGGAGCCGCCCATCTGCTTGAGCTGGGCGAAGAAGTCGTCACCGATGTACACCGTGCGGTCACCGGGACAGTAGAACGGGCCGGTCCGGGCCGTGGACGCCGTACCGCATCCGGTGTTCACCGTCCCGTCGCCGATCTTCACCGCAGGTTCCGTGTAGGTGATGCCCGTCTGGGCCGGCAGGATCTGCGACCACACAGCGTCGAGGGACACTGCGGTGCCCTCGATACGGCAGTCGTCGTAGGCGTTGGCGTCCTGCCAGGTACGGCAGTGCTCCAGGGAACTGCCCGACGCCGCGGTACCCGACCCTCCGGACCCACCCGGGGTGCCGGTGGAACCACCGTCGGAGAACAGGCCCGTGCCCCCTCCCGCAAAGAACGCGACCGCCGCGACAACGATGATGCCCGGGAGTCCGAACTTCGAGCCGACGATCCCCATGATCAGTCCCAGCAGTCCGTTGCCCCCGCCGCGGTTGCCGCCCCCGAAACCGAATCCGCCGCCACCACCGGCGCCGCCGCCCGAGGACGCCCGGTCACCCAGTCCGTTGAGGTTGGAGTTGAAGGTCATGGGGGAAGTGTAGCGGGCAGGGCAGGAGTGTTGTCATGTCCGGCCGACGCCATGGTCGCCCCGGAACCCAGGGCCGACCACACGCGCAGCCGGGCCACACTCGCAGCTGGTCACACACGCACCTCTGCGACAGAGGTCCGGATGAAGTCCTTGACCACGTCCACGTCATTGGACAGGGCCGTGACATGCCTGGGTGCGGACAGGATGTCCCGGAAACGTGCGGGAGTCATCGAATCCGGCTCACTGCCCAGTGCCTCTCGGATCGTGTCCGCGAACTTCACCGGCAGGGCCGTCTCCAGGCAGACCACCGGGGCCGCGTCCGGATGGGAGGCGAGGAAGTCTCTGGCCACCTTCACCCCGTCGGCCGTGTGCGGGTCGACGAGCACGCCCGCCTGCTCCCAGCACGACCGGATGGTCGCCAACCTGTCGGCGTGAGTCGACGACCCCGAAGCGAAACCGAAGGTCTTGTCCACCTCCGGGAAGGCAGGGTCGCCGGCCAGGGAGAAACCGCCGGAGGGAACCCCGGTGCCGAAAAGCTCGGCCGTGCGTGAGGCGTCCCGTCCCAGAAGGTCGAAGATGAACCGCTCGAAGTTCGACGCCTTCGAGATATCCATCGACGGGCTCGAGGTGGCCAGGGTCTCCGCCGAGGTGCGGACCCGGTAGTCGCCGGTGCGGAAGAACTCGTCGAGGACGTCGTTCTCGTTCGTCGCGACAATGAGCCGGTCGATCGGTACCCCCATCTGGCGGGCGATGTGACCGGCGCAGATGTCCCCGAAGTTTCCCGTGGGCACGCAGAAGGACACCTTCTCGCCGGGGCCGGACGTGGCCCGCAGCCAGCTGGAGACGTAGTAGACCACCTGGGCCATCAACCGGGCCCAGTTGATCGAGTTCACCGCCCCGATGTGGTACTCGGCCTTGAACGCGGCATCCGAGGACACGGCCTTGACCACGTCCTGGCAGTCGTCGAAGACCCCGTCCAGGGCGATGTTGAAGATGTTCGGGTCATCCAGGCCGAACATCTGCGCCTGCTGGAACGGTGTCATCCGGCCTGCCGGGGTGAGCATGAACACCCTCACGCCCGGCCTGCCCCGCATGGCGTACTCGGCGGAGGAACCTGTGTCCCCGCTGGTGGCACCAAGGATGTTGATCGTCTGCCCGCGCTCGGCGAGGACATACTCGAAAAGCTCCCCGAGAAGCTGCATGGCCATGTCCTTGAACGCCGCCGTGGGCCCCTCGGACAGGTGCGCGATCTTCACTCCCGGCTCCAGATCGGTCACCGGCACGATCTGCTCGGAGGCGAACTTCGGGGTGGAGTAGGCCCGGGCGGTCATGGCCCGGATCTCCCCGACAGGGATGTCGTCGACAAACAGGGCCACAACCTCGGCTGCCAGGGCCGCGTACCCCTGCGACGCCAGGAGACCCCGCCAGGTCTCCAACGTCGAGGAACTGACACGCGGATACTCCTGCGGCAGGTACAGGCCCCCGTCCGGTGCCAGGCCGCCGAGAAGGATGTCGGAGAAGGACACCGGGGTGGCCCGGGCGTCTCGCGTGGAGATGTATTTCATGGTCCCAGCCTACCGAGTGCCCGGACGTGACCGCCGCCCCGGGCGTCCCCGGGTCACCAGTAGCATCGTCACCTGTGCGAGTCATGCTGATCACCAACCCTTTCGCGACCACGACCAGCAGTGCCGGCCGTGACCGTCTGTACGAGTCCTTGTCCGCCCGACACAGTGTGGAACTCGTCGCCACCACCCGCCGCGGCCACGCCACCGAACTCGGTGCCCTGGCCGCCGGAACCTTCGACGCCGTCGTGGTCAACGGAGGTGACGGTTCAGTCAACGAAGTGGTCAACGGCATGCTCGGCGCACCTGACAGAACCGACCGGCCCGCAGCAGGTGACCTGCCGGCCCTCGGCGTCATCCCGGGCGGCAACGCCAACGTCTTCGCCCGTGCCCTCGGCATCGACCCGGACCCCGTGCGGGCCGCCGCCCAGCTCGCCACGGGACTCGACCGCGGGACCCGACGGCCCGTCAGCCTCGGGCACACCCTCGGACGCTGGTTCCTGTTCACCGCGGGAACCGGGCTGGACGCCACAGTGATCCGGCGCATGGAACAGCTGCGGGCCACAGGACGCCGGGTCACCGACCTGCGCTACGTGACCACGGCCCTGGGCACCTTCCTTTCTCCCGCCCACCCTTCACCGACCTTCACCGTGGACATGCCCGGCAGGACCGTGGAAGAAGTGAGATTCGGATTCGTCAGCAACACCAGCCCGTGGACCTACCTGGGGCCCCTCGCCCTGCGGACCAACCCGGGTACCGACCTCGACCACGGACTCGGGGTGGCCGCACTGACCTCACTGGCGGTGGTGCCCACCCTCGTCCTGGCCGGCAGGCTGCTCACCGGGTCCCGCAACCCACGGTCGGCCCACCTGGTGCGCGAGGACGACGTTCCCACCGTACGTTTCACCGGGACCTCGCCCGCCGACGTGCAGATCGACGGGGACTACGTCGGCAGGCACAGCCGACTGGACTTCGGATGCGTCCCCGGGGCACTGGACGTCATCGCCCCGGCCCCGGCCTCCTTCCGGTGAAACCGGCATCCACCAGCTGAATTGCGCCCCTGTCAGACCGGGGCCTATAGTATCCGACTGTTGCGCGGCGAGGCCGTCGCCACCGGCGCCATTAGCTCAATTGGCAGAGCAGCTGACTCTTAATCAGCGGGTTCGGGGTTCGAGTCCCTGATGGCGCACCACATGACCCGGCCCGGGGGGGGAAGACGGGCAGGATCAACCGGATGCAGTCGGGGCAGAAACCCCGGAACCAGGGACGGAGGGGGAGCGGATGGTCCAGGGGCCGACCCATGCCATGTCCGGAGCTGCCGCGGGACTCGCACTGGCAACCACCCTGCCGACCGCCTGGGGCGGCGCCACCGGTGTGCCCGAGATCCTCTGCTACGCCGGCATCACCGCCGGGGCCGCACTTCTGCCGGACCTCGACGCACCCGGCTCGACCGTCTCGAGGTCCTTCGGCTTCGTCACCGGGGTCCTCTCCCGCACCGTCGCGGCCGTCAGCGTCCTCGTCGTCAACGCCACGGGCACCCGAAGGGACACCCGCGTCACCGGTGCACACCGGACGGCGACCCACACCGTCTGGTTCGCCCTCCTCGCCGGAGCATGTGCGTGGGCGGCCGGAGGAGTGGCGGGGGAACGAGGCGTCACCGTCATGCTCGTCTTCTTCGCAGGACTGGCCCTACGCGGTCTGTTCCCGGAATGGAGCTCGGCCAGGGGTGGACCCGTGGTCGTCCTCGTCGCCGTCGCAGCAGGAGTCGCCGCCTACCTCACGGTCCCCGCACTGCAGACACCGCTGCTGCCGGCCTCGGCCGTGACCGCCGGAGTACTGGCACACCTGGCAGGGGACGCCCTGACGAAGACCGGGGTCCCGCTGACCTCGCCGCTGATACCGCGGAAAGGACGCCGGTGGTGGAACTGGACCCTGCCCCCGGCACTCACGGTCACGACCTCCGGAGTCGCGGACCGGGCGCTGTGCCTGGTCTTCACCGCGCTCAGCGGGTGGCAGCTGGTGCTGGTACTCATGGAGGCATGACCACCGGAAGGTCGTCGACGGACATCCTCGTCGACGGACATCTCACCAGACTCAAATGGCACCGGGCCCGGCGGACATCCACCGACACCCCTTTCACCCTCGCCCGCATCACCGAAGGTCTGCGCGAGGGGGCGAGCGTGGAGATCGACGTGAGGGTCAGTGCTGACGGCGTCCCTGAGATCCGCCATGACCCCGTCCGACGGTGGCGCCGACGACAGCCGGCACCGGCACTGTGCACTCTCGCCGACGCCCGCACCACCGGTACAGCTCCCGGTGCCGGGGAGGACACCGGCGGACAGTTTCCGTCCACCGCCCTGCTGCAGCTCGACATCAAAGACAACGCGTCCGTCATGACCCCGGCGAACGCCCGGCGGACAGCCGGGGCCGTCGGGGCACTGGCGTCACACGTCATCGTCTCCGGAACCGACCCTCGCGCCGCGGCCACGGTGGCCCGGCAGGACCCGCGGTTCAGACTGGGGCACGACCCCTGCACCCGGCGGGCGGTACTGCGCCTGCGACGCACCGCAGACATCGCCCGTTTCGTCGGCGACGCCCTCGACGCCCAGCCTTCCGCGGACACCGTCTACCTCGACCACCGGATCATCCTTGCTGCGGCCGGTCGCGGACACGACATCGTCGCCGATTTCCACGCCGCAGGAAAACTCGTGGACGCCTACACCCTGACGGGCCCCGACGAGACAACTCTCGCGCAGGCCCGCGTCCTGCTGGAACTGCGGGTCGACCAGATCACCACCGACGACCCCGACGGGTTCGCCCGGTCGCTCGCCTGAGCCGGCCCCGAGAGACACCGACCGTATTCGTCGGGCGGCAGCCGGCACGCGGCAGACAGGGCAGTCCTCAGATCCGGCCGGCGAACTTCAGGTCGCTGCCCAGGCGGGCCAGGAGCAGGCCGATCACCGACTGCATGCTCACGACGGTGGCGCCGATACCGGTGACCCAGGCGCCCGGTTCACCGGCCGCCAGACCGTAGACGATCGCGCAGACCGCCACGACCGCCGACACGACCAGCACGACCTGGTTGGCAACCCAGAAGAAGCGGTACACGTCCCTGCGGTCCAGCGGGGTGACGATGGTGTCCTCGACGGACAACTGGTCGGGGATTCCGTCCGAGTCACGCGGGGCACCGTCGTCCGGGCCCCGGGAGGCAGGGCTGCGTCCCGTTCCGCTGTCCGGGGTATCTGCTGGAAGGTTCTCGGCCATGACCCCACGGTAGCGGCTGCCCGGCGGAAACGTCGGGGCCGGGTCACCCGGTACACCCACCCCCGACCACCCGGGAGGCGGGGGAGTACGCTCGAGGGTCGACATGCGCGCACCCTGCCGCCGGGAACCCCGGAGGACGTGCGCCGGTGACAGCCGGGGAGGCCTCTGTGGAGCGCCGCTCCTTCAACCAGATCCGAAAGGACAACGCGACGTGCTGCGGACGCATCTGTGTGGCGACCTTCGCTCCGACGACAGCGGGAAGGAGGTCACACTCACCGGGTGGGTCGCCCGGCGACGTGACCACGGCGGGGTGATCTTCATCGACCTGCGTGACCGCTCCGGCCTGGCCCAGGTGGTCTTCCGCGACAGCGAGGTCGCCGAACGCGCCCATGACCTGCGCAGCGAGTACTGCATCAGGGTCACGGGAATCGTCGAGGACCGGCCCGAGGGCTCCGAGAACCCGAACCTCGCCTCCGGCGACGTCGAGGTCAACGTCAGCTCCCTGGAGATCCTAAACGAGTCGGCGCCCCTGCCCTTCCAGATCGAGGACTCCTCGGGAGGGGAGGTCGGTGAAGAAGCCCGCCTGAAGTACCGCTACCTCGACCTGCGCCGCGAACGGCAGGCCGGAGCCCTGAGACTTCGGTCCCGGGTCAGCCAGGCGGCCCGCGGCGTCCTTCTCGACGAGGACTTCACCGAGATCGAGACCCCGACCCTGACCCACTCCACCCCCGAGGGCGCACGGGACTTCCTCGTCCCCGCCCGTCTGCGGCCCGGCTCGTTCTACGCCCTCCCGCAGTCCCCCCAGCTGTTCAAGCAGCTGCTCATGGTCGCCGGGATGGAGCGGTACTTCCAGATCGCCCGCTGTTACCGTGACGAGGACTTCCGCGCCGACCGGCAGCCCGAGTTCACCCAGCTCGACGTGGAGATGAGCTTCGTTGACCAGGAGGACATCATCTCCCTGGCAGAGAAGATCCTCGTCGCCGTGTGGCGGCAGATCGGCTACGAGATCCCCACACCGATCCCCAGGATCACCTACGCCGACGCCATGAGGCGCTACGGTTCGGACAAGCCGGACCTGCGCTTCGACATCGAGATCACCGAGTGCACCGACTTCTTCGCGGAAACCTCGTTCCGGGTCTTCAGGGCCCCCTACGTCGGCGCGGTCGTCATGCACGGCGGAGCCTCCCAGCCCAGGCGCACCCTCGACGCCTGGCAGGACTGGGCCCGGCAGCGCGGTGCCAAGGGCCTGGCCTACATCCTCGTCGGTGAGGACGGCACCCTCTCCGGCCCGGTGGCCAAGAACATCACCGACGCCGAACGCGCGAACATCGCGGCCCACGTCGGAGCGGAACCAGGTGACTGCATCTTCTTCGCCGCCGGTGACGTGAAGCCCTCCCGCGCCCTGCTCGGTGCCGCCCGCGGCGAGATCGCCGAACGCCTCGGCCTGATCAGGGAAGGTGACTGGGCGTTCACCTGGGTCGTCGACGCGCCCATGTTCGAGCCGGCCGCGGACGCCACCGCCTCCGGGGACGTCGCGCTCGGCCACTCCTCGTGGACCGCCGTGCACCACGCGTTCACCTCTCCGAAGCCGGAGTGGATGGACAGCTTCGACACCAACCCGGGTGAGGCCACCGCCTACGCATACGACATCGTCTGCAACGGCAACGAGATCGGCGGCGGATCGATCCGTATCCACCGCCGTGACGTCCAGGAGCGGGTCTTCGCCGTCATGGGCATCACCGAGGAGGAGGCACGGGAGCAGTTCGGCTTCCTCCTGGACGCCTTCGCCTTCGGTGCCCCGCCGCACGGCGGCATCGCCTTCGGCTGGGACCGGATCGTGTCGCTGCTCGGAGGATTCGACTCGATCCGCGACGTCATCGCCTTCCCGAAGTCCGGTGGCGGAGTCGACCCCCTGACCGATGCCCCGGCGCCGATCACCGCCCAGCAGCGCCACGAGGCGGGCCTTGACGCCCGACCGGGCAGGACCGGGGCGAAGAAACAGGACACGGTGGCCGGTGCCGCCGGAGCCGACTAGCCCATCCGGCCGGAGTCACCGACGGGTCACCCGGCCCGCCCCGGCCACATCCGACCACCTGCCTGAAGGAGCCGACGTGCTGAGTACCGACACCGTCCTCGACAGAGCGACCCACCTGCTGGGCCGCAGGTTCGGAGGCACCCCGGAGCTCACCCACCCCGAGGACCTCGGGGGTTCCAGTGACTCACTGGTCCTGCGGGCGAAGGTCACCCCGAACCCGTTCCTGCAGCAGCGGTCTGTCGTCATCAAGCAGCTGCCCGCCCTCGCCGAAGGGACACCACCGGAGGCCGAGGCGAATGCCGCGATGATCAGGGAAGTCGTCGCCTACCAGTACACCAACACCCTGCCCTCCGAGAATCGTCCCGGACCGCTGCTGCTCGCCCACGACATCGACGAGCGCATCATCGTGCTCTCTGACGCAGGCACCGGAGAGAGCTTCGCGGACATTCTCGTCCGTGAGGACGCCGCGCAGCGCGCCTCCGCCCTGCGAAAACTGGGCCGCGCACTGGGCCGTATGCAGGTGGCGACCGCAGACGGTGAGGAGTCCTTCGCCACCCTCAACCGCCGCCAGTACACCCGCCACGGGCTGCCCCTCGGACAGGTCGGTGAACGTGACGTCGACGTCGCGGCACTGGTCACCCAGGGCCTCGACCTGCTGGAGGGCAGCGGGGTGGAGATCCCCGACGCGGTCGTCGACTTCGCCCGGGAGGCCGGTCACCGGCAGCAACGCTCCAGTCTGCGGGCCTTCACCCCCTTCGACCTCACCCCGGACAACATCATGCTGTCCGACCAGGTCGTCTTCCTGGACTTCGAGTGGGCGGGATTCCGTGACATCGTCTTCGACGTCGCCTGCGTCATCGCCGGATTCCCCCACGACATCTCCACGCCGCTGCTCGACGAGGACGAGGCGAACGAGTTCATCGACGCCTGGGCGTCCGAGGTTGTCTCGGTGTGGCCGGAGGTCCGCGACCACCACCAGCTCACCGAGGCACTGATGACCTCCCTCATCGGCTGGACACTGATGAGCCTGTCCCTGCTCTACCACGGCACCCTGGCGGTCATCGCCGGAGCCGACACCCCCACCGACGGGGCACGCCAGCTCGACCGCCTTCCCGAGACCCACCTGGCGGACTTCGCCACCACCGTCGAATCGGTCCGTCGCTTCGCCACGACCGCCGCCACCTCCGCGACCGGAGCGGACGCGGGCAGGGACGGCAGTGACACCCTCGGCCGGTACACCCGGGTCGCGCTCTTCGCCAGCAGTCTGCTGGAGCGTCTCGCCGAACTCGGGGCAGTGCCCCAGACAAGGAGCCGGCTCCGGTCACGCTGACCGCGCCGGAATCACAGCATCATGGGCGAGGGACTCTTCGAGGTCGGATCCTCCGGACACGGCACCCCGGAACACGGCGCAGGCCGGGAGCCCCGCCGCCGGGCAGCGGACCCTGCACCGCCCTCACGCTCCGCCGAATCCTACTTCCACCCCGGTGCCCATGCCCCGCTGGCGGTGAGGATGCGCCCCCGGACCCTCGACGAGGTCGTCGGCCAGGAGCAGGTCCTCGGTGAGGGAGCCCCGCTGCGCCGTCTGATTGAGGGGCGCGGTGAATCCTCGGTCATCCTCTACGGACCACCCGGGACGGGGAAGACGACCGTCGCCTCCCTCATCGCCGGAACGTCCGGGCACCGCTTCGAGGCACTGTCCGCACTGAACTCCGGGGTGAAGGAGGTCCGGGCGGTCATCGACACAGCCCGGCGCATGCTTGTCGACGGTGTGTCGACCGTGCTGTTCATCGACGAGGTGCACAGGTTCTCCCGCACCCAGCAGGACGCCCTGCTCTCCGCCGTCGAGAACCGTACGGTCCTGCTCGTCGCGGCGACGACCGAGAACCCGAGCTTCTCCGTGGTCGCGCCCCTGCTGTCCCGGTCCCTGCTCGTCCAGCTCACCCCGCTGGCACCCGCGGACATCGCCACTCTGCTGCGGCGGGCGGTGGACGACCCCCGCGGTTTCGGCGGCTCGGTGACCCTCACCGACGAAGCCTGCGACCGTCTCACCGCCCTGGCCGCAGGTGACGCACGCAGGGCACTGACCTACCTCGAGGCGGCCGCGGAGACCGTCCAGGACAGTGGCGGGGAGATAACCGTCGAGACCGTCGCGCTGTCCACGGACCGGGCCGTCGCCCGCTACGACCGTGACGGGGACCAGCACTACGACATCGTCAGTGCCTTCATCAAGTCCATCCGTGGCTCGGACCCGGACGCCGCACTCCACTACCTCGCCCGGATGATCGACGCGGGGGAGGACCCGCGTTTCATCGCCCGCCGCCTGGTCATCCACGCCTCCGAGGACATCGGCATGGCCGACCCCACGGCCCTCCAGATCGCCGTCGCCGCCCATCAGGCGGTGAGTTTCATCGGCATGCCGGAGGGCAGGATCCCGCTGGCCCAGGCGACGGTCCATCTGGCCACCGCGGCGAAGTCGAATTCGGTGATCACCGCCGTCGACGCCGCCCTCGCCGACGTGCGGGCGGGGAAGGGCACCGTCGTGCCACCCCACCTGCGTGACGGCCACTATTCCGGGGCGGAGGGACTCGGTAACGCCGTGGGATACCGGTACCCCCACGACGATCCCCGTGGCGTCCTCGCGCAGGACTACCTTCCGGAGGATCTGGCTGGCGCCCGCTACTACGAACCCACCGACCACGGGCGGGAACGCCAGATCTCCGCAACCCTGGACACCCTGCGCAGTATCGTCCGCGACGGCAGGTAGACTGGGCAACCGGCAAATCACCGACTCATCCAGACCAACATCCAGACCAACCCAGAGACACAGCAAGAAGGTTCCGTCAACGTGCAGACGCATGAGATCCGCGAGCGATTCATCAACCACTTCGTCAAGGCGGGGCACACCGAGGTTCCCAGCGCCTCGCTCATCCTCGACGATCCGAACCTGCTCTTCGTCAACGCCGGCATGGTGCCCTTCAAGCCCTACTTCCTCGGCCAGCAGAACCCGCCGTTCCCCAACGGCACCGCCACCTCCATCCAGAAGTGCGTGAGGACCCTCGACATCGAGGAGGTGGGCATCACCACCCGGCACAACACCTTCTTCCAGATGGCGGGGAACTTCTCCTTCGGGCAGTACTTCAAGGAAGGTGCCATCACCCACGCCTGGACCCTGCTCACCGGATCTCTGGAGGACGGCGGATTCGGGCTGGACCCTGACCGTCTCTGGGTCACCGTGTACCTGGACGATGACGAGGCCGCACAGATCTGGCACGAGAAGATCGGCGTGCCCGAGGAACGTATCCAGCGCCTCGGGATGGCGGACAACTACTGGTCCATGGGTATCCCCGGCCCCTGCGGGCCATGCTCCGAGATCTACTACGACCGTGGCGAGGAGTACGGCCGCTACGGTGGACCCGTCGTCGACGACACCCGCTACATCGAACTGTGGAACCTCGTGTTCATGCAGAACGAGCGCGGCAGGGGCATCGGCAAGGACGACTTCGAGATCCTCGGCCCGCTGCCGAAGAAGAACATCGACACCGGCATGGGTGTCGAACGGGTGGCCTGCATCCTGCAGAATGTCGAGAACGTCTACGAGACCGACCTCCTCGCCCCCGTCATCCGCGTCGCCGAGAAGCTCACCGGCGCGACCTACGGCCGCAGCGAGTCCCTCGCCGCTGACGGTGACACGACCTCGGCGGCCTATCATGCCGCCCACACCGACGACATCCGCTTCCGTGTCATCGCCGACCACTGCCGTACCGGTCTGATGCTCATCCTGGACGGCGTCACCCCCGGCAACGAAGGTCGCGGCTACATTCTGCGCCGCCTGCTGCGCCGCATCATCCGCTCCGCACGCCTGCTCGGCGCCACCGGAGTGACCATGGAGAAGCTCATGGACACCGTCCGTGAGACCATGACCCCCTCCTACCCGGAGATCGCCGACAACTGGGAGCGTATCCGCGCCGTCGCCGTCGGAGAGGAGACCGCCTTCCTCAAGACCCTCGAATCCGGCACCCGCCTGTTCGAGGAGGCAGCCGCAAAGGTCCGGGCCGGCGGTGGTACGGAGCTCGGGGGAGAGGCCGCCTTCTCCCTCCACGACACCCACGGATTCCCCATCGACCTGACGGTCGAGATGGCCGCGGAATCGGGTCTGACCGTCGACCGGGAGGGCTTCGACGCCCTCATGGCAGAACAGAAGGCCCGCGCCAAGGCAGACAACCGCGCCAAGAAGCACGCCCACGCCGACGTCTCCGTCTACCGTCCCTTCGTCGACAACCACCCCACGGTCTTCCTCGGCTACACGTCCACCGAGGCTGAGGCCACGGTCCTCGGGATCGTCGCCGACGGCGCCCTGGTCGACCGGGCAGGGGAGGGCAGTCAGGTCCAGATCATCCTCGACAGCACACCGTTCTACGCGGAGTCCGGCGGGCAGCTCGCCGACCGTGGCACAATCACCGGTACCGGCGGAGCGGCACAGGTCGACGACGTGCAGAAGACCGGTAAGAAGGTGTGGCTGCACAGTGTCACCGTCACCGGCGGGGAACTGGCCGTCGGGCAGCGCGTCACCGCGAAGGTCGACCACGCGTGGCGTCACCGCGCCCGCCAGGCGCACTCCGGCACCCACCTCATCCACGCGGCACTGCGACAGGTCCTCGGCCCCACAGCCGTGCAGGCCGGTTCCATGAACCGGCCCGGTTACCTGCGCTTCGACTTCAGCTACGGCAGGCAGCTCACCGAGGACCAGCTGCGCCGGATCGAGTTCATCGCCAATGAGGCGGTGGACGCCGACTACACCGTCAACACCGTCGAGACGGACCTCGACGAGGCGAAGAAGATGGGTGCGATGGCCCTGTTCGGCGAGAACTACGGTTCCCGCGTCCGGGTCGTCGAGATCGGTGGTCCCTTCTCCATGGAACTGTGCGGAGGAACCCACGTGGGCCACTCCTCCCAGATCGGCCCGGTGGCTGTGCTCGGAGAGTCTTCCGTCGGTTCAGGGATCCGTCGCATCGAGGCGTACACGGGGGTGGACTCCTTCCGCTTCCTGTCCTTCCAGCACCAGCTGTCCGACTCCCTCGCGACCCGCCTGCGGGTCCCTGCGGAGGAGCTCCCGGACCGCGTGGACGCCCTGACCTCCCGACTGCACGAGGTCGAGAAGCGGCTGACCCAGCTGCGTGCCGCTGAGCTGACCGCGAAGGTCGGTGACTATGTCCGCGCCGCGGTCAACGTCGGGGACCTGCGGGTCGTCGCCGCGCGCGTGCCCGACGGTGTGTCCTCCGGTGACCTGCGCACCCTCGCCAACGAGGCGAAGGGACGCTTCGGTGCCGACGCCGCGGTCGTGTTCTTCATCTCCTCCGACAGCGGGTCAGGCAAGGTCCCCTTCATCGCCGCGGCCACGGACGCGGCCGTGGAGTCGGGGGTCAGTGCCGGAGAGATCGTGAAGACCGTCGCTCCGTACGTCGGCGGACGGGGCGGCGGCAAGCCTGCGATGGCCCAGGGCTCCGGTTCGGACACCACGGGTATCGACGCCGCCGTCGCCGCGGTGAAGGACGTCGTCGCCACCTCGGCGAAGTAGGGACGGGGCGAGGAGTGAACGCACACGCCGACGACCGGTCCCGTCCCGCCCCGGTACCCGACCGGCCCGGGGACGATGACGCCGGCAGGGGCCGCAGGCTCGGCCTCGACATCGGGACGGTCCGCATCGGGGTGTCACTGTCCGACCCGGACGGTATCCTCGCCACCCCTCTGGAGACCGTCCAGGCTGACCGGAGTTCCGGAGCGTGGCCCGGTGAGGAGTTCGGTCGTGTCCTCGAACTCGTCGAGGAGAACTTCGTCGTCGAGGTGGTGGTCGGTCTGCCGGTGACCCTGCGTTCCCGCCGTACCGCCTCAACCCGACGTGCGGAGAACTATGCGGACCGTCTGCGGCGTCATCTCGATATCCCGGTGAGGCTCGTCGACGAGCGCATGTCGACGATGGCGGCGTCCAACGCGATGCACGCCTCCGGGGTGAACGAGAAGAAGGGCCGGTCCCGGATCGACCAGGCCGCCGCCGTCCACATTCTGCAGGGTTGGCTTGACGCCAGGAAGGCGTATCTGGCCCGTACAGAGGCCTCAGATAACGATCTGTGATCATTTCGTGCGAGAATGATCGCCGGAGAATGCAGCACCCCTTGTGAGCACCACCGTGCTCCGGAAAGGCGCGGAGACTTTCAGTAATGCCACGAACAACTACAACTGAGCCGAAGTACCGCCGGCGTCGCCAGTGGTCCTTCGCCCTGGCGACCGCCCTCGCGATCCTCCTCGTCTTCGTCGTCGTCTACGTCTACTGGCAGCGCGAAGTTGTCGGGACCAGGGACTATGAGGGGGAGGGGAACGGGTCGGTGGTGCTCGTGCGTGTCGAGGAGGGGGACACGGTCTCCGGGCTCGTCCCGCGTCTGCTCGACGAGGACGTCGTCGGCTCCCGGTCGGCGATCATCAGCGCCGCCGAGGACGCCGAACGCACCGGAGAGGTCCGTGACCTGCAGGCCGGGTACTACGCGCTGCAGCAGAAAATGTCCGCGTCCTCCGCCCTCAGGGCACTCACCGACGACAACCGTCGCCTTGGCGTCATCGACGTACCCAACGGGCTCACCCTCGACGACACCGCCGTCGTCGGCGGGGAGGTGCGCACCGGGATCCTGTCGATGATTGCCGCGAACTCCTGCCGGGACGGCCTCACCGACGGTCTGGACACCTGCGTCAGCGTCGACGAACTCCACCAGACCATCGCGGACACCGACCCGGCGGAACTCGGCGTCCCCGACCGGGCGGTCGCCGACGTGAACTCCCGCGGGGCCGACGGTCGCCGCATCGAGGGCCTGATCTCCCCGGGCGTCCACCTGTTCGACCCGACGTCGGGTCCGCAGGAGATCCTCCGCGAGCTGGTCACCTCCTCAGCGCGCCAGTACGAGGGCACCGGCCTGGTCCAGATGGCCTCCACCGTCGGTCTGAGCCCTTACCAGGTGCTCACCGCCGCATCGCTGGTGGAGCGGGAAGCCCCCGCAGGTGACTTCGACAAGGTCGCCCGGGTGATCCTCAACCGCCTCAACGAGAATCAGATGCTGCAGTTCGACTCCACCGTCAACTACGACCTTGACGCCCAGGAGGTCGCCACCACCGACGCCGACCGTGAACGGCTCACACCGTGGAACACCTACGCCAGGGAAGGGCTGCCGGCGACCCCGATCGCCTCACCGGGTGTGGAGGCGCTGCAGGCCATGGAACACCCGGCCGACGGTGACTGGCTCTATTTCGTGACCGTCGACAAGAACGGCACGACGGTGTTCAACCGTGACTTCGCCGCCCATGAGGCGGCCATCGCGGAGTCCCGTGCGAACGGGGTCCTCGACAGTGCCCGCTGATATGCCCGCTGAGAAGCCCGCTGATGTGCCCGGCGGGACAGCCGGTCAGACGTTCACCGTCGATGAATTCCTCGGGCTGGCGCGGTCGCTCGACCCCGCACAGGTCCGCCTGTGCGCGGTCCTGGGACGACCCGTCGCGCATTCCCTGTCCCCGGTGATCCACCATCGGGCAGCCCGGGGCAACCCCCATTTCCGGTACGTGCGCGTCGAGGCCGGGGACACCGCTGAACTGCGGGAACTGACCTCCGCCGCCCCCGCGTGTGTCGGCGGCTACTCGGTCACGATGCCGGGTAAGCCGGTGGCACTTCAGATCGCGGACACAGCCTCAGCCCGCGCCAGAGCAGTCGGCGCCGCCAACACCCTCACCCCGGTACGTGACGGCAGGGGACGGCCCACCGGGCGGTGGTCCGCGGAGAACACCGACGTCGACGGGGTGACGACCTGCCTCAACTCGGTGCTGGGGGACGCCGTGCCTGAGCGTGCCGTGGTCGTCGGAAACGGCGGGACCGCCCGCCCCGCCGTCGCTGCTCTCGTGGCCCGCGGGGGACGGCACATCTGTGTCGCCGCCCGTTCGGAGCGGGCCCTGGGGCTGCGCAGCCTCGTCGAAGGCGGTACAGGGGATGAGGGGGAGTCCCGGACCGGTGCCACCTTCTCCTGGGTCCGGCTGGATTCCCCGGAGCTTCCCGGGGTCTGTGAGGACGCCGGAGTCCTGGTCTCCACGGTGCCGGAGGCTGCAGCGGGGGAGCATGCCGGTGACCTTGCGCTGGCCGGAGCGGTCGTCGACGTCATCTACGATCCGTACCCCACCCGCCTGATGTCCGCTGCAGGGTCGCTCGGCAGGCCTGTCGCCGACGGTCTGCTGATGCTGGCGGGTCAGGGGGCCGAACAGTTCCGGTTGTTCACCGGCTCCACCGCGTCTGTGTCGACGATGTATTCTGCACTCAGGGAACACCTCCGGCTGGACTGACGGTCACCGGCAGTCAGGGTCTGTCAGGGTCGTCTCTTCTACAGCTCTGACGCCGCCGACGGAGACGAGAATGGTGACTTCCGCGGGGGCACCGGCCCTATA
>NZ_LR131106.1:446726-514160 GCF_900626215.1 Corynebacterium neomassiliense | reverse complement strand
GCAGTGTGAGATTTGTAGTAGTGGCAGGACTACTATCATGAAAATCAGTCGCTGGTGAATTGTTATATAGAACACCGACTTCTGGATCTGTCGCACGTATCCTCTTCGGCAGCGTCAGATGTGTATAAGGGGCAGCGGGTGGAGTGCATCCCTGATGCTCACGGATCTCCGGCAGCTCCGTCTGCCGGACCGGCTCACCCTTCCCGCAGCAGCGGTGGTCTGGCTGGCACTGGGGTGCAGCGGTCACCACCGCGCTCTGGCGGGGGCGGTGGCGTGGTGGGCGCTGTGTGCGGTGCCGGGTCTGTTCTCGGCGAGGCTGAGGATCGGGGGAGGGGACGCCAAACTGGCACTGACGCTCGGCGCGGTCACCGCAGCGGCGGGCGGAGTTGGCGGCTGGTGGACGGCGGTGGCCGGGTCCTCCCTGCTGACCCTGGCGCTGGCTCCGGTATGTGCGGCCCGGGCGACGGAGAGGACCGGGAGGACAGGGACGGCCGAGAGGACAGGGACGGCCGGGAGGGCAGGGGATCCGGGGACCGACGGCAGCCCTGCCGGACCAGGGCGTCCAAGGGTTCCGCACGGCCCGGGAATGCTCGTGGCGTCCTGGCTCTCAGTACTTCTCACTGTGTGACACAACCTGCCGGCCGAGGTTCCACCCCGTGAGGTGGGGTCATGTGACGCCTCCGCCCACGCCGTGCCACAATGGCCCTTATGCTTCGTTGGACGACTGCCGGGGAATCCCACGGCCAGGCCCTTGTCACCATCGTCGAGAACCTCCCGGCGGGGGTGCCCTTCACCCGCGCTGAGGTCTCCCGCCAGCTCGCCCGCCGCCGCCTCGGATACGGCCGTGGCGCACGCATGAAGTTCGAGGCAGACGAGGTCACTTTTCTCGGTGGCGTCCGTCACGGTCTCACCCTCGGTTCCCCCGTCGCGGTGATGATCGGCAACACCGAGTGGCCGAAGTGGACGACGATCATGTCCGCCGACCCGGTCGACCGCGACGATCCTGAGGTCGCCAAGGAGATGAACTCCGGGAGGGGTGCCCGTCTCACCCGTCCACGTCCGGGTCACGCCGACCTGTCCGGGATGCTCAAGTACGGCCACACCGAGGCCCGTCCCGTTCTGGAGCGCTCCAGCGCCCGCGAGACAGCCGCCAGGGTCGCCGCCGGGACCGTCGCCCGGGCACTGCTGCGTGAGGTGACCGGCGCCGAGGTCGTCAGCCACGTGATCTCGATCGGGGAATCGGCCCCCTATGACGGGCCGGTGCCGGGTCCCGGTGACCTGGATGCGGTGGACGCCTCCCCGGTGCGGGCCTTCACCGGGTTCACCGACGAGCACGAGAAGTCCATGGTCGCGCAGATCGATGCCGCGAAGAAGTCCGGGGACACCCTCGGGGGTGTCGTCGAGGTCGTCGTCACCGGACTTCCCGTGGGATTGGGGAGCCATGTCTCCTGGGACTCCCGTCTCGACGGACGGCTGGCACAGGCGCTCATGAGTATCCAGGCCATCAAGGGTGTGGAGATCGGAGACGGTTTCGCCGAGGCCCGCCGCCGCGGGTCAGCCGCCCACGACGAGATCCGTCCCGCCGCTCACGGGATCGTCCGGGACACCAACCGTGCCGGGGGGCTGGAGGGTGGCATGACCAACGGGGAACCCCTGCGGGTCCGTGCCGCAATGAAACCGATATCCACTGTGCCCCGTGCCCTCGCCACCGTCGACACGGACACCGGTGCCCCGGCCAGCGGCATCCACCAGAGATCTGACGTGTGTGCCGTCCCCGCCGCCGGGGTCGTCGCCGAGGCCATGGTCGCGCTCGTCCTGGCAGGAGCACTGCTCGACAAGTTCGGCGGGGATTCCCTGGAGGAGACGCGCCGCAACTGCACGGCCTATCTCGCCGACATCGACGAACGCCTGAGGTGGGACAACCGGTCCGCCGACCCCGAGGAGGGCAGATAGCATGACGACACGGCAGGAGGGAACGCCCCGGCCGCATCCCCGAGTGGTGCTGGTGGGACTTCCCGGGGCGGGGAAGTCCACCATCGGCCGCCGCCTGGCCCACGCCCTGCACTGCGGGGTCGTGGACACGGACGTACTTATCGAGGAGGCCCAGGGAGCCCCCTGCGGGGACGTTTTCTCCGCTCTCGGAGAGCCGGCGTTCCGCGAACTTGAGGAGACCCTGGTCCGGCAGGCCCTGGACACCGACGGGATCGTGTCCCTGGGCGGAGGTGCGGTGATCTCGCCGAAGACCCGGGCCCTGCTCGACGACCATCTCGTCATCCATCTCCGGGTGTCCCCGGAGGAGGGTGTGAGACGGACATCGGTCGACGATTCCCGCCCCGTGCTCGCCGGGGCTGACCCCGTGGCACGCTACCGGCAGCTGCAGGAGGAACGTGACCCGTTCTACAACGAGGTCTCCGACCTCACCGTCTCCAGTGAGGGGAGGGATCCCCGGCAGACAGTCGCGGAAATACTCTATTTCCTCGAGGCGCTCGAGGAACCCGCCTCTCCGCACGGTCGCGGCAGTCGCGACGACAGAGACGACAGAGACGGCACAGCGGCCGCAGGGGAGAGCACGGTGACCGGACTGGGTGCGGCCACGGAAGCGGACCCGGACGCCGCGGGGACGGCATTCCACCGGATCCGGGTCGCCACCGGCTCCCCCTACGACGTGACAGTCGGCAGGGACCTCACGGGATGCGTCGCCCGGGCGGTTCCGGAGGCCGGGAGGGCGGTCATTCTCCACCAGCCGCCCCTGTCCGGTCTGGCGCAACGGGTGGCGGAGGGTTTCCGTTCCCGCGGCGTGGAGGTGACCCTCCACGAGACCCCTGACGCCGAGGACGCCAAGACCGTCGCCGGCGCGGCCGAATGCTGGGACGTGTGCGCGTCCGCAGGACTGACCCGCCAGGACGTGGTCGTGGGCGTCGGCGGCGGTGCCACCACCGACCTCGCCGGTTTCATCGCCGCGACTTGGATGCGCGGCATCCGGGTCGTCCACTACCCGACTACCCTGCTGGCGATGGTCGACGCGGCGGTCGGAGGAAAGACCGGGATCAACACTGCGGCAGGAAAGAACCTGGTCGGTGCCTTCCATGAACCCCGTGCAGTCTTCGTCGACCTGGATGTCCTGGACTCTCTTCCCGCCGCGGAGATCTCGGCCGGTTCCGCCGAGATCATCAAGGCAGGTTTCATCCGTGACCCCGGCATCCTCGACATCTACGAGGCTGACCCGGAGGCTGCTCTCGACCCGCGCGGCGCCCTTCCCGAGCTGATCCGCCGGGCGGTGACCGTGAAAGCGGACGTGGTGGGCAAGGACCTGCGGGAGTCCTCCCTGCGTGAGATCCTCAACTACGGCCACACCTACGGGCATGCGGTTGAACAGCACGAGCACTACCGGTGGCGGCACGGCCGTGCCGTGGCGGTGGGCATGGTCTTCGAGGCGGAGCTCGCACATGCTGTCGGACTGCTCGGATCGGACGCTGTCGCCCGGCACCGCCGTATCCTCACTTCTGCAGGTCTGCCGACCTCCTACGACGGGGCGTCCCTCGGAGAACTTCTCGAGGTGATGGGCCGTGACAAGAAGAACCGGGACGGTCACCTGCGCATCGTCGTGCTCTCCGACCGTGAGGGCCTTCCCTACACCCCGGTGCGTCTGGAGTCGCCGGAAATGTCTGCACTGCGCGCCGCCTACGACGCGACCACGAAGGAGCACAGGTGAGCATTCTCGTCGTCAACGGGCCCAACCTCGACCGTCTCGGCCGACGTCAGCCGGACATCTACGGGTCGACGACCCTGCAGGACATCGAGGACGGACTGGCGGCCAGGGCCGGGGAACTCGGTGTGGAGGTGGACTTCTTCCGGTCGAACAGCGAGGGTGAGATCATCGACCGGATCCACCGGGCCGCCGACGACGGCGATGCCGTAATCATCAACGCAGGAGGCTTGACCCACACTTCTGTGGCCCTGAAGGACGCCCTGGTCGAGATCGCCGACGGGGCCGGCTACGTCGAGGTCCACATCTCCAATATCCATGCCCGGGAAGAGTTCCGGCACCACAGCTACCTGTCCGCGGGGGCAGCCGGAGTCATCGTCGGCCTCGGCGCCTACGGGTACACGGCGGCACTGGAGTTCCTCGCCCGGAGGTGATGACGGACAGGGTGTCCGGAACCCGGAAGTGACCCGGGCGGGCACCGGGACCACGGCGTAGGCTCAGAGGACATGAGCGCAACAGTCGACTACTCCTCCCGCCGGGCTGCCGTGGCCCGCACGATCTCCACCTCCGGCCACCGGAACCTGCTGGTCAGTGACCTGAAGAATGTCCGCTACCTCACAGGCTTCACTGGCTCCAACGCCGCCCTCCTCCTCGGGGCCGACGGGTCCGCCACTGTCGTCACCGACGGTCGTTACGACACACAGATCCGTCAGCAGACGGCGTCCTCCCCGGACCTGGACATCCTGATCTCCCGGGACCTGTTCGGCGAGCTCGACCGTGTCGCCGGGGACGCCGGGTACGCGGTCGAACCCGGACTGCCGGTGGGCACCGCCCGCGCTCTCGGCGATCCTGCGGTCCTCGAGGGCGCAGTGGAGAAGGCCCGGCTGGTCAAGGACACATCGGAGCTCGCCGCACTGCGGGAGGCGGGACGCCTGGCGGACACCGTGTTCACCGAGTTCATCGCAGCGGGCGGTATCCGCGGGGGGATCACCGAGATCGAGGCGGCGGCCGACCTGGAGCACCGCCTCCGTGCCGCCGGGGCGGACGGACTGAGCTTCGACACGATACTGGCCTCAGGCACCAACGCCGCCAAGCCTCATGCCGGGGTCTCCCGCGACGTCATCGTGCCCGGCCTGGTCACCGTCGACTTCGGGGTGTGGCTCGACGGGTACGCCTCCGACCAGACACGCACCGTCTGCGTCGGGGAACCCGACGAGTTCTCACGCGAACTCTACGGGCTCGTCCACCGGTCCTTCCTCGCCGGTGTTGACGCCGTCAGGCCGGGAGCCGGACTCTTCGCCGTCGACAAGGTCTGCCGTGACATCATCACCGAAGCGGGCTACGGGGAGTACTTCGTGCACTCCACCGGCCACGGGGTGGGCCTGGACGTCCACGAGGCACCTTATGCGGCGTCGCGTACGGACGAGTCGGAGACGCTGGTGGCAGGGGAGACGTTGACGATCGAACCGGGGGTGTATCTGCCCGGCCGGACCGGCGTGAGGATCGAGAACACCTACATCGTCACGGAGGACGGGGCGGAGACGGTTAACCCCTCGACGACCGAGCTGCAGGTCGTGTAGGACCACGACCGAGCTGCAGGTCGTGCAGGACCACCTGCTAGACTGTCGGGTCGATTACCTGTCCGACTTTCCTCTAGGGAGTACACACGTGGCAACCACCGCGGATTTCAAGAACGGTCTCGTGCTGAAGATCGACAACAAGCTGCAGCAGATCACCGAGTTCCAGCACGTCAAGCCCGGTAAGGGCCCGGCGTTCGTCCGCACCAAGCTCAAGGATGTCGTCACCGGCAAGGTCGTCGACAAGACCTTCAACGCCGGGGTCAAGGTGGAGACCGCCACGGTGGACCGTCGTGACATGGACTACCTCTACAACGACGGTGAGAACTACGTCGTCATGGACACGAAGACCTTCGAGCAGTACGAGGTCCCCCAGGAGAAGTTCGGTGACGCCGGTCGTTTCCTCAAGGACGGCATGAAGGTGCAGCTGTCCTTCCACGACGGTGAGATCCTCTTCGGCGAACTGCCCGTCTCCGTCGACCTGGTCGTCGAGCACACCGATCCGGGCCTGCAGGGCGACCGCTCCACCGGCGGCACCAAGCCCGCCACCCTGGAGACCGGTGCGGAGGTCCAGGTGCCGCTGTTCATCGAGACCGGTAACGTGCTGAAGATCGACACGCGCGACGGGTCCTACCTCTCCCGCGTCGCGCAGTAGAGTCACTGATCCCCGCAGATGACTCAGGAGAAGAAACACCACCGCCACGGGTCCCGGTTCCGGGCGCGCCGGCGAGCCGTCGACATGCTCTACGAGGCCGAGTTCCGGGACATCGACCCGGTGGAGATCGTCGAGGACCGTCGCGAACTGTCCAAGGATGAAGCGAACCAGGTCGCACCGGTCAACCCGTACACCGCGGTGATCGTCACCGGCGTCGCCGAACACCTCGACGGGGTTGACGCGGAAATCGCCGCGCACCTGTCGAGTGAGTGGACCCTCGAGCGACTTCCCGCCGTCGACCGTGCGGTGCTGCGTGTCGGTGCGTGGGAACTGCTCTACAACAGTGACGAGGTCCCCGGGAAAGTCGCCGTCGACGAGGGTATCGGGCTGGCGAAGGAGTACGGGCACCCCAAAGCACCCGGCTACGTCCACGCGGTGCTGGACGGGATAGCCCGGTCCCACCGTCTGGCCCGTGAGACGACCCCCGGTGAACCCGTTCCGGACGAAGCCGTCGACAGTGACCCGGACGGTGCCGGTGAGGTCCCCGGCACCGACGGCACTCACCGGGCCCCGTGATACACTGACCGACGGCAAGGGACCGGCTGTCCGCCGGCCCGACCACCTTTAACGATCCGTCCAGTGAGGCGGGGAAGGAGGTCACGATGAACACGAATGCTGCCGACGACAACACGTCCGTTGTCCTCATGGACAACGACGATGTCGGACGTACCATCGCACGCATCGCGCACCAGATCATAGAGAAGACCGCACTCGATTCACCCGGTGCTGACCGGGTGGTTCTCCTGGGTATCCCCTCCGGTGGCGTCCCCCTGGCAGCGCGGCTCGCCGCCCGGATCCGGGACTTCAGCGGGGTGACGGTCTTCCACGGCGCGCTTGACGTCACCCTCTACCGTGACGACCTGAAGAAGAGCCCGCACCGGGCTCTGCAGTCCACCACCGTCCCCCGTGAGGGCATCGAAGGGGCGACCGTGGTCCTCGTCGACGACGTCCTCTTCTCCGGACGGACGATCCGCTCCGCGCTCGACGCCCTCCGCGACATCGGACGGGCCCGCAGAGTCCAGCTGGCCGTCCTCGTCGACCGCGGGCACCGTGAACTGCCCATCCGCGCAGACTACGTCGGCAAGAACATCCCCACGGCACTGACCGAGGACGTGTGCGTGGACCTGGCGGAGATCGACGGCGCCGACGGCGTCCGCCTGCTCCGCCCCGCAGCACCCGAGGGCGACGGAGGTACCGCCGAATGAAACACCTGCTCAGTATCGCCGATCTCACCCCCGACGAGATCACCGGCCTGATGGACGAGGCTGACCGCTTCGCCGACTCCCTGCGTGACAGGGAGGTCAGGAAGCTCCCGACGCTGCGCGGCCGCACCGTCTTCACACTCTTCTACGAGAACTCGACCCGGACGCGGTCCAGCTTCGAGACCGCGGGCAAGTGGATGAGCGCGGACGTGATCAACATTTCCGCGGCGTCCTCCTCGGTGAAGAAGGGCGAGTCACTGAAGGACACGGCACTGACCCTGCGCGCCGTCGGGGCGGACGCCATCATCATCCGGCACCCCTCGTCCGGCGCCGCCCGGCAGGTCGCCGGATGGGTCGGCCGGGGCGGCGACGGCATCAGCGTCCTCAACGCCGGTGACGGTGCCCACGAACACCCCACCCAGGCGCTGCTGGACGCCGTGACACTGCGCAGCCGCCTCGGCCACGTCGACGGAGCCAGGATCGTCATCGTCGGCGACCTGCTCCACTCCCGCGTCGCCAGGTCCGACGCCCTGCTGTTCACCGCCCTCGGAGCACACGTGACCTTCGTCGCCCCGGCGACACTGCGGGCCCCGGGCATGGAGAAGTGGGTCAACCCCCACGGCGGGACCGGCACGGTGACCGTCACCGACGACATGGACTCCGCCCTGGACTCCGCGGACGCCGTGATGATGCTGCGCGTCCAGGCCGAGAGAATGAACGGCGGATTCTTCCCCTCCCACCGCGAGTACGCGGCACGGTACGGGCTGTCCGAGGCCCGGGCGGCCCGCCTGCAGGACCACACGGTGATCATGCACCCCGGCCCTATGCTCCGCGGTATGGAGATCAGCGACTCCGTCGCCGACGCCCCCAACACCGTCGTCCTCCAGCAGGTCAGCACCGGTGTCCATGTCCGCATGGCTACACTGTTCACCCTGCTCGTCGGCGCAGAAGGGAGCGCTGAATGAGCTCCCGGCACCCGGCACGGCATGCCGGACACAGTCAACGGCCCCAGACCAACGGTGACACGACCCGTCGGACAACCCCGGCGGTCAGGCAGGAGAGCAACGTGAACGACTACCCGCAGACCGGACTCCTCCATGACCCGGCACCCGGTGAACTGCTGCTGCGCGGCGTCCTCCTCTACGGCGAAGGGGAACCCGCAGACGTCCTGGTGCGCGACGGCGTCATCGTCGCGATCGAGGACGCCGGTTCCCTTACCCCGGACACTGACGCCGACATCCTCGGGCTCGACGGCCAGGTGCTGCTGCCCGGGCTGGTGGACATGCACGTCCACCTCCGGGAACCCGGCAGGGAGGACACCGAGACCATCGCCTCAGGATCAGCCGCCGCCGCCCGCGGCGGGTTCACCGCGGTGTTCACCATGGCCAACACCGACCCGGTGACCGACAGTCCCGCAGTCGCGGAGATGGTGTGGATGAAAGGCCAGCAGACCAACCTCTGCGACGTCCACCCCGTCGGCTCCGTCACCAGGGGGCTGCAGGGCCGTGAACTCACCGAGTTCGGGATGATGGCAGCCTCAGGGGCGAAGGTGCGCATGTTCTCCGACGACGGCCGGTGCGTCGCCGACCCGCAGCTCATGCGACGGGCCGTTGAATACTCCGGAGACCTCGGCGTCCTCATCGCCGAACACTGCGAGGAACCACGCCTGACCGAAGGTGCCGTGGCACATGAAGGGGAGACCGCCGCGAGGCTCGGCCTGCGCGGCTGGCCCCGGGTGGCCGAGGAGTCCGTCGTCGCCAGAGATGCGCTGCTCGCCCGCGACTACGGCGGACGGGTCCACATCTGCCACGCCTCCACCGAAGGCACCGTGGAACTGCTTCGGTGGGCCAGGGGACAGGGCATCCCGCTGACCGCCGAAGTCACCCCCCACCACCTCCTGCTCACCGACGAGAAGCTGGAGACCTACGACGGGAACTACCGGGTCAACCCGCCGCTGCGCGAAACCCGGGACACCCTCGCACTGAGGGCCGCACTCATCGACGGCACCCTCGACTGCGTCGCCACCGACCACGCACCTCACGGTTCCGAGGAGAAGTGCTGCGAGTTCGACCGGGCACGCCCCGGCATGCTCGGGCTGGAAACCTCCCTGGCACTCATGGCGGAACTCTTCGTCACCGACGCACCCGAAGGGCAGCGACCGCAGGACTGGCGGTTCATCGCCAGGGTCATGTCCGAACGGCCCGCCGAGATTCTCCGCCTCCCCGGCCACGGGCGACCCCTGGCCGTGGGGGAACCGGCGAACCTGTGCGTCGTCGACACCACCCGCCGGTGGACCGCCCACGGTGCCGACCTTGCCTCGAAGGCGTCCAACACCCCCTACGAGGGGACCGAACTGCCGGTCAAGGTATCCACCACCGTGCTGCGGGGCAGGGTCACCTGCCGCGACGGTGAAGTTGTGGAGCTCCCGTGACAGGCACACCGTCCGCTGCAGCCGAACGGCCCGCCGAGACCGACACGACAACTACGGCAACTGCGGCAACTACGACAACTACGACAGAGAAGAGCGATTCAGTGAGTTCCAACCGGACACCCGCGATCCTGGTGCTCGCCGACGGGCGGGTCTTCCGCGGTCGGGCCTTCGGCGCCCAGGGCACCACCCTGGGAGAAGCCGTGTTCACCACGGCCATGACCGGATACCAGGAAACCATGACCGACCCCTCCTACCACCGGCAGATCGTGGTGGCGACAGCCCCGCAGATCGGGAACACCGGTTGGAACGACGAGGACGGTGAATCACGCGGAGACCGGATCTGGGTCGCCGGACTCGTGGTCCGAGACCTCTCCCGCACCGTGTCGAGCTGGCGCGCCCGGCGCAGTCTCAGTGACGAGATGCAGGCCCAGGGCGTCGTCGGAATCCAGGGGGTCGACACGCGGGCCATCGTCCGTCACCTGCGCGACCGCGGTTCAGTCAAGGCCGGAGTCTTCTCCGGTGACGCCGCCGACCGGCCCGTCGCGGAACTCGTCGCCGACGTCGCCGCACAGCCCTCCATGGCCGGTGCCGACCTTGCCCGGGAAGTCTCCACCGACGAGGTCTACATCGTCGAACCCACCGGCGACCACGCCGGATCCGCACCCCGCTTCACGGTCCTCGCCTACGACATGGGCATCAAGACCAACACGCCGCGCAACTTCGCCGCCCGCGGCGTGAGGACCGTCGTCGTGCCCGCCGACTCCCCGGTCGAACCGCTGCTCGCCGAGTACCGGCCCGACGGGGTGTTCATCTCCAACGGCCCCGGCGACCCCGCCACCGCCGACGTCATGGTCGAACAGGTCCGCACCGTCCTCGGCCGTGGCATCCCCCTGTTCGGCATCTGCTTCGGCAACCAGATCCTCGGACGCGCCCTCGGCATGGAGACCTACAAGCTCAAGTTCGGTCACCGGGGCGTCAACGTGCCCGTGATCAACCACCTCACCGGCGTCATCGACATCACCGCACAGAACCACGGGTTCGCACTGAAAGGCCGGGCCGGTGAACCTTTCGACACACCTTTCGGCACCGCCCAGGTCACCCACACCTGCCTCAACGACGACTGTGTCGAAGGAGTCGCCCTCGACAACGGACTCGCCTTCTCCGTCCAGTACCACCCCGAGGCCGCCGCCGGCCCCCATGACGCCAACCCGCTGTTCGACCAGTTCATCGAACTGATGGAAGGGAACAACTAAATGCCGAAGCGCACCGACCTCAACCACATCCTCGTCATCGGCTCCGGCCCCATCGTCATCGGTCAGGCGTGCGAGTTCGACTACTCCGGCACCCAGGCCTGCCGGGTGCTCAAGGAGGAGGGACTGCGGGTCACCCTCATCAACTCCAATCCGGCGACCATCATGACCGACCCCGAGTTCGCCGACCACACCTACATCGAACCTATCGGCCCCGAGTACATCGAGAAGATCTTCGCCGCCGAGCAGGAGGCCGGCCACCCGGTGGACGCCGTGCTCGCCACCCTCGGCGGCCAGACCGCCCTCAACGCCGCCATCCAGCTCGACCGTCTCGGCATCCTCGACCGCTACGGTGTCGAACTGATCGGTGCCGACATCGACGCCATCGAACGGGGCGAGGACCGCCAGAAGTTCAAGGACATCGTCGCCTCGATCGGCGGAGAGTCCGCACGCTCCCGGGTCTGCCACAACATGGACGAGGTCCACGCCGCCGTCGCCGAGCTGGGACTGCCCGTCGTCGTCCGCCCCTCCTTCACCATGGGCGGGCTCGGTTCCGGTCTCGCGTACACCTACGAGGACCTCGACCGCATCGCCGGGGGCGGTCTCGACGCCTCCCCTGAGGCCAATGTCCTCATCGAGGAATCCATCCTCGGCTGGAAGGAGTTCGAGCTCGAGCTCATGCGCGACGGTGCGGACAACGCCGTCGTCGTCTGTTCCATCGAGAACATCGACGCACTCGGCGTCCACACCGGTGACTCGATGACCGTCGCACCGTCGATGACGCTCACCGACCGCGAGTACCAGAAGATGCGGGACCAGGGCCTGGCCATCCTCCGCGCCGTCGGCGTCGACACCGGCGGATGCAACATCCAGTTCGCCGTCAACCCCGAGGACGGCCGCCTCATCACCATCGAGATGAACCCCCGGGTCTCCCGCTCCTCGGCACTGGCATCGAAGGCCACCGGATTCCCGATCGCGAAAATCGCGGCGAAACTCGCCATCGGCTACACGCTCGACGAAATCACCAACGACATCACCCGGGTCACCCCGGCAGCCTTCGAACCGACCCTCGACTATGTCATCGTCAAGGCGCCACGGTTCGCCTTCGAGAAGTTCCCCGGCTCCGACGACACCCTCACCACCACGATGAAGTCCGTCGGCGAGGCCATGGCCATCTCCCGCAACTACATCTCCGCACTGAACAAGGTCCTGCGGTCCCTGGAGACGAAGGCCGCCGGATTCTGGACCCTGTCCGACGAACAGATCGCCGGCGACCGTGCCCACGACCTCGCCGCCGTCCTCGACGACCTGGGCCGGCCCACCGAGGGCAGGATGTACGACATGGAGCTGGCACTGCGCCTCGGCGCCACCGTCGACCAGGTCCACACCGCCTCCAAGGGAGTCGACCCGTGGTTCCTCGAGGAGCTCAAGGCGCTCGTCGACTTCCGCCGGGAGCTGGAGGACGCCCCGGTCCTGACCGCCGACCTGCTGCGCGAGGCGAAGTTCCTCGGCCTGTCCGACGCCCAGATCGCCGCGCTGCGCCCCGAACTGGCCGGTGAGGACGGGGTCAGGTCACTGAGGTGGTCCCTGGGGATCCGCCCCGTGTTCAAGACCGTGGACACCTGCGCCGCAGAGTTCGAGGCGAAGACCCCGTACCACTACTCCAGTTACGAACTCGACCCGGCCGCCGAATCGGAGATCGCACCGCAGACCGGGAAGCCGAAGATCCTCATCCTGGGTTCCGGACCGAACCGGATCGGCCAGGGTATCGAGTTCGACTACTCCTGTGTCCACGCCGCACTGGAACTGTCCCGCGTCGGCTACGAGACGGTGATGGTCAACTGCAACCCGGAGACCGTCTCCACCGACTACGACACCGCCGACCGCCTCTACTTCGAGCCCCTCACCTTCGAGGACGTCATGGAGGTCTACCACGCCGAAACCCGGTCCGGTGACGTCGCCGGGGTGATCGTCCAGCTCGGCGGGCAGACCCCGCTGGGACTGGCACAACGGCTCTCCGACGCCGGCGTCCCCGTCATCGGCACCTCACCGACGGCGATCAACCTGGCCGAGGACCGTGGCGAGTTCGGCCACGTCCTGGAACGCGCCGGCCTGCCGGCACCCGCCTACGGCACAGCCACCAGCTTCGACGAAGCCCGCGAGGTCGCCACCGGGATCGGTTACCCGGTGCTGGTCCGCCCGTCCTATGTGCTGGGCGGACGGGGAATGGAGATCGTCTACGACGAGGATTCCCTGCACGACTACATCGACCGGGCCACGGAGATCACCTCCGACCACCCCGTCCTGGTCGACCGCTTCCTCGACAACGCGATCGAGATCGACGTCGACGCCCTGTGCGACGGGGAAGATGTCTACCTCGCCGGAGTGATGGAACACATCGAGGAGGCGGGTATCCACTCCGGTGACTCCGCCTGCTCCCTGCCCCCGATGACCCTCGGTGAGTCCGACATCGACAATGTCCGCCGCTCCACCGCAGCCCTGGCACACGGCATCGGTGTCAAGGGACTGATGAACGTCCAGTTCGCGCTGAAGGACGACGTCCTCTACGTCATCGAAGCCAACCCGCGTGCCTCGCGGACCGTACCGTTCGTCTCGAAGGCCACCGGCGTCCCGCTGGCGAAGGCCGCCTCCCGGATCATGACCGGGACGTCGATCCGTGAGCTCGTCACCGAGGGCATGATCCCCGCCGACCGTGACGGAGGGTCACTGCCGCTCGGACACCCCATCGCCGTCAAAGAAGCGGTCCTGCCGTTCAACCGCTTCCGCGACCCTCAGGGGCATGTGCTCGACAGTCTCCTCAGCCCCGAGATGAAGTCCACCGGTGAGGTCATGGGCCTCGACCACGACTTCGGCACCGCCTTCGCGAAGTCCCAGGAGGCCGCCTACGGCCGTCTGCCCACCTCGGGTACCTGCTTCGTCTCGGTGGCCAACCGAGACAAGCGCACCATGATCCTGCCGATCCAGCGGCTGGCCTCGCTCGGCTTCGATCTGGTGGCCACCCGGGGCACTGCACGGATGCTGCAGCGTAACGGCATCGACTGCACCACTGTCGCCAAGCAGACCGAGGACCTGCCCGCCGGATCCACCGACCGCAGGATCGTCGACCTCATCAACGCCGGCGACATCGACGTGATCATCAACACACCTGCCGGGAATGCTGCGGCACGTGACGACGGATACGAGATCCGGTCGGCGGCGGTGAGCCACGGCGTCCTCTGCGTCACCACGGTCCAGGGCGCCATCGCGGCGGTCCAGGGGATCGAGGCGCTCAAGGACACCGAGACCGGGGTCTGCGCGATCCAGGACGTGGACCATGACGCCCGCTGACCGCGGAGCCCTACCCGCTGACCGCGGAGCCCTACCCGCTGACCGCGGAGCCCTACCCGCTCCACCGTCCGCAGGCGGTCCGGCACAGGAGGACGGGACCTTCGGGGAACGCTTCCTCGCCCGGGCAGGGACCCTGGGACGCCTCTGCGTGGGCATGGACCCGCACGCCGGCATCCTCGAGGCCTGGGGACTCCCCGTCACCGTCGACGGACTCCGTGAGTTCTCCCGCATCTGCGTCGACGCCTTCGCCGACACCGCCTGCGTGGTCAAGCCCCAGGTCGCCTTCTACGAGGCCTTCGGGTCCGCCGGTATCGCCGTCCTCGAGGACGCCCTGGCCGCCCTCAGGACGGCAGGGACACTGGTCATCGCCGACGCGAAGAGGGGTGACATCGGATCAACCATGGCCGGATACGCCACCGCCTGGCTGGGAAAGGATTCACCGCTGCGCGCAGACGCGGTCACCGTCTCCCCGTACCTCGGCCTCGGGTCCCTCGACCCTGTCCTGGAGGTCGGGGAACGGACCGCCCGGGGCGTCATCGTGCTCGCGGCGACGTCCAACCCGTCAGGCCCCCAGTTTCAGCGGCTGGGCACAGGGGAGCACGGTACCGGTCCCACCGTCGCCCAGACTGTCGTCGACAGCGTCTCCGCCCTCAACTCCGCCCATGTGCGCCACGGACGTGCCGGCAATGTCGGCGTCGTCGTCGGAGCGACCGTCACCGACCCTCCGGTGCTGGACGCGGTGGGAGGCATGGTCCTCATGCCCGGTGTCGGTGCGCAGGGCGGCAGTGCCGCCGATGTCGCCCGGATCGCCGGGGGAGCAGCCCGACTCACCAGTCCGAGCATGTCCCGTTCGATCCTGTCCGCCGGACCGGACACCGGGGCGTTGCGCCGGGCGGTCCTCGGTTCCTCAGCGGAATTCCCTCCGGCGGTATAGGGTCGGAAATCGGGCCTGTCCTGCTCAAGCCACCTGGGCCGGTATTCGACATCCGCAGGTGGGGACGCTACACTTGGCCCGTTGTTTCACGGAGATGTTTCCCCGTGGCGGTCCCACCGGACTCCGCAGCGGAACTCCCGTCTCGTCGCCACCGTAACCCCGGTGCCGACCGCGATCCCCGGCGCAGCGGACCGGTAACGTCCGCACCACCGGGGGGAAACACCCGAAAGAACTCATCCGACGACATACGACATACGGAGGAACCCGTGGCCCTTCCCCAGTTGACCCCGGAGCAGCGCGCAGAAGCCCTCAAGAAGGCCGCCGAGGCCCGCAAGGCCCGCGCCGAGCTGAAGGAACAGCTGAAGCGTGGCGGAACCAACCTGAAGCAGGTCCTCGCCAAGGCTGACACTGACCCGATCATCGGCAAGATGAAGGTCTCCGCACTTCTCGAGGCTCTCCCCAAGGTCGGCAAGGTCAAGGCCCAGGAGATCATGACCGAGCTGGAAATCGCCCCCACCCGTCGTCTGCGTGGTCTCGGTGACCGCCAGCGTCGCGCCCTGCTGGAGCGCTTCAACTTCGAGGCGTAGGCCAGGTGACCACAGACACGACGAGGCCCCGGCTGGTCGTTCTCGCAGGTCCCTCCGCAGTGGGGAAGTCCACCGTGGTCAAGGGTCTGAGGGACACCGTTCCGAACCTGTTCTTCAGCGTGTCGATGACCACCCGGGCCCCCCGGCCCGGCGAAGTCGACGGGGTGGACTACCACTACGTCACCACCGAGGAGTTCCGGAAAGCTGTCGCCGAGGGAGGGATGCTCGAATGGGCGGAGATCCACGGCGGCCTCCAGCTGTCCGGAACCCCGCGGGGCCCGGTCGAGAAGGCACTCGCCGCCGGGCGTCCGGTCCTGGTCGAGGTTGACCTCGCCGGGGCGCGGAACGTGAAGAAGCTCATCCCGGACGCGGTGACCGTCTTCCTCGCACCCCCCAGCTGGGAGGACCTCGTCGCCAGGCTGACCGGCCGGGGGACAGAGTCCGAGGAGGTCATCGCACGCCGTCTGGAGACGGCCCGCGAGGAGCTCGACTCATCCGGCGAGTTCGACCGGGTCGTCGTCAACGACGATCTCGACAAGGCGGTGTCCGCCATCGCGGACATCCTGCTCAACCGGGGAGAGACGACAGACAGCGCGGCCCCGGCCGCCGACCAACGCTGAAGACCAACGCTGAACTAGCTGAACTATGAGGTGCGGAGTGGAAACTCAGGACGTCAACGACAACTCGACGGTCTTCGACCCGCCGATCGGCATCACCAACCCGCCGATCGACGATCTTCTCACGAAGGTCTCGTCGAAGTACGCTCTGGTGATCTTCGCTGCGAAGCGGGCCCGCCAGATCAACAACTACTTCCAGAACGTGGGCGAGGGGGTCTTCGAGTTCGTCGGTCCCCTGGTGGCTCCGGAGAACAAGGAGAAGCCCCTCTCCATCGCCCTGCGCGAGATCGACGCAGACCTTCTCGAGCACACCGAAGGCTGACAGACAGGGCCGGGAGGCGGAACCGACAGGTCCCCGACCACTGACCGTAGACGCCCGTCCCACCCTCACCGGTGGGGCGGGCGTCCGTGTGTCCGTACCCGCGGTGGGCTAGGCTGATCACCGTGACTGACTCGACCCCAGCGTCCCACCCGGGCACCACGGACGGCACCTCGGATTCCACTGCGGAGTCCGCTGTGGCCTCTACTGCGGCCCCCACCGCGGCCTCCACCGCAGCCTCTACCGCGGGCTCGACCGTGAACGGTTCACACGGTTCCCCCGACGCTTCTCCGGACCCCGGTTCCGAGACCCTCCGGATTCTCGTCGGCGTCGGCGGCGGCATTGCCGCGTACAAGGCCTGCGCCCTGGTGCGCGCCTTCACCGGAGCCGGTCATGAGGTGCATGTCATCCCGACGGAGTCCGCGCTGCGTTTCGTCGGTGCCGCGACATTCGAGGCCCTGTCCGGCAACCCCGTCACCACCACCGTGTTCGACGACGTCGACCAGGTGCGGCACGTCCGGCTGGGTCAGGAGGCCGACCTGGTGGTCATCGCCCCGGCGACCGCCGACCTGATCGCCCGACTCGCCCAGGGACGGGCGGACGACCTGCTCACCGCCAGCTGTCTGGTGGCGACCTGTCCGGTGGTGCTTGCACCGGCGATGCACACCGAGATGTGGGCGCATCCGGCCACCAGGGAGAATGTCGCGACCCTGCGCCGCCGTGGCACTGTGGTGCTGGAACCCGCCCACGGGCGCCTCACCGGGCCGGACTCGGGTCCGGGCAGGCTGCCGGACCCCGGGCACATCGCGACCCTTGCGACGGCCGCCCGGGACCGTTACGGCATCTTCCGCCGTTCGCTGGGCGGCCGGCGGCTGCTCACCCCCGCCGGTGGTACCCGTGAGCCGCTGGACCCGGTACGTTTTCTCGGCAATGACTCCTCGGGCAGGCAGGGCTTCGCACTGGCCGACATCGCCGTGCAGCGAGGCGCCCGGGTCGAGCTGGTGGCCGGTTTCACCGACGACCTTCCCGTGCCCTCGGGTGCGCACGTCACCAGGGTGCGTACGGCCCGGGACCTCCACGCGACGGTCAATGACCTCGCCCCGGGGGTGGACGCCGTGGTCATGGCGGCGGCGGTCGCGGACTTCCGTCCGGTGACGGAGGCTGACTCGAAGCTGAAGAAGGGCGGGGCAGAGGATCTGTCGGTACTGGAACTCGCCGAGAACCCCGACATCCTGCGGGGGCTCGTGGAGTCCCGTCGTACCGGCGACCTGCCCGAGGACCTCCTCATCGCAGGTTTCGCCGCGGAGACCGGGGACGCCGGCCACACCCCCCTGGACCTGGCCCGGGTCAAGCTGGCGAAGAAGGGCTGTGACCTGCTGATGTGTAATGCGGTGGGAGGGGGACGGGTCTTCGGCCGGGACGACAGTTCGGGTTGGCTGCTCACCCCGGGCGACCATCCGGGGGAGGAGGATGTCGTGGAGGTTCCCGCGGGTTCCAAACATGTGGTCGCGGCGCATGTGCTCGACGCGCTCGAAGAACTTTTCGCTCCCGGGTGAGGGCCCCGGCGCCCCTGATAGACCGCTTGGTCTAATATAGTCCGAATTGAACTGCCCGACTCCTACAAGGAAGAGAACTCCGCGTGTCATTCCGCCTTTTCACCAGTGAGTCCGTGACCGAGGGTCACCCCGACAAGATCTGCGACGCGATCTCCGACACCATCCTCGACGCCCTGCTCGCCAAGGACCCCACCTCCCACGTGGCCGTCGAAACTCTCGTCACCACCGGCCAGGTCCATGTCGTCGGCGAGGTCAGGACCAGCGCCTACGTCGAGATCCCGCAGCTGGTCCGGGACACGATCCGCCGGATCGGATTCACCTCCTCCGAGGTCGGGTTCGACGGATCGACCTGCGGCGTCAACGTCGCCATCGGCGAACAGTCCCAGGAGATCGGCGACGGGGTCGACACCTCCCACGAGTACCGCAACGGTGACGCCGGTGACTCGCGGGACGCCGACGACCAGGCGGGTGCCGGTGACCAGGGACTGATGTTCGGCTACGCCACCGACGAAACCCCGGAACTGATGCCACTACCGATCGCGACCGCTCACCGGCTGTCCCGGCGGCTGACCCAGGTCCGCAAGGAGGGCATCGTCGACAATCTGCGTCCCGACGGCAAAACCCAGGTCACGTTCGCCTACGACTCCGACGGCAGGCCCCACCACCTCGACACGGTCGTCATCTCCACCCAGCACGCACCCGAAGCGACCCAGGAATGGCTCGCCGCACAGCTGCGCGAACATGTCATCGATCCCGTCATCGAGGAGGCGGGGATCACCGACCTGGTCACCGATGACCTCACCGTCCTGATCAACCCGTCCGGGTCCTTCATCCTCGGCGGCCCGATGGGCGACGCCGGTCTGACCGGACGCAAGATCATCGTCGACACCTACGGCGGCATGGCCCGCCACGGTGGCGGCGCTTTCTCGGGCAAGGATCCGAGCAAGGTCGACAGGTCCGCCGCCTACGCCATGCGCTGGGTCGCCAAGAACATCGTCGCCTCCGGCCTCGCACACCGCGCGGAGGTCCAGGTCGCCTACGCCATCGGCAAAGCACAGCCGGTCGGCCTCTACGTCGAGACCTTCGGAACTGCCGTGGAGGGTCAGACCGACGAATCGATCCAGGCGGCCGTCCGCCGTGTCTTCGATCTGAGGCCCGCGGCGATCATCCGGGAACTGGACCTGCTGCGCCCGATTTACGCGCAGACCGCCGCCTACGGGCACTTCGGCCGTACCGACATCGATCTGCCGTGGGAGAGGACGGACCGCGTCGACGCACTCAGGGACGCGGCCGGCCTGTAGCACCGTCGACGAGCCGATGTCCGACCCTGTCGTGGAACCACCGGTCACCGACCCCGGCTCCGGTCCTGTCACCGACCGGGTCGCCCTGCCGGTCGCCAGGGTGCTCCCCCTGCTCGGCATGCCGCACCTCGACCGACTCTTCGACTACTCCGTACCGCCGGATCTTGACGCCACCGCCGTCGCCGGGACCCGGGTCCGTGTACGTTTCGCCGGTCGCCTGGTCGACGCCGTCGTCGTGGAACGTCGCCGCGCGACCGAGCACGTGGGGCGCCTTGCCCCGGTGACACGGGTCCTCGGGGAGGCCCCGGTGGTGCCCGCGCAGCTGTGGAAGCTCGTCAACCTGCTGGCCGACCGGTACGCCGGGGTACGTTCCGACATTATCCGGTCCGCGGTGCCCGCCCGGCACGTCAGTGCAGAGAAGGCCGGACTGTTCGGAAACGGGGTCAGCTGGGAGGAACTCTACGGTGACCTGGTCCCCACACCTGACCTTGCCGACGCCGCACGGCAGGCGGCCCTCGACGGGTGGGCCGGCTACCGTCACGCTGACAGTCTCCTGGCCGCGGTACTGTCCGGCCGGGCGGCGAGGGCGTCATGGCTGTGGACCCCGGGGGAGGACTGGGCCGGCCGCACCGCCGAGTTCGCCGCGGCCGTGGCCTGGGCCGGGGGTGGCGTCCTTCTCATCGTCCCGGACCAGCGTGACGTGGACCGGCTGCGTACGGCTCTGCGCCGGTTCCTCTCCGCGGCACAGATCACCGAACTGACGGCGGCTGTCGGCCCCTCCGCCCGGTACCGGCGATATCTCAGCATCCTGGCCGGCCAGGGGCGTGTCGTGGTGGGCACCCGGTCCGCTGCGACCGTCCCGGTCCCCGGTCTCCGGCTGATCATGCTCACCGGTGACGCCGATGAGTCGCTCGTCGACCCGCGTGCCCCGTACATCCACGCCAGAGAAACCCTCAGACTACGCGCTGAGCTGGAGGGATGCGGTTTCATCGTGGGCGGTCCCCACCGTAGTGCCGAGGTGCAGCAGTGGGTCGAGGAGGGATTCTGCCCGACCCTCCGCCCGGACCCGGGGCACCTGCGCTCCCGCATGCCGTGGATTCACGCCCTCGACGACGTCCACGACCCTCACGCCGCCCACGCCCGGGTTCCCGCGGCCGGGTTCCGTGCGGTCCGCGGAGCACTGGATGCGGGGCGTCCGGCGCTTGTCCAGGTGCCGAGAAGAGGCTATGCGCCTGCCCTGGCCTGCAGGGACTGCCGAACCCCGGCACGGTGCCGCCGGTGCAACGGGCCACTGGAACTGCCTCCGGGCAGCGACGGTGACGCCCCTCCGAGGTGCCGCTGGTGCGGTGCCCCGGAGATGAACTTCACCTGCGGCACCTGTGGGGGACGCCACCTGCGCATGACCGTGGTCGGCACCGACCGGACCGCCGAGGAGCTCGGCCGGGCGTTCCCCGGTGTCCCGGTGGTCGTCTCCGGGGGGACCGGGGTACGTGCGGACGTGCCGGCCGGTCCGAGGATCGTCGTGGCGACCCCCGGGGCCGAACCGGTGGCAGAAGGTGGCTACGGTGCGGCGGTACTGCTCGACCCGTGGCTGTCCCTCGGACGTGCCGACCTGCGGGCGTCGGAAGGGACGCTGCGGCAGTGGATGGAGGCGTCCTGCCTGGTCGTCCCGCGTGCGGACGGTGGTGAGGTGCTCGTCGTCGCCCGGACCGACCTGCCCGAGGCACAGGCGCTGATCCGCTGGGACCCGGAGAGGTCGGCGGCGGAGGAACTCGGGCAGCGCAGGTCGGCTGGCTTTCCGCCGGCCACGGTGCTGGTCGCGGTGGACGGTACCGACGAGACGGTGGAGGAGCTCCGTGAGCTGCTGGTGCTGCCAGGGGAACTCGGGGACCCGGAGGTACTCGGCCCGGTGGAGCTGCCGCCGGGGGTGCGCCCGCCCGCCGGGCTGGGGGAGCAGGAGCGCGACCGGGCGCGCCGGCTGATCCTGAGGACCCCGGCGCACACCGCCTCCGGGCAGGACGCCGCCCCGCTGCTCGGCGGTGCACTCAGGGCGGCGAAGTCGGTGCGCGCCACCCGGCGTATGACCGGACCCCTGAGGGTCGTCGTCGACCCTGTGCGGGTCGGCTAGACTGTTCCGTCATGACTGCCCTTGATATCCGCCTGTTCGGCGACCCGGTCCTGCGGACCGTCGCCGAACCTGTAGACGACCCCTCCGACCCCACCCTGCGAACCCTCGTCGCCGACATGCTGGAGACCATGGACACCGCCGGAGGGGTCGGACTGGCCGCCAACCAGGTCGGGGTGACCAGGAGAGTCTTCGTCTACGACTGTGAAGGGGACCGGGGCCACGTGATCAACCCGGTGTGGGAGGCCGTCGGCCCGGAGACCCAGACCGGCAGAGAGGGATGCCTGTCGGTGCCCGGAACCGGCGGACCGGTGACCAGGGCGGCCAAGGTACGCGTCACCGGTGTCACCCTCGACGGCGATACGGTGGACCGGGAGGTCACCGGACTGCTCGCACGGTGTGTACAGCATGAGACCGACCACCTTGACGGAGTGATGTACTTCCAGCGGATGGAACCCGAGGGCCGACGCGCCGTCATGGCGGACATCAGGGCGAGTGAGTGGTTCAACCGATGAGAATTCTCTTCGCCGGAACTCCGGAACCCGCGGCACACGTCCTGCGCCACCTGCTCGGGGACTCCCCCCACGAAGTCGTCGCCGTGCTGACCCGCCCGGACGCGCGTCGGGGTCGGGGCAGGAGCCTGCACCCGTCCCCGGTCGCCGAAGTGGCCGGGGCCGCCGGCGTTCCGGTGCACCGGTGGTCCTCCCTGAAGCCCGGGGCTCCGGACGCCGACCGGATCCGCGAGATCCTGCGCGGATACGCGGACACCGGTGTGGACGCCGTCGCCGTGGTGGCCTACGGTCAGATCCTCCCGTCCGACGTCCTCGACATCTTCCGGTTCGGGTGGATCAACCTGCACTTCTCCCTGCTGCCCCGGTGGCGCGGCGCAGCACCGGTCCAGGCGGCGATCGCCGCGGGGGACCGGGTCACCGGCGCGACGACGTTCCGAATCGTCCCCGCCCTCGACGCCGGACCGGTGATCGGCACCGTCGAGGAAACCGTGACACCCACCGACACCGCCGATGACCTGCTGACCCGGCTGACCGTCTCCGGTGGAGAACTCCTGTCACAGTCTCTGACCGGACTGGAGTCCGGCACTGCGGTGGTGACAGAGCAGCCGGACCACGGAGCGACGTACGCCGGGAAGATCACCACCGCCGACGCCAGGGTGGACTGGCGGCGTCCTGCCGCGGTGATCCAGCGGGTCACCCGTGCACACACACCGGCACCGGGGGCATGGACGACCCTCGACGGTGAACGGTACAAGCTGGGACTGCTCCTGCCCGTCACACAGGAGGCCGAACTGTCCCCGGGAGAGGTGCTCGCCGGAAAGTCACGGGTCCTCGTCGGCACCGGTGACGCAGCCCTGGAGATCACCAGGATCCAGCCACCGGGAAGGAAGATGATGACGGCCGCCGACTGGGCCCGTGGACGCGGTGACCTGGGTGGAAAGGGGTCCACAGGCGAAGCCCGGACAGTTGTCTTCGACCCCGTACCCGACCCCGTACCCGACCGGGGTCCCGACCCCGTACCCGAGCAGATGCCCGAAGGAGAACAGTGATGGGTGGATTCCGTTCCCGGTCAGAGTCGGCGGGCTCGTCCCGGCGTCAGGACACCGGCAGCAGGGGGTACCGGCGCCGCAGCGAGTCGCATCGCAGAGAACATGAGGACGCCCGCAGGAGAACCGGCTCAGGGGACCGTGTCCGTGACGTCGTCTTCGACGTCCTGCGCAGAGTCTCCGCCGAAGGCGCCTACGCCAACATCGCCCTGCCGGAAGCACTGCGCTCGGCGAACCTCCACGGCAGGGACGCCGCATTCGCCACCGAACTGACCTACGGCACACTGCGGATGCAGGGCCTGCTCGATGCGGTGATCGCCGATGTCGCAGGACGCCCGGTCGACAGGATCGACGCCGTCGTCCTCGATGCCCTGAGACTGGGCGCCTACCAGATCATGCGCACGAGGGTCGACGATCACGCGGCGGTGAACACCACGGTCGAACTGGTCAAGGCCAACGGTGAAGCGAAGGCGGCCGGGTTCACCAACGGTGTCCTGCGCTCCCTCACCAGGACCCCGGCCGGCACCCTCGTTGACCGGGTGGTCGGCCGGGTGACCGATCCGCTGGAACGCGCCGCACTGCGCACCTCACACCCGGCCTGGATCGCCGAGGCGTTCAACGCCGCCCTGGGGGCCGGCCCGGGCCAGCTCTCACCGGAACTCCCCGAAGCCCTGGAAGCCGACGACATCCGTCCCCTCGTCCACCTTGCCGCCCGCCCCGGGCAGATCAGCGGGGAGGAACTGGCCCTGGTCACCGGTGGTGAGCAGGGACGCTGGTCCCCGTACGCCGTCTACCTTTCCGAGGGGGACCCGGGGGAACTCGAACCGGTGAAGGAGGGGCTCGCCGGGGTCCAGGACGAGGGAAGTCAGCTCATCGCCCTGGCGCTGCTGCGTGCACGCGTCGACGACGACCACGGCCGTTGGCTGGACCTGTGCTCGGGTCCCGGGGGCAAGACGGCTTTCATCGCCTCCTGGGCGATGGGTGACGGTGCCGTCGTCGATGCCGTGGAACCGGTTCCCCACCGTGCCCGACTGGTGCGCAACGCCACCCGGGGACTGCCGGTGACGGTGTTCGAGGGGGACGGACGCAGACTCGAGGGGATCGAAGGCCTGGAGATTCCGACCGCCGCGGGCCGGGGCGGGGCGGCGGAGAGCTCAGGCTATGACCGGGTTCTCGTCGACGCGCCCTGCACCGGGCTCGGAGCCCTGCGCCGCCGACCCGAGGCACGGTGGCGGAAGTCGCCGGGGGACGTCCCCGGGCTCGTGTCCCTGCAACGGGATCTGCTGCGCTCGGCCCTGCGTGCCACCCGGCCGGGCGGTGTGGTGGTCTACTCGACCTGTTCGCCCCACCCCGCAGAGACCCGGGAGGTCGTCCTGTCAGTTGCCGAGGAGACCGGTGCTGTCGTCGAGGACGCCACCGCCCTGTTCCCCGAGCTGACAGGGGAAGGGGAGCGGGAGTCAGGAACTCTGGACTCCGCCCCGTTCGTCCAGCTCTGGCCGCACCGGCACGGCACCGACGCAATGTTCTTCGCCGTACTGCGTCGCTGACCGGCGCGCTGACCGGAGCGGAAGGGGTCGGTCAGTACACGTCGCGGACGTACCGCTTCTCTTTCTTCATACGGGCCAGATACTCCTGGGCCGCGTTCTCCGAACCACCCGACTGCCCGGCGATGACGTCCAGCAGGGCGGTCTCGACATCCTTGGCCATGCGTGAGGCGTCCCCGCAGACGTAGAAGTAGGCCCCGTCCTCGAGCCAGCGGTAGAGCTCCTCCGCCTCCTGTCTCATCCGGGTCTGCACGTACACCTTCTCCGCCTGGTCCCGGGAAAAGGCGAGCGACAGTTTCGTCAGCACGCCACGTTCCGACAGTCCCGTCAGCTCCTCCTCGTAGATGAAGTCGGTGGCGCGGTGCTGGTCGCCGAAGAACAGCCAGTTGGAACCCGTGGCACCGGATTCCGCCCGCTCGTGGAGGAAACCCCGGAACGGGGCGATGCCGGTACCGGGGCCCACCATGATCACCGGTCTCGAACCGTCCTCCGGGACGCTGAATGCAGCATTGGGCTGCAGCCAGATTCCGGTCAGGTCACCGTCGGTGATACGGTCGGAGAGGTAGGTCGAGCACACTCCTCCGTGGCTGCGGGCACCGGGGCCGCTGCTGTGCCTGACCGAGGCGACGGTGAGGTGTATCCGGTCCGGGCTCGCCAACGGTGACGAGGAGATGGAGTACTGACGGGCCTGGAGAGGACGCAGCAGTTCCAGCAGTCGTTCAGCCGTGAAACGTACCGACGGGTTCTCTTCGAGCAGGTCAAGGATGTCACGTCCCCACAGGTAGGAGTCCAGGGCGTCCCGGTCGTCACGGCGGATGACGTCTGCGAGAACTCCTTCGGGTGCGGCGTCCGCGACCGCGGTGATGAAGTCCCGTCCCGGTGTGCGGATCTCCCGGGAGGTCAGCACCGTGTCGAACAGTGTCCCACCGCCGTCACCCGGGGAGTCCTGCGAGCCGTCGAGCCCGAGACGACCGAGGACCGCTCCGACGAGTTCCGGGTCATTGACCGGCATGACCGCGAGAGCGTCCCCTGCGGTGTAGGTGATCCCCGAGTCTGCGAGGTCGAACTCGTAGTGGTGGATCTCCTTGGCACTGCCGGGGGCGGACAGGCGACGACTGGCGGCGAGTGCGGCGGGGAAAGGACTCTTCCGGCTCCATTTCGGACCGGTGGACCTGCGCTCCTGTGCACTTCCGGTCCCCGCCCCCGCACCGGCAGGTGGCGCTCCGGCGGCACCGGCGGGAGCTTCGGCGACGACTGCCGCGACCGCGGCGTCGATCCACCGTGCGGCGCAGTCCTCGTAGTCGACGTCGCAGTCGACCCGGGCGGTGAGGCGACGGGCACCGAGCTGCTCCAGTCGGATGTCGATGTCACGGCCGGCCTGGCAGAAGTCGTCGTAGCCGGAGTCACCGAGGGCCAGGACCGCGAAACTGAGGTGTTCCAGACGCTGCATGTCGGGGGAGGACAGGGCCTCCCAGAACATCTCCGCATTGTCCGGCATGTCCCCCTCACCGTAGGTGGAGGTGACGATGAGAACATGACCTGCGCCGGAGGTGAGGACACCGGTGCCGGCACTGTCGAGTTCACTGACGTTGGCACCCAGGCCGGAGGCGCGCAGTCCTCCGGCGAGCTGGTCGGCGAGGTCGGAGGAGTTTCCGGTCTGTGACCCGTAGAGCACCTCGACGGTGAGCTGCGCGGCGGGCGCCTGGTAGCGCTCGCGGCCCAGGTCCAGTCCGGCGAAGAACCCGTCGAGCCAGGTCTGCTGTTCCACCGAGAACGGGGCCCCGGTGGGAAGTCGGAGTGTCATACCTCAGCTCCCTTCATCTCCCGCCACCCTGCGACAAGGTCGTCGAGGGAGGCGTTGGCGATAGCTTTGTCGATCCGGGTGTCGTCCAGGCGGGCACAGTTCTTCAGGTCCTGGTGCATGATCCACCCGTAGGTTGCGGGGGACACGGTGCCCCGCACGTTACGGCGTTCCAGGGACGCCTTGTAGTCCCCGAGCCGTTTCGTGGCGATGAGGACGGCCAGCTGCTCGTCGTCGAGCGAGTCCATGGAGTCGCGGAGGTAGCGGACGACCTTCTGCATCACGAAGAAGTCCTCGGTGAGGATCAGTTTGCGGGTGGCGTCGTCGATACGTGGGTCGCCGGGGTCGACCGCGCCGGTGACCCGTTCACGGGCGAACTCCCGGGCGACGTTGAGAATTGTGTACGAGGCGATGAGACCGAACATGGTCGCGGCCCCCTCGGGTGAGGTGTCACCGGCACCCGGCACCCTGCCTCCTGCGACGACCCTCCGGTCCCGGTAGTCGGTCTTGAACGCATGCAGCCGGTCGGTCGCCACGGCGGTGGCCAGTTCGTCGAGGAGTTCCTTCCTGCCGGCGGCGGCGAGGATGGCGTCGGCGTCCTGGTAGAGCAGCAGTGCCCGGGGCATACCGCAGACGATGTGCGTCCGGGTGTTCTCCCAGTCCTCCCGCAGCCGGGTGGCCAGGGCGGACCCTGTCGCCCCGATGTGCATGTCGAGGAGCTGGAGCACCGTGGCCTCGTGGAAGGGTTCCGCATCGCACAACGGGAAGGTGACCAGGGAATCGTGGCTGGCGATCTCCGGGACCCTGCCGTCGGGGTCGTACTGGTAGAGGAAACCGCCGGACATGCCGTTGCCGAGGCCCTTGCCCACCGACCCGAGGTTCAGGACGGTGCCGTTGGTCATGTACTCGGCACCGAACTCGCCGAAGCCCTCGACCACGGCCGTCGCACCGGAGTTGCGCACGGCGAAACGGTCGCCTGCCTCACCCTCGACGAAGAGTCGCCCACCGGTCGCCCCGAAGAGCGCGAAATTGCCGATGAGGACATTGCCTCCGGGCTCGGTGGAACCTCCGCCGGGGGAGCGGACGACCACAGTCCCGCCGCACTGGCTCTTGCCGACCCCGTCGTTGGCGGTGCCGGTGTGCTCCAGGACCATGCCGTCACTGCAGAACACGCCGTAGGACTGTCCGGCTGAGCCGGAGGTACGTACGGTGACCGTCCCCTCGTCGAGGAAGGCACGGCCCCGGTCGTCCCGGAGTGTGGCGGGGAGTGCGTCGACCTCTGCTGCGGTGAGGGCGGGACCGGTGCCGACCTCCGCGGAGTTGGAGTGGTTGAGTAGGCGTTCGATGTCGACCGCGAGTTGTCCGCCGACGGACTTGTCCCAGTTGTGCAGGACGATGCCCTCGACGGTGACGTTGCGTTCGCCACGGTCGACGAGTGCCTCACGCACGACCGTCAGCAGGCGGTCGTCGGTGGAGAAGTTCTTCTCCAGGTACACCGGGTCGGTGACCTTCTTCTCCGGGACGAGGGCGAGCATCTTCCGCAGGTCGAGGCGTCCGACCGAGGCGGGGTGCTCCAGCAGCTGGAGCAGGTCGGAACGTCCGCGTGCCTCCCGCAGGGAGTGCAGTCCCAGCCGGCCGAGGATCCCCCGGACATCGTGGGCGATGTTGAGCAGGTACTGGGCCAGGGCACGCGGATCACCGTTGAACGCCTCCGCGTTGGTGGTCAGTCCCGCAGGGCATTTGATGTTGCAGTTCTTCGCCATGACGCAGCGCAGCATCATCAGGGCGGTGGTGCCGAACTCGAAGGAGTCGCCGCCGAGGAGGGCGGAGACCACGACGTCGCGCCCAGTCTGGTGGGCACCGGAACAGCGCAGGACGACCTTGTCCCTCAGCCCGTTGACCATCAGAGCCTGATGGACCTCGGCGATCCCGATCTCGGCGGAACGGCCGGCGTACTTCAGACTGGTGACCGCCGCCGCCCCGGTACCGCCGGTGTTGCCCGCGACGTTGATCACGTCCGCCCCTGCCTTCGCCACACCCACCGCGATCGTGCCGATGCCCTCGGAGGAGACGAGCTTGACGATGACCCGGACGCGGGCGGCCTTGCAGTCGTGGATGAGCTGGGCGAGGTCCTCGATGGAGTAGGTGTCGTGGTGGGGAGGAGGGGAGACAAGTTCAATGCCGGGGGTCCCGCCACGTGCCGCGGCGATGTCCACGGTGACCTTCGCCGCGGGCAGCTGTCCGCCCTCGCCGGGCTTCGCGCCCTGCCCGATCTTGATCTCCAGCTCCTCGAGCTGGGGGTCGGCGAGGTAACCGGCCCAGATCCCGAACCTTCCTGAGGCGAACTGCTTGATCCTCGATCCGCGGATGGTCCCTGCCCGTGAGAAATGCTCGCCGCCCTCACCGCAGTTCGACATGCCGCCGACCATGTTCGTGCCGTGGGCGACCGCCTCATGGGCGGTGGCGACGAGAGCACCGTGGCTCATCGCCCCGGACGCCAGCGTGCGGGTGATCTCGTGGGCGGGCTGGACCTCCGACAGGGCAAGACTCGGCGGTGCCGGACGCAGCATACCGAGGAAGCGTGCAGCCCGGCCATGGGCGCTGACGAGCAGTTCAGCTGCGGAGATGCGAACGCCCAGCACGGCGTCCCCGAACGTCTCACGGAACCACACGGCGAGTTCAGCGTGACCGCCGAGACGTCCCTCCGGGTCGGTGAGCACCAGTGCCCAGGTGTCTGTGCCGGCCGGGCTGACGTCGAGTCCGCGGACGCAGATCGAGTCATTTCCTTCCAGAGAGAAGGTCCCCAGCTGGCGGTCGAAGTCCTCTGACAGCCGCATACCGGTGACGTCGGCGGGGAGGGCGAGGATGTCACGCAGGGCGGAAGGCCGCCGTGCCCGCTCCGCCTTGGTGGTGGAGACGAAGTCGCGGTAGCCCGGGGTGACCTTGAATAAGTCGATCTGTTCATCGGTGAGGCGTCCGAAGCCTGCGTTCGTGTAGGCGGAGTCGGTGATCCCGAAGGCGTCCCTGAGCTGGCCCAGGGTGAGCAGACGCAGCTCATCCCCGACATCGTCCCGGTCACTGTCCCGGTCACTGTCCCGGGCATTGTCGCGGGCACTGTCCCCGGCGACGGTGGCGTCCTTCCCGCTGCCTGACCGGGCGGCCGTGGCCGCCGGCGGGACGGTCGGGGAGGGCAGTGCCAGGGGTTCGTCGGTCAGACCGGTGAACCCGCGCACCGCACTCGTGCCGAAGGAGTGGCCGGCGCCTTCCGACCGTTCCTTGAACAGTCCGAGCAGAGGAATGTCGGAATCCTCGGTGATCGAGGCGGCACGCCGGTGCCATTCAGTGGCCGCCTCGGCGATGCGGCGGAAGCCCACCCCCCGGACCGGGGCGTCCATGTGCGGGAAGCACCGGGCGAGGGCAGGGTCACGGGTGTCGAGGTAGTTCGGCTCGAAGAACTCCCCGCCGATGTAGCTCTCCACGGTGCACAGGCCGACCCGTCCCATGGTCTTCCCGAGCTGCTTGAGTGCGGCCTTACGGAACCGGTCGAAGGCTCTGTCTGTCTCCGTGTACTCACCGGCGGGACCCGTCGGAGCCGGATACTTCTCCTCTGCCCGCAGACGGGCGGAAAGGCTGTACACGGCGGCGGCGCCGAAACCGAGGGCGGAGGCGATGTGGTGGGAGCTGGGCAGCTGACCGGAGTCGGCGATCACGGACACGCGCATGCGCAGGCCGTCGGCGATGAGCCGCTGGTTCACCGCAGAAACGGCGAGCAGCAGGGGGACCGGGGCGTGACCGCTGTCCACTGAGCGGTCGGAGAGCACGGCGATGCCGCCCTTCTCTGCCGCGAAGCGGGCGACGGCGTCACAAAGGCGGTCGAGGGCGTCGGTGAGGGAGTCGGCGTTGGCGTCCGGGTCCCCGGCGACCGGCTCGTAGAGCAGGTCGAAGCGACGCAACGGCACCAGGTTCTGCTCCCGCAGGCGCAGCATGTCCAGATGGGACAGGATCGGGGACTCCACGATGATCTGGTGGGTGGGTTCGCGCGGGTCCTCGGTGTCCCTGCCGTCCGGCTTGGCACCCAGGGCGACCCGGAACGTCATCCCGTCAGCCTCCCTGATCGAGTCCAACGGCGGATTGGTGACCTGGGCGAAACGCTGCGAGAAGTACTTCGCCATCCCGCCCTCGGTGTCAGACAGGGCGTTGATCGCGTTGCCGTACCCCATCGCAGAGATCCGCTCCGCGCCGTTGGCCAGCATCGGGTCCATCATGAACCGGAAGCTCTCCTGGTTCATCGAGTAGGCCACGAACCGCCCGGCCAGGGACAGGTCACCCTGGTACCCGAGAGTGCTGGTGCCGCGTTCCAGACCGGTGACCGGGATGTCCCGGATGTCGGTACGGGCGGACGAGAGCAGGGACGCGTAGTCCCGGCGGGAGGCGAGCTCTTCGAGGGTCTCCCGTGTCCGCCGGATCTGACCGGTCCGGTGGTCCAGGATGAGCATGCCGCCTGCCTCGATCCGGCCCCGGTGGAGGACCTCGTCGGGCTCCGCCTCGAGCTGTCCCGCCTCCGAGGAGACCATGAGGTACTCGGCCGTCTCGATGCTGCGCAGGGGACGCAGCCCGAGACGGTCCAGGCGGGCGCCGACGACGTCGCCGTCGTTGAAGATCACGGCCGCCGGGCCGTCGTTCTTCTCCTCGTACAGGGAGAAGTACTCCAGCATGTCCCTGACCGGCTCCGGGAGTGAGGTGTCGTTCTCCCAGGCGGGGGGCATCAGTGAGACCACGGCCTCCACGATATCGAGACGGTCGTCGAAGACCCGGGACTGCAGGGTCTGGTCGAGACGGGAGGAATCCGACTGTCCGGGTGGGCGGATGATGTGACGCTGGCGTGAGGCCGCGGCAGCCTCATCACTGATCCGGTTCTTGCGGTCCGTGTTGAGCTCGCCGTTGTGCGCCATGAGACGGAACGGCTGCGCCATCGACGGGTGCGGTTCCGTGTTCGTGGAGAACCGGGTGTGGAAGTACATGGTGCGCACACTGTGCGCAGGATCGGTGAGGTCGGCGAACCAGGGGATGACCTCGTCGGCGTTGAGCCTCCCCTTGAGGACCTGGGTGCGGGTCGACAAGGACAACGGATACAGGCCCCGGAGACCGGGACGCGAGTACGCCTCCTGCTCGATGCGCAGCAGTGCCGAGTTCGCCGCACGGTCTGCGGCGCCGGCGGACATGCCGGAGGGGACGGTGAAGATCCACTGCAGGATCGGCAGCTGGTAGGCCAGTGCCGCCGGACGGACCGCCGACGGGTTGACGGGCACCTCCCGGATCTTCACCACCTCCAGCCCCTCGGCCTCGAGAGCGGATCCGATGAGGTCGCGGGCGTCACCGGTGTGCCCCGGATCTTCGGGCATGAAGAAATTACCGACGCCGAAACGCCGCTCCTCGAGGGGGGTTCCGGTGACGGCGGAGAAGAATTCCACTGACAGGTCGATGTTCACCCCGGCGCCGTCGCCGACGCCTTCGGAGGACATGCCGCCCCGGTGGGGGATGGCGCAGAGTGCGCGGTGGCCACGGTCCAGGACGTCGTGGGTGGGGACGCCGTCCTTACGTGTGAGGAATCCGACGCCGCAGGAGCTGTGCTCGCGGGACGGGTCGTACAGGCCGAATGTCGAACTCATGAACGGGTTGATCTTTCGCCTCGGGGTACCCGGTCAGCGGCAACCGCTTGTGGCGGAGTTCTGCGTGACTGCCAGGTGTGCCATTGCTCTGGTCAGGATAGACTAACCGATCCGTATCGTGAGATCGAATCGAACATCCCGGCGAAATAGCAGGGTAACGCGTGTGAAATATGACCGAAACAATGTGGGCCGGGAGAGGTTACCCAAGAGACTGCCGGCGACCGCCGGGCCGCCGCCGACCGGCGGCCGGGGCGTGTCCGGCGTCGTACTAAGATCACCTGCATGAACCGACAGACGCTGGTCGCGCCCTCCATCCTCGCCGCCGACTTCTCCGATCTCGCCGGAAGTGTCGCACAGGTCCCGGGGGCGGACTGGCTCCACATCGACATCATGGACAACCACTTCGTCCCCAACCTCAGTTTCGGTCTCCCCGTCGCCGAGGCCGTGCGCACGCACACGGACCTGTTCACCGACGTGCACCTCATGATCGAGAACCCGCAACGGTGGGCCCCGCTCTACGCCGCCTTCGACAGCGTCACCTTCCACCTCGAGGCGGTGGAGGACGTGGCGGCCGCCACCGCCCTCGCCGACCAACTGCACCGGGCCGGGACCCGCGCCGGGGTGTCGGTGAAGCCGGGGACACCGGTGGAGCCGCTCCTCGACAGTCTGGCGTCCTTCGACGTCGTCCTGGTGATGAGTGTCGAACCCGGTTTCGGTGGCCAGGCGTTCATGCCGGAGGTTCTCGGCAAGGTCCGGGCACTGCGGTCGCGGATAGACGCCGGGTCCCTGTCAACCCTGGTCGAGATCGACGGCGGTATCAGCGTGGAGACCGCGGCGGCCGCCGGGGCTGCCGGGGTGGACGTGCTCGTCGCAGGGTCCAGTGTCTTCGGCTCGGACGACCCCCAGGCTGCAGTGGACGCCATCCGGGCCTCCGCCGCGGAAGCCCGGCAGTGACCGGCCCTGCAGTGACCGGCCCTGCAGGACACGGACCGGTCGGACAGGCCTGTTCCGGACGCCCCGACCCCTACCTCCGGCTCACTGGCGACCCCGGGATCGCCCGGGCCCTGGCCGCCGCTGATGCCGCCGGGCAGGAGGTGCGCGGCACAACCTCGCCCAACCCACCGGTGGGGGCGGCGATCCTCGATTCCGCCGGTACCCTCGTCGCGACCGGTGCGACCAGTCCCGTCGGCGGTCCCCACGCCGAGGTCAACGCCCTCACTGCAGCGGGACCGGCAGCCCGGGGCGGCACGGCCGTGGTCACCCTGGAACCCTGCAACCACACCGGTCGGACCGGCCCCTGCACCCGTGCACTGCTCGACGCCGGGGTCGCACGGGTCGTCTACGCCTTCGCCGACCCCGGGGACGTGGAGGGAGGCGGGGCCGACTATCTGCGTGACCACGGGGTCGAGGTCACCGGACCGCTGGTCACCTCCGCAACGGACCTGTCCGGGGTCCCCCGGTTCAGTGTGGAACCCTGGCTGGTCTCACGCAGGCACGGCCGTGCCCACCTCACACTGAAGTTCGCCGGGACGCTCGACGGTTTCGCCGCAGCCACCGACGGAACCTCGCAGTGGATCACCGGGGACAGCGCACGGGCCCGCGTCCACCTCGACCGGGCCCGCCGTGACGCCGTGATCGTAGGGACAGGGACGGTGCTCACCGACAATCCCCGCCTCACGGCACGGCTGCCCGACGGCAGCCTGCGTGACCGGCAGCCGACCCGGGTGGTGCTCGGACGGACGTCGCTTCCGCAGGACGCCGCGGTCCTGCCTGCCCTGCGGTACGACGGGCACGACCCGGAGGCCGTCCTGACGGACCTGGCGGCCAGGGGCCTGGTCGATGTCCTGGTCGAGGGAGGTCCGCACCTCGCGGCGTCCTTCATCGCCGCAGGCATGGTCGACGAAGTCGACGCGTACACGGCGCCGGCGCTGCTGGGGGCGGGCGTGCCGGTCGTCGCACCCGACCCGGCCACAGCCACCACCGTGGCGGGAACCCGGAGGCTCATCCTGCGGTCCGTGGAGATCCTCGGCGGGGACATCCTCACCGTCGCCGGCACACATCCCTGACCGGCAGTCGTCCCGGACCGGGGCACCGGACAGTCGCCGTCGCCTCCACCAGATGAACCCGGACGACAGGCGGGAAGCCGACGTGCCCTACACTGACTGCCATGTTCACTGGAATCGTCGAGGAGACGGGCACCGTCGCAGCCGTGGAGCCCACAGCTGACGCCCGACGTCTCCGGATAGCCTGCAGAACCGTCGTCGGGGACGCCGTCCACGGTGCATCCGTCGCGGTCAACGGGGTCTGCCTGACCGTCACCGATTTTGACGCCTCCGGTGACAACCCCGGATTCTGGGCGGACTGCATGCAGGTCACCCTCGACTACACCACCGTCGGCGACCTCACCGTCGGCGACCGGGTCAACCTGGAACGGGCGGTCCCTGCCGGAGGGCGTCTCGGCGGACACATCGTGCAGGGCCACGTCGACGGGACCGCCGTGCTCGAGTCCCGTACCCCCGGCAGTGAGTGGGAGATCCTCCGCTTCAGGCTCGAGGACCCGTCACTGGGCAGGTACATCGCCAAGAAGGGAAGCGTCGCGGTGAACGGGACGTCACTCACCGTGGCCGAGATCGGACCGGTGACCGAACCGTGGTTCGAGGTGTCACTGATCCCGGCCACCCTCGCCGGTACTGTCCTGGGTGACCTGCAGGTCGGTGACCGGGTCAACATCGAGTGCGACGTGCTCGCGAAATATCTCGAGCGGCTCGTCGGGGCGTCCCCCTCCACGACCGGCACAGGCACAGATAATGCCGGCACCGCAGGTACGGAGGTTCGTCACGGTGAGTGAGTCCACGGCCCGAACCTCCCTGCTCGACCCCGTCGAGGACGCGATCGCCGACATCGCGGCAGGCAAGGCGGTCGTCGTCGTCGACGACGAGAACCGCGAGAACGAAGGGGACATCATCTTCGCCGCGGAGAAGGCGACCCCCGAACTCGTCGCCTTCACCGTGCAGCACTCCTCGGGGTACATCTGCGCCACCCTCACCGACGAGGACGCCGACCGGCTGGGACTGCCTCCCATGGTCGCGCGTAACGAGGACGTGCGCGGCACCGCCTACACCGTCACCGTCGACGCCGCAGAAGGCGTGACCACCGGAATCAGCGCCACCGACCGTGCCACCACCATCCGCAGGCTCGCCGACCCCGCCTCAGACAGGGCGACCTTCCACCGGCCCGGCCACGTGGTGCCGTTGCGGGCCCGGGCCGGCGGTGTCCTCGAGAGGGTCGGTCACACGGAGGCGTCAGTGGACCTGGCGAGGGCCGCGGGACTTCGTCCTGTCGGAGTGCTCTGCGAGGTCGTCTCCACCGAAGACCCGACCGGCATGGCGAGACTTCCGGAACTGCGCCGCTTCTGCGACGAACACGGGCTCTCCCTGATCTCCATTGAGCAGCTCGCCGAATGGCGCAGGGTGAACACTCCGGTGGTGACCCGTCAGGTCGAGACTCGGCTGCCCACCAGTCACGGAGAGTTCCGTGCGGTGGCCTACCGCGGCGTCATCGACGGTGTCGAACACGTCGCCCTCGTCGCCGGTGACCCGTCCTCCCACGACGGTGAAGACGTGCTGGTCCGGGTTCATTCGGAATGCCTCACCGGTGACGTCTTCGGTTCCCTGCGCTGCGACTGCGGCGAACAGCTTCACGTGGCGATGGACCGCATCGCCGAATCCGGCAGGGGAGTGCTCGTGTACCTGCGCGGTCAGGAGGGCCGGGGGATCGGACTGCTGCCGAAGCTCACCGCCTACAACCTTCAGGACCGGGGACTCGACACCGTGGACGCCAACACCGCCCAGGGCCTGCCGGTCGACTCGCGCGAATACAGCGCGGCAGCCCAGATCCTCCGTGACCTGGGGGTCAGGTCGGTGGCACTGCTGTCCAACAATCCGGCGAAACGTCTCGACCTCGAACGGCACGGCGTGTCCGTCTCCCGTCGGGTGCCGATCGATCTTCCGCCCAATCCTGAGAACGAGTTCTACCTCCGGACCAAGCGTGACAGGATGGGGCACCAGCTCGACTCCCTGACCGACAGGTTCCCGGAACCTGCCCCGCACCCCGGCACGCCGGGTGCCGGGGCACAGCCCGGTGCCGCACGTCCCGCCCGCACCGACTGAGACCGCTTCCGACGACCATTCCGGACGACCATTCCCGTCCACCGACCCTTCTACGAGGAGCTCCCATGTCCGCCGACGGCATCGCCGACATCACCCTGAAGCCCGGCTGTGGAGACGGGTACCGGATCGCCGTCGTGTCGGCGTCCTGGAACGCCGACATCACCGACCGGCTCCACGCCCACGCCGTCTCCACACTGAGGGAGCTCGGCGTCCTCGTCGACGACTGGCGTGTCGTCGGATGCATGGAACTTCCCGTCGTCGTCAAGGCTGCCCTGCAGACCCATGACGCGGTCGTCGCCAACGGGTGCGTGATCCGTGGGGACACCGCCCACTTCGACTATGTCTGCCGTTCGGTGACCGACGGACTGACCCGTGCCGCCCTGGACTCGGGCAGACCGGTGGGCAACGGAGTTCTCACCGTGGAGACGCTGGAACAGGCCGTGGAACGTTCCGGTGTGCCCGGTGCGGTGGAGGACAAGGGTGCCGACGCCGCCCGTGCCGCCCTCCACACACTGCTCGTCCTCGACGACATCGGAACCCGGGGGTAGGCAGGTCCGGGTTAGGCCGGCGACGGCGCCCCGGGGTAACGTGGGCCGACGTGAGCACGGCTGATTCCACCGCTGATACATCCGCACCGACCGGCAACGGTTCCCGTCAGAAGGCCGGGGGCCGGAGTGAAGACTGGCTGCTGACCGTCACCTCCCCGTTCCTCAGGCGGGTGGCCTGGATCGCCGTGGTGGTGATCATGATGGTGCACATCTTCATGGGGGTCGTGTCTGCCGTGGGAGACACCGGGGCGACCGTGACCGTCGTCGACCAGTGGGCTTTCGTCGGTCTGGGCGTCCTCTTCTCTGCGGCGGTCCTGACCCTGACGCGCCCACGGGTCAGGGTCAACGCCCGTGGCGTGGAGGTCCGCAACATCACCGGTGCGCGGTTCTACCCGTGGAAGATGGTCTACGGTCTGTCCTTCCCCCGCAACGCCCGCTGGGCCCGCCTGGAGCTCCCGGACTTCGAGTTTGTCCCGATGATGGCCTTCCAGATCGGCGACAAGGCAACCGTCGCGCAGAAGGTCGAGGAGTTCCGTCGCCTCGAGGACCGATACATGCCCGAAGAGTAGGCGGGGACCTCAGATGGCAGATCCCTCCACCTACCGGCCGGCACCGGGTACGGTACCCACCGACCCGGGCGTCTACACTTTCCGGGACGCCGACGACCGCGTCCTCTACGTCGGCAAGGCGAAGAACCTGCGCAACCGCCTGTCGAACTACTTCCAGGATCCCGCCCACCTCAGTCCCCGGATCCGGACGATGGTCTTCAGCGCCGACCACGTCCAGTGGACCGTGGTCTCCAGTGAGCTGGAGGCCCTGAACCTCGAGTACACGTGGATCAAGAAGTTCGCCCCCCGGTTCAACGTCATGTACCGGGACGACAAGACCTACCCGGTACTCGCGGTGAGCGTGAAGGAGAAGTACCCCAGGGCCTTCCTCTACCGGGGTCCGCGGCGTAAGGGTGTCCGCTACTTCGGTCCGTACCCGAAGGCGTGGGCGATCCGGGAGACCCTGGAGTCACTGACACGGGTGTTCCCGGTACGTACCTGCACCAACGGCGTGTTCCGCAGGCATGAGCAGCTGGGAAGACCCTGTCTGCTGGGGTACATCGACCGGTGCTCGGCACCCTGTGTGGGCCGGGTGTCGCCGTCGGAGCACATGGAGCTCGTCGACGGGTTCTGCTCTTTCCTCGCCGGGGGGAACACCGAGCGGGTGATGCGTGAGGTCCGTCATGAGATGGAGGAGGCCGCCGGCGACCTCGACTTCGAACGCGCGGCGTCCCTGCGTGACCAGCTCGCCGCGATGGACTCCGCGATGGAGAAGCAGGCCGTGGTCTTCTCCGACGCGACCGACGCCGACGTGATCGCGACGGCCGGCGACGACCTGGAGACCGCCGTGCAGATCTTCCACGTCCGTGGCGGACGGATCCGTGGTCAGCGCGGCTGGGTGGTGGAGACCGGCGACGGTGCCGACGGTGGTGACCTGCCGGGCCTGCTGGCAGACTTCCTCACCCAGTTCTACGGACAGTCGGCTGAACTGTCGGATGCGACGGAATCCGCGGTGGGCGGTAACTCCAGGGCCGCGGCGAGCCGTGAGGTGACACTCGAGCCGGTACCCCGGGAGATTCTCCTGCCCGCACAGCCGGAGGACGCCGCGGAGATGACCGACTGGCTGACAGGACTGCGGGGGGCGAAGGTGACTCTGCGCACCCCGCAACGGGGTGACAAGAAAGCCCTGATGGACACGGCCGCGGAGAACGCCCGCCAGGCACTGCGCCAGCACAAGCTGGCCCGCGTCGGAGACATCACCGCGCGCTCCGCCGCACTGGAGGACCTGCGTGAGGCGTTGTGGATGGACGAGTCGCCCCTGCGGATCGAATGTACCGACATCTCCCACATCCAGGGCACCGATGTCGTCGCCAGTCTGGTGGTCTTCGAGGACGGTCTGCCCAGGAAAGCCGACTACCGTCGGTACCGTATCCGGGAGGCGGCCGGCGGGGGGCACTCCGATGACGTGGCCTCGATCGCGGAAGTGGTCCGCCGCAGGTTCCGCAGGTACCGGGAGGACCGGACCGCTGTCCCCGAGGGTGACGACGGGGGAGAGCGTCTCGAGGGCGAGGTCACCGTCCGGGAGGCGGAGGCCGGCACCGCCCGTTTCGCCTATCCTCCACAGCTGTTCATCGTCGACGGTGGGCGTCCCCAGGTGGAGGCGGCGCAGGCCGTGCTCGACGAACTGGGGGTCACCGACGTCACTCTCGTGGGTATAGCCAAGCGGCTGGAAGAGCTGTGGGTGCCGGGGCAGGACTATCCGGTCATTGTCGCGCGCAATTCTCCGGCACTGTACCTGGTGCAGCAGATCCGTGACGAGGCCCACCGGTTCGCGATCACGTTCCACCGTGCCAGCCGTGGACGCCGGATGACCCGGTCGGTTCTCGACGACGTCCCCGGCCTGGGGCCGAAGCGCCGTGCCCAGCTGGTGAAGGCCTTCGGTTCGGTGGCGAGGGTGAGGGAGGCGGGGGAGGAGGCTGTCGCGGCACTGCCCGGCTTCGGTCCCCGGCTCGCGGCGGCCGTCATCAGTGCGCTGGACGGGCAGGCCGCGCAAACCCGCCGGTCGCCACAGTCAGGTCCGCCACCGCAGTCAGGTGAGGCAGGTGAGTCGGGTCCGTCGGACTGACGGGCGTGGGCCGGTTAGACTGGTCCCCATGGACAACCGCCACGTATCCTCGCCCGCTCCCCGGCAGGAGGCGTCACTGGTCCTCATCACCGGAATGTCCGGTGCCGGTCGTAAGGAGGCCGCCACCGTGCTGGAGGAGATGGGCTGGTACGTCGCCGACAATCTCCCGCCCGAGCTCATCATGAGGATGGTGGAACTGAGTTTCGAGTCGCATTCCCCGGTCGAGAGGCTTGCGATCGTCACTGACGTCCGTTCCCGGGATTTCGTGGGGTCGCTCACCGAGGTGCTCGCCGGCCTGCACGATTCCGGCCGACGTCCGGTCGTCCTCTACCTCGACGCCGATGACGCCACGCTCGTACGCCGCTACGGCCAGCTGCGCCGTACCCACCCGCTGCAGGACGGGGAGACTCTCCAGGCAGGCATCAACCGCGAACGGGAGATGCTCGAGGGCATCAGGCAACGCGCGGACATCGTGATCGACACCACCGGCACCAGTGTCCATGACCTGCGCCGGCAACTGGAGGACTATTTCACCGCTCTGTCCGACCGCCGCGAGCACGTGACCGTGCAGTCGTTCGGCTTCAAGAACGGTGCCCCCCGGGACCTGGACCTGATGTTCGACGCACGGTTCCTGCCGAACCCCTACTGGGAGCCGGAGCTCAGGGAGCACAGCGGACTGGAGGCCGCAGTAGCCGACTACGTACTGGACCGGCCGGAGGCCAGGGACTACCTTGACGCGGTCCAGCGCGTGGTGGAGACCGCCCTGCCCGGCTACCGGCGGGAAGGCAAGAGGTTCATCACCGTGGGAGTCGGGTGCACCGGCGGCCAGCACCGCAGTCCGGCCGTCGCGGAGGCACTCGCCGCACGGCTGTCAGGTGACGAGGATCTCGAGGTCAGGACAGTGCACCGCGATCTCGTGAAATACGAGGACAGGTTCCCGGAGGCCGGAGGTGACCGGAAGTGACCGTCACAGGAATTCCTGACACCACCGATCCCGGACTGCCCTCGGAGGACATCGCGGCGTCCGCCGGTGAACGCACAGTCAACCGTGTCGTCTGTCTCGGCGGGGGCCACGGGCTGTTCGCCACGCTCAGGGCGGCCCGGGGTGCGGCGGAGAATGTCACAGCCGTGGTGACCGTCGCCGACGACGGCGGTTCGTCCGGACGGATGCGCCGCGAACTGGGCTCCCTGCCACCCGGTGACCTGAGGATGGCCCTGGCCGCCCTGGTGCGGGACACGCCCCGCGGCAGAATGTGGGAACGTACCCTGCAGCACCGCTTCGGCGGGCACGGGGCACTCGCCGGTCACGCGGTGGGAAACCTCATCCTCGGCGGACTCACCGAGGTGATGGGGGACAGTGTCGCCGCCCTCGACGAGCTGTCCGATCTGCTCGGCGTCCGTGGCCGGGTGCTGCCCATGTCCCTGGAACCGCTGGACCTCGAGGCAGAGGTCCAGGGGCTCGGTGACGATCCCCGTGAGGTCACGGCCGTCCGTGGCCAGGTGGCGGTGGCGTCCACCCTCGGCCAGGTGCGGCGTGTCCGTCTCATCCCTCAGGACGCCCCGGCGACCCCCGAGGCGGTGCAGGCCATCCTGGACGCCGACCTCGTCACCCTGGGCCCCGGATCATGGTTCTCCTCGGTCATCCCGCACCTGCTCATCCCGGGTATCGTCGATGCACTGCTGCGCACCGACGCTGTCCGGGTCGTGATCATGAACCTGGTCGCCGAGTCCAGCGAGACCAACGGATTCTCGATGGAGCGCCACATCCATATGCTTCTGCAGCACTGCCCGGAACTGCGGATCGACGTCGTCGTCGTCGACAGGAGTTCCGTGCAGTCGGCCCGGGAACGTCGCCACCTGGAGCGGGCGGCCGCACGACTCGGTGCGACCGTGATCTACCGGGACGTCCGGGAGGATGACGGCCGTGGCCGTTTCACCGACCGGCATTCCCCGTCAAAGCTCGCCGACGTTCTCAGGGAGTTCGACTGCACCGGTGGCCGGCGCGCGTCCGGAGGCGGAACGGAAGCAGGCACAGGGAGCGGAACTTTGACAGTGAAGGGAGAAGCGGGTGCCACCGTGGACCTTGACCGCTGACGTCCGTCAGGAGCTTCTCGGTGTCACGGTGACCAGTCCGGACGTACTCACCGCCGAAGTCAGTGCGTTACTGCGCTACACCGGGTCGATGCACCTCGTCGACGGGGAGATCGTCGTCGAAGCTGAGGTCGAGGGGGCGGGTACGTCCCGCCGGCTCGTCGACGCCGTGGAGGAACTGTTCTCACTTCCCGTGGACGACGGTTGCCTGCCGCCCGCCGGGCGGGACTCCCGCACGGGAGCCGCCCCCGCACGCCCCACTGTCCCCGACTCATCCTGGTACCACCTGCGGTGGTCGCGGGGCGGCACCGAACTGGCCCGACGCACCGGTCTGATCGACCGTGGCGGTCACCCGGTACGGGGACTGCCGCCGTTCATCATCGGCGGCAGTGCCGCACAGTGCGCCGCGGCGTGGAGGGGTGCATTCCTCGCCCACGGTTCGGTCGGGGACCCGGGGCGTCCCGCGGCGCTGAGCGTGGCGACCCCGAGCAACGAGTCGGCGCTGGCGCTCGTCGGCGCGGCCCGCCGGATCGGTGTGACCGCCCGTACCCGTGAGGTTCGTGGGGTCAACCGGGTGGTCGTCCGTGACAGTGAGGGCACCGCGGAGCTCCTCGGACAGATGGGTGCGGTCCGTGGACGCAGGAGGTGGGAGGAACAGTGCCGTCACCGGGAGAGCCGGTCAGGTTCGACACGACTGGCCAACTTCGACGACGCGAACCTCCGACGTTCAGCCAGGGCCGCCGCCACGGCCGCCGCCCGGGTGGGCAGGGCGCTGGAGCTTCTCGGTGACGATGTCCCCGAGCATCTCCACCAGGCTGGCGTGCTGCGGGTCACGCACCGGGAGGCTTCCCTGGAAGAGCTGGGTCACCTGGCGGTACCGCCGATGACGAAGGACGCCGTGGCCGGGAGGATCCGGCGCCTGCTGACCATGGCGGACCGTCGTGCCCGCGAACTCGGCGTCCCGGACACCACCGCCGCCGTCGACCACGGTGGGGCTGACACGGTCCCCTGAGTTACTCGACGACTGGCTGACCGGTTGCCCCGTGCACCGGTGGTGGGCAGGTCAGGCAGCTCTGCCCGGAACAGACGGTGAACGGTTCCGCACACTTCCTGCACACCCGGGTTCACGTGGGTAGTGTCGGAACCGGAACCGTTCCCCCTTACCCAGGAGACCACCGTGACAGTACGAGTAGGCATCAACGGCTTCGGTCGCATCGGCCGCAGCTTCTTCCGTGCCCTCCAGGACAGTGACGCCGATCTCGAGATCGTCGCCTTCAACGACCTCACCGACAACAGGACGCTCGCCAACCTGCTGAAGTACGACTCGATCATGGGACGCCTCGGGAAAGAGGTCACCTATGACGACGAGTCGATCACCGTCGACGGCCACCGCATCATCGTCAGTGCCGAGCGCGACCCGAAGAACCTCAGCTGGGGTGACCTGGGGGTGGACATCGTCGTCGAGTCCACCGGCTTCTTCACTGACGCGAACGCCGCCCGGGCGCACCTGGACGCCGGCGCGAAAAAGGTCATCATCTCCGCGCCCGCGAAGAACGAGGACGGCACTTTCGTCGTCGGGGTGAACCACACCGATTACGACCCCGCCACCCAGGACATCATCTCCAACGCCTCCTGCACCACCAACTGCCTGGCGCCGCTGGCCAAGGTCCTCGACGAGAACTTCGGCATCGTCCGCGGTCTGATGACCACCGTCCACGCCTACACCGGTGACCAGCGCCTCCACGACGCCCCGCACAAGGACCTGCGCCGTGCCCGCGCCGCAGCACTCAACGTCGTCCCGACCTCCACCGGCGCCGCCGAGGCCGTCTCCCTGGTACTTCCGCAGCTCAAGGGCAGGCTCGACGGTTACGCCCTGCGCGTCCCCGTCCCCACGGGGTCCGTCACCGACCTCACCTTCGACGCAGAGAAGCCGGTGAGCGTGGACGCGGTCAACGCCGCCCTGAGGGAAGCGGCCGAGGGGGAGCTGAAGGGGATTCTGTCCTATTCCTACGACGAGCCCCTGGTCTCCACCGACATCGTCGGAGACCCGCACTCCTCTATCTTCGACTCCGCACTGACGAAGGTCATCGACAACCAGGTCAAGGTCGTGTCCTGGTACGACAACGAGTGGGGCTACTCCAACCGTCTCGTGGACCTCACCGCGTACGTCGGGGAACGTCTCTGACGTCCCTCCCGGAGTTGCACCACCCCCGTGTCCTGACAGCGACTTCACCACCGACCCCACCGCCGCACCGGTGAACGGTGACGGGTGGGGTTGTCCGTCCTGCCCTCCGATAACCTGCCACCCCCGGCGGCTACACTTTTCCCGTCAGTCCGCACAGATCCAGGAGACCACTACATGACCGTGAAAACCATCGACGACCTGATCGCCGACGGGGTCGAGGGGCGCCACGTCCTCGTCCGCGCCGACCTGAATGTCCCGTTGAAGGACGGGGAGATCACCGACCCGGGCCGGGTCGACGCCTCGGTGCCCACGCTGCGCCGCCTGTCCGACGCCGGTGCACGCGTCATCGTCGCAGCCCACCTGGGCAGGCCGGGAGGCAGGGTCGACCCGGCGTTCTCCCTCGCCCCCGTCGCCGAAGCCCTGTCGGAGAGGCTGGACCGTTGGGTTCCGCTGGCGTCCGATGTGACCGGTGAGGACGCCCACGAGCGGGCCAACGGCCTCGACGACGGCGACATCCTGCTGCTGGAGAACGTCCGTTTCGATCCTCGCGAGACGTCCCGGGACGACGCCGAGCGACTGTCCTTCGCCAGAGAACTGGCCGCCCTCACCGCCGACGACGGTGCCTTCGTCTCCGACGGTTTCGGGGTCGTGCACCGCAGGCAGGCGTCCGTCTACGATGTCGCCACCCTGCTGCCGCACTACGCCGGCGGGCTCGTGGAGTCCGAACTCTCGGTCCTGCGCCGGGTCAGCGGATCCCCGGACCGGCCTTACGTGGTCGTCCTCGGCGGTTCAAAGGTCTCCGACAAGCTGGCCGTCATCGAGGCTCTCGCCCCGAAGGTCGACCATCTGGTCATCGGCGGAGGAATGTGCTTCACCTTCCTCGCCGCCCGCGGGTACAGCGTGGGCACTTCCCTGCTGCAGGAGGACATGGTCGACACCTGTCGGGACCTTCTGGAACGTTTCGGTTCCGTCATCGTCCTGCCCTCGGACGTCGTCGTGGCGCCGGAGTTCTCCGCCGACGCCCCCGCCACCACCGTCGCCGTGGACGCTATCCCGGACGACCAGTCCGGACTCGACATCGGACCTGCCTCCGTCAGAGCCTTCGGCGAGATCCTGGACGGGGCGCGGACCGTGTTCTGGAACGGCCCGATGGGTGTCTTCGAGTTCCCGGCTTTCGCCGAGGGAACCCGCGGGGTCGCCCGCGCCATCATCGGGGCCACCTCCGACGGGGCGTTCTCCGTCGTCGGTGGAGGTGACTCCGCCGCAGCAGTGCGCACACTCGGCCTCGACGAAGACGGTTTCAGTCACATCTCCACCGGCGGCGGGGCCTCGTTGGAGTTCCTCGAAGGTAAGGAACTGCCCGGTATCGCCGTCCTCGAGAACCAGGAGCAGCGCTCATGACCACCACCGGTAAGCGCACCCCGTTCATCGCCGGCAACTGGAAGATGAACCTCAACCACCTGGAGGCTCTCCAGCTGGTCCAGAAGCTGGACTTCGCCCTGCCCCGCGACTACTACGACCATGTCGACGTCGCAGTCATGCCTCCTTTCACCGACATCCGCAGTGTGCAGACTCTCGTCGACGGGGACAGGATTCCGCTGACCTATGGTGCCCAGGACGTCTCCGCCCACGGGTCCGGCGCCTACACCGGAGAGGTGTCCGCGTCGATGCTGGCGAAACTGGGCTGCAGCTGGGTCATCGTCGGCCATTCCGAACGTCGGAGATACCACTCCGAAGATGACGCCACCGTCGCAGCCAAGGCTGTCGCAGCCCTGGGTGCCGGGCTGTCACCGGTCGTCTGCGTCGGAGAGTCCCTCGAGACCAGGGAGGCGGGCGAGCATGTCGCCTTCGTCTCGGAGCAGACCAGGGCCTCCCTCGCCGGGGTGCCGGAGTCCCGTCTGGGCGACCTCGTGATCGCCTATGAGCCGGTGTGGGCCATCGGTACGGGCAGAGTGGCTTCCTCAGGGGACGCCCAGGAGGTCTGCCACGCCGTGCGTGGGGTCCTCGCCGAACTGGGTGGGGAGTCGGTCGCATCGACGGTGCGGATCCTCTACGGGGGTTCCGTGAAAACCGGGACCGTCGCCGAGATCATCAGCCAGCCGGACGTCGACGGAGCCCTCGTCGGCGGCGCGAGCCTCGACGGTGAGGAGTTCGCGCGCCTGTGCGCCGCAGCGGCCAAAGCCTGACAGCGGTGACCCACCGCGGGGCCTGACAGCGGTGACCCACCGCGGGGCCTGACAGCGGTGACCCACCGCGGGGCCTGACAGCCACGGTCCTGCCACCGGCCACCTGACCCGGGTCCCGTCCGTTCTGCGGGGCCGGCCGTCAGACGGCACAATGGCTGTCATGGACTCCACGACACCGTCCGCAACTGACGACAACGCCGGGAACAGTGACGGTCACAACGCCGGACGGGACACCCCGGCCCGGCAGACCGTCCCCGGCACAGCCGTCCCGGTCGTCCCCCCGGACGTGGACACCCCGGAGATCGTCCCCGGTGTACGGCAGGACATCCGCTACCTCGGGGCGATCCTCGGTGACGTCATCCGGGAACAGGAGGGGGAGGCGGTCTTCGACCTGGTGGAGTCGGCGCGCAGGGCGTCCTTCTCCATCCGTCAGGGCAGCACCCCCGTCAGCGACCTGGCGGACAGGCTCCGCGACCTCCCCGCAGACCGCGCACTGCCGGTCATCAGGGCATTCAGCCATTTCGCGCTGCTCGCCAACCTCGCAGAGGACCTCCACGAGGAGCGGGTCCGCGACCACCTCGCCGAACGTGGTGACCCACCCCCCGCAGCAACGCTGGCCGCGACCTGGCGCACCCTGTCCGACAGCGGGGTCACCGCAGACCGGGTCACCGAGGTCATGGAGCACGCCTACGTCGCTCCCGTCCTCACCGCCCACCCCACCGAGACCCGCCGCCGCACCGTCTTCGACGTGCAGGCCGACATCACCCGCCTCATGCGGGAGCGGGGCAGGATCATCGCAGCCGGACGCACCGCCAGCAGTGACGTGATCCTCACCGACATCGACCGTGACATCCGCCGCCGCGTCACCATCCTCTGGCAGACCGCCCTGATCCGCTCGGCCCGTCCCCGGATCGAAGACGAGATCAACGTCGGACTGCGCTACTACACCATCAGCCTCCTCCGGGAGATACCGCTGCTCAACCTGAAGATCAGCGGGACACTCCGGGAAATCTACGGTCCCGGGGTGCCGGACACCCCGGTACTGCGGCCCGGATCCTGGATCGGGGGCGACCACGACGGCAACCCCTACGTCACCGGAGACACCGTCCGGTACGCCACGGACAGGGCCGCCCAGACAGTGTTCACCTGGTACCTCGACGAACTCGGGAAACTGGAGCATGAACTGAGCCTGTCCACCCGGCTCACCGACGTCCTCCCCGAGCTCACGGAACTCGCCGACCGTGGCAACGACGACGTCCCCTCCCGGGCCGACGAACCCTACCGCAGGGCGGTGCACGGCATCCGCGGCAGGCTCGCAGCCACGGCCACGACAGCACTGGGGGAGGACGCCGTACCGCCACGACTGGCCGACGGTCACCGCCCCTATGCGGCAGTCGCGGACGCCCTCACCGACCTTGGAGTTGTCGACCGCTCCCTCCGCGCCTCGAACGACGGAATCATCGCCGACCACAGACTCGCGACAGTGATCAGCGGACTGCGCACCTTCGGTTTCCGGCTCAGCGCACTGGACCTCCGCCAGAACTCCGAGAGCTTCGAAGCGGTCCTCACCGAGATGCTGGCACGGGCAGGAGTGACCGACAACTACGCGGCACTGGGTGAACAGGACAAGGTCACACTGCTGACCAAGGAACTGCACACCCCGCGCCCGCTGTCCGACCCCTCGGCACAGTGGAGCGAGGTCACCGCGAGGGAACTGGGGATATTCCGGGCCGCGGCCTCCGCCGCCACCAAGTTCGGCCCCGAGGTGGTCCCGCACTGCATCATCTCCATGGCGTCCTCCGTCTCGGACATCCTCGAACCGTTCCTCCTGCTCAAGGAGGTCGGGCTGGTCAGGGTCGACGACGGCGTCCTCAGCGGGGCAGTCGACGTGATCCCCCTGTTCGAGACCATCGACGACCTTGACGCCGGGGCGTCCGTGATGACCGCCCTGTGGCAGCTGGACTTCTACCGTGACTACGTCGTCACCCACCGCGACGGAGTTCAGGAGGTCATGCTCGGCTACTCCGACTCCAACAAGGACGGCGGATACCTCGCCGCGAACTGGGCACTCTATGACGCCGAGCTCGCCCTCGTCGCAGCCTCACGGGAGGCCGGACTGGGCCTGCGCCTCTTCCACGGGAGAGGCGGAACTGTAGGTCGTGGCGGCGGGCCCAGCCACGAGGCTATCCTCGCCCAGCCGGAAGGTGCAGTCCAGGGCAGTGTGAGGATCACCGAGCAGGGGGAGATCATCTCCGCGAAGTACGGGGTCCCCTCGGTGGCACGGAGGAACCTGGAGGCCCTGGTCTCGGCGACCCTGGAGGCGAGCCTGCTGCCGGTCGACCGGATCCGCGACCCCGACCGCGCCTACGCGACGATGCGGGCGCTGGCCGCGAGCTCCCGGGAGACCTATTCGGCACTCATGCACGACGACCCGGGATTCATCTCCTACTTCACCTCGTCGACACCGTTGGCAGAGATCGGGAACCTCAACATCGGTTCCCGTCCCAGCTCGCGGAAGCAGACCAGCAGCATCGCCGATCTGCGTGCCATCCCCTGGGTCCTGTCATGGTCACAGTCGAGGGTCATGCTCCCGGGGTGGTACGGGGTGGGATCGGCACTGAGGGACTGGACGGAGGGTGACGCCGAACGTCTCAGCTACCTGCGTGAACTCCACCGGGACTGGCCGTTCTTCCGCTCCGTGATGTCCAACATGGCCCAGGTGATGGCCAAAGCGGACCTGTCTGTGGCCCGGCTCTACGCCGGGCTGGTCGCCGACCCGGACAGTGCCCGACGGATCTACACCGCGATCGTCGACGAATTCCGGCTGACCCTGGACATGTACGTCAGAGTCACGGGTACCGAAAGCCTCCTCGACGACAACCCCGGGCTGGCGGTGTCGATGCGCAACCGGTTCCCTTACCTCATCCCGTTGAACCTCCTGCAGGTCGAACTGTTGCGCCGGTACCGGGCAGGGGACAGGTCGGAGGACGTTCTCGACGGTATCCGGTTGACGATGAACGGGCTCGCCACCGGGCTGCGGAACTCCGGGTAGACTCCGGCTCGTCTGACAGCAGGTCCCGGGGACAGCCCGGCGGCGGACACCCCGGCAGCGGGAGGACTGCACCCGCGGTCCCTGGTGCTAGAATACGTGGAGTTGTCCACGGCCCCCGGGTCGTGGCCGTCCACCGTGACCCGACCGACGTTAGGCAGAAGACCCCGTGATTCTCACCCTCCAGATTGTTCTGGTGCTCACCAGTCTCCTCATGGGACTGTCCGTGCTCCTCCACAAGGGTAAGGGAGGCGGCCTGTCCACCCTTTTCGGCGGGGGAATGCAGTCCAGCCTCTCAGGCTCCACCGTCGTGGAGAAGAACCTCGACCGGCTCACGATCGCCACCGCCGTCATCTGGGTCCTCGCCGTCATCGGCCTGAACCTCGCCCTCAACTACGGGGTCTGACGGACCTTAGCCGGCCCCGGTACCGTGTCCGGCGCCGCGTCCGTGTCGACATGGACGACCGTCGACACCGACCCCCGCGCCCCGGCCGCCGGCCACCCGGCAGGATCATCACCGGAGACCGCGTGACCCGCGGCCTCTTTTTTGGCGGAACCGCACACCAGCAGCCACACCTGACGGGCACGACGGACCTCGGCCAGCGTCAGCGAAACCCGCTCGGGCGGGGGCTTGGGACAGTTCCTCACCGGAACCACCGACCGCTCCGAGGTCAGTTCCGCCGTGCCGGGGAACAGGGAGTTCACATGCCCCTCCGGTCCCATGCCCAGCAGATGGAGGTCGAATCCTTCCGGGGCGAAACGCTCCAGGCACTGTGAGTATTCCTGCGCGGCGCGGTCGAGCCCGGGCCCGGCAGGGTCCTCGTCCCCGGCCGGCACCGCGTACCGGTGCACATTCTCCGCGGGGATGCCGACGTGTGACAGCAACGCGGCGTCCGCCTGCCCCTCGTTACGCTCCGGGTCGTCGGCCGGCACATACCGTTCATCACCGAAGAAGACGTGGACCCTGCTCCAGTCCACGGCAACGACGGGGAAGGAGTCCGCCCCCGCCCGTGCGGCACGGTCCAGCGCCGCCAGTTCAGACAGGACGCCGATACCCGCCCCGCCGCCGGTGAGGACGACACGGGCGTAACCGTCCGGCCCGTGGACTCCCCCCACACCGCCACCCTGCTGTACCGAGGCGATGAGTTCGACCATCCGGCGGGCCACACCGGAAACCAGGTCGTCCCGGTTCTGCCACACCACGCATTCCGCAGGCACAGGGGAAGCCTCCGCACTCACCGCGCACTCTCCTGAACAGACGGGGCGTGACCGGGCCCGTCGGCGGCGACGGTCACCCGGGGCAGTCCGTGGAGGGCGTCGCCGAACGCGGTGTCAGGTTCCAGGTGCCGCAGTTCCTCGGCAAGGCATTCGCCGAGGGTCCTGCGGTGCAGGGTCACCAGATTCTCCGTTCCCCCGTTGAGGATACGGACCGTGCGGTGGTCGACAACCTCCATGACCAGATCATCGGCGTCGAAATGGAGGACCACCCGTTCAACCGGCGCGGTGGGAAACCCGTCCGCGTCAAGAGGAACCGCAGGGGCACTGCCCGACAGGCGTGTCACAGGGGCATGGAGTCGGTCAGCCAGCCAGCCGGCCGCGATGTCGACGGCCGGGTCCTCCGCAGGCCCCGTGATCTCCACGGCGGTGACAGTCTCGCCGGAGCGCTGGTCCATGGCACTTGACAGGAGTCCCCGCCAGGGAGTGACACGGCTCCACACCAGGTCGGAATCCCCCGGCGAGTATCCGATACGCCGACGGAAGATGGCCTTCGTCCCCTTCCCGGCCGCGGCGTCCGAGAAAGAGTCGGTGATGCGCCGGGTCGCGAGAGTGCCGAGGGCGTCCCCGGCAGGATTGCGGGGCGAGGTGAACGGCCACCAGACCACCACCGGGGTGTCCGGCAGAAGCAGGGGGGTGACCACGGCGTCCGCGTGGTCGGCCAGCTCACCGTGGAGACGCATGAGGATGACCTCGGCGGCTCCCGCGTCCCCGCCCACATAGAGTTCCGCGTCGAGGAAGACTTCGTCGGTGGTCCTGTCGTGCACCACGACGATCACCCGCGCAGGGTGCTCACGGGCCGCCTCATTGGCGCCGCGGACGACCGAGGGAAGATCCTCTTCGGAACGCACGGAGACGATGAGGGTCAGTACGCGTCCGGTGGCGACCTCACCACGCTGTTCCCTGAGGGCACGGAGTGTCTTCTCGATGCGGTGCGTGCTGGTCCTGCCCAGGTTCACGCCGCCGTCAGTGCGGACTTCATCAGCGGGGGCCGCGACGGGATCCGCCGTCGGCGGTGTCTTCTCGGCGTCGCGTGGGGGAGCGGGTGTGCCGGCGGTGCCGGAGATGTTTTCTGTCTCGTGTCCGGTCATGTGCCGGGTCCTGTCCACGGGAAAGTCACCGGATGTCACGGTCTCCTCCAAGCTCTGTCGAAGCGTTCCAGCATCCGGTCGGCGCCCTCGGGGCCCCAGGTGCCGGCAGGGTAGTCCTCCGGTCTCCCGGCTCCCGCCCAGAAGTCCAGTACCGGGTCAAGGATGCGCCAGGACTCTTCCACCTCTTCGTTGGTGGGGAAGAGGCTCGCCTCATCGAGCATCGCGTCGAGTATGAGACGCTCGTAGGCCTCGGGGGACTGCTCGGTGAAAGCCTCGGAATAGGAGAAGTCCATGTTCACGTCACGGACGTCCATCGCCGAACCCGGTACCTTCGACCCGAATCTCAGCAGCACACCCTCATCGGGCTGCACCCTGATCACCAGGACATTGTCCGCCTGGGTCTGTGTCTGTGCCTCGGTGAAGGACTGGTGCGGGGCAGACTTGAACACCAGGGCGATCTCTGTCACGCGGCGTCCGAGTCTCTTCCCGGTCCGCAGGTAGAACGGCACACCGGCCCAGCGTCGGGAGTTGATCCCGAACGTCGCGGCCGCGTACGTCTCCGTACCTGACTCCGGGTCGAAACCGGCCTCCTCGCGAAGACCGGGCACGAACTCCGAACCCTGCCAGCCTGCGGTGTACTGGCCGCGGGCAGTGGTCTGGGTGAACGGTCCCAGGGCCCGTGTCGCCTTGAGGACCTTGAGTTTCTCGGCCTTCAGTTCCGCAGGAGAGAAGGTGACCGGCTCCTCCATGGCCACGAGGGCCAGGAGCTGGAGGAGGTGGTTCTGCATCACGTCACGGGCGGCACCGATGCCGTCGTAGTAGCCGGCACGGCCGCCGAGTCCGATGTCCTCGGCCATGGTGATCTGTACATGGTCGATGTACCTGGAGTTGAACAGCGGCTCGAAGATCTGGTTGGCGAACCGGAGCACCAGAATGTTCTGGACGGTCTCCTTGCCCAGGTAGTGGTCGATGCGGAACACCGAAGACTCGGGGAACACCGCGTTGACGGTCCGGTTGAGCTCGCGGGCGGACTCCTCGTCGTGGCCGAAAGGCTTCTCGATGACGACCCTCCGCCAACCGCCGGAACTGTCTGCCAGGCCTGCCCGCTCGAGCTGGTTGCACACGTCGGAGAAGTACTGGGGCGGCACTGACAGGTAGTAGGCCCAGTTCCCGGCGGTACCGCGTTCGGAGTCCATCCTGCGGGTCATCTCCGCGAGACGGTCGAAGGCCGAGTCAGTCACGAAGTCACCGGTGACGAACTGGATGCCGGCCGCGAGCTGGTCCCAGACCGAATCCCGCCACGGGGTACGCGCCCGGTCACGGACCGAGGACAGTACCTCCGCCTCGAACTCCTCCTTGGTCCAGTCCCGACGGCCGTAGCCGATGAGACTGAAACCTGCGGGGAGCAGACCACGGTTGGCAAGGTCGTAGACCGCAGGGAGGAGCTTCTTCCGGGCCAGATCACCGGTGACGCCGAAAATCACCAGACCGCACGGGCCGGCGATCCGGGGCAGACGCCTGTCCTCGGCGTTGCGCAGAGGGTTGGACGTCACAGGCGGGCCCCGATCACACCGAGCAGGTCAGTCCAGGAACTGACGAACTTCTCGACGCCCTCACGCTCAAGAACCTCGAAGACGTCGTCCAGGTCGACACCGACCTCTTCGAGCGCCCGGAAAGTCCCCGCCGCGGAATCGGAGGTGCCGGTCAGGGTGTCACCGGTGATCACCGCATGGTCGACGGTGGCGTCCAGCGTGTTCTCCGGCATCGTGTTCACGGTGTGGGGTCCGACCAGTTCCGTGACGTAGAGGGTGTCCGGGTAGTCGGGGTTCTTCACCGACGTGGACGCCCACAGCGGACGTTGGATGTGTGCGCCCCGGTCGGCGAGGTCACGCCAACGGGGACTGTCGAGCAGAAGCTCTCCGAACGCGCGGTAGGCGAGCCGTGCATTGGCCACACCGGCCCGGCCGAGGAGCGCACCTGCGGCGTCCCCGCCGATCTCACCGAGCCTGCGGTCGATCTCCGTGTCGACGCGGGAGACGAAGAAGCTCGCGACGGAGTGGATCGTGGACAGGTCGTGACCGTTGGCCTCCGCGAGCTCGAGACCGGCCAGGAAGGCCTCGATGACCCGGCGGTAGCGTGCGACACTGAAGATCAGGGTGACGTTGACGCTGATGCCCGCACCGAGGACCTCGGTGATCGCGGGCAGGCACACCTCCGTGGCGGGGATCTTGATCATGACATTGTCCCGGCCGACACGTTCGTACAGTGCCCTGGCCTGAGCGACAGTCTCCTCAGGATCGCCGGCGAGACGCGGGTCAACTTCGATGGACACCCGCCCGTCGACGCCGTCGGAGGCACGCCAGGTGTCCGTGAAAATGTCACAGGCGTCACGGACATCGTCGACGGCCATGGTGAACACAGCCTCGCTGACGTCTGCGCCGGCAGCCTTGAGCTCGGCGATCTGGGCGTCATAGGCGGTCCCCTTCGACATCGCCGTCGCGAAGATGGCAGGGTTGGTCGTCACCCCGACGACGCCGCGGTCGGTGATGAGATCGGAGAGGTTTCCGGTGGTGATGCGGTCCCGGGAGAGGTCGTCGAGCCAGACGGACGTCCCGGCGGCGGCGAGGTCGGCTACTGCGGTGGAGGTCATCGGGAAGAACCAGCTTTCAGTGGTGGGTGTACCGGGATCAGAGGAGGGAACGGGCGGCGTCGACCACGGCGTCGGCGGTGATGCCGTACTCGCGGTAGAGGGTCTTGTAGTCGGCGGAGGCACCGAAGTGTTCGAGTGAGATGTTCACACCGTCGAGTCCGGTGTAGGCCTTCCACGGCATCGCGATACCGGCCTCGACAGAGACCCTGGCGGTGACAGCGGAGGGCAGCACGGATTCCCGGTAGTCGGCGTCCTGCTGCTCGAACCACTCCATGCAGGGAACGGAGACGACCCGCGTACCCGTTCCACCGGCCTCCAGCGTCGCAGCGGCCTCGACGGCGAGCTGGACTTCGGAACCGGTGGCCAGGAGGATCACCTGCGGTACCTCGGTGGTGGACTCGACGAGCACATAGGCGCCGCGTGGGACACCCGCAGCGGCCAGGTCGGCGGTGCCCTCGAGGACGGGGACACCCTGACGGGTGAGGACCAGTGCCTTCGGGGCGGCCGGGGCCTTCAGCGCAGCGGCCCACGCCACGGCAGTCTCGTTGGCGTCCGCCGGACGGATGACCGACAGGTTCGGGATCGCGCGCAGCGCCGCGAGGTGCTCGACCGGCTGGTGGGTGGGGCCGTCCTCGCCGAGGCCGATGGAGTCGTGCGTCCAGACGTAGTAGACGTCCGTGCCCATCAGGGCGCCGAGACGGACGGCGCCCCGCATGTAGTCGGAGAACTGGAGGAATGTCGCACCGTAGGGACGGGTGCCGCCGTGCAGGGCGATGCCGTTGAGGATCGCCCCCATGGCGTGCTCCCGGATCCCGAAGTGGAGGTTACGGCCGAAAGGCTCGGCGTCCCAGGCCCCGGTGGAGATCGAGACCGGTCCGAAGGAGGGGGAGCCCTTGATGATGGTGTTGGTTGACCCGGCAAGGTCGGCCGACCCTCCCCACAGTTCCGGAAGAGTCGCGCCCAGTGCCTGGAGGGCCGCCTCGGACGCCTTGCGGGTCGCCAGGTTCTCCCCGGCCTGCCAGGTCGGCAGGTCGGCGTCGAAGCCCTCCGGCAGACGCCGTTCGCTCAGCCTGTCGAGGAGTTCACGGCGGTCCGGATTCTCTGAGGACCAGGCGTCGAAGTCCTTCCGCCAGTCTGCGTGTGCCGTTGCCGCGCGCTCGCGCAGTCGCCGGGTGTGGGCGATGACGTCGTCGTCCACGGCGAAGCTCTGCTCCGGGTCGAAGCCGAGGATCTTCTTGACACCGGCGACCTCGTCGGCCCCGAGCGCCGCCCCGTGGGCGCTGCCGGTGTTCATCTTGGTGGGGGCGGGGTAACCGATGACCGACCGGATCCGGATGAAGGACGGCCGGGCCGTGTCGGCCTGCGCCTCCTTCACGGCGGCGAGTATCGCGGTGACGTCCTCGGCGTCCGCCTCGAGGGTCTGCCAGCCGTAGGCGGCGTAGCGGGCCACGACGTCCTCGGTGAAGGCGATGTCGGTGTTGTCCTCGATGGAGATCGAGTTGTCGTCCCAGAAGACAATGAGGTTCCCCAGCTGCTGGGTGCCGGCAAGCGAGGACGCCTCGGCCGTGACACCCTCCTGGAGGTCACCGTCGGAGGCGATGACGTAGATGCGATGGTCGAAAGGGGACTCCCCGGCCGGGGCGTCCGGGTCGAAGAGCCCGCGCTCACGGCGGGAGGCCATGGCCATACCCACGGCGGACGCGAGGCCCTGTCCGAGCGGTCCGGTGGTGATCTCCACCCCGGGGGTGTGCCCGACCTCCGGGTGACCTGGTGTGAGGGAGCCCCAGGTGCGCAGGGCCCTGAGGTCGTCGAGTTCCAGACCGAATCCGCCCAGGTAGAGCTGGATGTACTGGGTGAGGGAACTGTGACCTGCCGAGAGGACGAAACGGTCACGGCCGATCCAGGCGGGGTCTGCGGGATCGTGCCGCAGCACACGCTGGTAGAGGGTGTAGGCCAGGGGAGCGAGAGACATGGCGGTGCCCGGATGGCCGGATCCGCAGTTCTCGACGGCGTCTGCCGCGAGCACTCGCGCGGTGTCGACCGCCCGGGTGTCGAGCTCAGTCCAGTCCTCCGGGTAGCGCCGGACGGTACGGGATTCGAGTTCCGGGGGGAGAGTCACGCTGGGGTCGCCTTCCTGAAGTGTTTCGGGGATACCCCGACAGTGTAGTGCCCCCGGAATGGTTATGGGGCTGCGGTGCGGTGGATTACGATCACCGGTGGGGCTCAGGTAACCTGACGGACTGGCAGCGCCGCCGTCGGTCGCCGGAGGAGAGTTCCGGTTTGCCCGGTCAACTTTGCCCGGTCAGCGGGGACGGCGACATGACTGTGGCAGACGGAGGACAGGAAACCTGTGGAGAAGATCAAGGCGTACATCTCGCTGACCAAGCCACGGGTCATCGAGCTTCTCCTTGTGGCCGCGATCCCCTCCATGCTCCAGGCGCAGCGCGGTCAGATCGACCTGGGACTCGTCCTGCTGACCCTGGTGGGCGGGTGGATGGGCGCTGCTGCGGCGAACGCCTTCAACATGATCGCCGACTACGACATCGACCAGATCATGCGCCGGACCCACAGGCGCCCCCTGGCCCGTCACACCGTGACCAAGCGTCAGGCGACGGTGTTCGCGTGGTGCCTGACGGTGGCCAGTGTCCTGTGGCTCTGGCTGCTCTGCGGATCGTGGCTGGCCGCCGTGTTCATCATCGTCACGATCCTCTTCTACATCTTCGTCTACACGAAGTGGCTCAAGCGGCGGACCTGGCAGAACGTCATCTGGGGTGGTGCGGCCGGATGTATGCCGGTGATGGTCGGATGGGCGACGACGACCGACGCCACCGGCGGTGCCTTCCACGCCGGCTGGGAGTCATGGGGGCAGGCACTGGTGCTGTTCCTGATCATCTTCTTCTGGACGCCACCGCACACCTGGGCCCTCGGCATGCGCTACCGCGAGGACTACGAGGCCGCGGGAATTCCGATGATGCCGGTGGTCAAACCACCGGTGGAGGTCACCCGCCAGATCCTCTGGTACACGTGGGCGACAGTCATCTGTTCCCTGCTCCTGGTTCCCGCGGCCGGCTGGATCTACGCGGCAGTCGCCGTCGTCAGTGGTGCCTGGTTCCTCATCCGGGCCTGGGCCCTGCACACCGGAGTGAAGAGCGGCGAGAAGGTCAAACCCATGAACCTGTTCTTCCTGTCGAACAATTACCTGTCCATCCTCTTTGTCGGGCTCTCGGTGGACGCCGTGGTCGGACTGCAGACGGTCGCGGAGATGCTCGGCGGCGCCTGACTGCAGCTTCCCGGAATTCCCCCGGGCCCGCCAGCGGGTCAGTCCGGGTGCCCTGCCACCGAGCGTTTCCATGCCTTGACGAGGTGTCGGGTGACCCCGAGTTCCTCGGCAATCCTGTCCTCGTCCCCGCCGTAGACAGTTTCCGCCCGGACGAAGTCCTCCACGCGTATCAGCAGATGTGCGGCGAAGCGGTCTGCCCGCGCCTCCTGCGCGCCTCCGCAGTCCGCAGGGTCGGCGTGGACCACATGCGCGAGCTCGTGCGCGAGAGTCGATCTGGTCTGGGCGTCCGACATTCCGTGGCGCACACTTATCCGTCGGGCGTCACTGTCCCACTCACCCTTGGGGCCACCCCGGTACCAGCGGACGCTGCTGCCGGTGAGCAGCTCTGCCAGGGCCAGCAGATCCTCAGTGGAGGGGGTCGCTTCCGGCATCCGCGCGTCCTTCATCCTCGTCCGGGCTGCCGTCGGCCGCATGAGGGTGCGGCCGCCAGGAGACCACCGTGCCGTCGTCACGGTCGGTGACAGGCTGTTTTCCCTGCCTTCCCGTACCCCCTGTCGCTCCCGCGTGCCGACCCTCCGGAGCGGGGTTGATGAGGTCATCGTCCAGACCGAAAAGGGTGCGGGCCTCAGGATCGCTGCGCCGCAGGACTTCGTCGAGCAGTTCCTGGTTGGTCGCGGCGACGAGCGCACGGGGCACACCGACACCTTCGGTCTCCTCGGCCCGTAGGTAGCCGGTCTCCACCAGTCCGTCCACCGGAGATCTCCCGTAGGCGCGGCACAGTGAGATGACGGCCGTGGGAGTGAGGGTACCCCGGCTGAGCTGGCGGGTGATGGTGCTGTGGGAGAGACCGATCTTCGCTGAGGCGACCCGGAGAGTGTCCGTTCCGATGAGCGCGTTGATCCACGCACGGTAATTCATTGTCCCCATGCTAGTGCACGATGTAGTCATACGCGGGGGGAGAGCACATCCGCGGACTGTTGCATATTGTCCGCTGAGATTGCATTATGTATTTCAGGTGCCGGAAGATCCGGACTACCGGCCCGGAGCCGGCCGGCCGGTGCCCGCAGACCGGCGCCACGGGCAGATCGCAGCGGAGGGAGGGGAGCCGATGGTACGGGCAGTCTATGAGTTCCGACCCGGAGCACTCGACCGTATAGCCGGATCCCTCGGCATCACCGACGACCGTGAACTCGCAGCATCGCTGCGCGTCACCCCTGAAGAACTCCACGCACTGAGAAACGGCGCCCCTGTGGGACTGCCCATGGCCGTGCATGTCGCCTCCCTGATGGGAACACCCCGCGAACTGCACATCTGGACACGGCTCGTTTCCGGTGACTCAGACTGACACTGACTGACACCTACTGACTCAGTCAGACCGCGGAAAGGACACCTTATACCGTCATGCCAGACTTTGAAGATGCCGTAGACGACTTCTTCGGCGGCTCCGAAAGAGACAGGAGAATACGGAGAGAGAAGCAGTCGTTGGCCGCCCAGCAGCAAATTCTCCGCTCCCAGAACCTGGCCAACGACCAGCTCGACCGGATTCTCCGGGAATCTCAGGACCATTCTGAGATCGCACGGGCACAGCTCGAGGCCCAGCAGAGGGAGATAGCGGAGAACCGGAACTTCCGCTACCAGCAGTGGCTGGACACCACCACCGGAAAGAAGTACACGGCATGGGAGAAGGGATTTGCCGTCCCGTTTCTGACAGTGATCAGGGAGTACAGGGCGTCATTCAGATTAGCCTTCGTCGCAGATGCACGGACTGTCAGACAGTTGGTGAGCGAGGCCGAAAGCCGGGTCTCTTCAGTTGAGAAACCACCGGCCGTCAGGCTCCGGGCACCGGCGAAAGCCGTCACGGTCCTCGTTACGGCAGCGGTGGTTGTGCAGCTTTTCGGGGTCGGCTTTTTCACCGGGATCTTCGGACTGGTACTCGGAGTGACCGCGGCAGTGCTCATATGGAAAGCTCTCGACAGGGCAGCGGAGCGCGCAGCCGGGGAAAGAACCCGGAAAGCCTTTCCGGACGGGACCCCTCCGGGTATCGGAGACTGCGACCTGTACCGGTCCTACACCTACTATTTCGCGCCCATGACTGCGGACGGAGCCCGACGGGCCGGGTACTCCCGCGAAGACTTTGCCACCGACCTCGGCCTCGGACGGGTGGACACCAGTCACCTTGCCGACCGGCACTTCGCCGCCGACGAAGAAGCGGTCGAGTCAGTGGTCACGACGTTCATGGCAGAGGTACCCGTCCGGTTGCCGATGGATCTTCCGACCGTGGGACTGCCGCAACCTCTCAATGACGGACTCCCACCGGAGAGGTCGGCGACCCGTCGCGTCACCGACCGGTACCGGCAGTCCTACCTGGGGACGCTTCCTCCCCGCTGACCCTCCACCGACCCCGATGTCCCCCCCGGACGGCTGCCGTTGCGCACCGGGGCCGGAGCGCCCGCACCCGCCCTCCTTCTGTCCGGCAGCCTCAGGACCGGACAGTGTCCGCGTCCCCGCCCCGGGCGTCCTGCCTGCCCTGTCCGTCCTCCCAGTTGTCGAAGGTCCGGTCAAGTGAGGCATCCCCCCTGCGGAACCTCATCGACCACAGCATCCCGGTCGCCGCAGTGAGCACGGCAGAACCGATGACGTGCAGGGGGACCGTCCACCTGGGCACATTCATGTTGTACTGGATGATCCCCACAGCCGCCTGCAGGACTATGCCCAGAATGAGCCAGCCTGCCACCCTCAGAATCCTGCGGTCAGCCCGGACAGCGAAAAGACCAGCCAGCAGCCCGACAGTCACACCCAGGTAAAGGTACATCCCGTGGGCGTGAAGGTTCGCCATCTCGATCAGCGGTATCTGCAGTCGGTCGGACTGCCGGATAGCGTCGTCACCGGCGTGGGGGCCGGAACTGGTCGTCATCGTCCCGGTGACCAGAACCACCGCCAGACTGGCCGCAGAGATCCAGGTGGCCCACCGCAGGGCCGCCGGCATACCGGCGTGCTTCACCGCGTCATCAGGCTCGCGGACCTTCACCACCAGCACGGCCGCGAAGAAAGTCAGCAGCATCGACGGCAGGAAGTGCGCCATGACCATCCACCACGCCAGATCCATGTGGACGGTGACGCCGCCGATGACCGCCTGGGCTATGATCCCCAGACCCTGCAGAAAGGCAATGTCCAGCAGTGAACTGCGGCGGGCCGCACGCAGGACCGCCAGGAACGCCAGCAACGCGGCAAGGGACACGACGAAAGTGAGCATCCGGTTGCCGAACTCGATGGCCTGGTGGATCGCCGGCGCCGCCCCCGACTCCGGGACCAGGGAACCCGGCTGGCACTCCGGCCACGTCGGACAGCCCAGGCCGGAGCCTGTGACCCTCACCAGAGATCCGGTGAAGGTGATGCCCCCCTGGCAGAACATGAGGATGACAGCGTAGAGCCACTGCCGTTGCACCGTGGGCACAGGCAGACGGCGGCACAGGCGGGCCACGGCCGCGTAGAGGCGGAGAGTCAGGCCCCGGAACACTCCGGTGGCCGCGGCGGCACGTTCACGCAACGCGGTCGCCGCAGCCGCGACGTCCGCCGGCGGTACTGCCGGCACCGCCGCCTCCGGAACAGGGCTGCTGAGTTTCTCGGGCGTCTCCGGCGTCGTGGTCACGGTCGCCGAGTCTAGTCGGCGTCCATCGTGAAAGAGAACCAGCGCAGCGCAGCGAGGGTGCCCCCCACACCCCACACCACGAGGACGAGCAGTGCACCACCGTCGAAACCGCCGGCAGCCGCCTCCAGCAGACCGTGGGTCAGCGCCACGGAGGGGAGCACGTCCAGTGCGACGGTCAACGGAACGGGAAGCGCGGGGTCGAGGACAGTCACCACGGCAGCAGCCATGAGAAGGAACCAGACGGTGTTGCCGAGGGCGAGGACCAGGTCGGAACTGAGCGTTCCGCCGAGCAGCAGTCCGAGTGCGGTGAATGCGGCCGCTCCGACAATGAGGAACGCCGCCGCCGGCAGTGCTCCGGCGAAGTCGGGCCTCCACCCCAGCACCAGCGCCACCGCTGTCAGGACAACCAGCTGGGTCACGACGGCGGCCAGGACCGCTGCGATCCTGCCGGCGATGAGGATCCGCGTGGGCACACCCGAGGCACCGATGCGTTTGAGTGCCCCGTACCTCCGGTCGAACGCCACCGATATGGACTGTCCGGTGAACCCCGCGCCCATCAGTGCCACCGCGAGGGTCATGGGATAGACCGAGTCCACCGGGTCGTCGAGTCCGGTGAGCGGCAGCAGACTGAAGATCACGAGCATTCCCAGGGGAATCACGAGGGACACGAGCTGCTGTTCCCCGTGACGGAGGAACAGCAGAGTCTCGATCTTCGCCTGGGACTTCAGCATCTGGACCGCGGGTGCACGCGAGGGACCGGGACGGAACGTCCCCGGTGCGAAGCGGCCCGGGGTGTGCCCTGAGGTGCTCATGAGCGGATCTCCCGTCCGGTGATGTCGAGGAACACACTTTCGAGACTGCGCTGTTCCACGGTCAGTGAGGTGATGAGGACGCCCTGGTCGCCGACAGCGGAGGCGATGCCGGCCACCAGGGCCGGAGTGACGGCAGAGGTCCCACCGGCCCCGTGGGACACAGGGGAGACCGTAGACGGGTGCGACGCCGGCGAAACCGGGGTCACCGTGAAACGGTCCGGGCGGACCGCGGTGACCGTGACGCCGGGCAGCCGGTCGCGGAGGGCGTCCAGATCAGGAGTTCCCGAACACTTCACCGTGACCACCGGGTCAGCCGACCCGGTGAGCTCGGAGACCGTCCCCTGGGCGACGACCGCCCCGTGGTCGATGATCACGACCCGGTCCGCAAGCGCCTCCGCCTCGTCCATGAGATGGGTGGTCAGAACAACCGACACACCGTCCCTGCTCAGGGCTGAGATGAGCTCCCACACCGCGAGCCTGGACTGGGCGTCCAGACCTGCCGTCGGTTCGTCGAGGAAGACCAGCTCCGGACGGCCCACAAGGGCGAGTGCCAGCGAGAGCCGCTGCTGCTGTCCGCCGGACAGCCGCCGGTAGTTCGATTTCTCGTGGCCTGACAACCCCACGATCTCCAGCAGCCAGTCCGGGTCGAGAGGATCAGCGGAGTAGGACGCCGCGAGCCTGAGCATCTCACCGACCCTGATGCCCGGGTAGGCGCCTCCACCCTGAAGCATGATCCCGATACGGCCCCGGAGACGGTCCGCATCGGTGGCCGGGTCCGTCCCCAGAACCCGGACAGTGCCCCTGTCCGGGGTGATGAACCCCTCGCACATCTCGACGGTCGTGGTCTTTCCTGCCCCATTGGGGCCGAGGAGTGCCAGAACCTCGGCCCTGCCGAGGTCGAGGTCCAGGCCGTCCACCGCGGTCACGGGACCGAATTTCTTCACGACCCCCGCCATGTGCAGGACCGGTTCCGGGGAAGGGCCCGGTTGCCGGTCGGCGGGTCGGGCGGCTGAACTCGTCGCTGAATTCGTCACGACGCTCCAGTGTAGTCGGCGCCGTCGGCAGCATCGTTGGCGGCGGCGGCAGCGTTGTTCGCGTCGTTGTTCGGTCCACTGCCGGGAACCGTCCCGGACACCGCCCCGGTGACCGTTCCGTGCGCCGTACCGGAACCTGATTCTGCGGCCCGGATCCGACGGTAGGCGAGAACCCCGACCCCGAGGAGCACGAGGAAGAAGAACACGAACATGAGATAGATCAGGGACACCGTCGACGGCGGGAGGTTCAGACCCCGGGGAAGGATGAAGAAACTCAGGGCCGAGGAGATCACGGCCACGGTGACCCGGAAGCCCGCCCGGTCTGCCCAGGCTGCCAGCGGCATGACAGCCCAGAGCAGGTACCAGGGGTGGACCACGGGGAAGAACAGTACGAGAAAGAATGTCGCCACTCCCAAGCCGCCGACGGGGTGCACCGCCCCGCGGAACGAAGCCCACAGCATCCTGACCACCCAGAACCCTCCGACCGCAAGGCCGGCCAGCCGCATGACCGTCAGGGCGGTGTCCGTGTGGTCGCCGAGAGCGAGCGCACTTCCCACTGAACTGCTGAGCAGGCCGATGTCGGTGGTCAGGGACATCCAGCTGACGACGTCGGCAGCACCTCCCTGGACCAGCAGCCAGCCGGTCCCGAGACCTGACCCGTAGGAGAAGGCGGCGACGACGGCCACCGCTCCGAGCAGGTAGACGCAGGCCACGGCGACCAGGTCGCGGAATCTTCCGCCGAGGTAGCGGGCGACGGCGACCCCCGCGAAACCCAGGGCAAGAAAGGCGGTGACCTTGACCATGCCGGCGCAACAGATGAGCACCAGACCCGCCGCACCGACCAGGACCCGGTACCGGTTCCGGTGTCCGGCGCTCCGGTCGGTCGCGGTGAGGGACAGTTCCAGACCGGCGAGCATCAGCCCCATCATCAGTGCCTCGTTGTGGAGTCCGCCGATGAGATGGAGGGGAACGAGCGGATTGAGCGCACCGAGCCAGAGGGTCGCCTGAGGCCTCACCCCGCAGCGACGGGCCAGTCTGACCATCGCCCACGCGGCCAGTGCGAGCCCGGCGACGGCGATCACCCGGTGGAGCAGGACCGCGGGGCCCACGGCGTCCCCGACCGCCCGGTAGATCAGTGACGCCAGGCCCACCGCCACCGGCCCGTACGGGGCGGGGGAGTGCGCCCACACCAGCGGGACCGACCTGGCCAGCGGGTCGTCGACTCCCAGCAGGTCCGCCGGCCCGGCGGAGTAGGGGTCGAGGCCACGCGCGGCGACCGACCCCTGGGCGAGATAGGAGTAGATGTCCTGGGTGAACAGCGGGGCAGTCGCCAGCAGTGGCAGTGACCAGGCAAGGACCGTACGCCAGAGGGTCCGCAGGGGCACCGTCGGGGCCGCGGCGCCGTCTCTGTCACGGGCCGGCAGACAGTACCTCCACATCATCAGCCATCCGAGCACCAGGAACCCGGTGCCGACGAAGACGGTGACGGTCGTCGAGTGGAGCAGCAGTGAGAGGAACCCCACGACAGGCAGGGACCAGAGACTGTTGTCGACGACCGGTACTGCGCCGGCACCGAGACCGCCGACCGCGACAAGGACCGCCCCGAAGGTTCCGGACAGCTGTGCCGCCCTGAACCTGGTGCGGTCGCGGGCGGGGAAGACGGTCCGGGTTCCGACGGTCTCCGGGGAGGGGCGGTGCAGGAGCGCGCTGCGTGAGCCTGCGGTCCCGAGGTCCGGGAACAGGGAACGGAGACCGGACATTCCGGGGGACGGTTGAGCTTCACGGCGGGGCACACGGGCATTCTAGCCGGGGGGTGGGACGCCCCGGCCGCGCTCGGGCGCGTTGCGTAATTCACCTCCACGGAGCACCTGGAAAGTTGCAGGTCAGCCTACCCTTATTAGACAACGGGAAGGAATTACGCCACACTCGTGTTGTCTAATCATGGAGGCCCCGGTGGACACCGGGGCCTGCGCAACCAGGCACAGCACAAGGAGGTGGGCAGGATGAGCGAGGGAGACACCCGTAGGGCGGTACTCACCCAGATCCTGCGTAACGGACCGGTCAGTGCCACGGACATCAGCGACGCACTCGGCCTGAGTGCCGCGGGGGTACGGCGTCATCTCGACAACATCGTCGCCGAGGGACTCGCCGAAACCGTCGAGGCACCCCGGGCCACCGCCGCCGGCACCAGAGGCCGGGGCAGGCCAGCACGCCTGTTCCGCCTCACCGACGCCGGTCGTGGCCAGTTCGGACATGATTACGACAGTCTGGCACTGCTGGCCCTCAGGGCGCTGCGCGAGACGGGCGGGGACGCCGCAGTCGAACGTTTCGCCGACCAGCGGATGGAGGAGCTGTTCAGCGGGGTCCGTCCGGACCGGGACGGCTCTGTCGACGAAAAGGCCCGCCAGATCGCGGGGGCACTGACCTCCCGCGGGTACGCCGCGACCGTCGACCACGCCTGCGGCGGCGTCCAGATCTGCCGCCACCACTGTCCCGTCCAGGAGGTCGCGCACGAGTTCCCCGAACTCTGCACGGCGGAACACCGGGTAGTCGCGGAACTGCTCGGCCGACACATCCAGCCGCTGGCGACCATCGCCGACGGCAACGGCATCTGCACCACCCACATTCCGCTGACCACCATTCACCCTTCCCCCACGAAGGAGAGCTGACATGACCCAAGCAGCACCCACCCCACCGGACGCCGTCGAAGAGGCGCGGCTGGCCAAGGACCAGGAGAAACTGCGTCAGGACGACGCAATCATCGACTCCATAGGAGCCTACGAGTACGGATGGCATGACTCGGACGCCGCGGGCGAGTCCGCCCGACGCGGCCTGTCCGAGGACGTCGTCCGGATGATCTCCGCGAAGAAGAACGAACCCGAGTGGATGCTCGAGCGTCGCCTCAAGGCACTCGACACCTTCGGCCGCAAGCCCATGCCCACCTGGGGCGCCGACCTCAGCGACATCGACTTCGACGAGTTCAAGTACTTCGTCCGGTCGACGGAGAAGCAGGCCACGTCCTGGGAGGAACTGCCCGAGGACATCCGCAACACCTACGACAAGCTCGGAATCCCGGAGGCGGAGAAGCAGCGTCTCGTCGCCGGTGTCGCCGCCCAGTACGAGTCCGAGGTCGTCTACCACCAGATCCGCGAGGACCTGGAGAAGCAGGGTGTGATCTTCCTCGACACGGACACGGCACTGCGTGAGCATCCCGACCTGTTCAGGGAATACTTCGGTACCGTCGTCCCGGCCGGCGACAACAAGTTCGCGGCACTCAACACGGCAGTGTGGTCGGGCGGATCCTTCGTCTACGTCCCCAAGGGCGTCCACGTGGAGATCCCGCTGCAGGCCTACTTCCGGATCAACACCGAGAACATGGGTCAGTTCGAGCGCACCCTGATCATCGTCGACGAGGGTGCCTTCGTCCACTACGTGGAAGGGTGCACCGCACCGATCTACCAGTCGGACTCGCTCCACTCCGCGATCGTCGAGATCATCGTGAAGAAGGGCGGCCGGTGCCGGTACACCACCATCCAGAACTGGTCGACCAACGTCTACAACCTCGTCACCCAGCGTTGCCGTGCCGAAGAGGGCGCGACGATGGAATGGGTCGACGGCAACATCGGCTCCAAGATCACCATGAAGTACCCGGCGGTGTGGATGACAGGGCCGCACGCCAAGGGCCAGGTGCTCTCCATCGGCTTCGCCGGTGAGGGACAGACCCAGGACACCGGCGGGAAGATGGTGCACATGGCCCCGTACACCTCGAGCAACATCGTCTCGAAGTCGGTGGCGCGCAACGGTGGTCGTGCCGCCTACCGTGGCCTGATCCAGATCAACAAGGACGCCCACCACTCCACCGCGAACGTGGAGTGTGACGCCCTCCTGGTCGACTCGATCTCCCGGTCCGACACCTACCCCTACAACGACATCCGTAACGATCACGTCACCCTGGGGCACGAGGCGACGGTGTCGCAGGTCTCCGAGGACCAGCTGTTCTACCTGATGAGCAGGGGACTGGAGCAGGACGAGGCCATGGCGATGATCGTCCGCGGCTTCGTCGAGCCGGTGGCCAAGGAGCTGCCGATGGAGTACGCACTCGAACTCAACCGCCTGATCGAACTGCAGATGGAAGGATCGGTGGGCTAGGACAATGACGACATTGACGACCAAGACGACCACCCCGGCTTCACTCACCCCCGCCAACCGGACACCCACCAAGGGCGACCGGTTCCAGTCAACGGACCCCGAGGACTTCCCGGTCCCCTACGGCAGGGACGAGGACTGGCGTTTCACACCGCTGCGGCGCCTCCGCGGGCTGCAGAACGACACCGCCGCCCCCGCCGTCCGCGCCAGAGTGACGGTCGACACCGCAGGACAGTCCGGCGTCACCGCCACAGAACTGCCCATGGACAGTTCTGTGGCGGGGGCGCCGGACCGGCCCTGTCTCTTATATACCTCTGACGCCGCCCACCAAAAGGGGAGGCTGAAGACAGGGGGGG
>NZ_LR131106.1:0-446715 GCF_900626215.1 Corynebacterium neomassiliense | reverse complement strand
TTTGTGCGCCACGCGGCCCCCACCGAAGTCTACGCTCCCCTCTGCGGCGGCAGCGTCAGATGTGTATAAGGGACGGCCCTCACCGAGCCGGTGACGGTCACGGTCACCGGCTCGGGTGACGAGGTCACCTCGTACGGCACCACCGTGGTCGACCTCGGCAACTTCGCGGAGGCTGTCGTTGTCATCCGTTACGACGGTGCCGGCGTCCACTCCGACAACCTCGAGTTCGTCCTCGGCGACGGCGCCCGCCTGACCGTGGTCGTGTGGGAGGACTGGGACCGCAGCGCCGTGCACCTGTCGAATTCCCACATCCTCATCGGACGCGACGCCACCATCCGCCACACCAGCGCAGTGTTCGGGGGCGACGTCGTCCGCTCTCTGCCCCACGTCCGTTACGCAGGTCCCGGCGGGGACGCCGAGATGCTCGGTGTCTACTTCGCCGACGCCGGCCAGTACTTCGAGCAGCGCCTCCTCGTCGACCACAGTCAGCCGAACTGCCGCTCCAACGTGCTCTACAAGGGGGCACTCCAGGGTGAGGAAGGCCGCCACGGCACCGAGGCCCGGACCGTGTGGATCGGTGACTGCCTCATCCGTCCCGAAGCCACAGGCACAGACACCTACGAGACGAACAAGAACCTCGTTCTCACTGGAGGCGCCCGCGCCGACGCGATCCCCAACCTGGAGATCCAGACCGGCGAGATCGTCGGTGCCGGCCACGCCGCAACGGTCGGACGCTTCGACAACGAGCACATGTTCTACCTGATGTCCCGGGGCATCCCCGACGAGGTGGCCCGCCGTCTCATCATCCGCGGATTCTTCTCCGACGTCATCCGGCGTGTCCCGGTCGAGCAGGTCCGCGACAACCTCGAGGATGTCGTCGAGCGCGAACTCGCCGACACCGTCCTGTGACCACGGCGTCCCACCGGACGCACCCGACCTCTCCGCCCCGAAGAGCACCACAACAGCAGAAGAAAGCAGCACACTTGCGATGAGCACCCTTGAGATCAAGAACCTCCACGCCCAGGTCGTCCCCCAGGAGGAGGGCGAGGAGCCCAAGCCGATCCTCCACGGCGTCAACCTGACCATCAACTCCGGCGAAACCCACGCCATCATGGGTCCGAACGGCTCAGGCAAGTCGACCCTGTCCTACGCCATCGCCGGACACCCCCGCTACGAGATCACCGAGGGTGAGGTGCTCCTCGACGGGGAGAACCTCGTGAACATGGACGTGTCCGAGCGTGCCCGCGCCGGGCTGTTCCTCGCCATGCAGTACCCGGTGGAGGTGCCGGGGGTGTCCATGGCCAACTTCCTTCGGTCGGCCGCGACCGCGGTGCGTGGTGAGGCGCCGAAGCTGCGCGCGTGGGTCAAGGAGGCCAGGACTGCGATGGAGGAGCTGGACATCGACCCGAGCTTCTCCGAGCGTTCCGTCAACGAGGGGTTCTCGGGAGGTGAGAAGAAGCGTCACGAGATCCTGCAGCTCGGTCTGCTCAAGCCGAAGTTCGCCATCCTCGACGAGACGGACTCCGGTCTGGACGTCGACGCCCTGAGGATCGTCTCCGAGGGCATCAACCGGTACAAGGAGCGGGAGAACGGCGGACTGCTGCTCATCACCCACTACCAGCGGATCCTCAACTACGTCCACCCGGACTTCGTGCACGTCTTCGCCCGCGGCCGGATCGTCGAGTCCGGTGGTGCCGACCTCGCAAAGGAGCTCGAGGCGCACGGGTACGAGAAGTACACGGCCAAGGCATAGGTGCCGGCACAGGTAGAGCCACCGGTACGGCACAAGTAGAACGCGTAAAGAGGCATCACACACATGACCACACTGGACACCACCGCCGTCCGCGCGGATTTTCCGGTCCTGTCGCGGACGGTACGCGACGGTCGACCCCTCGTCTACCTGGACTCCGGGGCGACATCGCAACGGCCGCTGCAGGTCCTCGACGCCGAGCGCGACTTCCTGCTGAACCACAACGCTCCGGTTCACCGCGGCGCCTACCAGCTGGCGGAGGAGGCGACGGACGCCTATGAGTCCGCCCGGGACAGGATCGCCCGCTTCGTCGGGGCCGAGGACGCCGAAATCGCGTTCACCAAGAATGCCACCGAAGCTCTCAACGAGGTCGCGTTCATTCTCGGCGACCCCCGCAGCGGCAGGTACGCCGTGAAAGAGGGTGACGAGATCGTCATCTCCGAGGTCGAACACCACGCCAACCTGGTGCCCTGGCAGGAGCTGGCGATCCGTACCGGTGCGACCCTGCGCTGGTACAGCGCCACCCCCGACGGCCGCATAGACCTGGACAGCCTCGAGCTGACCGACCGGACCAGGGTCGTCGCACTGACACACCAGTCGAATGTCACCGGTGCACAGCTCGACGTCGCCGAGGCGGTCCGCCGTGCCCACGAGGTCGGTGCACTGTTCGTCCTGGACGCCTGCCAGTCGGTTCCCCACATGCCCGTGAACTTCCACACCCTCGACGTGGACTTCGCCGCATTCTCGGGGCACAAGATGCTCGGCCCCAACGGTGTCGGCGTCCTCTACGGCCGGAAGAGCCTCATGGAGGTGCTCCCGCCCTTCCTCACCGGAGGGTCGATGATCGAGCTGGTGACGATGGAGAAGACGACGTTCACCGAACCTCCCCAACGCTTCGAGGCCGGAACCCAGATGACCTCCCAGGTCGTCGGGCTGGGCGCCGCAGTGGACTACCTGGAGAGAATCGGGATGGACGCCGTGGCCGCCCACGAGCATGACCTGACCGCCTACGCGCTCGGGCAGCTCGGTGAGATCGAGGGACTGCGTATCGTGGGACCTGCCACGGCGGAGAACCGTGGCTCGGCGGTGAGCTTCGTCGTCGACGGTATCCACCCCCACGATCTGGGTCAGGTTCTCGACGACCTCGGGGTGTGCATCCGCGTCGGTCACCACTGCGCCTGGCCCGTGCACAGGTGCCTCGGAGTGCAGGCGAGTGCGAGGGCCAGTTTCTACCTGTACAACACCCGCGACGAGGTGGATGCGCTGGCTGCCGGCGTCCGTCACGCCCAGGATTTCTTCGGCACCCGGTAGCACCAGTACAGAAAGTGAGGTCCGCCCGTGAAACTCGAGCAGATGTACCAGGAGGTCATCCTGGACCACTACAAGAACCCGCAGCATGCGGGCCTGCGCACCCCCTTTGACGCCGAGGTCCACCACATCAACACCTCCTGCGGTGACGAGGTCACCCTCCGGGTGCGTCTGAGCGGGGACCGGTCGACGGTGGAGGACATCTCCTACGACGCCCAGGGCTGCTCGATCAGCCAGGCCTCCACCTCGGTCATGGCGGAGGAGCTTATCGGCCAGCCGGTCGAGTCGGCCTTCGCCAAGCTCGGCGAGTTCGAGAAGATGGTGACCAGCAGGGGAGAGCTCGAGGGGGATGAGGACCTCATCGGTGACGGCATAGCCTTCGCCGGGGTGTCCCGCTATCCGGCCCGGGTGAAGTGTGCACTCCTCGGATGGAAGGCCTTCGAGGCCGCGGTCCTGGATGCCGGAGTGTCCCAGTCTTCCCACGACCGGCCGGACGACCGCCCCGCTGACAGTCCGGCCCCTGACGTCGCACACCGGGAAGACCCGCTCCCGGACAATGCCCGCCCCACTGAAAGGACCGCACAGTGAACGAGGACGCCAACACCACCGGCACGACCGCCCAGACAGGCGCCGGCGAGCCCTCCGCACCTCAGATGGACCCGAACCCGCTCAACGACGTCCCCCGGCCCCCCGCCGAACCGACTCCGGAGGAGGTGGAGCTGGCCGGGCAGGTCGAGGAGTGTCTCCTCGACGTCATCGACCCGGAGCTCGGCATCAACGTCGTCGACCTCGGACTGGTCTACGACATCTGGATCGAAGACGGCAACGTGGCTGTGGTGAACATGACGCTCACCTCCCCGGCGTGCCCCCTGACCGACATGCTGGAGGACCAGTCCCAGTCTGCGGTCGTGGGAACCCTCGACCGGATCGCCGAGCTGCGCATCAACTGGGTATGGTCACCGGCGTGGGGGCCGCACATGATCAATGAGGAAGGCCGCGAACAGCTGCGCTACCTGGGTTTCAGCGTGTAGCGCAGAGCCTGCGGCAGGGGGCGGAGGAAAGGCAGGCAGTCCCGCGGTCGGCAACCCAGGGCCACCATGGCGGCGGCGACCGCGCCCGCACCCTGGCCGGGGAGGTACCCCCGCTGCAGCGACGGCGGAAGGCTGAAGAAGGCGTCGAAGAACCTGCGCAGCGTCGGCCCGTCCGCCCGGACGATGAGTTCCGCTCCGAGCAGCCGTAGCCGGTGTGCGAGGGACGCCGAGAGCATCCTGCCCACAGGTGCACCCTCGACGATACTGTCGAGGACCAGGTCGGCGGCGGCGGCCGACGCCGCCACGGAGTAGCCGGTTGCAGGGTGGGTGAGACCGCCCGCCGCGCCGAAGGTGACCGTGCCCCTGTCATCCGGCCCCAGGTACCACGGGCGCCTGCGGCGGTCGGTCGGAAAGTGCACGGTCTCTGTGCCGGTGGCCTGTGCCGCGGCGTCTCCGAGGCGCGACAGGAGACGCACCCGCAGCTCCGGCAGCAGGGTCCGTGAGGGCGTCCGGGTGGCCAGGACGGTCTCCTGCGCCAGCACCGACGTTCCGGTGTCCTGGACGTAGAGGAAACTGGGGTCCGTGCCCGTGTGAGGGGAAGAATTCCCTGTGCCCTGCCTCCCCGGTCGCATCTCCGGTTGACCTGCCTGGTCTGCCGGACCCGATGCCGCTGTCCCGGACGTACCGGAACATGCTGCCGGGGAAGGCCTCCAGTCCATGAACTCGCCGACAGTCAGGCCTGCACGGGCCGCGGCGTCCTCCGGAAGGAAAAGGCCGTAGGCCACCTGCCGGACCGCTCCGGGCCTGTCGACCACACCCCGGCAGTCGATGACGGCGTCAACTCCCAGTGCCGCCGCAGACATGTCGGTGACCCTGGTCCGGTGCAGGCGCACACCGGGGGAGAGCCGGTCCCTCGCAGCCGCGACATCGACAATGCCGTAGGGGCCGTGGTGCAGCCGGTGCAGATGCGGAGTGTGCGCGGTCACCTGTTCAGTGACGGTCGAGAAGGGGACACTTTCCCGCAGGGCCGCGGGAAGTGCCCTCACCGGGAAGCCGTAAGTGTGACGCCACCCGGGTAGTGCGACGGTACCGTCGTCGATCACGCACGCGGGGTCGTAACCGTCGACGGTCCATCCCCGGGCGACCGCACGGTGGGCGACGAGGGCTCCGGCGGGCCCCAGGCCCACGACTGCGACATGCACGGATGTCATTCTACCCCCGAAAGCATGATGTAGGTGGCAGAATACAAGAATCACACGCTATCATATGAACAGCCTAAACATTTTGCCTCAGTGGACAACAGACCCTACAAACGGCGGTCTCACCCACCCCCACCCACTGTGTCTGAGCTGACAGGAATATCACAGACTGTAGCCAGAAACTGATATACGATATATATTCTTGACTGTCCACATGGACTCCCCTCACGGGTGATCCGGCAGGACTGCTCCGGAGGGGGTCGGAAACACAGATACTCCGGAGCGACCGGAAGTGCGGGGCGGGTCGCCCGCGGGACTACTCCGTTGCAGTCTCTCTCTCCTCGGGGGGAGGTAGAGAGCGCGGCGCCCGCCCCCACGACCGACAGATGCCGCATACCGGTCTGACAGCAGTGGCATGATAGGCTGGACCGTTGTGATTGTTACCCAGGATCTTGAGGTGCGGGTGGGGGCCCGCACCCTGCTCAACGCACCGGGACAGCTGCTCCGCGTGCAGCCCGGCGACCGTATCGGACTTGTCGGGCGTAACGGCGCCGGCAAGACCACCACCATGCGGATCCTCTCCGGAGAGACCGAACCCTACGGTGGAAAGGTCGTACGGTCCGGGGAGATCGGCTACCTTCCCCAGGATTCGAAGGAAGGTGACATCGAACAGTCCGCCAGGGACCGGATCCTCTCCGCCCGTGGTCTCGACCAGATCCGCTCAGCCATGGACCGCCAGCAGGAACTCATGGAGTCAGGCTCTGACGCCCAGCGTGACGCCGCTATCGGCAAGTACAGCCGCCTCGAAGAAAGATACAGCGCACTGGGCGGCTACGAGGCCGACTCGGAGGCCGCCCGGATCTGTGACGGACTGGGACTGCCCCAACGCATCCTGGACCAGCCGCTCAAGACGCTCTCCGGTGGCCAGCGTCGACGTGTGGAACTCGCCCAGATTCTCTTCGCAGCGACAGCCGGTTCAGGCAGGTCACAGACCACACTGCTTCTCGACGAGCCCACCAACCACCTCGACGCCGACTCGATCCACTGGCTCCGCGGCTTCCTCCAGAAGCACGAGGGCGGTCTCGTGATGATCTCGCACGATGTCGACCTGCTCAATGATGTCGTCAACAAGGTGTGGTTCCTCGACGCCGTCCGTGGTGAAGCCGACGTCTACAACATGACCTGGAAAAAATACCTGGACGCCCGGGCCACCGACGAGGCACGCCGGCGCAGGGAGAAGGTCAACGCGGAGAAGAAGGCCTCGGCCCTGCGTCAGCAGGCGGCGAAACTCGGCGCCAAGGCCACGAAGGCCGCGGCGGCGAAGCAGATGCTGGCCCGTGCGGACAGGATGATCGACAGCCTCGACGAGGTCCGTCAGGAGGACAGGTACGCCCACATCTCCTTCCCGGAGCCGGCACCATGCGGCAAGACCCCGCTGTTCGCCAAGGGGCTGACGAAGATGTACGGATCTCTCGAGGTCTTCGCCGGAGTCGACCTCGCCATCGACCGGGGGTCCCGCGTTGTGGTCCTCGGTTTCAACGGTGCGGGCAAGACCACCCTGCTCAAACTTCTCGCCGGGGTCGAGCGGACGGACGGGGAGGGTGGACTGGTCACCGGGCACGGCCTGAAGATCGGCTACTTCGCCCAGGAGCATGACACCATCGACCCTGCTGCGACAGTGTGGGAGAACGCGGTGAACGCCTGCCCGGATTCCGCCGAACAGGACCTGAGGGGCCTTCTCGGTGCGTTCATGTTCTCCGGTGAGCAGCTGGACCAGCCCGCCGGGACACTCTCAGGCGGTGAGCAGACCCGTCTGGCCCTGGCGACCCTGGTGAGCTCCCGGGCGAACGTACTGCTCCTCGACGAGCCGACGAACAACCTCGACCCCCAGTCGAGGGAACAGGTGCTCGACGCCCTGCGCACCTACACCGGGGCGGTCGTCCTGGTCACCCACGATCCCGGAGCCGTGCGTGCCCTGGAACCTGAACGCGTCATCGTACTGCCGGACGGGGACGAGGATCTCTGGTCCGACGCCTACATGGACATCGTGGAACTGGCCTGACCCGCCGGCCTCTGGAGCACCGCACCACGGCCCCAGATCAACCAGGCGAGTGACCCTATGAAGGGGAACGCGAAGACCACCACCGCCCACAGGACTTTCCCCCCGGTGGTCAGGGCGTCAGCCCTGACAATGCTCACGAGCGCTGAGATGACCAGGACAAGGAGAGCAAGTGCCAGGACGCCGAGGAGCACGGCGAGTGCCGTGCCCCAACCCGGGGTGAGCGCGCCGTCCGCATCGGTGACTGCCGCAACAACGGTGACCATGTACCACTTCTTTCGTCGGAGGGGTGTTTCTTCCGGCGACCATTGTCCAACTGTCGGGCAGCAGGGTCGTCAGCCCCGGGTATGACTTTCCGACGCCCGCAGGATCAGTTCCGGAAACCGTGGACGGGGGCGGGGATGAATCCGCCCCGGCCGATGAATCCCGAGTTGTCCACGGTATGCACCGGCATGACCGGTGCGTGACCGAGCAGTCCGCCGAAGTCCACGTCGTCTCCGACGGAGCAGCCGATCGCCGGGATCACCCTCACTGCCGTGGTCTTGTGGTTCATCATGCCGATGGCCGCCTCGTCGGCGATCATCCCGGAGATCACGGACGCCGGGGTGTCACCGGGAACGGCGATCATGTCGAGGCCCACCGAACAGATCGCGGTCATCGCCTCGAGTTTGTCCACGGTGAGGTTGCCGGCACGGACCGCGTCGATCATCCCGGCGTCCTCGCTGACGGGGATGAAGGAACCGGAAAGCCCTCCGACACGGGAGCAGGCCATCATCCCGCCTTTCTTCACCGCGTCGTTGAGCAGTGCCAGGGCCGCGGTGGTTCCGTGGGTTCCGACCTGTTCCAGGCCCATGTGCTCGAGGATGTGCGCTACGGAATCCCCCATCTCGGCGGTGGGCGCCAGCGACAGGTCCACTATCCCGAACGGAATACCGAGGCGTTCGGCGGCCATCGTCCCGACCAGTTGGCCGGTGCGGGTGATCTTGAAGGCCGCCTTCTTGATCTCCTCGGCGATCTCGTTGAGGGTGGCGTCCCCGCCCATGGCTGCCACCGCCCGGTCGACGACTCCCGGACCTGACACGCCCACGTTGATGACGCAGTCGGGTTCCTCGACACCGTGGAATGCACCGGCCATGAACGGGTTGTCGCCGACCGCGTTGCAGAAGACGACCAGCTTGGCTGCGGCAATGGACCCGCGGTCGGCGGTGGCTTCGGCGCAGCCGCGGACGATCCTGCCCATCTCCCGGACCGCGTTCATGTTGATGCCTGCCCGGGACGATCCGATGTTGACCGAGGAACAGACGACGGAGGTCTCGCTCAGTGCTTCGGGAATGGACCGGATCAGCCGGCGGTCACTGTCGGTCCCCCCCTTGTCGACGAGCGCGGAGTAGCCGCCGATGAAGTCGACACCGATCTCCGCGGCCGCCCGGTCCAGGGCCCGGGCGATGTCCACCGGGTCACATCCCGGGACGGCGGACGCCACGAGTGAGACCGGAGTCACGGAAACCCTCTTGTTGGCGATCGGTATACCCAGTTCACGTTCGATTCCGCGGGCGACGGGGACGAGGTCACGGGCTCGTTCGGTCACAGTGTCGTAGACGGCGCGGCAGGTGGCCTCCGAGGTCGCGCGGACACAGGGCAGGAGGTTGACACCCATGGTCACGGTACGGATGTCCAGGCGGTACCGCTGGATCATCTCGATGGTCTCGAGTACCGAGGAGGACGGGAGGAATGACGGTGATGTCGCTGACATGGTGGCCCCTAGATGTGGTGCATCGCGTCGAAGATTGCCTGGGACTGGACCGTGATGACGAGCTTCTGGTCGTTCTCGACCTCCGCCATGCGTTCGTCGAGTGAGGTCACGTCCAGCTCCTCGGGCAGCTCCACGTGGAGGATCATGGTGAACCATTCGTCCATGATGGTCTGTGAGACGTTGAGGATGTTGATACCCAGGTCAGCGCAGGCGGTGGCGACAGCGGCGATGATTCCGGTGTGGTCCCGTCCGGTGACGGTCATGATCGCGATCATTCCCGCTATGGTAGTGCCCCCGGAACTGACAGCACCCTCCGGCCCGCGGTAGCGGGGGAGGGTGCGTGTGTCGACCTCTGTCACTGTCTGTCGGCGTCCACCAGGGCGGTGTCGGTGACGGTCACGGTGTCGTCGAAGTCTCCGACGGCGTCCGGGGAGCGCAGGGACTGCTCGACCAGGTCGAGCGCGGCCGGAAGATGGTCGCTGACCCGGTCGGAGTCCAGGTGGGACATCACTCCCTCCAGGGTCAGCTCCAGCAGCTGGATGGTTGTCTCCAGGTCGATGTCCTGACGGAGTCGACCGGATTCGCGCTGCTCCGTGAGACGGGCGGTGACCGCCTGCCTCAGGGCTTTCTGGTCGGCTTCCCAGCTGCTGCGCAGCAGGGCGTCCGACCGGATCCTCCGGGTGATCTCCACCCTCAGACTCCACCAGTCGGCCAGGTCGGGTTCTTCGAGGATGTACCGGATCAGTCCGATCATGCCCCTGGAGGACGCCAGCTCGGTCATACGGAGCATGTCACGGTGCGCCACGGCCCGGAACAGGGTCTCCTTGTTCCGGAAATGGTGGAAGATCGCGCCGCGGGACTTCCCCGTGGCCTTCTCCAGCCGGGACACTGTGGCACCGTCATACCCGTAGGCGATGAAGCACAGGCGCGCGGCGCCGAGAATGTCGGCCCGCCGCTCAGAGAGGTCGCTCTCGCTGACCTTCGGCATGCGTCATGTCCCCTTCCGGGAGAGGAGAGCCCGTCAGGCGTTCTTCATCATGTGACGGAGAACGTAGGGGAGGATGCCGCCGTTGCGGTAGTAGTCGGCCTCACCGGGGGTGTCGATCCTGGTGACGGCGTCGAACTCGATGACGGTCCCGTCTTCCTTGGTCGCGGTGACCTTGATGGTCTCCGGGGTGACCCCTTCGTTGAGCTTCTCGATGCCCTCGATGTCGAAGGTCTCGGTACCGTCGAGGCCCAGGGACTTCCAGGATTCGCCGGCGGGGAACTGCAGCGGAACCACTCCCATACCGACGAGGTTGGAGCGGTGGATCCTCTCGAAGCTCTCCGCGATGACCGCCTTCACGCCGAGCAGCAGGGTGCCCTTCGCCGCCCAGTCACGGGAGGAGCCCGTTCCGTACTCCTTGCCGCCGAGCACGACGAGGGGAGTTCCCTGCGCCTTGTAGTTCTCGGCTGCGTCGAAGATGAAGGACTGGGGGCCGCCCTCCTGAGTGAAGTCACGGGTGTAGCCGCCGGAGACACCGTCGAGCAGCTGGTTCTGCAGTCGGATGTTCGCGAAGGTTCCGCGGACCATCACCTCGTGGTTGCCACGCCGCGAGCCCAGGGAGTTGTAGTCCTTGCGCTGCACACCCTTGGAGTCGAGGTACTGCGCGGCGGGGGTGCCGGGCTTGATGGACGAGGCGGGGGAGATGTGGTCGGTGGTGACCGAGTCTCCGAGGAGGCAGAGCACCCTGGCGTGGTGGATGTCGGACACCGGGTCCGGGGTGGGCTGCATACCGTCGAAGTAGGGCGCACGACGGATGTAGGAGGAGGCGTCGTCCCAGGCGAAGGTCTTGCCCTCCGGCACGGGGAGGGAGCGCCAGCGCTCGTCGCCCTTGAAGACGTCCGCGTAGTCGGTGGTGTACAGCTCGCGGGTGATCGAGGAGTCGATGACCTTCTGGATCTCCTCGGTGGAGGGCCAGATGTCCCTGAGGAAGACGTCGTTGCCGTCCCGGTCCTGGCCGAGGGGCTGGGTCTCGAAGTCGAAGTCCATCGTGCCGGCGATCGCGTAGGCGATGACGAGGATGGGGGACGCCAGGTAGTTCATCTTCACGTCCGGGGAGATGCGTCCCTCGAAGTTACGGTTACCGGACAGCACAGCGGTCGCGGCGAGGTCGGCGTCGTTGATGCCCTTGGAGATCGGCTCCGGCAGCGGGCCGGAGTTGCCGATGCAGGTGGTGCAGCCGTAGCCGACGAGGTAGAAGCCGAGCTTCTCGAGGTCCTCCCACAGACCGGCCTTCTCGAAGTAGCCGGTGACGACCTGGGAGCCCGGGGCAATGGAGGTCTTCACCCAGGGTGCCGACTGCAGGCCCTTGGCGGCTGCCTTGCGGGCGAGCAGACCGGCGCCGACCATGACGGACGGGTTCGAGGTGTTCGTGCAGGACGTGATGGAGGCGATGGCAACCATACCGTGGTCAAGGACCATGTCCTGACCGTCGTAGTTGACCTCGATCGGGTTCGACGGGCGACCCTCGTTGCCACGAGCCGCCGAGGGGATATTGCCCTTGGCGTCCGCGGGAGACGCGGGGTTGCCGGTGTGGGCACCGACGTTGCCGCCTTCTGCGACGAAGTCCTGCGCGTCCGTGGAGCCGGAGGTGCTGTCGGTGTAGTTGTGCAGGTCCTTGCGGAACTGGGCCTTGGAGTCCACCAGTTCGATGCGGTCCTGGGGGCGCTTCGGGCCGGCGATGGAGGGCACGACGGTGGACAGGTCGAGCTCGAGGTACTCGGAGAAGGTGGGCTCGAACTCCGGGTCCAGCCACATGCCCTGTTCCTTGGCGTAGGCCTCGACTCGTGCGAGGGTCTCTTCGTCACGTCCTGTCAGGCGCAGGTAGTTGACGGTCTCCTCGTCGATCGGGAAGATCGCCGCGGTGGAACCGAACTCGGGGGACATGTTGCCGATCGTGGCGCGGTTGGCCAACGGGAGTTCGGCGACACCCTTTCCGTAGAACTCGACGAACTTGCCGACAACGCCGTGCTGACGGAGCATGTCGGTGATGGTCAGCACCACGTCGGTGGCGGTGACGCCGACGGGGATCTCACCGCTGAGCTTGAAGCCGACGACGCGGGGGATGAGCATGGAGATCGGCTGGCCCAGCATCGCGGCCTCTGCCTCAATGCCGCCCACGCCCCAGCCCAGGATGCCGAGGCCGTTCTCCATGGTGGTGTGGGAGTCCGTACCCACGCAGGTGTCCGGGTAGGCCAGGCCGTCCTTGTCGAAGACACAGCGTGCCAGGTACTCGACGTTGACCTGGTGGACGATGCCGGTTCCCGGGGGGACGACACGGAAGTTCTCGAAGGCACCGGTGGCCCAGCGCAGCAGCTTGTAGCGCTCGGCATTGCGCTGGTACTCGATGTCGACATTCTTCTCGAGGGCGCTGGCGTCACCGAACGCCTCGATGATGACCGAGTGGTCGATGACCATCTCGGCAGGATTCAGCGGGTTGACGTCGTCAGCGTTGCCTCCCATGGCGACAACGGCGTCACGGATGGTGGCCAGGTCGACCACGCAGGCGACACCGGTGAAGTCCTGCATGATCACGCGGGCCGGGGTGAACTGGATCTCGATGCTGGGTTCCGCCGTGGGATCCCAGTTGGCGACGGCCTCGATGTGCTCTCTGGTGATGTTGGCGCCGTCTTCGTTGCGCAGGAGGTTCTCGCCGAGAACCTTCAGTGAGTAGGGGAGTTTCTCCATACCCGGGACTGCGCTGAGGCGGAAGATGTCGTACGTGCGGTCGCCAACCTCGAGAGTCCCCTTGGCGCCGAACGAGTTCTTGCTTTCAGTCACGTGAGTGCTCCTGAGTCTCTTCTCGTTATATGTCGTCGTTGTGACGTTCGTCTGACGTCTCACCTCGCGCACGACCGTGGACCTGGTCTGCGGCGCCGCCCATATCGGGGACTCCGGCGTGAGGCGTACCACTATTGTGCAACAGCGGTCCCTGATCCGTCGTATCCACCATAACAGTACGACTGTATTGCTACATAATTGCTGGTGGGAAGATGAAGAGGTGCGCTGGTCGGGGGGACTGCGGACAGCAGCAGAACTTCGACCTGTCGGAGATCCAGGTCACATTCGGTGGTCATCCCGCCACAGCAGGCACCGGCCTGCCGCGCTGCCGAGTTCCGTCCGCACCCGTCTGTCCCCGTCAGCATCCCTCTGACACCGCCACCGGGACCACTGCATCCCACACCGATTCCGGATCGATGAAAGTACGGCCCACACACTTGACGTCTGTTGATTCTCCCGAATCTCCGAACCTCGGACTTTCAGCACATTGCATCTCCTCATCTGCCCGCACCTTCCCACACCTGCTTGCACCTGCTTGCACCCGTCCGAATCCCGACCCCGGGCCACCCAGGCCACCCCGGAACCGGGGGCAGCTCACCAGCTACTCACCAAGTTGTCAATGACAGAACCTTGACGCTGTTAAACGACCTCTGGAAGGTTTAAGTAAAGTCTTCGGGCCTGTCGCAAGCCGACACGCCGCCAGAACATTGATAGTGATACACATCACACTGGGGGACGTGGCCGCAGCTCACGGGCCGTATGGGGCCCCTGTTACTCATGGTTTCAGATGTGGTTGATGTGGTTGAGGTTCCCTCCGTGGGTGGTGTGACCTACGGTGCTCCTGTCGCCGATTGGTCACGAATCGTTATCAAAGCGGCCCGGGTCAGGAACCCAGGTCACGAAAGATGACACAGTCCCGGTCGGCGCGGGTGGTCCGCAGCCTCGGGCCCCGACCCCTCCCGCGGGGAAGCGGGAGGAACGGGAGCCGCCGCCGCGTGCGACCCGGTAAACCCACACCCGCACACCCGCACGAGGAGATCATCACCGTGGCACTTCGACTGACATCCCGTGGCCGTGCCCACGGGGCTTCCCTGAGGGGATCAGGTGCCCTGCTGGCTGTCGCAGTCACGGCAGGCCTGACCTCCCAGGTCACTCCGGCCGTGGCCCAGGATTCCACCGGATCCGGGTCCGAGGACTATCTCGCAGGACTCGTCGGCAGTGTCTCTGACACCCAGGAACAGATCACTTCCCTGGAGACCGAACTCGGCGGCCTCAGGGAGTCGGTCAACAAGTCCCGCGTGGACTTCGACCGCAGCACCCGCGAAGCCGTGGACGCCCAGGACGCGGTGACCCAGGCGCGCTCCCGTCTCGGAGGCAGCCAGGAGGAACTGGAGACCGCACAGTCCGGGCTCGACGAGATCGCCCGAGCCGCGTACACGAGAGGCGGTGACGCCTCACCGGTTCCCCTGGCATCCGGCAGCTCCGCCGATGACGCTGTCGACCGCGCCACCTTCATCCGCCTGGCGCAGGAGAAGCAGCAGGCTGAGATCGACCGACTCGATCTGGCCCGCACCCAGGCCGCCAACGAGGACGCCAGGCTCAGAGAGGCCCGCAACACCGCCGACGCCACGGTCGCCGCCGCCCAGGAGGCACGCAACCGGGCCCAGGAACAGATGGAGCAGGTCGCCCGCCAGCTCAGTGAGAAGGCGGAGGCCCACAGGAAACTGCTGGAGGCCGCAGAAGAGGCACGCGAGCGTCTCGCCGCCGCCCGCGCAGCCGTGGACAGGATCGTCGCCCGCGACCCCGGTGCCTCGTCATTCGACAAACGCAGAGCGGCAGAGGCCGCCGCCGACAGCGTCGCTGTCCCGGATTCGTCCGGCAGCGCCGGTGACGACGGGCTGAAGGACGCGAAGGTCTCGACGACCACGTCCGCACCGACCTCCGCGACCACGTCCGCACCGACCTCGACGACAGAGGCCACGACAGAGGAGTCCTCACCCTCCACCACCCCCGCCGCCGAGTCCACGACCACCGGAGAACCTGTCGAGACCTCTGCTCCGACCGGATCCACGGACGGGTCCACGGACACCTCCTTTGAAGACAGTGAAGAGGGTGACACTCGACGGCAGGCCGCCATTGACGGTCTGGTGGACGCCGCGGGGGCTGCCCTGGTGTCCGGCGTCGACGCCGCCTCTTCGGGCCGTAACCCGGTCAGCGCAGCAGGGAACGCCGCACGCGACTCCGCCTCCCGGTCCTACGCGGCGTTGACCGGAGGACAGGGCGGTTCCGGTGAAGGGGAAGACACCGGAACCGGGGACGTCACCACACCCGACGACAGTACCGGGGACGAGACCGACAGCTCCGGCACCGACGACGGTTCCATCCCTGACGAGACGACCGACGACGGTACCGGCACCGATGACGCCGTGGTTCCGGGCGGCGGAACCAACCAGGGAGACAGCTCCTCCCCGGACACCTCCGGAACGACCGCGGAGCAGATCGAACAGGTCATCGCCCGTGGTATGACCCAGCTGGGCGTCACCTACGCCTGGGGCGGAGGAAACTGGTACGGACCGACCCTCGGTATCCGCGACGGTGGTGTCGCCGACTCCTACGGCGACTACAACAAAGTCGGCTTCGACTGCTCCGGCCTGATGATGTACGCCTTCTATGCGGTGGGAATCCAGCTGGAGCACTACTCCGGCTACCAGTACACCTCGGGAACACAGGTCCCCGTCGACCAGGCGAAACGGGGCGACATGCTCTTCTGGGGTCCGGGCGGATCCAGCCACGTGGCGCTCTACCTCGGAGACGGCAAGATGCTCGAGGCACCGCAGTCCGGTTCCGTGGTCCAGGTCTCGGATGTGCGGTGGAGCGGCATCGAGCCCTACGCCACCAGGATGATCGAGTAGCCCCCTGCGGCCCCGCACTCCCGGCGGATCTATCTGAGAAGCTCGCGCATCGCGTGGTCGACGGCAGTCGTCCGCGCGGTGCGCACAGCCCGTGACAGGGGAAGCAGGCGGTGGTCGAGAGAGGGGCCCACCGCCGACTCGCGGGCGACCTCGATGACGGACGCCACAACATCGGCACGTGACATCAGTTTCACCGAACGCGGGCTGACTCCTGCGGGCAGACCGGGAAGTCCGAAGTAGTCGCTCAGGGCCCCCACCGCCAGTCGCGGTCCGCGGTGGGGAACGGGGACATGCCCGTCCGAACTGATCAGGGCCGCCGCCGTTTCGGTGGCCTCACGCAGAATAAGGTCGGCGTCACCGGGCGAGTACACCGTGAGCGCCGGTACGGGGCCGGCGGTCCGGTACCAGGTCCACTGCACCAGGGAACGGTCGACCAGACGGGGGACCAGTACGTGTGTGATCTCCGGGTCGACGTCTGCGACTGTTATCCCGGCTCCGGAGGCCACCACGGCCTCCGCACCCCTGGTACCGGCCGGCAGGGGCGGGACGTCACCGGGGCCGGCGAGCGCCAGCCCCACCAGGGGCCGGTCCTGCACCGACACCGGAGCATCGGATGTCACCGCACGGACGGCCCGGAACAGGTCGACAAGTCCCGTGGGTCTGCCGACGAACTCACCGTCGAAGGGGTCGCCGGAACCCGGGTCCACGATCAGACTGTGCGCGGGTCCCTGGACCTCGGTGAAAGCGTCGATGATCTCGTCGGTGGACAACAGACCGTGCAACCACCAGCCCAGCCACAGTGTCGAATTCTGTACGGGGGACCAGAGCTGCTCCCGCAGTGAGTGGCGGAGAGTAGGACGGGGGGACGTCATTCGTCACAGCTTAGCCGCCTCCGCCTAGAATTCACGGCCATGGGTTACTCAGACAGGTACGGTTCCGACATCCTCGGCGGTGGGCGGGCAGGACTGCCGGCTCGTGGGGGACACGCACACCGGCGTCCTGCACCTCCGGAAGTTCCGGCCACGCCGGGGCTCGTGGTGGAGACCGCCGACGGAGAGTGGGTCGGTGCGGTCACCGGTTTCGAGAGGACCTATGACGGTGACTTCGTCCGGCTCGAGGACCGGCGGGGCGCCGAGAGACTGTTCAAGATGCGCCCCGGGGCGTTCCTGGTCGACGGGAAGCCGGTCACACTGGTACGTCACGTTGTGAAGCGGGCCCCCGAACGGTCGAATTCAGGCTCGAGGAAGGTCACCGGTGCCAGGGCCCGGGTCGCCGCCCCTTCCCGCATCTGGGTCGAGGGAGTCCATGACGCCGCGATCGTCGAACAGGTCTGGGGACACGACCTGAGAATCGAGGGGGTGGTCGTCGAATTCATCGAGGGTCTGGACAATCTCCCGGAGATGCTCGCCGAGTTCCGGCCGGAACCGGGACGCCGGGTCGGGGTTCTCGCCGACCACCTGGTCGAAGGGTCCAAGGAGACCAGGATCATCGAGGGGATCGACCGGCCATTCCGCGACCATGTCATGGTCACCGGACACCCCTACATCGATATCTGGGAGGCGGTGAAACCCGCCGCCGTCGGGATCCGCGAATGGCCCCGGGTTCCCCGGGGGGAAGACTGGAAGACCGGTGTATGTGACAGACTCGGATGGGGGACGCCGAGAGACGGGTGGCGGCACGTCTACTCCTCAGTGCACACCTTCCGTGATCTGGACGCCACCCTCATCGGAGCCGTCGAAAGGCTGGTCGACTTCGTCACCGAGCCCGGATCCTGACGTTTCCGCACCCCGGCGGTGACCGGTGTATGCCGGGTTCGGTCAGCGTCACTGCAGTTCGGAGGCACGCCTGAGCATGTGGACCGCCAAGGTCCACCCTGCCTGCTCCGCCTGCCAGCCCGCCGCGGCCAACCGCTGGGACATCGCCTGCTTGGTGATGCCCACGATCTCCGCAGCCTCTGTCTGCAGATGACCCTGCCGCATCAGGGCGGTCGCCTCCCTGCCTTCGGGGGTCCGCCGGGAGAGGACGTGGGCGAGAAGGGTGAACGCCGCGGTGATGTCCTCGGCGACCTCCGCCGGGATACCGGGGGCCGTCACACCACCGGGCCCGGGTCGTTCGATCCTCGTGTGTACCGTCCCCGCCCGGTGTCGTCCCCCGAATGAGCGGGAGGCTGCACCGTAGAGGTGGTCGGGACCGGTGGTGCCGCCAACGCCGTCAGCACCGTCAGTGCTGGCCGCGTCAGTCGCACCGGCGGTCCCTGAGGGGGAGCCGTCGGGGGACTGGAGCCCGACGGTGTCTGCCGCACCGACCGTGGTTCCGATGCCGACGGCGAAGTCACCTGCCTGCAGAAGGTTGAGCACGACGGTCGTCGCACCGTCGGCGTCCGGGGAGATCACCGCGAACCCCTCGGCACCGTACACTCTGACGTCGGCGACGGCACGGGTGGAGGCGAGGGCTTCGGCGACGTCGCGGATATAGTCCGCCCGGCGTCGTGAGCGGCCGTCGTAGACAGCGTGGATGGCGAACATGGTCCGAGGATACCTCCCGTGGTTCCGAGGATGTCTATGCTGTGTCCTTGACCCTCGCAGACACTGTCCTGACCTCCCTGGCGGTGAGTACACACCCGGTCAGGATCACGACCGCGCTCACGGCGAGAACCCACGGACTGCCCCCGCCGAGGACCGTGTCGGTCACCACGACGGTCGCGACAGTGTTCGGCGCGGAGCCGGCCAGTGTCGCACCCAGGTACGGTCCCACCGGAATCCGCGTCACCGCGCAGGAGTAGTTGAGGAGGCTGAACGGGACCGCCGGAATCATCCGCAGGCCCAGGACACTGAGCCAGCCTCGTTCGGCGAGCATCTCCTGGACCACCGCGAGACGCGAATGCTGCGCAGGATCCGAGGTCGCCCGGACCGCCCGGGCCCCGAGCCTACGGATCACCGTCAGGGACAGCAGGGCGGAGACACCGAGACCGACGAGAGCGAGGACGCTGCCGAGCATCCCGCCGAACAGGGCACCGGCGGAGATGGTCCACACTGTCCTGGGGAACGGCAGCTGAGTGCACGCGACCATGAGCAGCAGCCAGGTCAACGGGGCCCACACCCCGGTCCCTGCCACGGCGCCACGGACCGCCTCGACATCGGGGGAGGGAACGGTGAGCACCACGACGACCAGGACTGCAAGGACAGCTGCAGCAACGAGAATTCTCCGCCACGGCAGTCCGCGCATCATTCTCCTCACTGCTCAAAAAACCGCCACCGGGAAACCGGTGGCGGTGGGTACCGTGTGTTCGACCACGGTTGCCGGGACCTTTCCAGGTCTCCGTGAGTGTCCGGAGGGGGACTTGAACCCCCACGTCCGTTAATAGGACACTAGCACCTCAAGCTAGCGCGTCTGCCATTCCGCCACCCGGACAGGGTCGTCACCGGACACCCTGTGGGGCGCCCTGCGGACTCGCACACTGTAGCCCGGGGCCGCCGGGGTCTCCAAATCGCCGGGTCACGGCCGCCCCCGCAGGTCCATGGGTCTGCTGTCCGGGGCTCCCCGGGCGACGGGGTTTGGGGCATACTGGAGCACATGAGCGTTCCTGAACAGAAGAACCATCAGCCGACGTACATTGACGACCGGTTCCCGGGACCTGACCCTTATGCTCCGTTGACGGATCTTCCGACCTTCGCTCTCACGAGCGACGATCTCACCGACGGCTCCCGGCTCTCACCTGCACAGCTCGGCGGCAACGACATTTCTCCGCAGCTGTCATGGTCGGGGGCACCGGAAGACACAGTCACCTACGCCGTCACCTGCTACGACCCGGACGCGCCCACAGGCTCCGGTTACTGGCACTGGGCCGTGTTCAACATTCCTGCCGAGGTCACCTCGCTGCCCGCCGGTGCCGGGGACGACGAACTCGTCGGGCTTCCCGAGGGCGCGGTCGCCCTGCGCGGAGATTCGGGACGCCGCGGATACTACGGTGCGAAGCCACCGGCAGGTCACGGCCCCCACCGTTACCTCTACGCCGTCCACGCCGTGCCGGGCACGCTGGACATCCCGGACCGTTCCACCCCGGCGATCCTGGGCTTCAACCTCAATTTCAGGGCATCCGCCCGTGCCCTGCTGTGGGGCTGGGCCGAGAACTGACACCCCCCGCCATGACCCCGCCCGGCCGGGTCGGGCACCCGGCAGACTCCTGCCACGGCGGGGCGGGGGCACGCAGGCCGGGCAGCACAGACCGGACCGCGCACGCCGGGCCACGCAGACCCGATCAGTCGAGCCAGGGGAGTTCCTTCCCGACCGCAGCCGAGATCCCCGGCAGACCGTGACGCCGGACCTGCTGCAGCAGCCCCAGGTGTATGTCCCTGATCCAGTCCGGGCCCCCGTAGATCAGCCCGGTGTAACCCTGCAGGAGGGTGGCGCCCGCGCCGATGCGTTCCCACGCCTGTCGGGCGTCGGTGATCCCTCCGACCCCGATGACCACCAGTCGGTCGCCTACCCGGGACCGGATACGTCGCAGGACCTCCAGCGCCCTGTCCGCGACCGGGGGACCGGACACGCCGCCGGCGCCGAGGGCGGCTACTCCGGGGGTGAGAAGCCCCTCCCTGCCTACCGTGGTGTTCGTGGCGATGATCCCGGTGAGCCGGAGTTCCACGGCGAGGTCGGCGACCGAGTCGACGTCTTCGTCAGACAGGTCCGGGGCGATCTTGACGAACAGTGGCCTCGCACTGACCTCCCGGACGGCCTCCACGATGGGTCGGAGTGATTCCACGGCCTGCAGGTCCCTCAGTCCCGGCGTGTTCGGGGAGGACACGTTGATCACCAGGTAGTCGGCGACGGCGTCCACCGCCCGCGCACAGGCACGGTAGTCGGAGGCGGCGTCGACGGCCGGAGTCGTCTTGTTTTTCCCGAGGTTCACCCCCACAGGTTCCGGTTCGACCCTGGCGCGCAGTCGACCTGCGGCGGCGGTGGCTCCGTCATTGTTGAAGCCCATCCGGTTGAGCAGGGCACGGTCGCGTCGCAGACGGAACAGTCTCGGCGTCGGATTGCCGGGCTGACCCACTGCAGTGACTGTGCCGACCTCGGAGTACCCGAACCCGAGGGGACCCCAGATGTCCACTTCGGTGGCGTTCTTGTCGAACCCCGCGGCCAGGCCCAGCGGACGGGGGAACCTCACCCCGGCGACGGTCTGTGCAAGCGCCGGGTCCTCGACGACGAGGAGGCGACGCAGGACGCCGCGGACCGGCCGAAGTCGGGCGGCGAAGCTGAGCCACCGGTTCATGAGGATGTGGATCCGTTCCGGGCGCAGCCGGAACATCACCGTCAACGCGGAGTCGTACAGGGCCCCGCGGACGGAACGGAAGGTGGGGATGTGAGCGGGCAAGGTGCCGGGCTGCCTTTCTGATCGCGGGGTCTGATCGCGGGGTCTGGTCGCGGGGTCTGGTCGCGGGTCTGCTCTCCGGACCCCTGTCAGTCACTGAGGGGGAGGTCGGATGAAGGTATGAGCTGACGGGTGCCGTCCTCGGCGACGAGGAGGAGGTCACCGCCGTCGCCGTCGACGATGTACCTGACGTCCGGGACGGTGGTGACATGCCCCACCGGCTCCGGGGTGCCGGTGGACAGCCGGTAGGCGGTCAGTCGGTTGTCGCCGGTGGTGGAGACCCACATCAGCTGTCTGTCGGAGTCCCAGAGCACCGCCCAGGGGGACGGACCGGTGACGGTGGCCTGGGTGTGCCGGACCACGTCGGTGACCGTGTAGACGAGGGCCTGGTCGGAGCGCGGGTCGGAGACGACGACGACACCGTCGGCCAGGGAGCCCGAGGAGGCGGTCCCCAGACCCTGACCGGCCCGCAGGGACGCGTTGAACTGCGCCTTGTCCATGTCAAGGTCGGAGATGCTCGACTGCGCGGCATCGAGGACGACCACGCGCAGCTGGGCGTCGGAGTCACCGGAACTGTTCCGGGTGTTGCCGACGACCAGCATCGAGGAGGGTGTCTCACTGACCCCTTCACTGTTGCGTTCAGCGCCCGCGGCGTCGAACCAGCGTGCCTTGTCCGATCCCTCGGTGGTCACGACGACCGTGCCGTCGGGCACCGCCGCGGCGGCGGTGACCGGGGAACCGGCGTCGACGGAACGCAGTTCGCGTCCGGTGGCGTCGAGGATCCTGACGGTCTGCCCGCACGCCATGACGAGCTGGTCGACCGCGGCGGTGAGGGAGTGGCAGTCGGGGTCGACGGGGGTGGCCTTCGCCGTACCCTCCGCAACCTCGTCGAGGTCGCCGACCAGCAGTCTGCCCGAGGCCAGGGCCGCGACCCGGGTGCCGGAGGAGCTGTCCTGTGTTCCGGCGTCACCGGCACGGGGACCGCCGAGCCGCACCAGGGCCCCGATCCTGTCCCCTGCGGACACGGAACCGGCGGCGTCCCCGTCAGTGTCCGGGGACGCCGCCGGTGTGGCGGCCACCCCGACGACGGACTCCCCGCCGTCGGTGCTGTCGTCCGATCCGCCCGGGGAGCAGCCGACGAGGGAGACAGCGGTCGCGAGGGCGACCACCGAGGTACAGACTGTCTTGGAGGTCAGGCTCTTCACCCGTCTCACGCTACTACACGGGGTGCCGGTAACCTGTCGTCCCATGACCCTGACTCTTCTCTCCGCCCCGGAGGCGGCGACCACCGACATGGGATGGCTGCAGGTCCTCGTCCTGTCCGTCGTCCAGGGGCTCACCGAGTTCCTCCCGGTGTCCTCCTCCGGCCATCTCCGGATCGTCTCCGAACTCTTCTGGGGGGAGGACGCCGGAGCCTCCTTCACCGCTGTGGTCCAGCTCGGTACCGAACTGGCCGTTCTGGTGTTCTTCGCGAAGGACATCTGGCTGATCCTCACCGCCTGGTTCGCGGGCCTGTTCGACCGCTCCCGCCGCGACAACCTCAACTACCGGATGGGGTGGATGGTCATCGCCGGCACGATCCCCGTCGGAGTGCTCGGTTTCCTCCTGCAGGACATCATCCGGGACGCCCTGCGCAACCTGTGGATCACCGCGTCCGTGCTCATCCTGTTCTCGTTCGTCTTCATCTGGGCCGAGAAGGTGGGCAGTAAGTCCCGCGGCTTCTCCGAACTGACGATGAAGGACGCCCTGGTCATGGGGTTCGCCCAGTGCCTGTCACTGATCCCGGGCGTGTCACGCTCCGGCGGTACCGTCTCGGCCGGCCTGTTCCTCAACCTCGACCGGGAGGTCGCCACCCGGTTCTCGTTCCTGCTGGCGATTCCCGCGGTCCTGGCGTCCGGCCTGTTCAGTCTCCCGGACGCGTTCCACCCGGAGGCGGGACAGTCGGCCAGCGGCCTGCAGCTCCTGGTGGGCACGGGAGTGGCCTTCCTCATCGGCTATGCGGCGATCGCCTGGCTGCTGAAGTTCGTCGCCAACCATTCCTTCGCCTGGTTCGCCGCGTGGCGCATCCCGGTGGGCCTGCTCGTGATGGTCCTGCTGGGTGCCGGCGTGATGGCCGCGTAACTGCGCGGTAGTATCTGTGGCCATGCGTTCATGGCCTGTCCCGGAAGTCCCCGTCGTGCCCGGGGACGGCGTCCCCCTTTCCCTGTACGACACCGCCGACGACGAGGTCCGTCCGGTACGCACCGACTGGCCGTCGGGGGAGACGGGGATGTACGTGTGCGGGATCACTCCCTACGACTCGACGCACCTGGGTCACGCCGCCACCTACGTGACCTTCGACCTGGTGCACCGTCAGCTCCTCGACAACGGCCATAAGGTGCATTTCGTCGAGAACATCACCGATGTCGACGACCCCCTGTTCGAGCGCGCCGAGCGTGACGGGGTGGACTGGCGGGACCTCGGCCGGTCCCAGATTGACCTGTTCCGCTCGGACATGGAGACCCTCGCGGTGATCCCGCCGAGAGAGTACGTGGGGGCGATGGAGTCCGTCGACGAGGTCGTGGACCTGGTCTCCCGTCTTCTCGACGTCGGCGCAGCGTACCGGCTCGACGACAGCTACCCCGACATCTACGTCGACCACACGTTCACCGAGCAGTTCGGGTACGTGTCCCGCTACGATGCGGCGACCATGACCCGCTACTTCGCCGAACGGGGCGGCGACCCGGACCGTGAGGGTAAGCGACACCCCCTCGACGCCCTGGTCTGGCGGGTGAACAGAGAGGGCGAACCGTCCTGGGACGCCCCCTTCGGCGCCGGCCGGCCGGGGTGGCACGTGGAGTGTTCGGCGATCGCCACCAACCGGCTGGGGGCGTCCTTCGCCGTCCAGGGAGGGGGCATCGACCTGAGGTTCCCGCACCACGAGTTCTCCGCGGCCCACGCCGAGGCGGCGCACTCCTGCACCCGGATGGCCGACCACTACGTCCACACCGGGATGATCGGCCTGGACGGGGTGAAGATGAGCAAGTCACTGGGCAACCTCGTGTTCGTCTCCGGACTCACTGCCGCCGGGCACGACCCCTCCGCCATCCGGCTGGGCCTCTACGAGAGCCACTACCGGCAGGACAGGGACTGGTCGGACGCCGTGCTGACCCGCGCCGAAGACCGGCTGGCCCTGTGGCGTCGGGCCGTCGGCACCGCGGACGGACTGCCGGAGACAGCCGCCGACCATCTTGTCGCCGACGTCCGCGCCGCCCTCGCCGACGACCTGGACACCCCCCGGGTCCTCGACCTGGTCGACGCCTGGGCACGGCAGCAGGACGCCACCGGCAGTGCCCCCGGCACCGCCCCCGGCACCGTCCCCGGATCTGCACCGGAATCCGTACCGGAGCAGGGGAAGGACGCCGGCACCCTGGTGAGGACAATGTGCGACGCCCTGCTGGGGGTCCGCCTGTGAGCCGGTCGTCCGACCCCGTCTCCGAGCTGGTCTCCGAGTTCCTCGGCACACTCGACGCCCTGTCCTCCGGCAGTTACCTGAGAGAGGATGAGCGGGAGTTCTGGGAACCCCCCTATCCGCCCGAAGTGACCGCGGAGGCCGCGGAGATCCTGCGTCGTCTGACCACCGAGGCGCGCCAGAATCCCACGGAGATCCCGCTGGCGGTGATCTCCGCCTACGAGGCACTGACCGCACTGAGCGACAGGCACGGAGGTGCCGTGTTCGAAGATGACGAGGAGGAGGACTTCCGCCGGCTGGTCTCCGCCCTGGCCGAGGAGAACGACCGGGACCCCGGAGAGATCCTCGCCGACCTGGACCGCATCACCGACCCCGACGCCTGACACCGGGGAGCGGCCCCCGTCGGGCGGTGCCGGACCACAGCAGGCATGATGGGAGATCATGAAGGCGATTCTGTGGGACATGGACGGAACACTGGTGGACACCGAACCACTGTGGGGGGAGGCCACCTACACGATGTGCCGGGAGATGGGCCGGGAGCTCACCCCGGAGATCAGGGACAGGACAGTCGGGGGAATCGCCGAGGACACGGTACGGGTCTGTGCCGACTGGGCCGGAGTCCGCCTCGCCCCGGGCGACCTGGAGTACTGGATCGACAGGCTCTACACGACAGTGTCCGGGAATTTCTCCCACGGTCTGCCCTTCCGACCCGGAATCCCCGCCCTCCTCTCCGAAGGGGCTGCGGAACTGCCGATGATGGTGGTCACCAACACCTACCGCAGACTCACCGACACCGCCCTGTCCTCGATCGGCGCCGGATTCTTCCGGGCGTCGGTGTGCGGCGACGAGGTCGACTCCGGCAAACCCGCCCCCGACCCCTACCTCACCGCCTGCGAGATGCTCGGATACGCCCCGGACGACTGCCTCGTCGTCGAAGACTCCACCAACGGCATGCGCTCAGCCGTGTCCGCCGGCTGCCGGGTCCTCGGCGTCCCCTCACCGGGGAATCCCGTTCCCCCCGGGGCGGTCACCGTCTCGGCGCTGCTGCCCGGCCACGACAGTCTCGCCGGACTGTCACTGGCGGACCTGCGGGAACTGTGGGGTCGCATCGGTGCACGGGCGGCTGATGTGCGACAATGAGTGCCGTGAAAAACTTCGACTCCCTGTTTGAGGAACTTGCCCGACGCGCCGATGAGCGGCCCGAAGGCTCCGGCACCGTCAAGGCCCTGGACGGCGGAATCCACAACCTCGGCAAGAAGATCGCCGAGGAGGCGGGGGAGGTGTGGCTGGCCGCCGAATACCAGACCGACGACGAACTGTCCGAGGAGATCTCCCAGCTCATCTACTGGCTCCAGGTCGTCATGCTCAAGAGGGGTCTCAGGCCCGAAGACATCTACAGGTACCTCTAGGAGACCCGACGTGAGTGCACCCGACGAACTGCTGCGCGTCGCCGTCCCCAACAAGGGCTCCCTGTCGGAGACCGCGGACGACATCCTGCGTGAAGCAGGCTACCCCGGACGGGGGGACCACAAGTCCCTCACTGTCGTCGACGAACCCAACGGGGTGGAGTTCTACTTCCTCCGCCCCAAAGACATCGCCATCTACGTGGCCAGTGGTCACCTCGATCTCGGCATCACCGGACGAGACCTTGCCGCGGACACCCGCGAGGAGACCGACGAACTCATGGACCTCGGGTTCGGGTCCTCGACCTTCCGCTACGCCGCACCCGCAGGACGCCCGTGGACCGTCGCAGACCTCGAAGGCAAGAGAATCGCCACCTCCTACCCGAACCTCGTCCGCAGGGACCTGCGGAACCGGGGAATCGACGCCCACGTCGTACGCCTCGACGGTGCCGTGGAGATCTCCATCCACCTCGGTGTCGCCGACGCCATCGCCGACGTCGTCTCGACCGGACGAACCCTGCGGCAGCAGGGCCTGGAGCCCTTCGGAGAGCCGTTGATCTCCTCCGCGGCCGTTGTCGTCGGACGCCGGGGAGCCGAGATCGACGCCCGGCAGCGCGTCTTCCTCAAGCGCCTGGAGGGAATCCTCCACGCGCGCAACTACGTGATGCTCGACTACAATTGTCCCAGGGAAATCCTGGACCGGGTATCGTCGATCACGCCGGGCCTGTCCGGCCCCACAGTGTCGCCGCTGGCGCATGAGGACTGGGTCGCCGTGCGGGCGATGGTGCCGCGCCGGGACGCCAACTCACTCATGGACCGGTTGTCGGCTCTGGGGGCCAAGGCCATCCTGGCCAGCGACATCCGCATCGCCAGGATCTGACCGTCACCCAACCCCTGTCGTCCCGGGCCCGGCGCTGATCCGAAAGGTCAAGCGGTACCAGTGTCAGACACTCAGAACGACCCGCAGAATGACGCCCAGAATGACGCCCAGTCCGTTCCCACCGGCCGAACATACCGGCCGGTGACGCTGTCGACGGACATCATCACCTCCGCGGAGTCCATCTCCCGGCAGGCCCATTCCGCGGAATCCTTCCGTACCGAGGAAGATCTCCTCGGCACAATGGAGGTCCCCTCCGACGCCTACTACGGCATCCACGCCCTGCGGGCGGTGGACAACTTCCAGATCTCACGCACCACGCTCAATCAGCTCCCCGAGTTCATCAGGGGCATGGTGCAGGTCAAGAAGGCAGCGGCCCTGGCCAACCGCCGCCTGCACACCCTGCCGGGCAGGAAGGCCGAGGCGATCGTCTGGGCCTGTGACCAGGTCCTCGAAGCCCACCGCTGCATGGACCAGTTCCCCATCGACGTGTACCAGGGTGGTGCGGGTACGTCGACGAACATGAACGTCAACGAGGTCATCGCCAACCTCGCCCTCGAGTACCTCGGGGAGGACAAGGGCAGCTACGACGTCATCAACCCCAACGACGACGTCAACATGAGCCAGTCCACCAACGACGCCTACCCGACCGGGTTCCGCCTCGGCATCCACTCCGCCTTCCAGGAGCTCATCAAACACCTCGGGGCCCTGGAACGTGCCTTCGCCGCCAAGGGTGACGAGTTCCGCGACATCATCACCATGGGACGGACCCAGCTCCAGGACGCCGTGCCCGTGAGCCTCGGTGAGGAGTTCACCGCATTCGCCCGGAACCTGGCGGAGGAACAGGCCCAGCTGGACAGGGCGGCGTCCTTCATGCTGGAGGTGAATCTCGGTGGCACGGCGATCGGTACCGGTGTCAACGCCCCGGCGGGCTACCAGGCCCAGGTGACCTCGGCACTGTCGGAGGTCACCGGTCTGGAGATCAAGCCCGCGCGTGACCTGCTCGAGGCCACCAGCGACACCGGCGCGTACGTCAACGCCAGTTCCGTGGTGAAGCGGGTGGCGATGAAGCTGTCGAAGATCTGCAACGACCTCCGCCTGCTGTCCTCGGGCCCGCGCGCGGGTCTCAACGAGATCAACCTTCCCGAACGGCAGGCCGGCTCCTCGATCATGCCGGCGAAGGTCAACCCGGTGATCCCGGAGGTCGTCAACCAGATCTGCTTCAAGGTCTTCGGCAACGACGTCACCATCTCCATGGCCGCAGAAGCGGGCCAGCTCCAGCTCAACGTCATGGAGCCGGTGATCGCCCAGTCCCTGTTCGAGTCCATCCGCCTGCTCGCCCGCGCCTGTACCACCCTGCGCACCCTCTGCGTCGTCGACATCACGGCCAACCCCGAGGTGTGCCGCGCGTACGTGGACAACTCCATCGGTATCGTCACCTACCTCAACCCGCTGATCGGCCACCACAACGGTGACATCGTCGGCAAGGAATGCGCCCGCACCGGAAAGTCGGTGCGTGAGGTCGTGCTGGAGAAAGGCCTGCTCGACGAGGAGACTCTCGACAAGGTGCTGAGCAAGGAGAACCTGCTGCACCCGGTCTGGCGGGGCGAACTCTTCCTCGACTCCTAGACCTGACTCCTAGACCTGACTCCTAGACCGGACTCTTGGCCCGGAGCCGTAGACTGGACCCGTGTCCGTCCCCGAGCAGATCTCCCTCGCCCACCGGTCTGCACTGCGCTCCATCGCCAGGGTCGTCGGGGAGACCGCCGATCCGACCCCTCCCGACGTTGCCCGCAGAGCTGTCGCCCGCCAGCTGGAGGGAGGTGGCGTCCTCGTGCTCACCGGCGCAGGTGTGTCGACGGACTCCGGGATCCCCGACTACCGGGGTCCCGGCGGGTCACTGGGACGCCACCGGCCGATGACCTACCAGGAGTTCAGGTACGATCCGCGTGCCTCGCACCGGTACTGGGCACGGTCCTTCGTCGGATGGCGGACCATGGCGGCGGCAGTGCCGAACCCGGTGCACTACGCGATAGCGGAACTGGAGCAGAACGGTCTGGTCGGAGGCGTCATCACCCAGAACGTCGACGGCCTGCACGCCGCGGCCGGTACAGAAAACCTGCTGTGCTTCCACGGCGACCTGTCCCGGGTCATCTGCCTGATCTGCGGCCAGGTCGAGGACCGCAGGGAACTCGACATCCGACTGAACGCCGCGAACCCGGGTTTCCTCGACGAGGTGCGGACCGATCCCGCACAAGTCAACCCCGACGGGGACGTGGAGCTTGACGACGCCCACGTCCGCAGGTTCCGCATGGTGGGCTGCACCGGCTGTGGTTCGGAGCTGCTGAAGCCGGACGTGGTCTACTTCGGAGAACCGGTTCCCGGGCACCGCCGGGAGCGGGCCTCGCAGATGGTGGAGGAGGCGTCCTCGGTCCTTGTCGTCGGTTCCTCCCTGGCGGTGATGAGCGGCTACCGCCCGGTGCTCCAGGCCAGTCGACAGGGCAAGACGGTCAGCGTCGTCAACGGTGGTCCGGGGAGGGCGGACGCCCGGGTCGACACCGTCTGGCGGACCCCCGTCGCACCCGCGTTCCTCGGACTCCTGGACGACCTCGGCCTCTCCTGACCGGTCCGGCCCCGGTCCTGCCCCGGTCAGCTGAACTCGGGTGGGACACCGGGATACTCCGGTGGCGTGCCTCCGAAAGCGGGACAGACCGACCGGAAGGAACACCATCCGCACAGTTTCGAGGTCTTCGGTGCGAAATTCCCGGATCTGGCGTCCTCCCCGACAGCAGCCCAGACCCTCCCAAGGTCGTTCTCCACGTAGTTCAGCTCCGCCGGGGTGGGGGAGAGCACCAGGTCGTCGCGGACCTTCAGGTACATCAGACGGAGCTGCTCGGGAATGTGGTCGAACAGTCGCCACCACACCAGCGCATAGAAACGCATCTGGAACATCGCCTGACCGGCGAACCGGGGAGCCGGCTTCTTTCCCGTCTTGTAGTCGACGACACGCACCTCACCGGACGGCGCGACATCCACCCGGTCGATGAAGCCGCGTACCGGCACCCCGTTGGGCAGGGTGAGGTCGACGAACTTCTCGCAGGCCTCGGCGTCGAAACCCTCGGGATTCTCCATGAGGAAATAACCTTTGACCAGGTCCCTGGCAGCGACGAGGAAATCCTGCCGGTCAGTGTCCGGGACCAGGTTGTCGAGCTCGGGGTCCTCCGCCCTCATCGAGTCCCAGTGCGGCACGAGCATCTTCACGGCAGCCGGATAGGTCCTCCGTTCACGCGGGAGACCGTGGAGCTCCTCCAGTACAGCGTGGACCAGAGTTCCCTTGACCTGCGCGACAGTGCTCGGTTCCGGCAGACGGTCAATCGCCCGGAGCCGGTAGAGCAGCGGGCACTGCCGGTAGTCTCCCACCCGGGAGGGGGAGAGGGCGAGGGGACGTCGGGTCACAGACAATCGAGCATCTTTCCGGGGTTGAGGATTCCCGTCGGGTCGACGGCGTTCTTGATCTCACGGTGCAGTCTACGGTTGCCCTCGTCGAGCTCCTCCGCCAGCCACCGGCTCTTCAACGCACCGACACCGTGCTCGCCGGTGATCGTACCGCCGAGTTCCAGACCCAGCGCCATGATCCTGTCGAAAGCCTCGGTCGCCGCCACGCCGGAGGCGGGATCCCTGCGGTCGTAGAACACCGACGGGTGGACGTTGCCGTCACCGGCGTGGGCGACCAGGGCGACCACCGTGCCCGTCTCGTCCCTGATGCGCTCCACACCCGAGCAGAAGTCGGCGAGACGGGAGCGTGGTACGCAGACATCGTCGATGAGCTGTCCCCCTCCGTGATTACGGGCGTAGTGCTCGTTACCTGGTTGGGCGGAGCGGCGGGCGGCGACAAGCAGTTCCGAATCCTCGGCATTGTCGGCGAAAGCCACGTCCAGGGCACCGTTGTCACGGGCCACCGACGCGAACGCCTCCGTGTCCGCCGCCGCCGTCACCGAATCAGACTGCATGATCAGCACCGCCCCCACACTGGCGTCCAGACCGAAATCCCCGATCTCGTTGACGAAACCCACCGTGATGCTGTCCATCAGTTCCAGGAGACTCGGTTCCGCCCCCGTGTCCATGTACGCGGCGACAGCCTCCGTCGCCGAACGGACGTCAGGGAAGGTCGCCAGGGCGCTCAACGGTGCCGGACCGGCAGGCACCAGCCTCAACGTCGCCTCCACGATCACCCCCAACGTCCCCTCCGACCCGGTGAACAACGCCGCCAGATCCAGACCGGCGACACCCTTGACCGTCCGGTGACCCAGACGCGTCACCGTCCCGTCAGCCAGCACAACCTTCAGCTCCCGTACATACTCACGGGTCACCCCGTACTTCACACAGCACATCCCACCGGCATTCGTCGCGATGTTGCCCCCGACCGAACACATCGCCACCGACCCCGGATCCGGCGGATAGGCCAGCCCGTAGGCACGCAACGCCTTCTTCAGATCCAGGTTGATGATCCCCGGCTCCACCGTCACCGTCCGGTTGACCTCGTCAACCTCCAGAATCCGGTCCATCGACCGCACCGACAGCAGAATGCACCCGTCGACGGCGCAGGCCCCGCCCGACAGTCCGGAACGTGCACCCTGAGGCACCACCGGGACACCCCGCCGGTGGGCGAACTTCACCGTCTCGACGACATCGTCGACGGTGGCGGCACGGACCAGTGCCAGAGGGGAACCTTCCGCCCGGTACTCTGACTCGTCCCCGGAAAAGGTCTCCAGGACGTCAGGGTCGGTGGTCAGCGAACCGGTGAGCCGGCCGGCGAGATCCGCCAGGCCGGAGGTGGTGACGTTCACAGGTGCTCCAGCATCTTTCCGGGGTTGAGGATTCCCGTCGGGTCGACGGCGTTCTTGATCTCACGGTGCAGTCTACGGTTGCCCTCGTCGAGTTCCTCCGCCAGCCACCGGCTCTTCAGGTTTCCCACGCCGTGTTCGCCGGTGATCGTACCGCCGAGTTCCAGACCCAGCGCCATGATCCTGTCGAAGGCGTCCTGGGCCCGGGCAACCGATTCCGGGTCTCCGGTGTCGAAGAAGACCGAGGGGTGCATGTTGCCGTCACCGGCATGGGCGATGACCGCCACCATCGCCCCGGTCCGGGCACTGATCTCCTCGACGCGACCGCAGAACTCGACCATCTTCGAACGGGGAACGCAGACGTCGTCGAGGAGCTGACCTCCGCCGTGACTGTGTGCGTAGTGCTCCCAGGCCGGTTGGGCGGAGCGGCGGGCGGCGACAAGCAGTTCCGAATCCTCGGCATTGTCGGCGAAAGCCACGTCCAGGGCACCGTTGTCACGGGCCACCGACGCGAACGCCCCCGTGTCCGCCGCCGCCGTCACCGAATCAGACTGCATGATCAGCACCGCCCCCACACTGGCGTCCAGACCGAAATCCCCGATCTCGTTGACGAAACCCACCGTGATGCTGTCCATCAGTTCCAGGAGACTCGGTTCCGCCCCCGTGTCCATGTACGCGGCGACAGCCTCCGTCGCCGAACGGACGTCAGGGAAGGTCGCCAGGGCGCTCAACGGTGCCGGACCGGCAGGCACCAGCCTCAACGTCGCCTCCACGATCACCCCCAACGTCCCCTCCGACCCGGTGAACAACGCTGCCAGATCCAGACCGGCGACACCCTTGACCGTCCGGTGACCCAGACGCGTCACCGTCCCGTCAGCCAGCACAACCTTCAGCTCCCGCACATACTCACGGGTCACCCCGTACTTCACACAGCACATCCCACCAGCATTCGTCGCGATGTTGCCCCCGACCGAACACATCGCCACCGACCCCGGATCCGGCGGATAGGCCAGCCCGTAGGCACGCAACGCCTTCTTCAGATCCAGGTTGATGATCCCCGGCTCCACCGTCACCGTCCGGTTGACCTCGTCAACCTCCAGAATCCGGTCCATCGACCGCACCGACAGCAGAATGCACCCGTCGACGGCGTCTCNCACACAGCACATCCCACCAGCATTCGTCGCGATGTTGCCCCCGACCGAACACATCGCCACCGACCCCGGATCCGGCGGATAGGCCAGCCCGTAGGCACGCAACGCCTTCTTCAGATCCAGGTTGATGATCCCCGGCTCCACCGTCACCGTCCGGTTGACCTCGTCAACCTCCAGAATCCGGTCCATCGACCGCACCGACAGCAGAATGCACCCGTCGACGGCGTTTGCGCCGCCGGAGATGCCCGACCGTGCGCCCTGCGGCACCACCGGGACACCCCGCCGGTGGGCGAACTTCACCGTCTCGACGACATCGTCGACCGACCGTGCACGGACAAGTGCGAGGGGAGTGCCCTGAGGGGAGTAGAGGGACTGGTCACGGGAGTAGGTGGCGAGGATGTCAGGGTCGGTGGTCAGTGAACCGGTGAGTTTCTCACCGAGTTCGCGCAGCTCCTCTGTGACAGGTGCACCCGCCCCCACAGATATCGCTGACGCCGCGGACGCACCCGGAACCGGACCGGGGTTGGAAACAGTCATGACATATGACTGTAGTCTGCGCCGGGTGGACCCCCCCGGAGTGTCCCCCGTCCCCGTCCCCGCTTTCCCGGCCTTTTCCGGCCTTTCCCGGGCCCGTCACATTCTGAGATCTTCCTCAGAACATGCTCAGCGTGCGCTCACAGCGGCAGGCCACGCCGACGCCGGTAGCCCCGGACAATCTGGTTCACCACAGTGAGGACGAGCATGTAGACGGCGATGACGTACACCGTGGAGATTCCCAGCGCCTGGAAGACGAGGGCACCGCACACCGCACCGGTCGCCAGTCCGCACCACAGCAGCAGGTGCGAGATCCACCGGATGTGTTCCCCTCCGAAGAAGGCGTCCACCATCCTCTGTCCCATCTTCACCAGGGTGCCCGTCATGTAGGTGAGAGGGACCGCCACCTCACCGTCGCGTTCAAAGACACTGTTGATCACCCCGATTCCCACGGAGAGCACGAGGGTGGCGGGACGGTCGGCGTCCAGCGCGACGAGCAGGGCGGAAAAGCCGAACAGCAGTGTCACGGTGACCATCACCGCCTCACGGGCACGGGTGATGTCCCAGCGACGCGCCGACAGCCGGTTGACCAGGGCACCGAGAATGACACCGGTGACGAACAGCACCAGACAGCTGCCCGCCAGGACGGCAAGGTGGGTGTCGCCTTCCACTGCGGCGGTGGCGAATCGGGTCGTGTTCCCTGACATGAACGACAGGAAGACGCCACCGAGGTAGAGAAAGCCGACCGAGTCGACGAACCCGGCCAGCACGGTGAGGGCGACAGCGAGAAGCTGCTCGCCACGACGGTAGGTATGCACGCGCTCACACTACCGTGGGCGTCCCTGCGCGAAACCGGACCCGTCGGGGAAACACGACAGCGGTGATCTGGAGATCCGGGCTCTTCGCTCTAGACTGGTCGGGTCAGCCGGCCGCAACCTGCACGGCACCTCCACGACACAGACGACGACAGATGAAGGGGACACCGTGGCCTACTCGGGTCCGTTCCAGCCCGGAGACCGGGTACAGCTCACCGACGCCAAACGCCGGCACTACACAATCACCCTGGAACCGGGGGGAAGCTACTTCACCCACAAAGGTGAGATCAGGCACGACGACATCATCGGCCGCGACGAGGGAACCGTCGTGGTCTCCCACGTCGGAGGTGAGTACCTGTGCTTCCGGCACCTGCTCGTCGACCATGTTCTGTCCATGCCCCGCGGAGCGGCGGTGATCTACCCGAAGGACGCCGCGCAGATCCTCGTCGAAGGGGACATCTTCCCCGGCGCGAAGGTGCTGGAGGCAGGTGCCGGCTCCGGTGCTCTGTCAATGACCCTGCTGCGGGCGGTCGGTGAACACGGCAGAGTCATCTCCTATGAGGTCAGGGAAGACCATCTCGCCTTCGCCGAAACCAACGTCGACGAGTACATGGGAGGCCACCCGGACAACTGGGACCTGCGCCTGGGCGACCTGAGGGACGTCACCGTCGGGGACACGGACGGTCCGGTGGACCGGGTGATCCTGGACATGCTCGCCCCGTGGGAATGCCTGGAGACGGTACGGGACCTGCTCATCCCGGGCGGGGTGTTCATGACCTACGTCGCCACGGTCCCGCAGCTGATGAAGGTGATGGAGGGCATCCGGGAACTGAAATGCTTCACCGAGCCGAAGGCGTGGGAGTCCCTGGTGCGGGAGTGGAAGGTCGAGGGCCTGGCGACCCGTCCCGAGCACCGGATGAACGCCCATACGGCGTTTCTGGTCTGGGCGCGGAGACTGGCCGACGGTACCGTGGCCCCGCGTCCTCAGCGCAGGGCCCGGAAGTAGGGTCCGACCGGCAGGGCCCGGAAGTAGGGTCCGACCGGCAGGGCCCGGAAGTAGGGTCCGACCGGCAGGGCCCGGAAGTAGGGCCCGGCGGCAGAGCCTGCCATGCAGGGCCCTGCAGCAGGGCCTGCTGTGCAGGGTCCGGCAGCAGGCTCGGGACGCCGGTCCGCCGGTACCGGTCAACCCAGGGTTACCTGCCTAGTAGACTGGTCGACATGACCAACGGCCCGGCCCACGACACCACCCCCGAAGCCCGATCAGGCGGAGGTCCCGGCGGCCCCTCGTCCCCGGTGACCTCCGGCCCGGAATCCTACCGTCAGCTCCAGCTGGCGAACCGGACCCTGGGCACCCGCAATGCGAAGCTCACGGAACTGCTCAAGGCCAGCCGCGACAAGCTGGACGAGCTCAACGCCCGCCTCGATGCGCTGGCCGAGCCTCCGAGCACCTACGGCACGCTGCTGGAGTCCGGGCCGGACGCCACCACCGCCGAGGTCCACACCGCGGGCAGGCGGATGCGCCTGCAGGTCAGCCCCCGGGTCGACCGCCGGGACCTGCAGCCGGGGGCGCTGGTCCGGCTGGGGGAGGGCCAGCAGGTCGTCGAGGTGTGCGGAGTCACCGACTCCGGCGACCTGGCGACCGTGGTCGAGGTTGTAGACGGATCCCGGATCATCGTCGCCGACAAGCTGGGGGAGGAGTCTCTCATGCGGTGCGCCGGAGCACTGACCTCCGCGATCAGGGAGGGGCAGGTCGGCGCCGGCGACACGGTCGTCGTGGACCGTCGGGCAGGCTACGCCTTCGAGGTCGTCACCAGGGCCGAGGTGGAGAACCTCATCCTGGAGGAGGTCCCGGACGTCTCCTACTCCGACATCGGAGGTCTGAAGAGTCAGATCGAACAGCTCCACGACGCCGTCGAGCTTCCCTTCCTGCATCCGGAGATGTACCGCAGCTACGGTCTGCTGCCGCCCAAGGGAGTTCTCCTCTACGGTCCTCCCGGCTGCGGGAAGACCCTCATCGCCAAGGCTGTGGCGTCCTCCCTGGCCCGGAGGATGGACGCTGCGGCCCAGAGCGCGGGACAGGATGGGGAACAGGGTTCCGGACAGGTAGCCGGACACAATGCAGGCCACGGGGATTCCGCCCGCTCCTACTTCCTGAACATCAAGGGCCCCGAGCTGCTCAACAAGTTCGTCGGTGAGACCGAACGGCAGATCCGGCTCATCTTCGAACGCGCCCGGAAGATCGCCTCGGCGGGTTCCCCGGTCATCATCTTCTTCGACGAGATGGAGGCGATCTTCAGGACGCGCGGCACCGGCGTGTCCTCCGACATGGAGTCCACGGTCGTCCCCCAGCTCCTCGCCGAGATCGACGGTGTGGAGGGTCTGAGGAATGTCATCGTCATCGGGGCGTCCAACCGGGAGGAACTGATCGACCCGGCGATCCTGCGCCCCGGCCGTCTGGACGTGAAGATCCGGGTGGAGCGTCCTGACCGTGCCGCCTCCCTCGACATCCTGGGCAAGTACCTCACCGACGACCTGCCTCTGGAACCCGGGGTCAGTGCCGCGCAGCTCCGGGAGAGGATCGTCGACAGACTCTTCTCCCGCGACATGCCTTTCCTCACCCTGCATTTCGCCGACGGAACGACCCGCACCCTCTACTACGGTGACTTCGCCTCCGGGGCGATGCTGGCCAATATCGTCGACCGTGCCAAGAAATTCGCGATCAAGGACGCCCTGCAGGGCAGGGGTGACGGTATCTCCACCGGGCACGTCGACCTCGCCGTCGCCGAGGAGTGCCACGACAACGACGACCTGCCCGACACAACCAACCCCGCCGAATGGGCCCGCATATCCGGCCACAGCTCCCGTCGTGTCGTCGACATCACCGTCCACCACGACCAGGTGGCGGCATGAACCGGCCGAGACGGATCCTCGGCACCGAAACCGAGTTCGGCATCATCACCCCCGACGACCCGACGACCAGTCCGATCGAATCCTCCACCAGGGCGGTCGTCGCCTACGCGGCAGCCTCCGGTGCCGGGGTCGACCGACGGACCCGGTGGGACTACGCACAGGAGTCGCCCCTGCGTGACGTCCGGGGCTTCGACCTGCGCCGCTACCGCACCGCACCGGTGATCGACCCCAACTCCCTGGGCAACGCGAATGTGGTGACCACGTCCGGAGCCCGGTTCTACGTCGACCACGCGCACCCGGAGTACTCCTCGCCGGAGACGACGGACGCCTGGGACGCCGTGATCTGGGACAAGGCGGGTGAACTGATGATGCACGAGGCCGCCCGAGCGGCAGGAGAGGTCGAGGGCCGTCCGAGACTGCAGATCCACAAGAACAACGTCGACGGCAAGGGCGCGTCCTACGGCGCCCACGAGAACTACCTCTACCCACGTGCCTACGACACCGCCGCCGTCCAGGCGGCACTCGTGCCTCACTTCGTGACACGTCAGGTGTACACCGGTGCGGGAAGGGTCGGCATCGGCCAGACCGGTGGGACCCCGGGCTTCCAGATCAGCCAACGCGCCGACTACATCGAAACCACGGTCTCCCTGGAGACCACCCTCAACCGGGGGATCATCAACACCCGTGACGAGCCGCACTCCGGCTCCGACTGGGCGCGGATGCACGTGATCATCGGGGACGCCAACCTCTCCGAATTCGCCACCTTCCTCAAACTCGGGACCACCGCCCTGGTCCTCGACGCCGTCGGGGCCGGCGTGGACTTCACCGACCTCGCACTGCTCGACCCGGTGGAGGCGGTCCGGGAGGTGTCCCGTGACCTGAGCTGCGCCCGCCCGCTCCGTCTCTACGGCGGTCGCGAACTCACCGCGGTGCAGATCCAGCAGGAGATCCGGGACAGGACGGTACAGGCACTGGACATCGACGCCGCCGGCCGGGACGACCTCGTCGTCGAACTGTGGGGCGAGATCCTCGGGGATCTCGCCCGGGACCCGTTGTCCACCGCCGACCGGCTGGACTGGACCGCGAAGTACTCGCTGCTCGACGCGTACCGTTCCCGTGGACTGGACTGGGGCGACCCCAGGCTGTCGCTGGTCGACATCCAGTACCACGACATCGACCCCGACAAAGGCCTGTACCACGCCCTGGTCAGGAGGGGGAGGATCAGGACGCTCGTCCCTGCCGCCGACATCCGGGCCGCGGTGACGACACCGCCACGCACCACCCGGGCCTGGCTCCGTGGTGAGGTCACCCGGCGCTTCCCGGACAGTCTCCTGGCCGCCAACTGGGACTCCCTGGTACTCGACGTGGAACACGACGGGTCTACCGCCACCCGTGTACGGATGCCTGACCCTGCCCGGGCGACTGCAGCGGAACTGGAGGAGGCACTGTCGACCGTGGCGTCCCCCGGGGAACTGGTCACGGTCCTCGACAGACTGCTCCCGGGCTGTGTCACACCGGTGCCCGGAAGCTGACGGGACTACCCTGGACACAGGAGAAGACACCTGTGAGAGGTCACACGCAGATTCCTGCGGACAGACCTGCAGGCGCAGACAGACACCTACTACACGAAGAACAGGATCCCGCACATGACGACAGGTGGTTCAGGACAGGGTCAGGTCCACGGCGGACGGGGACGGGGGGACGGTCCGGCCTCCGGTGACGTCACCGCGTCCGGGCAGGAGCAGCTCAAGGTCTCCGGTACCGATGACCTGCTCGACGAGATCGACGGGCTGCTGGAGTCCAACGCCGAGGAGTTCGTGAAGTCCTACGTTCAGAAGGGCGGGCAGTGAGCACCGTCCACACCCGTCGGATCACAGGTCTGGAGACCGAGTTCGGGATCACCAGTGTCCTGGACTCCCACCGTCGTCTCGGCCCCGACGAGGTGGCACGCCACCTGTTTGCCCCGGTTGTCGAAGAACACCGCAGTTCGAACATCTACTGGCCCAACGCCTCCCGCGTGTATCTCGACGTGGGTGCCCACCCGGAGTACGCCACAGCAGAATGTGACTCCCTGCACCAGCTGGTCACCTACGACCGTGCGGGCGAGGTGATCTTCAACCGACTCGCCGTCGCCTGCGAGGAGTCCCTGGCCCGACGGGGCGTGGGCGGCAGAGTCTACCTCCTGAAGAACAACACCGACTCGGTCGGCAACTCCTACGGCTGCCACGAGAACTACCTGGTCGGAAGGGAGATGCCGCTGAAGGCACTGTCCGCGCAGCTGCTCCCGTTCCTCGTCACCCGACAGCTCATCTGCGGGGCGGGGAAGGTCAGCGTCCCGTCACCCGGTTCCCCCAACGAGAACTTCGGGCCGGGGTTCTGCCTCTCCCAGCGGGCAGACCACGTCTGGGAGGGAGTCTCCTCGGCGACAACCAGGTCCCGGCCGATCATCAACACCCGGGATGAGCCGCACGCCGACTCCTCCCTCTACCGCAGACTCCACGTCATTGTCGGGGACTCGAACATGTCCGAGACCACGACGGCACTGAAGGTCGGCTCGACCCTCCTCGTCCTCGAGATGATCGAGGCCGGTGTGGAACTGCCGGACTTCGAACTGTCCAACGAGATCAGGTCCATCCGGGAGATCGCCCGCGACCTCACCGGCGCAGCCCCGCTGGAACTGCGCGACGGGAGGACCGTCACCGCCCTGGAGATCCAGCGCGCCTTCCACTCTGCGGCCGCGGAGTGGCTGACCCGGCGCGAAGCTGAGGGCACCGGCACTCCCGACGACCAGCTCGCCGACGTCCTCGACCTGTGGGGTCGGGTCCTGGACTGCTTCGGTACCGGGGACTTCTCCGCCGTGGACACCGAGATCGACTGGGTGATCAAGAAGAAGCTGCTCGACGCGGTAGCCGAGCGAAACGGTCTGGAGATCACGGATCCCCGCATCGCCCAGATCGACCTGACCTACCACGACATCAACCCTGAGCGGGGACTCTTCCGGCTCCTGGTCCGTCGGGGGGCCGCCCGCACCCTCGTCGACCCGCAGGCTGTCGAGGCTGCGACCAGGCGGGCGCCGGCGACCACCCGTGCCGCCGTGCGGGGCAGGTTCCTCGCCGCAGCCCGGGCCTCGTCACGGACGACGACGGTGGACTGGACCCGCCTCAAGGTCAACGGGGAGGGCGGGGGAGAACTGCTCCTGCCCGACCCCTTCCTCGTCACCTCCCCGGAGATCGAGGCCGGACTCGACGACCTCCTCACCGTCCTGGCGGAGTCCCCGGCATGAGCGGGAGGTCAGGTCGGAACCGCCCCGTGCCGGTCTACTGGGAGGAAGGCGCCTCCAGGATCCTCAACCTCCTGGTGACACTCCTCGACAGCCGTACCCCACGGTCGACCGGGTGGATCAGGGAGAAGGTCGGGGGTTACGAGGGCACGGCCGACACGGTCCGTAAACAGCTCGAACGCGACCGTCTGATCCTCCGGCAGCTGGGGGTGCAGGTCACCGTGGAGTCTGCCACGGATGACGAAGGACTGACCGAGAAGCGGTACAGCGTGGACCGGGAGACCAGTTTCCTGCCGGAGTTCCGGTTCACCCCCGGGCAGTGGGCGGCGGTCTCCGCCGCCAGCCGGTGGGCGATGGAACCGGAACTGGCTGCCCTGGTACGTGCCGCGGTGACGAAGCTCACGCCTGCCGGTCCTGTCTCCGTCGGAGGCCCCGCACCGGTCGTCGGGGCACTGCCCGACACCACCGACCTGACCGACGACGACATCCGTACGCTCACCCGGTCCCTGGATCAGGGACACCTGCTGCGCTTCAACTACTGGCCCAGCCCCACCGCGGAACCCCGGGAACGCACCCTCGAACCGTGGGGGGTCGCCGCGGTGGACGGCCGTCTCTTCCTCACCGGCCACGATGTCGACCGCGGTGCCCAGCGCACTTTCAGACTCTCCCGCATCGCCGACCTGGAACCGGTGCCCGCCACACGGTCCGTGCCTGTCCCGGACCGTCCCGTCCGCGAACTGGTCATCGAAGGTCTGGAGGCGGCGTCCTCCCTGGTCACCGCGACCGTGCTCTTCCGTAACGGTCGGGCGCAGGAACTGCGCGCCCGGGCGGTGGGAGACCCTGTCCTGCACAGGGAAGGGGAGGTCCTCACGGTCGGGCCGGTGGACCGCCTCTGGCTGGTCAGGACCGCCGCCGCCTACGCCCCGGATGCGGTGGTGCTCGGCCCCGACGACATCGTGGGCGAGATCGTCACCCTGCTCCGCCACGCCCGTGACATCCTGTCCCGCAGTGCCGGCACAGTGCCGGGGACGCCAGGGGACGCCGGGGACGCCGACGACACAGGAGGACAACCGTGACCACCACCGGTGATGCAGCTTCCCCCGCCGCACCGTCCCGCAGGGGCAGTGCGGTGAGCAGGCTCGACCAGCTCAGACGGATCCTGTCGGTGCTGGCCTGGTTCCGGACACATCCGGACGCCACGCTCATGACCACCGCGGAACGGTTCGGGGTGAGTGTCCCGCAGCTGCGGGAGGAACTGAGGCAGGTCAGGTACAGCGGCCTGCCGGGGCTTCTGCCGGGCGACACCGTGGACCTGGACATCGACGGTGCCGGAGTGACGCTGAGGGACCTCCAGGGCCTCGGCCGCCCCCTCGCCCTGAATGACACGGAGGCCGCCACCCTGGTACTGAACCTGGAGAAACTGTCCAGCATCCTCACCGACGGGGAACGCGCCGACGCCGACAGTGCCGCCTCTGTGGTCCGTTCCCTGGTGCCCCCCCGCCACCGGGGTGGACCCCTGCCGGTCCCCACCCCGGCGGCACCGGCGGAAACCGGCCCGGGTTCCTCCGCCGCGGACACCCTGGCGGTTCTGCGCGAGGCGAACTCGTCCCGGCGGTGGGTGCGGTTCTCCTATCTCTCGGTGTCCTCCGACTCCCGGACAGTGCGGGAGATCATCCCTGACACCGTCGCCGTGCTCGACGGTTCGGGTTACCTGTGGGGACGCCCCGCGGCGGGGGAGGACACCGGACCGCAGAGGTGTTTCTCGGTGTCACGCATGGACGACGTCGAGATCCTCGACCGTGCCGCCCCGCCCGCACAGCCCCGGCAGATCACGGCGGAGGACCCGTTCGGTTTCCTTGACGCCGCCGACTCCTGGGCCGAACTGACCTTGACCGGGGAGGCGATGTGGATGCTGGAGTACCTTCCCGTGTGGCATATCGACGGTACCCGGGTCGAGATCCCCGACACCGGGCAGTGGCTGGACCGCTTCCTCATCGCCTACGCCCCGGAGATCACCGCCGTTGAGCCGGCGGACGTAGCTGAACGTGCGGTGAACAGGTGCGAGTCCGCATTGGCCGCGTACGGACGCCTGGCGTAACCTGACCGGTGTAACTTCTACGGCCTCTTCACGGCCCGGTACCACTACTGAAAGGCACTGACCAATGGGCAACATCGGATGGCCCGAGCTTCTCCTCATCGTCGTCGTTCTGCTGCTCCTGTTCGGCGCTGCCAAGCTGCCGAACATGGCACGTTCCCTCGGCCGTTCCATGCGGATCTTCAAGAGTGAGATGAAGGAGATGAAGAACGACGACAAGCCCGCTGTCGAAGCCCCTGCCGTGTCCGCAGAAGCTGAGGCGGCGCGCCGGATCGCCGACCCCGCGACGCATGTCGCCGACACGACCACCGGTGACGTCCCGGTGAAGGGCTCCGCCACGGAAACCGGGACCCGGGAGCTCTAGCCCCCGACGATGTCCACCACTGAGCAGACCGGGGTCCGGCCCCGGCGTACCTCCCGACGTAAGGTCCGCGCCGAGGGCGCGAACATGACCCTGGTCGAGCATCTCAAGGAACTGCGTCGCAGGCTCCTCATCGCGTTGGCCGCCGTGGCCGTCGGCACGATCCTGGGCTACATCTGGTATGACGCCTCGGTGCTCGGGACCCCGAGCCTCGGCGACATCCTCAAGGAACCGTACTGCCAGGTGCCCCCGGAGAACCGGCTCGGTGGTGACGCCGGAGACTGCAGGCTGCTGGCCACGGCGCCGTTCGACATGTTCATGCTCCGGCTCAAGGTCGGCCTCATCGCCGGTCTCGTGCTGTCTGCCCCGGTGTGGCTGGGTCAGATCTGGGGGTTCATCACCCCGGGGCTGAAGAAGAACGAGAAGCGCTGGACCCGCGGATTCGCTACAGTCGCCACCCTCCTCTTCGTCTTCGGCGCGGTCCTGGCCTACTTCGTCCTCGCCTACGGTCTCGATTTCCTCATGACCATGGGCGACAACGCCCAGATCTCCGCGCTCAACGGCAAGGAGTACCTGAACTTCGCTCTCGCTCTGCTGCTCATCTTCGGGGTCAGTTTCGAGGTGCCGCTGATCACGGTGATGCTCAATCTCGCCGGCGTCCTCCCGTACCGGGTGCTCAAGGAGAAGCGGCGGATCATCATCATGTTCCTGTTCGTCTTCGCCGCCCTGGTCACCCCCGGCCAGGATCCCGTGTCCATGATCATCCTCGCCGTGTCGCTGTGCGTCATGATGGAGATGGCCACCCAGTTCGCGCGAGTCAACGACCGGCGTCGTGCCCGCCGGGCAGGCCTGGATCCCGCTTCAGCCGACACCTTCGACACCGACGCACTCGATGACGGGGCAGCGTCGTCGGTCCTCGCCGCCGCTCCGCTGTCCNGTACCGTTTCATAAGGGGGAGAGTCTGGGGGTACCCGTGGCGCGGAGTATCCGGTACCGGCGTGTTGCCTGTGTCGGGAATTCTGTAGAGTGTGTCCTATCCCACGACCCCCCCCGGTCCGGTCAGTCCGGCCCCCACGGCAACAGCGGGAACAGCTACACGTCCGGAAATCTCGATGACATCCTCTGACCCGGTGGACAACTCCACCGCAGCAGGGGTCCCGGCGGTACTTCCCGAAGCCGTGGCGTCCTTCATCACGCAGTATCCGTTCCCCCTCGACGACTTCCAGCTCCGTGGCGCCTGTGCGGTCGCCGCCGGACGAGGGGTCCTGGTGTGCGCCCCCACCGGGGCGGGGAAGACCGTGGTCGGGGAGTTCGCCGTCCACCTCGCCCTCCAACGTGGCGGGGTGTGCTTCTACACCACCCCGATCAAGGCACTGAGCAACCAGAAGTACCACGACCTTGTCGCGCGGTACGGACCGGAGAAGGTCGGCCTGCTCACAGGAGACACCAGCGTCAACGGTGACGCGCCCGTCATCGTCATGACCACCGAGGTGCTGCGCAACATGATCTACGCAGGCTCCGAACGGCTCGACAACCTCACCCACGTCGTGATGGACGAGGTCCACTTCCTCGCCGACCCTTCCCGCGGGCCGGTATGGGAGGAGGTCATCCTCAACCTCGACCCCTCCGTCGTCCTGGTGAGCCTGTCGGCGACGGTGAGCAATGCGGAGGAGTTCGGAGGCTGGCTGACCACGGTCCGCGGTGACACCGACATCATCATCACGACCCACCGTCCGGTCCCTCTCGACCAGTTCATGATGGTCGACCGGCAGATCCTTCCCCTCAACGACCCCGGTCACCCCGAGGAAGCCAACAGGGCCGTCCTCGCCGCAGCGGCGCGCGCGGAGGAGAAGGGCAGACGCACGGGACCGAAACGCACCGACGTCATCGCCCGGATGGGGGCCGCCGGAATGCTGCCGGCGATCTACTTCATCTTCTCCCGCGCCGGTTGTGACGGAGCGGTCCGTCAGCTCCTCGTCGACCGCGTACGCCTCACCACCGACGCCGACCGGGACGCCATCCTACGCACCGTCGACGACGGGGTCCGGGACATCCCCACCGGCGATCTCGGCGTCCTCGGCTTCCGCCAGTGGCGTCGGGCGCTGGGCAACGGCTACGCCGCCCACCATGCCGGCATGCTGCCCGCATTCCGCCACATTGTCGAGGACCTGTTCGGCAGGGGCCTGCTGAAAGCCTGTTTCGCCACGGAGACGCTCGCACTGGGCATCAACATGCCCGCCCGGTCAGTGGTGCTCGAGAAGCTCGTGAAGTACAACGGCGAATCGCACGTCGAGCTCACCCCGGGGCAGTACACGCAGCTCACCGGAAGGGCGGGACGCCGCGGCATCGACACCCGGGGCAATGCGGTCGTCCTGTGGTCCAGGGGACTGGACCCTCACGCCGTGGCACAGCTCGCCGGGACCCGGACCTACCCCCTGGACTCCACCTTCCGGCCCGGCTACAACATGGCCGTCAACCTCATCGCCACCCGGGGATACGGCGCAGCCCAGCAGCTACTGGACCGCTCCTTCGCCCAGTACCAGGCTGCCGCACACGTGGTGGAACAGGCCTCCCGGATGACGCGCCGACGCCGTGACCTCGCCGGCCTGGAGAAGGACCTGGCAGGGCAGCTGCGGTCACAGCACACGGACCTGACGTCCCGGGACGTCATCGAGTACGCCGCCCTGCGCCGTGACCTGGCACTGGCGGAGCGGAAGTCGAAACTCGATTCCGGCAGCCAGCGGGAGAAGGAGATCTCCAACCTGCTGTCGTCGCTGAGTGTGGGCGACATCATCGCCCTGCCCACCGGCAACAACCCGGACGTCGCGGTGGTCGTACGGTCAGACTCCGACCACAGGCACCCGCGGCCGTGGATCGTCGTGGAGGACGGCTGGTGCGGTCCGGTCGCCCCGGAGTCCTTCGGCAATGTGCCGGTGCCGGTCGGTCACATGAAGCTGCACAGGAACGCGGGACGCTCACCGAAGCGCAACGCCCGGGCGGTGGCGTCCAATCTGCGGCGTCAGCGGGTCGACAGGCCACGGAAGTTGAAGATGAAGGCCGGCGGCGGCTCATCACGCGAGGCGGCGGTACTGCGGGAGAAGGTGCACATGCACCCGGTGCACTCGCTGCGAAACCGGGAGGATCTGGTGCGCCCGGCCGAGCGGGTCGTCGCCGCCCGCCGGACCCTGGACCGGGAGCTGGAGGCGGTGACCCCGGATTCAGAGACCCTGTCAGCGACCTTCGATCACATTCTCGACCTGTTGGTGGAACTGGACTACGTGGAGTACGCCGGTGATCCCTTGAGGGAGAACCTGCAGGTCACGGCAGAGGGAGAGCGCCTGTCCCGGATCCACCACGAATCGGATCTGCTGGTTGCCCAGTGTCTGCGACGAGGAGTGTGGGACGATCTCGATCCGGCGGAACTCGCGGCAGTGGCCTCGACAGTCGTCTTCGAGAACCGTCGTGAGACCACCGGACGGCACGTCACCGAGGTGCCGACAGAAGCCCTGGCCACCGCGATATCCGCGGTGGGACGCATCCACGGTGAGCTGACCAGCGACGAGACCCGGCACGGACTGCCGTTGACCCGCGAACCGCAGACAGGTTTCGCCACCGCCGTACACCAGTGGACCTCAGGTGCCCCGCTGGACTACTGTCTGCGGGCGGCTGAGGCCGCCGGCTCACAGCTCACCCCGGGGGATTTCGTACGCTGGTGTACCCGGGTGATCGACCTGCTGGAGCAGGTGAAACGGACCGGCTACGCAGACTCCGTGAGAGCCGCCGCACGCAGAGCGGTTCCCGCGATCCGGCGTGGCGTGGTGGAGCTCGGAGCTACGTCGTAGTCGTAGAGTGGGGGACCATGACTGTCCCGTTCCCACTTTCCACCTACACCGCACGTCTCGACGCCGTCGCAGCGCTGCTCGGGCAGCAGCACATCGACGCCGCGGTACTCACCCCCGGTGCCGACCTACGGTTCCTGCTGGCCAGCGACATCGACACCCACGAGCGATTCTCAGCCCTCGTCATCACCCCGACCACCCGCCGCATCGTGGTGCCCGCCGTGGACGCCGGGGCACTGCGCGACGGGATCGCCGGACAGGCCGGGGTACAGGTCGTGCCGTGGACCGACGGTCAGGATGCACTCGAGCTCGCCGTCGGAGACATTCACAGGCACGCCGCAGACGCCACTGACGCCACAGACGCCACAGTCGCGGTCTCCGGCGAGATGCCCGCCAATCACCTGCTGAACCTCCAGGCCCGCGGTCTGAGAACGGTCAACGCCACCGCGGTACTGCGGGACGTGTTCATGGTCAAGGACGCGTCCGAGATCGCGGAGCTGCGTCGGGCCGGGGCCGCCATCGATGAGGTGCACCGTCAGGTCCCCGGTCTACTGCGCGCCGGCCGCACCGAGCGGGAGGTCGCCGGTGATCTGGAGAAGCTCATCCTGGCCGGGCATGTGGCCGTGGACTTCATCATCGTCGGCTCTGGCCCGCACGGCGCAGACCCGCACCACGACTACTCCGACCGGATCCTGGAAGAAGGTGACATTGTCGTCATCGACATCGGAGGCACACTGGACTCCGGATACCACTCGGACTGCACCCGTACCTATATCGTCGGCCCGGTGGACGCCGCCCGTCCGGACCAGGTGGAGGCGTACCGCGTCCTGCGCCGGGCACAGCAGGCCGGGCTGGACGCCGCGAAGCCCGGCATCACCGCCGGTGCACTGGACACGATCGTCCGCGACATCATCGTCGACGCCGGTTACGGCAGGTTCTACACCCACCGCACCGGCCACGGCATCGGCCTGTCAGGTCATGAGGAACCGTTCATCATCGCCGGCAATGGACTCACACTGGAGGAGGGCATGACCTTCTCTGTCGAGCCGGGGATCTACGTGCCGGGCGACTGGGGTGCCAGGATCGAGGACATCGTGGTGCTCACCGCTGACGGCTGCGAACCGTTGAATGTCACGACCCGCGACCTGGTCGCAGCAGGTGCAGGGGAGGGGTCATGAGCCGCATCGTCCTGTTCGGGGCGAGCAGCGAGATCGGCGGAGAGATCATCACCCGTCTCGCACCGGGCAATGAGATCGTGCTCGCCGCCCGGCGGCCTGAGTCGTTGACCGCTCTCGGGGACGCCTGCCGTACGGCAGGAGCTGCTGTCGTCGAATCTGTCTTCTTCGACGCCGACGATGTGGAGGCGCAGGCGTCCGTGATCGGGGACATCGAGTCCCGCGGCGCGATAGACACGGCAGTGGCCGCTTTCGGTGTCCTCGGGGACCAGGAGCTGGCTGAGCGCGACGGTCGCGAAGTGGCACGTGTGCTCCACACGGATTTCACGGCGCAGGCGGTGCTGCTCACCGAGCTGTCGGAACGGATGAGGGCCAGGGGGAGGGGCGACCTGGTGGCGTTCTCGTCGATTGCCGGGGCGCGGGTGAGGCGTCCGAACTATGTCTACGGTTCGGCGAAGGCCGGGCTGGACGGGTTCTGCCAGGGCATGCAGGACGCCCTGCGTGGCACCGGAGTGCGGTTGACGGTCATACGGCCGGGGTTCGTCATCGGCCGGATGACCGGGGGGATGGAGCCGGCACCGTTGTCGACGACACCGGACGTGGTGGCGGATGCCGTGGTCAGGGCGCTGCAGAAGGGGACTACCGATGTGTGGGTGCCCCGGTCGCTGGGACTGCTGGCCCGGGTCATGCGACTGGTGCCGCGTTTTCTGTGGCGGCTCGCACCACGGTGACACCGTACCTGTCCGGTCCGGCCGGTACAGTGGTCCGCATGCTCCGCCTCCTGTTCCTGGTCTATCCGGCCGTCGAAATCGTCACTCTCGTTCTCCTCGGACGATGGGTGGGGTTCGGCTGGGTCTTCCCGGCGCTCCTGCTCACACCGGTCATCGGGTTCCTCATCGCCAGGGCCCTGCTCCGCAGAATGCGGAGCCGTATCCCCTCCCAGCGCTCCGATCCGGCGAAGACCGACACTTTCACGGCAGATGCCGCGGTGACGCTGCTCGCCTGCCTTCTTCTCGTCATTCCCGGGATAGCCACGTTCATCATCGGTCTCGTGGTGGCAGTGCCTCCGGTGAGAACGGTCATCGCTTCACGTCTCGGTCGTAGTCTGGGACTTCGCGTCATCTCCGTCGGTCAACGGTTCGCCGGTTCCGGGACCGGGATCTTCACAGGCAGGGGCCGAAATGACGGCGACGCCGGCTGGGGAGAGGTCATCGACCACCGCGCCGGGGAGGCCGGTGACGGCGGTACGGTACGTGACCGGGAGGATCCTCCGGGAGGTCACGGTTCCGGTACCACCGGGGACGCCGGTGACCCCCGGTGACCCGTTCCGGCCGAGGCGGATCGTCTGAGCCGGCAGGGGCGGCGAAGCCTGCCCTGAGATTCGCCGCACTGACTGCTGCAGCAGCCTTCGCCGGGGTCGCCCAGTTCGCCTCCTACCAGCCCACGGGGCTGTGGTGGGCGGCACCGCTCGGATTCGGCGTCCTCTTCCTCGCCGTCTACCGTGTCACCGACGGCGCCGGTCCTACCGGCTCCGCCACGCGGCACCCCACCCGGTGGATCCTGTGGTTGACCTGGGTCCAGGGACTGACCTGCTACCTGTTCCTGCTGCCGTGGGTGGGGGAGTACGTCGGCGCGATCGCCTGGATCGGTCTGTCACTGGTCGAATCCCTGTACTGCCTGCTCTTCGGCGCCGGACTGGCGTACCTCCTGCGCCACTGGCACCGTCATCCGCTGCTCCTGCTGGCCGTGCCCGCCTGCTATGTCGCAGTGGAGTGGCTGCGCGCCAACTGGCCGTTCGGCGGGTTCGGCTGGGCCCGTCTGGCCTGGGGTCAGCTGGGGGGACCGCTGGCACAGTGGATCAGTGTCGCGGGTCCCTCTCTGGTCGGGTTCGCAGTCGTGCTCACCGGTTTCGCACTGAGCCTTCTGGCGCACCGGCGGTGGGTCAGTGGCGCCGTCCCGGTCGCTCTGGCCCTCATCGGCGGTCTACTGATTCCTGTGGTCTCTCCGGTGTGGTCCTCCGGTGACGACAGTCCCACCCTCAACGTCGCCGCCGTACAGGGCAATGTCCCCCGTCTGGGGCTGGACTTCAACGCCCAGCGCGAGGCCGTCCTGGACAATCACGTACGTGCGACCGAGCAGCTCGCCGCCGAGGTCAGGAACGGCCAACGGACACGCCCCGACCTGGTGGTCTGGCCGGAGAACGCCTCCGATGTCGACCCCTACCGTAACCCTGACGCCTACGCCCGCATCCAGGACGCGGCCGCTCAGATCGGTGCGCCGGTCCTCGTCGGGGCGGTGACCCGCGACGAGGAGGGGGACCGGAACGTGGTGATCGTGTGGGATCCGCAGAACGGCCCCGGCCAGCAGCACGTCAAGAAGTACCTCCAGCCGTTCGGCGAGTACATGCCGTTCCGCGACCTGCTGAGGCATGTCAGCCCCTATGTCGACATGGCGGGGAACTTCCTCCCGGGAACCGGCGACAACACGGTGGACGCCGCGGGGCAGACCCTGGCCGTGGCCACCTGCTACGAAGTGTCCTTCGACGGGGCCTACCGCGACGCCGTGCGCAACGGTGCGACGGTGTTCACCAGTCCCACCAACAATGCGACCTTCGGTTTCACGGACATGACCTACCAACAGTTGGCGATCAACCGTATGCGGGCGATCGAGTACGACCGTGCCGTGGTCGTCGCGGCGACCTCAGGGGTCTCCGCGATCGTCGAACCGGACGGTTCGGTCAGCCAACGTACGGAGATTTTCCGGCAGGGCATTTTGCAGGCGGATGTCCCCGTGCGGGATACTGTGACGTTGTCCGCACGTGTCGGGCCGGTGGCGGAGTGGGTGTTCGCCGCCTTCGGCTCCGCAGCAGTGGTGTACGCCTTCGTGGCTGCCCGCTCCGGCCGGTCCTCACGCCCCGGCCGCTCCGGCCGCTCCGGCCGCACTGTGGAAACCGCCCGTCCCGCACGACCGACCCGAACTGTCCGTCCGACCAAACAGAGGTAAGCAGTGGCACATCCCAGCGACAGAACCCTCGTCATCATCCCGACCTTCAACGAGAAGGAGAATCTGCCCCTGATCACGGGCAGGGTCCGGACCGCCGAACCGGAGAGGGTCGACATCCTCGTCGTCGACGACAACAGTCCCGACGGGACCGGGGACCTCGCCGACGAACTGGCTGCCGAGGACGGACACATCCACGTGATCCACCGGGCCGGCAAGGGTGGTCTCTGCGGTGCCTATGTCGCGGGGTTCAGGTGGGGCCTGGAGAAGGGGTACGAGGTCATCTGCGAGATGGACGCCGACGGCTCCCACGCCCCCGAGCAGCTGCACCTCCTGCTCGACCAGATCGACAGGGGAGCGGACCTCGTCATCGGCGCCAGGTACGTCCGTGGTGGCCGCACCGTGAACTGGCCCTGGTACCGGTGGCTGCTGTCCAAGGGCGGCAACATGTACATCTCCCTGGCCCTGGGAGCCGGACTGTCGGACATGACCGCCGGCTACCGGGCGTACCGTCGGGAACTTCTGGAGCAGTTCGACCTGGACGAACTCTCGGGTGCGGGGTACATCTTCCAGGTTGATCTGGCATGGCGGGCCGTGCAGGCCGGGGCAGACATCCGCGAGGTACCGATCACTTTCACGGAGAGGGTGATCGGCGAATCGAAGCTTGACGGGAGCTTCGTCAAGGACAGTCTCCTCGAGGTCACCAGATGGGGTCTCCGGCACCGCCTCGAACAGCTCGGAAAGCTGACGGCGTCCCTGCTGCACCGGTTCGGCCGGTAGAGCCGGCAGTTTCAGTTAGCAGCCGCCGGGGTCCCGCAGGGCGGTCCGGCCGGCCACCGGAACAGGCTGACGTTGCCGGCTCCGGCCCGCGGAGACCTCAGGAGCTCCGCTGACAGGGCCGGTCTACGACTGGGACTCCTGTTCCTTGAGAAGCTTCATCGCGTTTCGCCGGCGCTTGCGGAGAAGCTCGATGCGCTCCTCGAGGAGTACGTCGAGTTCCTCGATGGAACGGCGCTCGCGCAGCATGTCCCAGTGGGTACGCGGGGGCTTGACGGGCTTGGACTCCTGTCCTTCACCTTCAAGAAGTTTTCCCACCTGGCCGTTCTTGCACAGCCACTCGTTCGGGAGTTCGGCGTCATCGGCGAAGGGGACCTCGAAGATCTCCCCCGATTCGGTCCGGTACTTCGCCACGTTTCGGGGTGCCAGGTCATGGTCACGGTCCGTCTCATAGGAGACGGCGCCCATCCTGCTTCCGCGGAGAACGCGATCTGCCATCGCTGCATCATCCTTCCGGTCTCTCGCGTATTGTCAACCCCATAATGTTACCCCACATTCCCGATCCTTCCCACCGCAGCTCAGAACAGGTCACCCACTGTGCATGGTGCGGCAGGGAAGTCACCCAGTCCGGCAGCGGCCGCCGCCGCCGCTACTGCGGTCACTCCTGCCGGCAGCGGGCGTATGAGCAGCGACGGGACCTGGCAGGAACTTCTGTCCCCGCCGACGCTCTCATTCTGCCGCGCGCGGCGGCCGAGGAGCTCACCGACAGACTGTTCGAGCTGCGCTGCAGTGCCGAGGATGTCGCGGAGGCCGTCGCGGCGGGGGAGGACGCCGAATCCGTCGGTGCGCTGTGCCGTGAGCTGGTCGACCTCGCCCGGGCAGCGGAGAAGATCCGGGGCCGGGTCGATGAGCGATAACCGGTCTTTATGGACCGATGCGGGTCCGGGGGCCGGTGCCGGATAACATGGTCGGCATGCGTAAGGGACTTGTCACGCTGTTCGTCGTCGCAGTCATCGCCATGGCTGTCGGGTTGGTCGCACCCCCGGTGTACCGGCTCATCACCAGTCACGGACTGCAGACTGCGTCCATCGCCGACGGATCAGGGGAGCCCGCGAGCGTGGGAGTCGACGGTCACTGGTCGGTGATCCCCGGGGTGGGTGCGAACCGGTCCCAGGCCGGCTACACCTTCGACGAGGTTCTGCCGGGTCAGGCCAAGACCACTTCCGGACGCGGGGAGGGCGTCACCGGCGACCTCATCGTCAACGACGGCACCCTCACCGAGGGCACCGTCACCGTCGACGTCAACTCCATCGGCTCCGACATCGAGAAGCGCGACATCAACGTCCGGCGGCACATCCTCCAGACCGACCTGTACCCGGACGCCGTGTTCGAGGTCACGAAACCGGCAGACCTTTCCGCACTGCCGGACGACGGGACCGCGGCCACGGTGAAGCTCACCGGTGACCTCACCCTCCACGGTGAGACGAGACAGGTGTCGGCCGACCTCAAGGTTCTGAGGACCGGGGAGAACGTCATCGTCGAGGGTAAACTCCCGGTCGTGCGCAAGGATTTCGGGCTCCAGTCGCCGCAGTTCGTCGCCTCCCAGATCGCCGACGACGGTACCATCGACCTGCTGCTCGTCCTCGCCCTCAGCTAGCCGTACCGGAAACAGGAGTTACCCGTGGACCGCACTGTCATGGTCACCACCCGTTGGATACGGCTGGTGACACTTCTCGCTTTCATCGTCGTACTGCTCTTCCTCGACGGCTGGGTGCCGCTGGTGTGCGTCGCCGTGTGTGTCCTGTTCCTCGGGTTCACCGGCTGGCAGCTGTGGAAGCTGTACCACGACGAGAAGTACCTGAAATAGGAGGAGGGCCGGGGAGCGGCAGGAGGGTGCCCGGGCCTCCGGAACTTCGCCGCCACAGTTCACAGGGCACGTCCGAACCGTTCCGCGACTGCCGCCACAGCGCTCCTGAAGCCTGCCGGTCTGACCACGGTGAAATCGACGTCGCTGAGAAGGAGGACCGTCAGGAGCCACTCGTAGGAGTCCACGAGCGCGGTGTAGCGGGTGCCCCGTCCACCCTCGAGTGCCTCCAGGGTGCCGTCGACCCGGTGGAGCCGCGCTGCGGCGGTGACCGGGTCCGCGGACAGGTCCAGGACCACCTCTACCGTGCGCCGGCCCCTGAATCTCTCGCGCAGCAGGCCGGTGGCGTCCTTCCCGGGCAGCGGGGCAGGGATGAAGCGGTTGCCGGTGACGGTGACGTCGTCGATCCGGTCGATGCGGAATGTCCGCCAGTCCCTGCGGTCGCGGTCCCATCCGTGCAGGTACCACCGGCCATCGAGGAGCACGAGCCGGACGGGTTCCACAGTTCTGGCGGAGGTGGCGTCCCTGCCCCTGTGGGTGAAGGTCACCTCATGGTGTTCCTCGGCTGCTGCGGTGAGGACGGCGAGCCGGCTGTCGGGCACTCCGGGGACCCTGGTGTCGACCTCCACGGCGTCGGAGGTGGCGGGAGAGCCTGCCCACGTGGCGTCGGTTGCCGTGCCGTGCCGGGTCGGACGGACGGGGGGAGGAGCGCCGTGGAGTCGGCTGTCCGCGGAAAGCCGGTAGTGCCCGCCGGGTCCGGGTACTCCGACGATGTCGTACCCGACCTCTCTGAGCTCGGCGATGTCGCGCCGCAGCGTCCGGGCAGGGACGTCGAGCAGTGTGCACAACCGGTCCGTCGACCAGGGGGTTCCACCGGCCAGAAGGTCGAGCAGTCTAAAAAGTCGTGTTGTCCGGGTCACCGGTGAGCGTCCTTCACGGGGTGGGTGGGGTGGTGGCGGTTCGACCTGCCAGGAGACGAGGCCACTTTCCTGCCGCATTTCACCGTACCGTGTCTGACCATGAGAACCGGCACCTCTTCTGCGTCCTCCATGTCTCCTGCGTCTCCTGCGTCTTCGGCGTCTCCCGGCTCGCACTCTTCCCGCTCAGCCCTGCAACCTTCACCCCCTCCGGGGATCACCGTCTCGGGGGCACGGACCCGGAACCTCCGCGACATCGACGTCCATTTCCCTGCGCACGCGGTCACGGTGGTCACCGGAGTCTCCGGATCGGGGAAAACCTCCCTGGTGATCGACACTGTCGCCGCGGAAGCGCAACGGGCCACCGCCGCCGACTTCCCCAGTTTCGTGCGTACTCGAATGGCCCGGTTCCCACCAGCGGACGTCGACCGGATCGACGGTCTGACCTTCACCAGTGTCGTCGACCAGAGAAGACTCACCGGTAACGCCCGTTCCACGGTGGCGACCGCCGTTGACCTGGCCGTGCCACTGCGCATGCTCTTCTCCCGCTTCGCCTCACCTTCCGCAGGATTCTCGCCCGCGTACTCGCGCAATGATCCGTCCGGCATGTGCCCGCGTTGTGAGGGACTGGCGACCGTGACCGTCATCGACGAGGACGCCCTGGTCGACCCCTCAAGGTCACTGGACGCAGGAGCGGTACAGTTCCCCACCTTCGCGCCCGGGACGTACCGGTGGAGAAGACTGGTCACCTCCGGACTCTGCGATCCCGGCGTCCCCTGGGGTGAACTACCCTCCCACACCCGTGACCTGCTGCTCCACGCCCGCGACCTGCAGCTGGAGAGTCCTTTGCCGGGCTATCCCGCCCACGGGAGGTTCGACGGTGTCGTCCCCAGGATCCGTGACAGCTACCTGCGGCGGACGCCCACCCGGCTCAGCGCCGCCGAGCGGGCGGGACTGGACGCGGTGGTGAGCCGGACGACATGTCCGGAGTGCTCCGGGGCCGGCCTCAACGCCGCGGCAAGAGCCAGTCTCCTGTGTGGTGAGTCCATCGCACAGTGGTGTGCGATCCCGGTCGACCGGCTCCACGGACTTCTCGACCGCGCGGACGAGGAACTCGGCGAGGCGGCTGCACCCCTGACCGCGGAGATCTCACGCCGGGTGGACGCCCTGCTCACCGTGGGTCTTGACTATCTCACCCTCGACCGTCCGACTCCGACACTGTCCGGCGGTGAAGCCCGGCGGATCAGGACGGTCCGGCATCTCGGCAGCCCGCTGACGGAGGTGACCTACATCTTCGACGAACCCTCCGCAGGCCTGCACCCTCATGACGTCCGCCGTCTGACGGGGCTGCTGGGCGAACTGAGGGACCGTGGGAACACGGTCCTGGTCATCGACCACAGTCCGGATGTCATTGCCGCAGCCGACCATGTCGTGGTCACCGGTCCGGGCGCGGGGAGCTCCGGTGGCCGCGTGACCTACTGCGGGCCGTCTGCATCGATGCCGTCACCGGACCCGGCTGTGGTGCGGTCCCGGGTGCGGACCCCCTCAGGTGCGCTGCCACTGGCCCATGCCCGGAGCAACAACCTCCGCGATGTTTCGGTCACGGTGCCCGAGGGTGTTCTGACTGTGGTGACGGGGGTTGCGGGCAGCGGGAAATCCAGCCTGTTCACAGTGGATTTTCCCGCCGCGTTCCCGGATTTCACGGTCGTGGGCCAGGAACCTCTGCGCGGTGGGCGGCGTTCGGATCTGCTGACGGTGACGGGCGTGGCGGACGCCGTGAGATCACTGTTCGCGGCGTCCTCGGGTGGGCCTGCGGCGTGGTTCTCCCGGAATTCGCAGGGGGCGTGCCCGGACTGCCACGGCAGCGGTGAGGTGCGTACGGATCTGGCGTTCATGGATGACCTGCGGGTCCGGTGCGAGGCGTGCGGCGGTACCGGTTTCAACGACCGGGCGCTGGCGACGACGGTGGAGGGACTGACCGTGGCTGATGTGGGTGGAATGAGCGCAGCAGCTGTCGCTGACCTGCTGGGGGAGAAGGACGCCGCGCGTCTGCGGTGGGTGTGCCGGGTCGGACTCGGTTACCTGGCCGTGGGCCGGACCGTCGACGGACTGTCCGGTGGAGAGCGGCAGCGACTGTTGTTGGCGCGGCATCTGGCGGAGGCTGTCGTCGACGGTGGTAGTGGCGGAAGTAGCGGAAGTGGCGGAAGCGGTGCCACGAAGCCGGTGAAGATCATCCTCGACGAACCCATGACAGGACTGAACGCCAGCGACGTCGATCTGTTGCTCACCGTCTTCGACGACCTCGTGGAGGCAGGCGGAACAGTCATCGTCATCGAGCACAGTCTCCGGGCGGTCGCACGTGCCGACCATGTCATCGACATCGGCCCGGGGGCGGGGACGGAAGGTGGACGTGTAGTCTTCGAAGGGACTCCGGCCGATCTGTCGATATCCGGTACGTTGACCGGGCTCTGTTTGTCGGAGTACTTGAATGGCATGGGTGGCTGACATCATCATTTTCGTCACTGTGACGTAAGTGGGTTGTGGGTTCTCACCTGGACCGGGCATGGCTCAGAGCTTCCGGAGAGGGTTTTCCCCGTACCCGGGGTATCCGGAGCAGATGCCCCGGCCACTGTGAGTTTGACGCCACACCAGACTCAGCGGCACACTCAGCGACACCCTCAGCCACCGGGACCTCATGAGGGCCGCAGTCTCGTGGCCGGGCACCGGACGCAGGACCGCCGAATCTGGCGTATCAGGCAGGGTGAGGTACGCATCATGAGGTCCGCATCCGAGAAGCCCCACGAAATATATGCCAACCGGAGCGTCCGCGGGTTGTGACAGATGACCGCGGGTTATGTCGACAAAGACTCCGATGTCGACATAGCCCGCGGACGCCCGACACAAGCCGCGGACAGAATCCCACCACAAGTGGTGCTGTCGTGACGCAGGCACAACTGACACCGGTCAGCGGAACACCGGGGGTGCAGCACCGGCTCCGTCACAGTGTCGCAACCTGGGGTCACAGCCTGAGGTCACAGCCTGGGGTCACAGCCAGGCAAGGACGTCCACCACCCCACATCCCCGGTTAGCCGATAATATACATTATGACATTTCGACGTGTAGTAGCAGCCCGCAGCGACCACCGCTCCCACACCGCCTGTGGCAACATGCTCATCGCCGATCAGCATCAGACACTCCCCGACCTCGCCGGTCAGGTGACAGCTCAGGTGACAGAAGACGGATCGCGACGACCAGTGACGGCAACCGGAGCGGCCCGGTGAGAACCGGCAGACACCGATCTGCCGGCCGGACACGTGCCGGCCCCGGTTGCACCGCCGGAACGCGTGCACGTAGCGTGGCGGCAGACGGACAGCATCGCAGGAAAAGGACCTGCAGTGTTCTGAACCCGAGGACGTATCCCCAGGACGGCACCGTGACTGATGAACCGATCACCGGACCGAAGACTGAACCGATCACCGGACCGGCCGATGTACCCACCACTGACGTCGACATGATCACGATTCCACGTGTCAGGAAGTTCACGGGAGGTATGGGAGCCTGCGCACTACTGACGGTGTTCGCCACCGTGATGGTCCTGTACACCGTGACCGCGGATGAATCCGAGTGGGTTCAGGCAGCGGCACTGCTGGTCTCAGCGACCGTTGTGGTCCTGTTCCTACGGATCACCGGGGCTGGCGGATCCGGGCGCAGGAGCCCACAGCGTCGCCGGGAGGCGGGTTCCTCCTGCCCCGGTCACTGACCCCCCCGAAGCCCCCTCTGCCCCTGACCCCCGAAAAACATCCGTGCACCACCCGGCTCAACTCTGAAGCCTGCCGGGCACTACCCTGTGTCAGACCACTGAGCTGAGGACGTCAGCCATGTGCTGGGAACCCTTCAGTGACGGGTGGAAGATCATGTGGTAGTTCGGGGTTGTCGTGTCTACAACTCCGGCCACATATCTTTCCTGGTCAGGGGCGCAAGTGTCATGGCCACGGGAGGTGTCGATCATTTCGACGTAGGTCCCTTTGGCAGCCTGTGCGGCCGCGATCTGGTTCTCGCGGTTCCAGTTCTCGATGTCCCGCAGCAGCGGCACGGGGATTCCGGCCGGGTGGTCCGGGACAACGTTGACCGGGCAGAAGACCATGGTGTCCCGGTCGACTGTGGGCAGTGCACCGGAGATCACGATCTTGGCGTCCGGCGCCTTGGCACGGATTCTGTCAGCTGCAGTCCTGATGTCGGCGATGTAGTTGTCGCGGATATTCGCGGGGTCGAGGATGTTCACCCCGTCGAGAACACCGAAGCCACCGAAGTTGTTCATCCCGATGGCCATGACGACTGTGGAGTCGTTGCGGATCACGCCGGCGGCGAGTGCTCCGTCGACTCTCCCCAGCATGCTGCGTGACGTCTGCGCGGTGCAGGACCAGTCGTCGACAGTTTTTCTGGTCTTCTCCCCCAGCAGGTGCGGCCAGTTGTCCGGAGCCTGCAGGCACCCGGCCGTACTCGGGTAGGGCTCGAGCACCTCGGAAACGCCGGGCACACCGCGGAGGGTGTTCTGGACCTGGTCCGGGTTGGCGGAGAAGGAATCCCCGAAAGTGACGATGTTGCCCGGCTGCGCGGTGGCGCTGGGAGCCACTGCGGCGGCGGCACCGCCGGCAATTCCCGCGATCGCGGCGAGTGAGAGAAGGGCACGCGTTCCGCGGCGACGACGGCTGTGGCGGGGAGCTTCAGATCGCAAAGTTCGGGCACTTTCTGTACGGATGAGTAGTGAACCTGAAGAATGGTAGCACAGTGAAACTTCATGTCACCAAGCTCCGGCTGGCCGGGTGGCACAGGCGGGGCTGTGCCAGAATAGTGGTCATGACACTTCCCCACGACGATATCGACCCTGACGGACTTCTGGAGTACTCGGTGGTGTTCACCGACAGGTCCCTCAACCACATGTCGGAACGGTTCGTCGGCGTCATGCAGGACATCATCTCGGTTCTGCGCGAGGCGTACGACGCCTCCGCCGTCGCTGTTGTCCCGGGTGGGGGCTCGTACGGAATGGAGGCCGTCGCCCGTCAGCTGGTGACCGGGCGGAAGACCCTCATAGTACGCAACGGCCTGTTCTCCTACCGGTGGTCCCAGATCATCGACGCCGGCCGCGTCACCGACGATGTCACGGTGCTCACGGCCCGTCAGACCGCTGACGCCACGACGGCTCCCTGGGTACCTGCCCCGCTCGACGAGGTGACTGCGACGATCCGGTCGCAGCGGCCCGGGGTTGTCATTGCCCCGCACGTGGAGACTGCCGCAGGTCTGCAGCTTCCCGAGGAGTATCTGCGTGGACTGGGGGACGCCGCGCACGAGGTCGGCGCCCTGTTCGTCCTCGACTGCGTGGCCTCGGGGTGCTCGTGGGTCTCCATGGACCGGACCGGCGTGGACGTCCTGGTCAGTGCGCCGCAGAAGGGGTGGAGCGGCACACCGTGCGCAGGGTACGTCATGCTCAGCGAGGCCGGGCGTAAGGCTGTGGAGTCCACCACGTCCACCAGCTTCGCCATGGACCTGAAAAAGTGGTTGAGCATCGCCGACGCCTATGTCGACGGTTCGACCCCCTACCATGCCACGATGCCGACTGACAGCCTCGCACACAATGCTGCCCTCATGACCGAGGCGCGGGACTTCGGTCTGGACAGGTTGAAGGACGCCCAGACTGAACTCGGTGGCAGAGTTCGCTCGCTGCTCGCAGACCGGGGTTTCATCTCCATCGTCGCCAACGCGTATGCCGCCCCCAGTGTCGTGGTGTCCTACACCGGGGACCCTGACATCGCGTCCGGTGCCGCTTTCAGGAGAGTCGGGATTCAGGTGGCGTCCGGCGTTCCGCTGCAGTGCGGTGAGCGCCCGGACTTCCGCACTTTCCGTCTCGGCCTGTTCGGTATCGACAAGCTCCGAGACATCGACGGTACGGTCGAGCGCCTCCGCAAGGGTCTGGACAAGCTCACACCCGCCACCGCCGCAGCTGACCGCTCCGGTACCGCCGGCTGAACACGTGTAACCGACTGCCGGAAAGGAACTGCCGTGCTGTTCTCGTTCTCCATCTCCCCTGCCACCACCCCTGACCCCGACGGATCAATGTCGGAGGTGGTTGCCCGTGCCGTCAAGGTTGTCCGGGAGTCCGGTCTGCCCCAGGAAACTTCGTCGATGTTCACCACGGTCGAGGGTGACTGGGACGAGGTGATGCCGGTGATCAGACGGGCGTGCGAGGCTGTCGCGGAGGTTTCTCCCCGGGTGTCCCTGGTACTGAAGGCAGATCTGAGGCCCGGCAGGTCCGGTGAGATCACCGGCAAGGTCGAACGACTCAACCGTGCGATCCGGGACAGCGACCGGGACGCCGGATCCGGCGATCACGCATCCTGACAGGGTCTCAAGAGCCCCGGTAGTGGCGGCCTGACCCGGTCGTGGCGTCCCGGACCCCGTGTCACACGGCTCTCCGGTCACTTCGTCACGAGGCCGTCCCCGTTGACGGAAGCTGCACTGTTCCGCTCGGTGAAATAGTCGGCGGCCCGGACGGGCTCATAGTGGACTCCCCCGCCGACCGGCGGCGCGAAAGGCTCGACGATCTGGTCCATGTCCGGTTCACAGAACAGGATGATGCTGTAGAGCTCCTCCTGCGGGGCCTCCTCCGGCGGGGCCAGCACCCGGTGCCTGGTGGACCTCCACCTGTCCCCCGTCCAACGGGCCAGCAGGTCTGCGATGTTGATGGTCATCGCGCCTTCAACGTACGGCGCCGGTGCCCATTCCCCGTCGAGAGTCTGAACCTCCAGTCCTCCGTACCCCGGCTGCCTGTCGAGAATGGTCACCAGCCCCCAGTCGGTGTGCGGGGCGATGCGGTACTGTCCCTGCTTCGCCCTGCCGACCACGGACAGTGCCGGATACCTGTTGATGTTGAAGGTGTTGGGGGAATCGGACGCCCTGTCGACAAAGTAGTTCTCGTCGAGCCCGAGGGCCGCCGCCAACATCTCCAGCAGGTCGGTGTACAGGGCCCTTCCCTGCCCGATCCATGTCAGGACGAGGTCACGGAGCTCGGGGACCTCCTGCGGGTAGACGTTGGGACGGAAGAATTCCGCGTCCGCCGCAGGATCTCCGGTGAGATGGTCACGTCCGAAGGTGAGGGTCTCCTTGAGGTCGGCCTTGTCCGGATCCACGGCCTCCCCGTAGTAGGAGTTCGCCTCGTCACCGTTACGGATCCAGCCACGACCGCCGACCCCGGTCCGGTACTGTTCCTTGACCTCGTCGGGCAGGTGGAAGAACGTCCGCGCCGCGGCGCGGAGCCGTGTCGACAGGTCCGGATCGATGCCGTGACCGGTGACGAGAAAGAACCCCGAGTCTTTCATGGCACGGTCAAGGCGTTCGGCCAGCTCCGCCTTCTGCCCGGCGTCCCCGGAACGCCATACTGAAACGTCGATGAGTGGGATATCAGGTGTGACGGGCATTCAGAACTACCTTTCTGAGGTGCAATATTTGCCGGTCATACTACTCAGATCATCCTCAATGGACAGTGGTGCCCCTCACACCCACCCCTGCTCCCGGGCAAATTGAGCTCCCCGCCCGACCGTCCGCTCAGCGGACCCCGCCCGACCGTCCGCTCAGCGGACCCTGGCGTTCTCGATCCTGCTGGGAGCGGTGTACGCGGTGATCCCGGCGCACAGGATGGCCGCCAGTGACAGCAGTGTCTGCCAGTCACCGTCGAGCAGTCCGCCGAAAATGACGTAGAACACGGCCGCAGCCACCGTCAGTGCGATGATCGCCGCATTGAACAGTCCCTCATTGCCCGTGCCGGAGACCGGGATGTACAGGAGACCGGCAAGGACGCCGACGATCCCGGACACCACACCGTGCAGGACCGCCGCCCCCGGCCCCTGGGCCACGTCATCGGTGACCACGGAAATCAACTGGTCGGCAACCAGAACGACTGCGAAGGTCACAATGGCGGCGAGAATGCCCAGCAGCACCAGGTTCACCGTCACCTTCTTCGCCTCGAACTTGCCGGCGATGAGGGTGGGCCCCTGCGCCTCATAGCCGTCGGAGTACCCGGGGTCGCCGTATCCTCCCTGCCGGTAGCCGGGATCCCGGTAACCGGACTGCGGGTAGTCCTCGCGGCGGTACTGCCGGGTCCGGTCGTCGTAACCGTCATTGCCGTAGGGGTACTGGTTACTCATCGGGACGTCGCTCTCCATCGGATCGGGGTCGGAACGGTTCGGACACTGCAGGCCCGTACACCCACAGGATACCGGGCACACTACCGCAGCAACATCACCGCAACCTGGAAGGACGCCGCGAACTACCGCAGCTGACCGCCCGTGACCTGCACCCGGGACAGCTGCGCGCGAGTGTCAGCGACGGACCAGGAGCTCTCCGTGGGGCATGACGAACACGGCGGAGGGGTCGTCTGCCCACTGTCTCCACCCCTCACAGATTCTCTCCACTGCGGCATCCACGTCCCCGTCACAGTCCGCGTCACAGTCCCCGTCACCGGAGTGCTGCACCCGCGCGAGCTGTCGACGGAACCGGTCCTCCCTGACCCGGTCGGACCAGTCGGCGGCGAACTCTTCGGCGGAGCTGCCGCCCGGGGCATGCGAATAGACCCAGGTCGACACGGTGTAGGTGAGTTCACGTAGATCGCAGCCGGCCTCCAGCGCCCACCGCAGAAGGTGGCGTCCCCCGTCCGGTTCTGCTCCGTCGGCCCGTGCGGCCGCACGGTATCCGCGTGACCATTCCGACATCCCCGGGAGCTCCGGGTACCAGGACATCGCCGAATAGTCGGCGTCCCGCACCGCGACAACACCGCCGGGGGCAGTGACGCGGAGACACTCCCTCATCGCGGCCACGGGGTCGGTGAGATGCTGGAACACCTGGTGCGCCACGACGACGTCGAAACTCCCCGCAGCAAAGGGCAGGTGGTAAATGTCACCCTGCATGAACCGGGCCCCGAGCCCCCGGGCCGCGGCGGCCGCGACTGCCGCCCTCAGCGGTACCGGAGTGTTCTCCACCCCTGTGACCTGGGACGCGGCACCACCGAGCCCGGAGACCACCCCAGCAAGGTCGAGGGTGACCGAGCCTGGCCCGCACCCGACATCGAGAACGCTGGAGCCGGCGGTGAGATACGGCAGCACATAAGCCAGGGAACCGGCCGCCGTGCGCCGGGAGTGATTTCGCAGCACCGCCTCTCCGTGGCCGTGCGTGTAGCCGTACGGGCCGCCCCGGAAGCCACGGTCGGACTTGCCGTCAAGCGGGATGTACGTCAACGGGGGCTACACTTCCGCGTCGAAGAGCTCACGGAGGTTGGCGTCGATCTGCGGGATGTACCCGGGGCTGAGGTTGAACAGGCCGAGATGTCCGGCGATGTCGTCGATGACCCGCAGCTCACTTCCGGGGATCAGCTTCTGCTCCTCGGCGCAGTCGCGTACCGGGAAGAACATGTCCTCGCTGATGGGCATGACGAAAGTTTTCGCGGTCACTCTCCCCAGAGCAGCGGCGAGGTCGCCTCCGGTGTGCCGCGAAACATCCCCGCGCTGCCACTTCCAGGCGTTGTTCAGCAGTGTCCCAGGGTCCATCGAGGCGAACAGCGGATCGAGGAAGTCGTCGATGACGGCGTCCACGGAGTCCAGCCCGAGGCCCCTCCACGCCTCCTGCTTCCACCATTCCGTGGACAGGCCCATCACCGCCCAGAGGTGTGACTGCCTGCGCAGACCGTCGGCGACGTCGGTGTGTGAGGTGTATTCGCCGCCGTTGTACCCCGGATCGGAGAGGATCGCCTCGTTGAGTGTGCGGGTGAACAGGAAGTCATGCGGCGTGTTCCTGGCCGTACCGGCGACCGGGGCGGCCCGCCGGACCTTGTCCGGGAATCGGACGATCCACTCGTAGGTCTGCTGTGCGCCCATGGACCCTCCGACAACGGCGAAGAGCTCCTCGATGCCGAACTTCTCCCGCAGCAGCCGTTCCTGTGCGATCACGTCGTCCCCGATACGTACGTGGGGGAACTTCGACATGGCGATGGACGGGTCGTCGGTGTTGGCCGGTGAGACCGACAGTCCGTTTCCGATCTGGTTGACGCAGATGATGAAGTAGCGGGAGGGGTCGAGGGCGTGGTCCTCCCCGATGTAGTTCTCGAACCATGCGGAGTGGGTGCCGGAGTACCAGGTGGGGATGAGGATCGCGTTTGAACGGTCGGCGTTGAGTTCCCCGGCTGTGGCGTAGGCGAGCCAGCAGTCTTCGATGACTCCGCCTTCCTCCAGTTCGAGGCGTCCGACGGACGCGGTCTCGTAGGGTCCCTGCTTGTCGGGTGTGTAGAAGTCGTTGTGCAGCATCGCCCGGTCCTTTCGGAGGTAATGTCAGTGTCGTCGACGAAAGTACACGAACTCGCGTTGTCCCGGCGGCAGGCCGCCTTGCAACTGTCGGTCGGGCACGGTCTACTGGTCCGATGAAGACAACCACGGTCCTGGCCACCGCCTCCGCTGTCGCTGTCCCTGTTCTCGTGCTTTCCGGGTGCGCGATGCCGTGGTCGGACTCCCCCTCCGACAAGTTCATCTCGGCGGTCAACGACGGTAACTGGGAGGACGCCGCGGCGCAGACCTCGGATCCCGCGGCGGCGCAGGCCTGGCTCAGCGACCTTGACGACAACATCGGTGACACCGGCCTGCACCTGGAGTCCGAGGATGACACCTCCACGGTGACCTGGACCGTCCCGGACGGCGACGAGACCACGTCCACGGGCACGCTGACCACCGGTGGTGAAGGCACAGTGACCTGGAGTCCGGCGATATTCGCCGACGGCCTCTCCCCCGACGCCACCGTCAGTTACTCCGACGACCGGAACTACGGTCTTCAGATCCTCGACCGGAGGAACACCGTCCAGATGACCTGGACACCGGTGACCGTCGTCACCGCGACGAGGGAGGCGGACATCACCCGCGTCGCCGAGGCGGTCCGCCCCGTGATCCCCGACTTCGACGTCGCCGACGCCGAGGCCCGGATCGCCGACGCCGGAGATTCACCGGTTGCACTGTTCTCCCTGCGGGCCGAGGATCTCGACCGGGTCGGAGCAGCGCTCACCGACCTGCCCGGTACCGCGACCCGGGAGGAGGGACGGCTTCTCGCGGACAGGGCGTCCTCCTCGGCGCTCGACGGAGGGCTCACCGACTACTGGACCCGGAAGCTCGACGAGTCCGCGGGGTGGACGCTGGCGGTCACGCACACCGACGGCTCACCCGGCCCGGTGATCGGCAGCAGGGCCGCCAGGCAGGTCGAACCGGTGCACACGACCGTGGACCTCGGAGTGCAGGCCGCGGCGAACCGGGCCGTGGATTCTGTGGAGCTCCCGGCGTCCGTCGTCGCACTGTCAGTGTCCACGGGCGGGGTTCTCGCCGCCGCCCAGAACGGCGCCGCGGACGCCACGGGCACGCCCGCCCTCACCGGCCTCTTCCCTCCGGGGTCGACGTTCAAGACGGTGACGACGGCGGCAGCCCTGTCGAAAGGAACCGTCGGCCCTGACGACATCGTCGACTGTCCTGCGAGCGTGGACGTCGACGGGCGCACCATCCCCAACGACCACGACTTCTCCCTGGGGCAGGTGCCGCTGCACACCGCCTTCGCCCAGTCCTGCAACACCACCCAGGCCCTGATCTCCCGTGATCTCGGCCCGGAGGATCTGAGGGACACGGCCGCGCAGCTGGGACTCGGAGTCGACTTCACCGCGCCGGGCATGACCACGGTCACCGGTTCAGTACCGGTCACCGGTCAGGGTGCGGCCCGGGTGGAGTCGGCGATCGGGCAGGGCGAGGTTCTGGCGTCCCCCTTCGGTATGGCGCTGACCGGGGCGTCCGTCGCCGCGGGCGGGACAATGGTGACCCCTTCTCTTGTCCAGGGGGAGAGCACGGCGTCGGACCGGAACCCTGGTCCGGTCGACCCTGCTGTCGTGGACGAACTGAAGACGATGATGCGGGAGACGGTGGAGTCCGGGACCGCGGCGTCGCTCCGGGACATCCCGGGGCTGGGAGGCAAGACGGGTACCGCCGAGGTGGACGGGCAGGCGGCCCACGGATGGTTCGTGGGCATTGTCGGTGACGTCGCATTCTGCACCTTCATCGCCGGCGCGGACTCCTCTCTTCCTGCGGTGGAGCTCTCCGGCCGCCTGCTGCGCGACGGGGCCCTCGACGTCGCCCTCGACGGGGCCCTCGACGATTCTTCCGCCGGTTCCCCCGGTGAACCGGCCGTGGCACAGTAGGACCATGCACAGCAGGACCATGGACACAGGCACCGGAGGAAGTCTGACGGTCACCCCTCCTGCGGTCCCGTGGCGTCCCCGCCTGATCGCCACGGACCTCGACCGCACACTGCTGACCAGCGGGGGCGGGATCAGTGCCCGGACCCGCGCCGCCCTGGACGCTGCGGCGGACGCCGGTATCCGGGTGGTTCCGGCGACCGCCCGCAATCCGGTGGGACTGCGCCACCTGCAGCCGGTACTCGGCTTCGACGGGTGGGCATTGTGCAGCAACGGTGCTTTCGGGGTGCACCTGACCACCCGGCAGCTGCTCTTCGCCGACGAGATCCCGGCCGCGGTGCTCACGCAGATCATCTCTGCGGTGGACCGGCATGTCGACGGGGTGCGCTACGCGGTCGTCAGGGACGCCGGGGAGACCTTCGTCCCGTCGGAGGGCTACGCCGACCTGGCGTCCTTCGTGGACCACCGGCGGGATCCTGCGACGATGACCGGTGTCCCCCACCGGGAGCTGGCAGCGTCACCGGCGGTGAAGCTGGTTCTCCGGCATGCCACGCTCAGCGCGGCTGAACTCTACGGGACTGTCAGGCAGCTCAGTGACGCGGGTGAACTCGACGGCTCAGGTTTCGTGGTGACACTCTCAGGTGCCCCGTTCGTGGAGGTCATGGCCACGGGGGTGTCGAAGGCCGGAGGTCTGTCGAGGCTGTGCCGTCATTTCGGTGTGGACCGCACGGAGGTCCTGGCCTTCGGTGACGGACTCAACGACATCGAGATGCTGTCCTGGGCGGGCCGTGGAGTGGCGGTGGCCAATGCCCTGAACCCGGTGAAGGACGCCGCGGACGGGATCACCGCCTCCAACGACGACGACGGGGTCGCACGGGTCATCGAATCGGTACTCGGCTGAACTTCCGTCACCGGAGGCAGTCCGCGATGACCCCTACCGCCTCGTCGTAGCGTCCGGGTTCGGGGCCGGCGAAGTTGAGCCGCAGGTACCTGCCTGTGGGCTCTGCGGGGAAGAGGTCGTCGCCGCTGGCGACCATCACCCCCCGGGCCTCACAGTCTGCGACGAGCCTGCCGAGGTCGGTGGTGTCGGGCAGTCTGACCCACAGGTTCAGTCCTCCGGAGGGCACCCGGTCGAGTACGGCCCCGGGCAGCCGGGAGCGTACGGCGGTCACCAGCAGGTCGCGCCGGTAGGCCAGTCGTTCGGGCAGGGACCTGCGGTGACTGCGCCAGGCAGGGGTACCGAGGACGTCGAGGGCCGCGGCCTGCAGGACAGGTGAGACGTACATGGCCGATGCTCCGACGTTGCCGAGTATGCGTTCGCGGACGGGGCCGCGGGCGATGACAGCTCCCACCCGCAGTGCCGGTGACAGGGACTTGGTGAGGGACCGGAGGTAGATCACCCGTCCGGAGTCGTCGGTGGAGGCCAGCGGGGGCCGGGGGTCGTTGCTCTCGGCGGCATCGACCGGGAAGTCCCTGGCCCAGTCGTCTTCGACGAGGAAGGCGGAGTGCCGTGCCAGGGTTTCGAGGACGCCCTGACGCACTCCGGGGCTCCAGACCACTCCCGTAGGGTTGGCGAACCGGGGCTGGGCGTAGAAGAGCCTGGCACCGGTCCGGGTGAGGATGCGGTCAAGTTCGGTGGGGTCGGGCCCGTCCGCTCCTCCGGGCAGGGGGACGCAGCGCACCCCTGCCTGTCCTGCCGCGAGGACGGCACCCCAGTAGGTGGGTGATTCGAAGACGACCGGTTCCCCGGCCCCGGCGACGGCACGGAAGATCGCGGAGAGGCCGGCCTGGGTGCCGGGCAGCACGGTGACGTCGGTGGCGGTGACCGGGGTGACGCCCGGCGGTGTGCTGTCGGCGAGTTCCTGGGCGAACCAGCCGCGCAGCTCCTGGAGACCTGCCCGGGGCGCGGTGCCGACCGCCGCCTGGGAGCGGGCCGCTCTCACCAGTGCCTGCCTGACCGCTGTGACGGGCAGCAGGTCGGGGTCTGGGAATCCGTTGTGCAGTGCCACGGCGTCCACCGGGGTGGGCCGCAGGACACCGGCGGTTGCGGCGGAGCGGCCGGTGACCTCTCCCAGTGCTCCGACCTGCCAGGAGTAGTCGGTGGGCCGGACCCTGCGTGCCCTGTGTGCGTTGGCGACGAAGGTACCGGACCCGGGGCGGGTCTCGATGAGGCCTTCGGCGCCGAGGGTTCTGAGCGCCTCCTGGACGGTGACGGGTCCGACCCGGTGGTCCCGGGCGAGGGTTCGGGTGGACGGCAGCCGGGTTCCCGGCGCGCGGTCCGCCACCCAGGTTCGGAGTTCCGCTGCCAGCCTCGAACTGCTACTGTCAGACATGAAGAATGATAATAGCGCTATTGCGCGTGTTCCGAAACTGCTATCGACTGAGTCGCCGGGGGTCGACGGTGCAGCTCCGCCGGGACAGCTGTCCCCCGGTGTGCTGTGGGGCTTACTGGGAGTCGTCGCCTTCTCGTTCACGGTTCCTTTCACCCGCATCGCCGTGACAGGCGGGCTCTCCCCTGTCTTCGTCGGGACGGGGAGGGCGGTGGTCGCCGGAGTTCTCGCCGTTCTCGTGCTCGGCGCGGCCGGGCAGCTGCGTGGCAGGCTGACCGGATCCCAGTGGCGTCGTCTGTTCCTGGTCGCCGGCGGCGTCGTGGTCGGATTCCCTGTCTGCACCTCCTTCGCTCTTCAGGATCTGCCGGCCTCGCACGGTGCAGTGACTGTCGCGTTGCTTCCCGCGGCGACGGCGGTGATCACCGTCCTGAGGACCGGTGAACGGCCGGGCCTCCGGTTCTGGGCCGCCGCACTGTGCGGTGCCGTGGTCGCGGTGACGGCCGGGGTCCTGCACGGCGGGACCGGTGGTGTCGCCACAGGGGATCTTCTGCTGCTTCTCGCCGTGGTGGCAGGCGGGATCGGGTACGCCGAAGGCGGTCTGCTGTCCCGGGAGATCGGCTCCTGGCAGACGATCTGCCGGGCCCTGGTCCTGGCCCTGCCGTTGACGACCCTGTGTGCCGTGCTGTCCCGGCCCGACGACTGGTCCGTGGTGGACGGCCCGGCCTGGGCGTCCCTCGCCTATCTCAGTGTGGTGAGCATGTTCCTCGGTTTCTTCGCCTGGTACCGGGGGCTCGCGTACGGGCCGATGGTGCAGGTGAGCCAGATCCAGCTGGTCCAGCCGGTGCTCAGTATCGCCTGGGCCGTCCTGATGCTCGGGGAGCCGGTGTCGGCGGCCACCGTCCTCGCCGGTGCCGGTGTCATCGTCTGCGCCGCCACGGCCGTGCGCTCCCGCTCCTGAGATGCTCCCGGAAACAGATGTCCGGAAGCAGATGAGCGCTGAAATGCTCCTCCCCCTATCTCCCCCCCTGCCTCTTCAACACATCGGNCCCTATCTCCCCCCTGTCTCCCCCCTGTCTCCACCGAAAGGTTCCCCGTGCATTCCCCCCGGAAATTCCACCCGGTCCCCGCAGTTCCCGCAGGTTCCGCACCCTCCGGCGTCCGTACCTCCCGTACCTCCCGTACCGGCCGGACCGTCAGAACCGTCAGACAGTCGTCGAAGCTCCGCAACGTGCTCTACGAGATCCGGGGGCCGGTCGCCGACCGGGCCGCCGAACTGGAGCGTGACGGTGTCGAGATCCTCAGACTCAACATCGGAAATCCGCAGCCCTTCGGCTTCGCGGCACCACCCGGCATCGTGGCCGGCATGGCGCGGACCCTCGACATCTCACACGGCTACTCCGCCTCCCACGGTCTGCCTGAGGCGCTCGACGCCGTCATAGGCCGGTACTCCGCTGTTCCCGGTTTCCCCTCGCTGACCCGTGACAGGGTCTTCCTCGGAAACGGTGTGTCCGAGCTGATCACCATGACCTGTCAGGCACTGGTCGACGACGGCGACGAGGTGCTCGTCCCGTCCCCGGACTATCCGCTGTGGACGGCGATGGTCACCCTCGCCGGGGGAACTCCTGTGCACTACCGGTGCGACGAACAGGACGCCTGGAATCCGGACCTCTCCGACATGGAGGCCCGGATCACCGAACGGACCACCGCAGTGGTGGTGATCAACCCGAACAATCCGACCGGGGCGGTCTACCCGCCGCACATCCTGCGCGGAATCGCCGACATCGCACGCCGCCACGGACTCACCCTCCTCGTCGACGAGATCTACGACGCGATCATCTACGGGGACGCCACCGGAACAGCCACCGTCGCAGGACCGTCGTCGGGCCACACCAGCCTTGCCGCGGTCGCCCCGGATCTTCTGACCCTGAGCTACTCCGGTCTGTCGAAGTCCAGCAGACTGGCCGGGTACCGCGCCGGCTGGCTGGTGGTCACCGGTCCGACAGACCACGCCTCCGATTTCCTCCACGGTCTGAATCTCATGGCGTCGACCCGTCTGTGCCCCAACGTCCCCGGGCAGCAGGCCGTCATCGCGGCACTGGGCGGTGCCGGCACCGGGCAGGACGCCGACATGTCCGTGACCGCACTGACCGCACCGGGAGGACGCCTGCGTCGGCAACGTGACACCGTGACTGCGGCACTGGACGGCATGGACGGGGTGAGCTGTGTGACACCGGGCGGTGCGTTGTACGCCTTCCCCCGGCTCGACCCGGAGGTCCACGAGATCCGGGACGACGAGCGTCTGGTGCTGGACCTTCTGGAGCAGGAGCACATCCTGCTGGTCCACGGAACGGGCTTCAACTGGCCTGCCCCGGACCATCTCCGGATAGTCCTGTTGCCGGAGGAACAGGTCCTCGCCACGGCGATGGAACGCTTCGGCAACTTCCTGGCGTCCTACCGGCAGTAGCGGAAGGCGAGTTTAGCGGTACCGGTGCCCTGCACCGGCGCCGGAATGTTCCGGACGGTCGTATGGTGGGCCCCATGATGTCCGGAAGAGCATGTCCCCCCTCCACGACCGGCTGTCCGTGTACCGGCGGTGTGGGCACGACGACTGTGCCTGTCCCTGTTTCCGCCGCTGTCCGCGCCTCCGCCTCCGGGTGTGCGGTGGTTCGGCGGTGACGGCGCAGACGGTGTCCGTCGTCCTGTTCGACGGCTTCGAGGTCCTCGATGTCTTCGGGCCGGTCGAACTGTTCTCCCACGTTCCGGGGTGGACGGTCCGTTTCCTCGGACCTGTCGCCGGAGGTCCCGTGCGAGCGGCCCAGGGTGTCACGGTGACCACGGAGTCGGGGTTGTCCGATCTCACCGCCGACGGGGAGACGACCGACATTCTTCTTGTGCCGGGCGGGCCGGGGACGCGGCGACTGGTCGGGGACACCGGTTTCCTCGACCTGCTGCGTACGACGGCGTCCCGGGCGGGGACGGTCGCGTCGGTGTGCACCGGTTCCGCCCTTCTCGCCGCCGCAGGTCTTCTGGAGGGCCGCCGCGCGACCTCGAACAAGCGCGCATGGGACTGGGTGACGTCCCAGGGCATCAGACAGGGTGGGGAGCTGACCGGTCGGGTCGACTGGGTCGCGCGGGCGCGGTGGGTGGCCGACGGGAACCTGTGGACGTCCTCCGGTGTCGCCGCCGGAACGGATATGGCGCACGCCCTCATCGCAGACCGGGAGGGACTGCAGGTGGCCGACAGCGTGGCCGCGGACATTGAACTGGAGGTCCACCGGGACCCAGGAGATGATCCTTTCGCGGTCCTGCACGGGCTGGTCTGAGCGGTGTCACACCCCACCCACGCGCTGCTGTTGTCGAGTGGGCTCCCGGACAGTCCGGGGGGACCTCCGGATGCGTCGAGGAACTGCTCTAGAATTGCCCTATGACAAATTCCGTGACCGGCACCGGGTCAGGTGCCACTCCCCCGATCGCTTTCGTCGTCGCCGGGTCCGAGGCCACCGGCGGCGCCGGTTTCCAGGTGGACCTGAAGACTTTCCAGCAGCTGGGGGTGTACGGTGTCGGAGCCCTGTCCTGCATCGTCGCCTTCAACCCCGCCGACGGCTGGGCGCACCGGTTCCATCCGGTCGACCCCGTGATCATCGCCGAGCAGTTCGAGGCCGCTCTGGCCGCACACTCCCCCGAGCGGATGAACACCGCCAAGGTCGGCATGCTGGGCACTCCGGCGACGATCGACGTCGTCGCCGAGAAGCTCGCCGGGAGGGACTGGAAGAACCTGGTGCTCGACCCGGTGCTGATCTGCAAGGGACAGGAGCCCGGTGCCGCGCTGGACACCGACAATGCGCTCAAGGAGAAGATCCTCCCGCTGGCCACCGTGGTCACCCCCAACGTCTTCGAGGCGACGAGTCTGTCCGGCATGGACCACATCGACACGGTCGACGAGCTCGCCGAAGCAGCGAAACGTATCGGCGAGAAGGTTCCGTACGTCCTGGCCAAAGGTGGGGTCGAGCTTCCCGGCGAGGACGCCGTGGACGTGCTGTGGGACGGTCACGAGATCACCCGTTTCACCGCCCCGAAGATCGGTGAACAGCGTGTCTCCGGCGCCGGCTGCACGGTGGCCGCCGCGCTGACCGCGGAACTCGCCAAGGGCAGTGACATCCTCACGGCGGTCGACACCGCGAAGAAGATGGTGACCCGGGGTATCGAGCACCGGGTCAGTGCCAACACGCCCTTCGACACGGTGTGGCAGGGTGCGTGACTGAGGCTCAGAACCTCAGCAGTGTCTTACCGGTGCGGCCGGGCCGCATGCTCTCCTTCACCGCGTCGGCGACCCGTGCGGCGTCGAAGATGTCGGCCACCGGCAGTGCCAGCTGACCGTCGAGGACCCGCCGGATCAGCTCACCGAACAGGGACGCCTTCTTCGCGGGATCCATCTCGCGGCTGACACGGCTGCCCCAGAAGCCCCTGACGGTGATGCCGCGGAAGATGACGTCACTGTTGGGGACCTCCATGACCGGTGACCCCATCGCCCCGAAGGAGACGAGATCCCCGCCGTCGGCGAGCAGTGACACCAGGTCCGCCGTGGCAGGTCCTCCGACAGAATCCAGTGCGGCGACGACCGGGGCACCACCGGTCACCTCAGCAGCCCGGTCCCGCCAGTTCTCCCCGTCGGTGGCGACGATGCCGTCGATGCCGAGTTCGGCCAGCTGGTCGACGGCGGACTGCCGTCGGACGAGGCCGAGGACGTGGACGCCACGGGCTGCGGCGAGCTGTGCGAGATTCCGTCCGACCGCACCGTTGGCGGAGTTCTGCACCAGCCAGTCACCGGGCTGCAGGTCCAGGTGGTCCAGCAGACTCAGTGCACTGAACGGCATCGAGACCAGCTGGGCCGCCGACTCGTCGGAGAGTCCTTCCGGCACCGGGACGACCGCCGCCGCGTCAATGACGGCGTACCGGGCCCAGATTCCGAAACTGCTGCCGGTGGCCACCCGCTGGCCGGTGACCAGGCCCTCGACTCCGGGGCCGAGTGCGTCGACGACACCGAGTGCCTCAGTTCCCGCCCCGGAGGGCAGGTCCGGGATGAACCCGTAGGTACCGCGCACGGTCCACAGGTCGTGGTTGTGGATAGGTGACAGGATGACCCGCACCCTCACCTGCCCGGGCCCTGGTTCGGGGACAGGGCGGTTCTCGAGGTGCAGTACCTCTTCGGGTGCGCCGAACGTGTCGTGGACCACTGCTTCCATGGTGTCTGTCATCTTTTCCTCCGGTCTGCCGGTCCGGGCACTCTGAAAGCCCCGCCGGCGGTGATGTGTCTGAGAATGTGCGTCGAAGTCTGCCCGGCGGGCCGTACCGGACTAGTCGTCGGTGACGGTGACCGTGACCTCGATGTTGCCCCGGGTGGCGTTGGAGTACGGGCACACCTGGTGGGCGGCGTCGGCAAGTTCCTGGGCCTGCGCGTGGGGCATGTCCGGGACCGTGACCTCGAGATGGACGGCGAGTTGGAATCCTCCGTTGTCGTCGGGACCGATGCTGACCCGGGCACCGACGGAGGTGTCGGTCAGTGTGACCTTGCGGGTTCTGGCGACCATCTGGAGCGCGGAGTGGAAGCAGGCCGAGTACCCGGCGGCGAAAAGCTGCTCCGGGTTGGCTCCGTCACCGCTGCCCCCCATCTCCCTGGGGACGGCCAGGTCCAGGTCGAGCCTCCCGTCTGTGGTGGTGACGTGTCCGTCGCGTCCTGCGCCGACGGCAAGTGCTTCGGCAGTGTAGAGAGTTTTCACGGTTGAGTTCCTTTCACGGAGGTGGGGGTGGTGTTTCCGTCGGCGTTTCCGTCGGCGGAGGACCGACGGGACATCTGCTCCGTCGAGTCGCACACCTCATGGAGGGAGCGGATCAGACCGGCGGCCTGTTCTGCGTCGGTGACGCCCATGGCTTCGCTGATCTTCCCGGGGATGTGGGCCAGTTCCTGCCGGAGGGCCGCACCCCGGTCGGTCAGCGCAACGGTGACGACGCGTTCATCGTCACTGTCGCGCCGGCGTTCCACGAGGCCGCCCTGTTCCAGTCGGCGCACCAGCGGGGACAGGGTTCCGGAATCAAGCTGCATCATCTGCCCGAGGGACCGGACCGACTGCTCACCGTGGCTCCACAGGATCACCAGCAGCAGGTACTGCGGGTAGGTCAGGCCCCACGGGGCGAGCAGTGTGCGGTAGGCGCGGGCCGTCGACCTCGCCGCCGAGTACAGCGCGAAACACACCATCTGATCTGTCACTCCCATGCCAGACATGATTGCACACAATTCGATTGTGCACAACCCTTTAGGGACAGTCGGCCGGAACACAGGTCAGTGACCGTACCCTGCCCGCCGTGCCCGTCAGCAGGGCCAGCCAGCAGGGCCCGTCAGTTCAGCCGCAGCCTGAGCAGACCGTCGACCAGGTCATGCACCGGAGTCTCCACACCGCAGGCGTCGCCGGCACGGATCACCGCCCCCACCTGGGAATCGAGCTCACCGGACAGACCGGCTGCAATGTCGCGCTGCATGGAGCTCGTGGCGTCCTCCGGCTGGGCGTCGCAGGACGCCATCGTCCTGTCCACCGCATCGCCGGCCAGCGGAACACCACCGGCATGTGCCACGGCATCCACCTCCTCCATCAGGGCGCGGAGACTACTCCGCAACGTCGTACGCAGCACACCCATCGGACGGTCCGCGACCGCCCCCAGAGCCCCGAAACAGGTGACGAACATGGCCTTCTCCCAGATGTCGCACCAGATGTCGTCACGGACGATCCCCTCGACACCGGCCCCGGTCAGCGCCCCGGCAAACGCGGTGAGCAGACTGTCACCGGAACTGCCCTCCCCCTTCCACAGTCCGACGGTGTAACTGGCCACCGGAGGGATGAAACGCACCTCCGCCGGGCCGGTGTGGATGAAGTATCCGCGGACCACCCCCGGCCAGGTCCGTTCCTCCCCGACCACATCGGCGACCAGCCTGTGGACCTCCACCGAATTCTGTGTCGTCGCGATCACCGGAGCGCCCGGAATGCCCTCCACCATGGAGGAGATCTGGGAGCGCCGTTCATCCACGGTTGCCCCCGTCGCCTTCACCGCCAGCAGGACGACATCGAGCGGGCGGCCGTCCGCACCGACAAGCTGAGAGGCATTCTCCGCCGGCCGGGCCCGGGTGAACTCTGCCTCAGCCTCTCCCACCGTCACGCTGAGCCCCCGCGAACGCAGGCGGTCGAGCGCCTCGCCACGTGCCAGGACAGTGACCTCGTGACCAGCCTTCACCAGGGACGCGCCGAAGTAGGTGCCGACCGCTCCGGCACCGATGATTCCGATTCTCATGGCGCCCATCCTAGGCCCGGCGGGCACACGCTACGATGAGACCCCATGAGCGACGAACGCGAGATTCTCACCTACGAACTCTTCGGTGACGCCATCAAGGAACTTGCCCAGGAAATAGTGGACGACTACCGGCCCGATCTCATCCTCTCCATCGCACGCGGAGGCCTCCTCATCGGAGGGGCACTCGGCTACGCGATGGGCGTGAAGAACGTCTCGGTGATCAACGTGGAGTTCTACACCGGAATCGGTGAGACCCTCGACCAGCCCGTCATGCTTCCCCCGACCCCGGAGGCGGTGGACCTTTCAGGGATGAAGGTCCTCATCGCCGACGATGTCGCGGACTCCGGCAAGACCCTGGAGCTCGTCCAGCAGTTCTGCGCCGAGACCGTCACCGAATCCCGCACCGCGGTGATCTACGAGAAGTCCCGGTCGATCATCAAACCCGACTACGTGTGGAAGAAGACCGACCGGTGGATCGACTTCCCCTGGTCCTCTTTCCCCGTCATCACTCCGTCCGGCCTCCCCGCCGGTGGAGAGGCCAGCTGACAGTCCGGCTGACACGCCGGTCAGGCTGCCGCGGACTCGATCTCCGCAGCCAGGGCGACGATCAGCTCCTCGCCGGACACCCCGCCCGCCCCCGTCACCGGCGCCACCAGCTGCACAGACAGGGGAAGTCCGTCAGTTCCGGTCCCCAGCGGGACCGCCGCGGCCGGAAGTCCGGTGACATTCCACATCGCGGTGTAGGCCACCGGGCCTGACGCCGCGAGCAGGGTACGCACCGCCCCTCTGCCGACGATGGCGTCGGCGGCACCCGGCCGGTCGGGGACGGTGGGGGTCAGCAGGACGTCAACCTCCCTCCACACCCGGTCGAGTTCGGCGGCGATTCGCGAACCGGCCCGCTCGGCGCGACGGTGCACCGGCCCGCGCACCCAGCTGCCCAGACGCACCAGACTGCGCGACCTGGCCTCCAGCAGTTCCGGGTGCTCCACGTCGGCGGCCTCGGTCCGGATCCCCGCGAAAAACTGGGGGATGAATGACGCCGTAGGGTCCGGGTACCGGGGATCGAAGAGGTCGACACTGTGACCCGCCTGCCTCAGGATGCCAGCTGCCCGGTGCACCGCAGCGGCATGCTCCGGGTGGAGCCTGCCCGTCGCCGCCGGTGCGCCGAGCGCCATGCCGATCCTCAGTCGGTCACGGTTGGCGGCACCCGTGTACGCGTCGAGGAAGCTCCCCGACGGTGGTGCGGTGTAGGCGTCACCGTCGACGTTCCCCTTGACGATGTCGTAGACCAGTGCACTGTCACGGACCGAACGTGCCAGCGGGCCCGTCGTACCCAGGGCGTGCCAGAGGTGCGGGTGAGGCGAGGCGGACACCCTCCCCCGGACCGGTTTGAGTCCGAAAAGTCCGCAGTTCGCCGCCGGGATCCTGATCGACCCGCCCCCGTCACCGCCCAGTGCGAGGGGGACCAGGCCGGCGGCCACCGCGGCGGCGGATCCGCCGCTGGAACCGCCCGGGGTCCTCGACTGGTCGTGGGGGTTGCGGGTCACCCCGTACCCCGAGGACTGGGTGTAGGGCCAGGCCCCGAACTCCGGCATCCGGGTCACCCCGATGATCACTGCCCCGGCGTCACGTAACCGGCGCACGACCAGGGCGTCCTCCCCGGCCGGGGTCGAGTTCGCCCTGGTGCCGAACGTCGTCACGACGCCCTTGACGTCGATCTCCGACTTGACCGCCACCGGTACCCCGTGCAGCGGACCCCGACGCTGCGGGGGAAGCTCGTCGAGGGTGCGGGCGGTCTCCAGGGCCTCATCGGCGAGGACGGTCGAGAAGGCGTTGAGGTCGCGGTCCAGTCGGGCGATGCGGGCCAGGGCCGACTGAATCCCCGCCACCGCGCCGCCGCCCGGCGCGCTGCCGGCGGAAGGGCCGGTGCCGCTGGTGCTGTCGCTGAGCGCGATGACCTGTTCGCGCCAGTCGTGGGCGTCGAGGGTGTGCCAGTCCACCGGTGCGGTGGCGGATGTCTGGGGTGTCCGGGAGTTCTCCATCCTCCGACCCTAGCCGCAGCGGGCACACCGCGCCGGGTCAGCGGCGCAGGACCCGGACCTGGACGGCCAGTGCCTCCCCGACTCTCTTCCCCGAGTGGATGCAACCGCCGAGGAACGTCCCCTCCAGGGCGTTTTTCCCGTGCATGCCGCCGCCGCCGAATCCGGCGACCTCCCCGGCAGCGTAGAGGCCGGGCAGTACTGAGCCGTCCGGGCGCAGGCACCGTCCCGACAGGTCGGTTTCCAGGCCGCCGAGGGTCTTGCGGGTGAGGATGCGCAGCCGCACGGCGATGAGGGGCCCGTGCCTGTTGTCGAGGATGCGGTGGGGTGCCGCGGCACGGACGATCTTGTCCCCGAGGAATTTGCGCGCGGTGTGGATGTAGTTGACCTGGGCGTCCTTGCTGAACTTGTTCTCGATCTGACTGTCACGGTCCTCGACCTGACGGCGCAGCCGGTCGACGTCGATGGTGGGCGCGCCGGGTTTCTCGGCGTGGGCGAGCTCGTTCATCCCGGTGACCAGGGCGTCAAGGTCGTTGGCGATGACCCAGTCCTCGCCGTGGTCCATGAAGTTCTGGACTGCGACGTGCATTCCCGGGCCGATCTTGCCGAGCAGTTTGCGGAACTCCTTGTCGGTGAGGTCCGGGTTCTGCTCGGACCCGGAGAAGATGAACTCCTTGGCGGCGATGGTCTTGTCGAGGACGAACCAGCTGTAACCGTGGCCGGTGCGTCCGATGTGGGACAGTGCCGCGAGATTGTCCGATCCGGGGAAGAGGTTGGTGGGCAGTCGTTGACCGGTGGCGTCGAACCACATCGAACTGGGGCCGGGAATGATGCGGATGCCGTGGTCGGGCCAGATGGGGTCCCAGTTCTTCATGCCTTCGGCGTAGGCCCACATGCGGTCGGTGTTGACGGTGGCGGCGCCGGCGTCCTCGGTGATGGCGAGCATGCGTCCGTCGACGTGGGCGGGTACTCCGCTGACCAGGTCGTCGGGGCACTGCCCCCACTGCTCGGTGGGCCAGGACCGGCGTACCAGGTCAAGGTTTCCCCCGATTCCTCCGGAGGTCACGACCACGGCCGCGGCCCGCAGGTCGAAGGTGTCCACGACCTCCCGTGGTGAGGCGACCCCGCGGGGCAGGTCGTCGCAGGGGCAGAGCACGCTGCCCCGGACACCGACGACTCTGCGGGTGCCGTTCCTGTCGGCTTCGACGGTCAGGCTGTCGACACGGTGGCGGAACGCGAACCTGACCCTGCCCGCCTTCTCCGCCTCGAGCAGTGGTTCGCGGAACACGCGGACCACCTCGGGACCGGTACCCCAGGTGAGGTGGAACCGGGGTACCGAGTTGCCGTGTCCGGAGGCGTCCCCGCTTCCGCGCTCGGCCCAGCCGACGGTGGGCAGCACGCTGAGGCCGAGTCCTTTGAGGTAGTCACGTTTCTGCGTCGCGGCGAAGTGCACGTAGGCGCGACCCCATTCCCGTGCCCAGTGGTCGTTTCCGCCCGGGCGGGTGTCGTCGTAGTTCGCGGAGTTCTCCCAGTCACGCCAGGCGAGTTCCTCGGAGTCTTTCACACCCATGAGCCGTTGTTCGGGGCTGCCGACGTAGAACAGTCCGCCCAGTGACCAGTAGGCCTGGCCGCCGAGGTTCGCCCGGTTCTCCTGGTCGAGGATCAGGACCGACAGCCCGGCGCGCTGGGCCTCGTAGGCTGCGACCATTCCGGCGAGTCCGCAGCCGACCACGATCACATCAGTTTTCGCTCCCATACACAGTCATCCTAAGGGGTGGCGGGACGCCGCGGAGCGGACGGTTCACATTTCCACGGGACTTCCTCCATCCCAACTTCTGGGAGATTGACGTCCACGATGTGAGAGTGTATCTTCCCGTCCATTGACTCTGTCGTTCCATGATGTGGGAATGCGACGGAGAGACACCTGACAACCGACAGAATTGCCCGAGCAGACAATGACCGACACCCTCCAGCAGAAACCGCCGTCTCCACAGACCCCTCCCCGGGTCAACGGCAACAGCCGCGGCCGCGTGATCATCGCGTCCACCATCGGCACCACCATCGAGTTCTACGACTTCTACGCCTACGCCACCGCGGCCGTCGTGGTTTTCCCGCACCTGTTCTTCCCCAAGACCGACAACGCCACCGTGGGCCTCCTGGCGTCACTGGCGACCTTCGGACTCGCCTTCGTCGCCCGTCCCCTCGGATCCATACTCTTCGGACACTTCGGCGACCGGATCGGCCGCAAGGCCACCCTCATCGGTGCCCTGCTGACCATGGGCATAGCCACGTTCATCATCGGATGCCTGCCCACCTACGACCAGGTCGGCCTGTGGGCACCCGCCATGCTGGCGCTCCTGCGTTTCTGTCAGGGCATCGGCCTCGGAGGAGAGTGGTCGGGGGCCGCCCTGCTGGCCACCGAGAACGCCGAGGAAGGTAAGCGTGCCCGGGCCGCCATGTGGCCCCAGCTCGGTGCCCCGTTCGGCTTCCTGCTCGCCAACGGTCTCTTCCTGCTGCTGGTGACCATCATGAACCACACCGACGGTGACGTCGAAGGTGACTTCCTGGCATGGGGATGGCGCGTGCCCTTCCTCTGCTCCGCTGTCATGGTCGCCATCGGCCTGTGGGTCCGTTTCAAGCTCGACGAGACCCCGGTCTTCCAGGAGACCCTCGACAAGGGCGAGGACGTCAAGGTCCCCACCGCAGAGGTCTTCCGGGTCGCCTGGAAAGAGGTCATCCTCGGCACCTTCGTGATGGTCTCCACCTACACGCTCTTCTACATCGTGACGACGTGGTTCCTCTCCTTCGGCATCGGTGACCGTGACAAGGGCGCCGGACTGGGCATCGAGTACGAGCACTTCCTCGTCATCCAGCTGATCTCCGCCTGCTTCTTCGTCGTCGGGATCCCGATCGCCGGGCACCTGGCCGATACCGTCGGTCGTCGTAAGTTCCTCACTGTGGCTTCCGTCATCATCCTGGTCTACAGCTGCGCCTTCCAGCTCTTCCTCGACCCGGACACCGCCACCGAGCTCACCGCGGGCGTCTTCCTGTCCATCGGCATGTTCCTCATGGGACTGATCTTCGGTCCCATGTCAGCGGTCCTGCCGGAAATGTTCCCCACTAATGTCCGCTACACGGGCTCGGGCATCGCCTACAACCTCTCCTCCATCCTCGGCGCCGCAGTCGCACCGTTCATCGCCGTGGCACTGGCCACCAACTACGGTCCCTGGGCCGTCGGCATGTACCTGGCGATCGTTACCCTCATCTCGCTGGTGGCGATCCGAATCATGCGGGAGACACGCGACATCGACCTCTACAGCATCTGACCCTCACCGTCCGGTCTCTCACCGTCCGGGCCTCCTGACCGCTCTAACACATCGGCGGGCCTCAACTCCCCCGGCAGCCTCCAGAGGCAGACTCAACGGCCCCGGGGCAGCAGCCCCGGGGCCGTTGGCCTATTCTGGGTCACGTTTAGCTGACGGAAGGTGCCGGACCACAGGTCGCGGATCACGCTGCCGCCCACGGCGTCCGTCACCCTCCCGAACCCGCCTACCGAGTGAGGTCACCGCCGTATGTTCGATGTCGACAGCCTGTTGACCACGTTCGGACTCGCAGGGGTCCTGCTCGTGATCTTCATGGAGACCGGCGTCCTCATCGGTTTCATCTTCCCCGGCGACACCCTCCTGTTCACCGCCGGGATCATGGCCGCCTCCGACAACGCCTTCGCCCCGCTGTGGGCCCTGTGCACCGGAATTCCGCTGGCCGCGGCACTCGGCGACCAGCTCGGGTACTCCCTGGGACGCCGCTACGGGCCAGCGGCACTGCAGTCCCGGGTGCTCAACTGGATAGGCCCGGAGGCCGTCGCCAGGACTGAGGGGTTCTTCGACAGGTACGGGGCGGTGACCGTCCTGTTCGCCAGGTTCATCGCCGTGGTCCGGACCCTCAACCCCCTGGTCGCGGGAATCGCGGGGATGCCCCGCCTGGCCTTCACCTTCTGGTCCGTCCTCGGCTGTGTGATCTGGGGAGCGGGTATCACCTGTCTCGGCTACCTGCTCGGCGGCGTCCCGTTCATCCGGGACTACCTCGACCTCATCATTATCGCGGGAGTGTGTGTGGTGCTCGTCCCGGTGGTCGTCAAAGTTGTCCGGCTCCGGACACACTCCCGCCGGGAGCAGGACCGGATACGGGAGACCCTCGCAGCGCAGGACGGTACAGAAACCGACACGGCGACCGGCACGGACGCCGGGGACTCCACAGACGACATCACCGGCAGAAACGCGGTCTGACCCTCTGTCATGTCACGCCCCGGCGCGGCGCAGAACGTACTGGACACAGTCCAGGGCACCGGAACCGATCAGAGCCTCGTGAAGGGCCAGCTGGTAGTTCCACAGCCGCCGGTAGACCGGATCGAACCCGGCCGCAGCAGCCTGACGCTCCCGCGAAGCGAAAGCCTCCCGCCACAGTCCCAGGGTCAGCGCCGCATGGGAGCCGAGATGGATCTCCCGCACCAGCTCCAGGCCGACACGGTTGGCCTGCTCAATGACCCGCTCCACCCGGGGATACTGCAGCGCCGGCCACACGTAGGCCCTCATCACGTCGAGGCTCCTGTCCACGACGTCTCCGGGAATCACCTGGTCCGCCGCGGTCGTCAACGACTGGACCACCGCCGTGCCCTGCGGCGTGAGCATCCGGTGCACGGCGGCGAGGAAAGCCTCTGACCCCCTGTCCCCCAGGGTCTCCATCCGTTCCACGCTGAACACGGCGTCATAGCTGCCCGACCACTGCCGCGGAGACGGCACCGTCCCCCTCACCGTCTCCACACGCACGGCACCGCCGACTCCCGCGGCGTGGGCACGTGACCTGACGACTTCGGCATGGTCGGCGTCCGAGGTCAGCACGTCGGCACTGGCTCCGCGCCGGGCTGCCAGCACCGGCAGGGCGCCCCCGCTGCCGGGGAGCTCGAGAACCCGGTCCCCGGCCCCTACCCGGGCGACGTCCAGCATCAGGTTGATCCGGTTGACCTGGGCCGGATCGAGGTCTGCGCGGTCCACCTCCTCGGGGGCGTCCATCCAGGTCACCACCACCGGGGTCTGCCTGCCGTGCTGGGAGACCAGCCGCGTCGCGGAGGTCCTGGTGCCGGAGGCGAACAGTGCCGACCCCGTCGCCCGGGTGCCGCCCGCGTAGAGCTCGACGAGGGCGTCCGGGATCTCACCGTTGACGACGTGCCCGAAGTCACGTCTGCTCCTGCGTGACAGGAAACCCCCCAGACCGGTTTCGAGAGGGCGTGACATCAGTACCTGCAGTACCTCGGGGAGTGGTTCGGCGTCCCATTCCTCCGCCATGTACCCCTCGGCCAGTCCGAGCCACCCGTCGGCGACCATCCGGTCGAGCACGAGCCCGTCATGTACGAGGAACCTGGGGTGACCGTCGCCGGCCAGGGACACACCGTGTTCACGGGTGAGCTCTTCGAGACGTTCCCTGATACGGGCGGCCCGTGAGCCGAGCAACGGTGCCTCCGGCCGGCGCACGAGATCCGGCCACCGCTCGGGGTCGATGAAACCCTCGGACACCGGCAACTCCTTTCAGTGTCGGCACCACCGGGGGCACTGACGGGGTGATCTCTCGCACAACAGGGGTGGTTTCCCCCACCCCTTGACAGGGCGGGAGGCACCAAACGGACATCAGCGGACGTGGCCGGCTCCGGAGACGTACCCACGCCCTGAACACCTCAGAACAAACCACTACACTAGTCGCATAACAACCGAGGTTGCCGTCAGACCGGCCGGCAGGGGACGTGTACCGCGTCATCGGACCGCCCGGACAGGTGTGCAACCGACCAAGAATTCCGGGGACGTCCGGCCGCACCCCACACCGGCGCAGTCACCGTCCCCGAAAAGCGAGGAGACTGATTCCATGGCATCCACCCCGACCCGCCCCGCCGGCGGTCGCCACCACGTCGTCATAGTCGGAGCCGGTTTCGGCGGACTGTTCGCCGCCAAGAGGCTCGCGGACGCCGATGTCGACGTGACCATCATCGACCGCACCAACCACCACCTTTTCCAGCCGCTGCTCTACCAGGTGGCCACCGGCGTGCTGTCCTCGGGTGAGATCGCCCCGACCATCCGCCAGATCCTGCGGAAGCAGAAGAACACCCGGGTCGTCAAGGCCGAGGTCCGTGAGATCGACGTCGACGCACGGACCGTCACCGGTGACCTGGGCGGCCGTGAGGTCGTCCTCCAGTACGATTCGCTCATCCTCGCCGCCGGTGCCGGACAGTCCTACTTCGGCAACGACCACTTCGCGGAGTTCGCCCCGGGCATGAAGAGCATCGACGACGCACTCGAGATCCGGGCGCGGATCACCGGCGCCTTCGAGCGCGCGGAGATCACCACCGATCCCGAGGAGAAGCGTCGCCTGCTGACCTTCGTCATCGTCGGCGCCGGTCCGACCGGCGTGGAGCTCGCCGGCCAGGTCGCGGAAATGGCCCACCGGACCCTCCGCAACGAGTTCCGGGACATCGACACCGACTCTGCACGTATCCTCCTCGTCGACGGTTCGCCCCAGGTTCTGCCCCCCTTCGGCAAGAATCTCGGCAAGAAGGCCCAGAAGAAGCTGGAGAAGCTCGGTGTCGAGGTCGTCACCGACTCCCTGGTCACCAACGTCGACGCCGAGGGCGTGACGTGGAAGAGCATGAAGACCGAGAAGGAGACCACTGTCGGCTCCTACTGCAAGATCTGGTCCGCAGGTGTCGCCGCCAGCCCGCTGGGCAGGATGGTCACCGAGCAGATCGACGGGGTGGACGCCGACCGTGCAGGCCGCGTCCCCGTCGGTGACGACCTCACCATCGAAGGTCACAAGGAGATCTTCGTCGTCGGTGACATGATGAGCCACGACCGTCTGCCCGGTCTGGCCCAGGTCGCCATCCAGGGTGGCCAGTTCGTCGCTGACGTCATCCGCGGTGAGGTCGAGGAAGGCCGCACCTCCCGTCCCGCGTTCAGCTACCACGACAAGGGCACCATGGCCATCGTCTCGCGGTTCTACGCCGTGGTGAAGATCGGTGACCGGGAGATCACCGGCTTCCCGGGCTGGCTCATGTGGCTCGCCGTCCACATGATGTTCCTGGTCGGTTTCCGTAACCGTTTCGTCGCCGCCTACAGCTGGGGGCTGAACTCGCTGTCGCCCAACCGGTGGAACCTGGTGGCGACCCGCCAGCAGCTTCACGGCCGCAACATCCTGCGTCGGCTGCGCGAACTCGAGGACGAGCAGGGTATCCGTTCCGTCATGGTCCGCGACAACCTCAAGGTCGGGGAGGGCCGCGACATCCGGCCCACCACCGACTGACATTCCCTGCCCGGCGGTGCCCGTGACCGTCTGAGCTGCCCCGGTGCCGTGGTCGTCCCCGACGACCACGGCACCGGTTTTTCTGCCGTGCCGGGAACGCGACCGTCCGGTGGGGGGAGCCGGTCCGGACGGCGTGAGTGTCCGCCGCCGGTGGAGGCCCTGCAGGGTAGGATGGTCCACCGTGACACGGGGTGCGTCGCCCATGACGCTGAGATCACACCCGTCGAACCTGCTCTAGTTCGTACTAGCGAAGGGAATGTCAGATGACATCTTCACGCCCGGTCCTCCCCCTGCAGGGTTCCGTCCCCAGGGTCCTGTCTGTCGCAGGCACCGACCCCACCGGCGGTGCGGGTGTACAGGCGGACATCAAGGCCATCTGCGAAGCGGGTGGCTTCGCGATGACGGTGGTCACCGCCCTGGTGGCGCAGAACACCCACGGGGTACGCAGCATCCACACCCCCGACACCGGCTTCCTCACCGACCAGCTGGACGCCGTCTTCGACGACGTCCGTGTGGACGCGGTGAAGGTGGGGATGCTCGGCACCGCGGAGATCACCCGTACGGTCACCGACTACCTGCGTGCCCACCCCGTCCCGGTGCTCGTCGTCGATCCTGTGATGGTGGCCACCAGTGGTGACCGTCTGCTCACCCCGGACGGGGAGAAGGCTCTTGTCGGACTGTGCCGCCTCGCGGACGTGATCACACCGAATCTCGCCGAGCTCGCGGTGCTGTCAGGGACCGGGCAGGCCACGACGCTTCCGGAGGCCGTGGACCAGGGACGCCACCTCGCCGCTGAACTCGGTACCACCGTGATAGTCAAGGGCGGACATCTGACAGGCGGTGGAGCGGACAACGCCGTCGTCTTCCCTGACGGTGAAGTCCACACTGTCCCGGTGGCACGCATCGCCACCCACAACACCCACGGCACCGGATGTTCCCTGTCCTCCGCCCTGACCACCCGCCTCGCCGCCGGAGAGTCCGTGGCAGCCGCACTGTCCTGGGCGACCCGGTGGCTGACCGAGGCGATCCGCTACGCCGACGACCTGCATGTCGGCACCGGAAACGGCCCTGTCGACCACACCCACCGGTCGCGCCGGCTCGCCGCCGCCGCAGACACCACCCCCTGGCACCATGTCCCGGATATGCCGGCAGCCCTGGAAAAGCCCGGGGATCTGTTGTCCGGCCAGTTCGACGGTGCAGGCACCACCCGGAAACCCCCGCGTATTCCGGCTGCAGGTCCGTGGACGGCGGCCCTGTGGAACGCGTCGGCGCACATCCACAGGTCCGTCACGGACCTTCCCTTCATCACCGATCTCGGCAGCGGGACGCTGGACCGGGACGACTTCTCCTTCTACCTGGCGCAGGACGCCGTCTACCTGTCCCTGTACTCCCCCGCCCTGGCTTCATTGGCGGCGTCCGCCCCGGACCAGGAGTCCGCACTGTTCTGGGTGAAGGGCGCGGCGGAGTGTCTCGAGGAAGAGGCCGAACTGCACCGCAACTGGAACGGGGACAGCGCCCCCGCCCTGCCCTCTCCCGTGACCGGGGCGTACACCTCGCATCTCATGCGGTGTGTCAGGACCCGTGACCATGTCGTCGGCGCCGCCGCAGTGCTGCCCTGCTACTGGTTGTACGCCGAGGTCGGGCTGGAACTCGCGGCCAACTCACCTGCGGACAACCCTTATTCGGCATGGCTGGAGACCTACTCCGGCAGCGACTTCACCGACAGCGTCCGACAGGCTGTGGCACTGGTGGAGAAGGCGTTCGAGGACGCCGGTCCCGCAGCGCGGGCCGAGGCTGCCGTCGCCTACCTCGACGCCTCCAGGTGGGAACTGGAGTTCTTCGACCAGGCTTCCCGCCGACACTGAACGTCGCAGCAGTCCCCCCCCGGGGGCTGTCAGCCACCCCCGGACACGGTTCACCCCCGCATCTGACTCACCCGGGCTCGGTGTCCTCCCACCACCCGGTCTCACCTGCGCGGTGCGACGACAGTCCGCAGCTCCGTGGTCGCCAGCAGTTTCCCGCTCGTGGCGTTGACATGGTCGATCCTCCACAACTGGCTCGTCCGGCCGGTGTGTACCGCGTGCGCGGTCGAACGGATGACGTCTCCGGGGACAGAGGGCCGCAGGAAATTCGTGGAGTTGGTCACACCCATGACGGAGGAGTGTCCCCCCGCAGCGATGAATCCGGCGAAAGACCCCGCTGATTCCCCGAGACTGGCGTAGACCCCTCCGTTGGTGATCCCCCAGGGCTGGACGTGGTCCCGGGTGACCGTGAGCTCGAGCACCATCTCCGGCAGGAAGGAGATGTAGCGGACGCCGAGGGTGGAGTCCAGTCCCCCGACCCTGCCACCGAGAATCACGGCCAGCTCGGCGGTCTCCGCCTCCGTGAGCCCACCGGACTTCACCTTCGCCAGCAGTCCGGTCATTCTGGTCAGGGCGTCCTTCGTACCGTCCTGCACTGTGGCGTCCTGCACTGTGGCGTCCTGCACTGTGGCGTCCTGTGCCTGCCCGGTCTGTCCCGGCTGTGCGGCGTCCCCGTTGAATCCTGTCATGGTCGACTACTCCTTGCTCCTCTGGCCGTCTGTCTGTCGCGGTCTGTCTGTCGCGGTCTGTCTGTCGCCGCCGGAAACCTCGCCGGCTGACCTGTGCACCGTCCTTCATGCACCGTGCAGCGCCGGTGACTGCCGGTGACTGCCGGTGACTGCCCGGTGACTGCCGGTGACTGCGAATGGTCGACGGTGCAGTCCCTGGTGAGTCTAGACACCCCGGCGCCGTGGCGGGCGGGTTCGCGGGTGCGGGCGCTACTATGGGTCACCATGACAGTTTCCTCCGCACAGATCGGTGTCGTGGGCCTGGCAGTGATGGGCTCGAACATCGCCCGGAACTTCGCCAACCACGGGTACACCGTCGCCGTCTACAACCGCACCACCGCAAAGACGGACGCCTTCATGGCCGAGTTCGGGTCCACCGGTTCCTTCCTTCCCGCGGCGACGGTCGAGGAGTTCGTCGCCTCCCTGGAGCGTCCCCGCCGCGCCCTGATCATGGTGCAGGCGGGTGCCGCCACGGACGCTGTGATCAACCAGCTCGCCGACGCCATGGAGCCCGGCGACATCATCATCGACGGCGGTAACGCCCTGTACACGGACACCATCCGGCGCGAGGCGGAGATGGCCGCACGCAACCTCCACTTCGTCGGCGCAGGTATCTCCGGCGGGGAGGAGGGTGCTCTCAACGGACCCGCCATCATGCCCGGTGGCCCCGAGGAATCCTACCGTTCCCTCGGCCCGCTGCTGGAGGACATCTCCGCCAAGGTCGACGGGACCCCCTGCTGCACCCACATCGGTCCGGACGGTGCGGGCCATTTCGTGAAGATGGTCCACAACGGTATCGAGTACGCCGACATGCAGGTCATCGGTGAGGCCTACCACCTGCTCCGCTACGCCGCAGGTATCGAACCCGCCGAGATTGCAGCGATCTTCCGCACCTGGAACGCCGGTGACCTCGACTCCTACCTCATCGAGATTACCGCGGAGGTCCTCTCCCAGGTGGACGCCGTGACCGGGAAGCCGCTCATCGACGTCATCGTCGACTCCGCCGGCCAGAAGGGTACCGGACGGTGGACGGTCAAGGCCGCCCTCGATCTCGGCATCCCCACCACCGGAATCGGTGAGGCGGTCTTCGCACGTGCCCTCTCCGGTGCCCGTGACCAGCGTGAGGCCACGACCGGCAACCTGCCGTCGGGTCAGTTGAGCACCCTCGCCGAGCTCGGCGTGTCCAGGGACGATTTCGTCGAAGATGTCCGCCGGGCCCTCTACGCCTCGAAACTGGTGGCCTACGCCCAGGGGTTCGACGAGATCCGTGCCGGATCCGACGAACACAACTGGAACGTCGATCCCCGCGATCTCGCCACCATCTGGCGCGGTGGATGCATCATCCGGGCCAAGTTCCTCAACAGGATCGTCGACGCATACAACGCCGATCCCGATGTCCGTTCCCTGCTCCTCGACCCCTACTTCAAGGGCGAGGTCTCGGGGCTCGTGGACTCGTGGCGACGCGTCATTGTCGTGGCCACCCGGCTCGGACTTCCGGTGCCCGTGTTCGCCTCGTCCCTGTCCTACTATGATTCGCTGCGTGCCGAGCGTCTGCCCGCCGCACTGATCCAGGGCCAGCGGGACTTCTTCGGAGCCCACACCTACCGCCGCACCGACCGCGCCGGGCAGTTCCACACCTTGTGGTCCGGCGACCGTAGCGAGGTTGAAGCGTAAGTGGAATCCTCCTCCGACAGACGTTCCTCCTCCAGCCACCGGCGTCGCCGAGTGGTCAGGGGAAGCCGCGCCACCGGCAGCGGTGCCGGTTCCGACTCCGGTGACAGACGTACCCGTAGCCAGGGCGGCAACTCATCCCGGGCAGGTCAGGGTTCCCGACAGGACTCCCCGACCGGACAGTCCGGCACCACAGGTCAGGGCGGTCACGCCGGGCGACGCCCCGGGCGTGACAGGCGCCCGGACAAGGTCGACCTTCAGGGCAGGCCGGTACGCGACGGCGCAGGACGCAGGTCCCGAAGCCCAGGCGGCTCCCGACGCCGACGCGGTCAGACCGACCGCCGGGGACCCGGCGGCAACGGCTCCGGTCAGGAACCGCGCGCGAACGGGGTCTCCCGGGCCCGCGAGACGCCCCGGGCAACCCCCCGGGCCACGACTCCCCACGCCAGCGCCCGGACCACGGCGTCCTCCCCCCTCAACCTGCCTTCCTCCCCCGCCTCCGGGGTGGACACCTCGGTCCGTTTCGCCGACATGGCTCTCCCCGAACCCGTCGTCAGGGAACTGGGGGCACAGGGGCTCGTCCATCCTTTCCCGATCCAGGCTGCGGCAATCCCCGACGGACTGGCGGGACGGGACGTCCTGGGTCGTGGGCCCACCGGTTCCGGCAAGACCTTCACTTTCGGTCTGCCTGTGGTCACGCGTCTCGTCGGGGGGTCCTCCCGGCCCGGACACCCGCGTGCCGTGGTACTGGTCCCGACCCGTGAGCTCGCCCAGCAGGTCGCAGAGCGTCTGCGTCCCCTGGCAGAGTCCGTGGGCCAGAGGGTGATCGAGGTCGTCGGAGGGGTGAACATCAAACGCAACTTCACGGCCCTGGCCCGCCCCGTCGATATTCTCGTGGCGACCCCCGGCCGGGCCGAGGATCTCATCGGCCAGAAGGCCCTCGACTTCGGTGACGTCCGGATCGTCGCCCTGGATGAGGCCGACCAGATGGCCGACATGGGGTTCCTCCCCCAGGTCAGGAGACTGATCGACCGTATGCCGCAGGACGCCCAGCACCTGTTCTTCTCAGCCACCCTCGACGGTGACATCAAGGTGCTCATCGAGCGGTACATGAACGATCCCGTCACCCACTCCACAGGGGAGGTCGCCGCGAAAGTCGACTCCATGGAGCACTACCTCGGCGTGGTGCGGGACAAGCCTGCGCGCAACGAAGTGGTCCTGGAGCTCGGTCGGGCGTCCACGAAGACGATCATGTTCATGCGGACCAAACACACCGTCGACCGTCAGGTCAAGAAGCTTGTCCGGGACGGGACGCCGGCAGTGGGACTCCACGGTGACAAGAGCCAGGGCGCGCGCACCCGCGCCGTCCGTGAGTTCACCGACGGCACGGCCACCGTCCTGGTTGCCACGGACATCGCCGCCCGGGGCATCGACATCAAGGGCGTGGACCTGGTCGTCCACATCGATCCTCCGGCCGAGCACAAGGCCTACGTCCACAGGGCAGGCAGGACGGCCCGCGCCGGCGAGAAGGGTGTCGTCCTCACACTGACGCTGGCCGACCAGGAGAAGGACACTCTCTCGATGATGCGCAAGGCCGGGGTCAGTCCGACCGAGTGGGCGCTCGACGGCCCCGGGAAGGCACCCGGGATCACGTCCCATCTCGGCGAGCTGGGGCTCGTGGAGGGTCGGTAGCCCGCCATGGACATCCTGCTCAGCATCCTCGGGCTCCTGGGCTTCATCCTGCTCACCGCGGGAACAGGGGTTTTCGTGGCGGTGGAGTTCTCGACCACGAGTCTGGAGCGCTCCACCATCGACAACGATGTCGCGACCCGTGGTGACGCGGCGTCGCGGATGGTGCAGAAGGCCCACTCGAACCTGAGCTTCATGCTCTCGGGCATGCAGCTCGGCATCACCCTGACCACACTGGCGACCGGTTACCTTGCCGAACCGATTCTCGCGAAATTCTTCACGCCCGCCCTCGAACTCGTCGGGCTCAGCGAGTCCGCCTCGCAACCGCTCGCCCTGGTCCTCAGTCTTGTCATCGCCACCGTGCTGTCGATGGTCTTCGGTGAACTGGTGCCGAAGAACCTGGCGATAGCCAATCCGCTGGGCACCGCACGGGTGCTCACCGCACCGGTCTGGCACTTCAACCGGATCTTCCGCGGGTTCATACGGGCGCTGAACTGGGTGGCCAACCACATCGTCCGCCGGTTCGGTATCGAACCGGCCGACGAGCTGGCGTCCGCCCGGTCCCCGCAGGAGCTCAGTGCGCTGGTGCGCCACTCCTCCGGGTCCGAGGGTTTCGACCAGTCCAAGGTACGGATCCTGGACCGTTCCCTGCGGTTCGGGGACGCCACGGCCGAGGACATCATGACCCCCCGCGCCAAGGTCGACACCCTGGACACCGACGACACCGCCATGCAGCTGATCCGGGTGGCCCACGACTCGGGTCATTCCAGGTTCCCGGTGGTCCGCGGTGACCTCGACGAAACTGTCGGGGTGGTGCATGTCAAGGACGCCCTGACCATTCCCGCCGGGCAGCGCTCGACCACCACGGTCGGCTCGCTCGCCCGTCCGGTCCCCACGGTGCCGGAGAGCCTCGGCGGGGACGCCGTACTCCGTCAGGTCAGACTGGCCGGTTCCCAGCTCATCCTCGTCGCCGACGAGTACGGCGGAACGGCCGGGATCGTGACCATCGAGGATGTCGTCGAGGAGATCCTCGGCGAGGTCTGGGACGAGCACGACAACCGCGAGGAGGAGCGTGAGGTCCGGCAGGTCGGCAGGAGCTGGGAACTGTCCGGACTGCTGCGGTGCGACGAGCTGGGTGACATCTGCGGGTACATCGCCCCCGACGGTCCCTACGAGACTCTCGGCGGACTGATCATGGCGACCCTGGGACGTATCCCGGCAGTCGGAGACAGGGTGCTGCTTCCCGTCGACGACAGGGGTGCCCTCGACTCTTTCGCCGAGGGACCCGAGGTCCGTTGGGAGGCCCAGGTCGAGTCCATGGACATCCGTCGGGTGGACAAGGTGATGCTGCGTCCCGTGGCCGCCACGAAGAAGGAGGACGACAGTGAGCGGTGACATCTGGGCGGTTGTCTTCACCGTCGTTCTGCTGGGCGTGAACGCCTACTTCGTCGGTGTCGAGTTCGCGCTGATCTCGTCCCGGCGGGACCGGCTCGAGAATATGGCGGCCGCCGGCAACAGGCGTGCCGGGCAGGTGATCAAGGCCACCGAGGATCTCACGATCATGCTCGCGGGGGCCCAGTTCGGCATCACCATCGCCTCCCTGCTGCTCGGTAAGGTCGGCGAGCCGGCCATCGCGCACCTCATCGAGGAGCCGTTCCATGCTCTCGGGCTGCCCGACGACCTGCTCCATCCGGTCGGCTTCGCCATCTCCCTGCTGCTGGTCACGGTGCTGCACATCATCCTCGGTGAAATGGTGCCGAAGAACATCGCCCTGGCCGGCCCGGAGTCGGTCGCGACGGTGCTGGTCGGTCCCCACATGCTGTTCTGCAGGATCGCCCACCCGATCATGGTGATGCTGAACTGGATCGCCAGGGTGACCCTGCACCTGGTGGGGGTCGAGCAGCGCGACGAACTGGACTCCACGGTGTCCCCGTCAGAGTTGGCGGAGATGATCTCGGAGTCCAGGTCAGAGGGCCTGATCGCCCCTGCGGAGGCCAGACGGCTGTCCAATGCCCTGAACTCCTCGAAACGTACCCTCCACGAGGTCCTGATCCCCCGCGACCGGGTCCGTGCACTGAGCTACGGCCCCCGTGGGCTGACGGTGGGGCAGATCGAGGAGGCCGTCTCCGAGACGGGGTTCTCCCGCTTCCCGGTGACGGACCCCGCCGGCAGTTACATGGGGTATGTCCACGTCAAAGATGTGCTGGACAATGTTCTCGACCCTGCCACCGGCCCGGACCAGCTGCTGGATGTGAAGGACCTCCGTCCTCTGATCACCGTCGAGGGCGGGGCCAACTTCGACGTGGCGATGAAGGAACTGCGTCAGACCAGTTCCCACATGGCACAGGTGTCGGAGAACGGCGTCATCGTCGGCATCGTCACTCTCGAGGACGTCATCGAGGAGCTTGTCGGTACCGTCAGGGACTGGACCCACGATGACTGACACGCTGACCCGGGAACTGCGTGTCCTGACCCCCGGGGACTGGACGAGGCTGAGGGACAGGCACGCCGCGGACGCCGACAGGCTCACGGCAGCGCACCGGGAACGCCGTTCACGCGGTGAGAGGCATCCGGTGTGGGACTTCATGTTCCACTACTACCCGGTGAAGCCCTCACAGCTGCGGCGGTGGAATCCGGGTGCCGGGGCGGGCCTCCTGCTCAACGGCATGCCGGAGGCCGCGGCCCGGGACACCGCGCTTCCGGGACCGTCGAAATTCCACCACCGTGTCATGACCGGTGCCGGTGAGGTGTGGACCGTGGACACCGACGCTTTCTTCACCGCCCGGGCGGACAGCGTGACGTTCATCCACCGTCTCCTGCGGGCGACAGCCGGCCGCTCCCCCAGGTTCAGCTGCTTCGGCATGCACGAGTGGGCGATGGTGTACCACGGATCTCCACGGCATCCGGAACCGTTGCGGCTCGGCAGGGAGGCTACCGACCGGCTGGTCGAGGAAAGACCGGTCAACTGCACCCACTTCGATGCCTTCCGTTTCTTCACCCCGGACGCCGCGCCGATGAACTCCTGCATTCTGACGCGGGAGTCCCAGGTCGACTCCGAACAGCCCGGTTGTCTTCACGCGACCATGGACCTGTACAAGTGGGCGACGAAACTGGGCCCTCTTGTTCCCGGTGATCTCTGGCTCGACACGTTCAGGCTGGCCTGCGAGATCCGCGCCACCGACATGGAGGCGGGGCCCTATGATCTCAGCGCCTGGGGCCATGACCCGGTACCGGTCGAAACAGCCGGAGGACGCGCAGAGTTCGCCAGGAGGCAGAGGAGTTTCGCGGACCGCGGTCAGCGACTGCGCAGGAGGTTGACCGAACTCCTCGAGACCACGTACCCGCAGTTGTGCGATACACCGGTACCGGAGTCGCGCAGGTTGTCCGACGCGACGGTGGAGAACCCCGCGACTGCGGGCGGTCCCGGTGAAGGAGGTCGGTCCCGGTGAGCGGTCCTGTGACGTCTTCCGGGAATTCTTCCGGGAACTCTTCCGGGGGTTCGTCGGGCGACAGCCGGGATGTTTCCCGGGCCCGTCACCGCAGCGGGCGTCGTGGACGCGGTGTGGCGGGGTGGGTCTGGGGGCTGCCTGTGGTTGTTGTCCTGCTCGCCGCTCTGGTGGCAGGGTGGTTCACCCTGATCCGGGATGACCCGGAGGATGAGACTCCACAGTGCATCAACGGGGATCTGTCGCTGACGGCGTGGGTCGATCCGGCGGCGGAGGTGGCCGCACGGGACCTGCTGGAAAAGTACTCTGCGACGTCGCCGGTGGTGAGGGACTACTGCGTGCACCCTGTCGTGGAGATCAGGCCCACGGCTGAGGCTGCGGCGGCGTACAACGCCCGAACTCCCGGTTCAGCCGCGGTGTGGTTCCCGGTGGGTGACTCTGCGTGGTCCGGTGTCGCGGGTGCGCCCCCTGATCCCCCTGTTGTGGCGACGACTGCGGACGGAGCCCCGGTGTCCCTGGTCGTCTTCGGTTCCTCCGGTGCTGTGGCGGAGGATTCTGCGCGTGCGGGCGCCGATCTGCTGCGTACCGTGGACGCAGGCTAGGAGCTGCGGAGGCTAGGAGCTGCGGAGTCGTCGCCGCGCGGCGAGTTCGTCGACTCCTGCACCGGCCGCCTGTCCGTCGGCGCCGGTGGAGTCACCGTCGGAGGTGGCGTCGCGGGGTTCGGCGGGGAACTCGGTGATGGTACCGGACAGCTCCTTCAGCAGGCCGGGGACGGCGATGCCGAAGACTCCCTGCCCACCGTTGAGGAGGTCGATGACTTCCTCGGGGGAGCTGCAGGCGTACACGGTTCTGCCGTCGGAGACGAGGGTGAGCCCGGCGAGGTCGTCGATGCCGAAGTGTTCGAGTTTCGCCACGGCACGCCGTATGTTCTGCAGGGAAATGCCGGTGTCGAGGAGACCTTTGACGATTTTGAGGACGAGGATGTCGCGGAAGGAGTACAGGCGCTGGGTGCCGGAGCCCTTCGCGGTGCGGATGGAGGGCTGGACGAGCTTTGTTCTGGCCCAGTAGTCCAGCTGCCGGTATGTGATGCCTGCAACCTGGCAGGCGGTGGTCACACGGTAACCGACCTCACGGTCGTCATGATGGACTTCGAACAGCGCATCCTGCTGATCCATACGTTCCTCCTCCTGGTCGGACGTGCCGGTCGCGGGCGCGCCACATGATCTCCGCCCGGGGACCGGTCCGCGTTCCGGCCGCACTGTGGCGGAGGTTCCGGCCGTGGACTGACCCGGTGCCCCGGGACCGAACTGACGTTGAGGATGATGCTAGCAGAGCAGGACAAGGACACGCATGTAACAACACGCGTGTCTTCCTGCACAGGAGTGACATCACTCACCACCGGTGGGGGTCGGACGCCGATGGTCGGCGACTGCGCCGTCAGCGGCCGAGGTTTCCCTTGACCAGGGTCGCATGCAGTGAGACGACCAGGGCTCCGACCTCGCGGCCGATCTCAGCCGCCCGTTCCTTCGCATTGTCGTCACGACTGTGGGCGACGGGCTCGGCGACCCTGTTGATCAGGTCCGCCTGCCTGCGTGCCATGGTCACCAGTGTGCGCAGGTGGCGAGAGTCGATTCCGAACTCACGCAGTTTGGAGGCGATACGGACGATGTCGACATCGTCGGCGGAGAAGAAACCCGCGGCATCGGGGACGACCATGTCCATGCGGACCAGTGCCCCGAGGAACTCGTCGTCGGCACCGGAGCGGAGACAGACGTCGGCCCGCGTCAGCCTGCTGATCTGCGGGGCACGGAGCTGGTCAGGGGTGACTGCACCTGCAACCGAGTCACTGTGGAGCCGGATCGCGGTGACATTCCCCGCGTCCATGGCCTCGAGCCGCTCCCTGATGACCTTGAGGGGGAGGAATTCGTCGCGCTGGAGCCCGAGAATGTAACGGATCCGGGAGATGTCCTCCGGGGAGAACCGACGGTACCCGGACTTGCTGCGGCGGGGGCTGATCAGCCCTTCGGACTCGAGGAACCTGATCTTGGAGACGCGCACCTCGGGAAAATCGACCTGGAGCTGCTTGATGACGTCCCCGATGGAGGCGGTGGGGAGGATACCGGGTGCACGGTCGGCGACAGACGGATTCCTGGGCGCGTAACCGCCGTCGTCTGGCCGGCGGGCGGTTCCGGACTGCGAACCCATGATTCTCCTCACACGCTAGCGGTTGAACTTCTCCCGGCGACAGTGACCGCGCAGGGCGGTCCTGCTGACCGGGTCAATCATGTCCGCGGCACCGGGTCGCCACGGAACGAGGGTCAAGATTCCTTGGCCCCGTTGAGGAAGACCAGGCGGAACTTGCCGATCTGGATCTCGTCACCGTTGCTGAGCACTGCGGAGTTCTTCGGTTCACGGTTGACGTAGGTGCCGTTGAGGGATCCGACGTCGACGACCTCGTAGTCGTCACCGCTGCGGCGGAACTCCGCGTGCCTGCGGGAAACGGTCACGTCATCGAGGAAGATGTCGCTGTCGGGGTGACGGCCCGCAGTGGTCGTGTCCTGGTCGAGCAGGAAACGAGAGCCGGCGTTCGGTCCGCGCTTCACGACAAGGAGCGCGGAACCGGAGGGCAGTCCCTCCACACCAGCGGGCGTGGATTCGGACTGCACACCGGTTTCCATCTCCTTGAGGAGGTCAGCGCGGAAGACCGAGGTGGTTTCGACCGAGGCCTCCGGGATCCCGGTGTTGTCGCTCATGTTCAGTTCCTCCTGGAATCTGGTACTGGTGACCGTTGCCGCCCCGTCGCGGGTGCGACAGGACTCGAAGCACATCAGGCGGTCCGCCTGTGAGTCGATGTCATCATACTACCCGTCCTTTTCCGCGTCGGCGGCGCGTCACCCGATTACATCCGTGAAGTTTCTCACCGGAATATCGAGGCGATGGACCCCATCACAGACCCTCCGGTCGAGTTCAGAGGGTTGTCGTTGACCATGTATGTCCAGGTGGCACTGGGCTTGTGCAGTCCGAGCCCGTCAAGGTCCACACCCTCCCCGGTGATGGTGGCGTCGCTGAAGGTCTCCCTGGCCAGTGCCACGGCACGCTCAGCGAGCTCACCGAAGGCGGCGATGGACAACCGGTGGAACTCGTCGATCGGGCTTTCCCTGGCGATGGCCCTCAGGTGGATCGATTCGCGGACGTCGTCGAGGTAGGCCAGGTGGTCGCTCCACTCGTGGTCAAGATGGTAGAGCATGATCTCCCGTGCAGCCTGGACCAGTACCGCATGGTCTATGCCCTGCGCCTGGAGCGCACCGGCTTTCTCGACGTCGTGGTAGCTGAGGTCCTCCCAGGCCGCCTCCGTGTCGAGGACCCTGTCACGCCGGGCGTTGACGATCGCCCTCTGGTCGGCGATGAGCTTGTTGTACTTCCATGTGGTGGCGTGGATGTCGAGCATCTGGCCCTCCGTGACCCGTTGACAGTGGTCGATGAACTGGAGCACCTTCTTCTGACCGAGGCGTCCGTCCTGCTCTGGTTCGGCGGTGAGTTCCTCACCCACTCCTCCGACGGAGACCATGTCGTCCTCCAGCGACACGAAGAAGACTGTCGACCCCGGGTCGCCCTGGCGTCCCGCCCGACCCCGCAGCTGGTTGTCCAGGCGTGCCGAACGGAACCGTCCGACGCCCACGACATGCAGACCTCCGAGCTCCACGACCTTGTCGTGCTCCGGCTGCCCGGGTTCACCGTCCGGGCCGCCGAGGCGGATGTCGGTACCGCGGCCAGCCATCTGGGTCGAGACTGTCACCCGGCCGGGGCGTCCGGCCTCTGCGATGACCGCGGCCTCGACCTCATGGTTCTTCGCGTTGAGGACATTGCACTCGACCCCACGCAGCACCAGGGCGTCGGCGAGCTCCTCCGAGGCCGCGACATCCTGGGTGCCCACCAGAACCGGCTGACCGGTGGCCTGGACTTCGACGATGTGGTCGATGACCGCGGCGTCCCTCTCCTCCGCAGTGACGTAGACATGGTCGGCCTCGTCGAAACGTCGGGTGGGGACGTTGGGGTCGATGACGCTCACCGAGAGGTCGTAGAACTGGCGGAGCTGGTCGGATGCGGCGACCGCCGTCCCTGTCATCCCGCATTTGCGCGGGTAGAGGCCGAGGAGCGCCTGGATGGTGATCTGGTCGAGGATACGGCCGCCGTCGGTCACCGTCAGCCCCTCCTTCGCCTCCACGGCCGCCTGCAGTCCGTCCGGCCAACGCTGGAGTTCGGCGACCCGGCCGCGGGAGTTGTCGATCAGCGCCACCGCGCCGTCACGGACGAGGTAGTGCACGTCCCTGACCAGGAGATGCTGGGCGTGCAGGGCGACGTTGACCTGGGAGAGCACGTCTCCGGCGTCCTCGGCGTAGAGCGAGTCGATTCCCAGGGCCCGTTCGACGAATTCCGCACCGGCCTCGGTCAGGAAGACGTTCCGACGGTCCCCGGACACCGTGAAGTCCCTGTCCTCCTCCATCCTGCGGACGAGGTCGGTGATCCGGCCGGAGGGGCCGGCACCCGGCTCTGAACCTGCCAGGACAAGGGGGACCAGTGCCTCGTCGACCATGACCGAGTCAGCCTCGTCGATGACCGCCACATCGGCGGGGGGGCGGGCCGCATCCCGGCGACGGGTGATGAGCTGGTCCCGGAGCACGTCGAAGCCGATCTCGTTGACCGCGCCGAAGACCACGTCCCTGCGGTAGACCTCACGGCGTTCGTCCGGACCCGCCTCCTCTGCCACCGCTCCGTGGGTGAGACCGAAGAAGTCCAGCAACGGCCCCATCCACGACTCGTCACGGCCGGCGAGGAAGGAGTTGACGGTGATGACGTGCACCCGCCGGCCCTGGAGCCCGTAGCCCACGGCCGTCATCGCACCGACCAGGGTCTTACCTTCGCCGGTGGCCATCTCCACGACGTCGCCGACGAGCATGCGCAGGGCGCCCTGGAGCTGCACGTCGAACGGACGCATCCCCAGTGTGCGGGACGCCGCCTCGCGGACCGCTGCAAGGAGCAGCGGGGCGTCCTCGATGGTCCGTTCCTCGTCGTCACCGATACACGACCGGGCGATGTCGACGATGTCGGCGTCCGTCGCGGCGGCCAGCCGTTCAGCGGCCTTGTCCGCCTCTCCGACAATGGTCTTCGACTTCTTCTGGTTCGCCGTCGCCGACGACCCCATGGCCTTCCAGAACCAGCCGAATCCGGCCATGTCACGCCTTCCCTGGGACCAGGTCCCGTTTGTCCTGCAGTCTTGTGTTCCAGCGTAGCCGATCCACCGGACACGGTCCCGGCGCGGGGGACGCCCGCGGCCGGGCACCCGGACGGCACCGGAAAGGCACCGGAAAGGCACCCGAAGGACGCCGGGACGGACGCCGGGAGCGGCGCTGACCGTAGTCTCGGTACCGTGAACTCAGATGGCAGGATTTCAGGTGTCAGGACGTCTCACTCCCCGACCTCCCGGGCGGTGTCCACGGTGGACCTCGAGCTGCCGGGTACCCTCCCCTGTCCCGACGGCTCCCCCTCCACACTGCGCGGGTCACTGGACCTGCCCCCGGGGTCCGGGGAACTGACCCTGCCGGAACTGCGGGCCGCCCGGGTGCCCGTGGCAGTCGTCGCGCACTGTTTCACCTGCAGTCGACGCGCACCCGGTGTGTTCAGGATCTCCCGGGCACTGGCACGGGCGGGTATCGCCTGCCTGCGGTTCGACTTCCCCGGGCTCGGGGATTCCGTACCCGCCAACGGTGGTGTCGCCTTCGAGGACACCACCTTCAGCTCCAACGTGGCCGATCTGCTGTCGGTGTCCGGATGGTTGGACAGTCACCTCAGCTCGCCCTCCCTGCTGGTCGGGCACTCACTGGGAGGTGCCGCGGTACTGCGGGCGGCCCACCGCATTCCCTCGTTGAAGGCCGTCGTCACGGTCGGAGCCCCTTTCCTGCCGGGCCGGGCGGCGGCGAGCCTGCTCGACGCATTCACCGGTGAGCAGGCAGCGCCGGCAGAGACGGCCGGGCCGGCAGAAACGGCTGACCCGGCTGGCCGGCAGGTTCCTCTGCCGGGTACCGGGGACGACACCCTGCGCACCGTCCACCTCGCCGGACGGGACCTGACCTTCCGGAGACGTTTCCTCACCGATCTGGCGGAGAATTCCGTGACCACCGACGTCCGGGAGGACATTGCAGCGGTCGGACGCCGTGGCGTCCCCCTGCTCGTCATGCACTCGCCGACCGATCAGACCGTGCCGGTGACGGACGCCACGGAGATCTTCTCCGCGGCGTCCTGGCCGAAGTCGCTGCTGAGCATCCCCGACGCCGACCACCTGCTGACCCGGCGCGGTTCGGCACAGTGGGTCGGAGAGACGGTGGCGAGGTGGGCCGGGTCTGTCGGTGTCGGCGGGCACACTACAGTTGGAAGACATGACTGAGATCACCTTCATCCCCACTGCAGACCTGGTAGACATCATCGGTGCCGGCGTCCGCAGCTGTGACACCCAGTTCCGCAACTTCGGCGGACACACCGACTTCTGCGGTCCGGTCACCACGGTCCGCTGCTTCCAGGACAACGGTCTCGTGAAGAAGATCCTCCAGGAGGACAATCCCGGTGGAGTGCTCGTCGTCGACGGCGACGCCTCGGTCCACACCGCCCTGATGGGTGACATGATCGCGGAGTTCGGTGTGGAGCACGGGTGGGCAGGTGTGATCATCAACGGCGCGATCAGGGACTCCTCCGCCGTCGGTGGCATGGATTTCGGATGCAAGGCGCTGGGGACCAACCCCCGTAAATCGGCCAAGGACGGCGCCGGCGAGCGTGACGTGGTCGTCCACTTCGGTGGCGTGGACTTCGTCCCGGGGCACATCGTCTACGCGGACGCCGACGGTGTGGTCGTCACCGAGGCCCCGGTGACCCCCACCCGGTAGCCGACCGGCACCGGGGTCCCGGTGTCGCGACTTCGCCCGGAACCCGTGGTTTGGCCTCCCTCACCTGCGGATTAGCGCACTGAATCCGGCTGTTGTAAGCTTTTCCCCGTTCAGAGATGAACGGACGGACTGTGGCGCAGTTTGGCAGCGCACCACACTGGGGGTGTGGGGGTCGCAGGTTCAAATCCTGTCAGTCCGACTAGAGTGGGAGCCCGTTGGTCAACAAGACCAGCGGGTTCTTTGCTTTGTGCAGGTCATGGGCATGATCGTACCACACCGGTGCACAGCAGGGGGCTGCAATGAACGGCACTGTTGCCCAACGAGTGCCCAACACGCCCAACACGTACCCAACAGAATCGGGGGCCGTTGGGTGAGGAATGGGAGGCCGGAGACCATGACACGACGAGACCGCAACGAGTGGGGGGAAGTCCAGCGCCGCAAGACCGCAAAAGGGTGGCGGTACTACCCGCGCTACCGACTCCCCGGCACTGACCGTAGGTTCACACCCGGAGTGGCGTTCATGTCCCGGAGCGCGGCGGTAGGATGGCTCAACTCCGAACGTGAGTACTGGGAGTCACTTGTCCGCACCGGGAACACTGACACATGGCTCCCACCGAAACAACGCCGTGAGGCCGCGCGAGCACAGCAGGAGCGCGACTCCCTCACCGTGAAGCAGTTGTGCGAGACATGGCTGACGGACGGGCACTTTAAGGCATCCAGTGAGTCGAGCACCCGTGACAAGTTCCGCTACCGCGTGTACGACACTCCCCTAGCCGGTGAGCGGGTGACGTCCGTGACAACGGAGACAATACGAGAGTGGTGGAGAAGCGTTAAGGCCGCCCACCCCGATACCGCTACCACGAACGCGCAGGCGTACCGGAAACTGCACACAGCGTTCCAGTATGCCGTGGATGAACTGGGAATACTTGAGGTCAACCCGGTCAGTATCAAGGGCGCTGGCACGGCCCCTAGGTCTGCTGTGCGGGATCGACCGCTACTCACCGTAGGTGAAGTGAACACGATGGTTGATAGCGTTCTTCCCCGCTATCGTGCACCGCTATCGCTCATGGCGTGGTCGGGCATCCGGATCGGTGAGATGTTGGCGTTGCGCCGTCGTGACCTTGTAGGGCTGGATGGTGACGGTCCGGTGACTGTCCGGGTACGGCGGACCGCTGAGCGGGTGTCTGAGCCCGTGGTGGACCCGGTGACGGGCGAGCAGGTGGTGAACCCTAAGACAGGGCGGGCGAAGTTCACGCAACGGATGGTTGAGTTCGATACGCCGAAGACTGCCGCTGCTAATCGGGATGTGGTGGTGTCCGGTCCTGCGGCGGACCGGTTGCGTGCCCACGCGGTGGAGCATATGGGGCCGGGTGAGGACGCTTTACTGTGTGGCAAGGCTGACGGGACGATCATGTTGGACACGTCGTTTCGTGAGGCTATGCATCGGGGCAAGGTGGCGGCGGGCCGTGAGGACGTATCCCCGCACGATTTGCGCCGGTTCTTCGGCACCATGCTCGTAACTAACGGGGTTGCGTTGGAGGACGCCCGCCGGCTCATGGGTCATGAACGGGTCGAGCAGTTAATGGAGTACCAACGCGCTGCGTCCGGTTTCGGTGTTGCGGCAGCGTCGGTGTTGGAGCGGTTGCAGGGCTAGGCGTGTCGGGGGTCACATTCTAGTCATAGTATGACATTTTGCGAATGCTGGGGACTTAGGTACCCCTCGTTTGGCTTACTGTCTCCGACCTGCGGTTTTCGGGAGTGGTGATAATCGGCCACTGTTATAGTTAGGGGGAGACGAAGAGCGCAAAAGTGTGACATTTTACCGGAGGCGGGGACTTAGGTTCTTCCCAATTCCCGTGTGCCTTGTGACCTGCAAATTCAATTTGTGTACAGAATTGTGCCCGTGTTACAATTGGGGGGCAAGTATGTCACCGGCTGCACGATAAGCCGTACACCTGCGCTTTCGTCTCACTGACGATCACTGGTTCCCGCAGGGGGCGGGACCACATTCCGAACCAATTGTGCCCACGCTGCATTGCGGCTGGGTCATTTTCGCATGTCTAAAGAAGGGACCATTTAGCAATGAAAACACCGAACTACATTAGCGTCGCTCGCGCTGCGGAGATTCTGGGAGTCACCCGCAGAACAATATTCCGCAAGCTAGACCAGGGGCTGCTCACCCGATACGCGATGGGTGGCGTACTCCGACTGGATGAGAACGAGTTGCACGCGGTCATGGCCGCCGGTAACCACCCCACCACCACTACCGACGACTAGGAGTGCCATTGACCGATTTTGATTCACTGTCCGGCGTTGACTTGTCCGGTCGCGCTGTGCTTAACCAGAAACAAGCGGCCCAATTCCTCGGGGTGAGCGTCGATACGATTCGCCGCCGAACCAATGATGGGACGCTGGACTGCTACCGGCTAGGCCCAAATGGGAAAGAGCGGCTTTACAAAGTCTCCGACCTGTTGGCAGCGCTAATTCTCATCCCTACTGCCGGCACAATTGCCGCTGGCCGATAACGAAACAATCGAAAGGAACTCATTATGAGCAAAATTGACCTAACCACTCCCCTGCCCGCGTGCGTGTTTGCACCCTCGGACCACCGTCGTGCCTATGCACGCGAGAACGCCCGTCCGGGCGGTTACGAGACGCGCCTGAGCGCCATTGCGGAGGCGTGGGACGTCGCGCCGGGTGACCTACTCCGACCTGAGTATGTGGAGGCCCGGGACGCGGTTCAGAAGATCGAGGACGAGATCAACGAGTACGCCCCGGTGCCGCTGCCTGACGTGGAAGTACTGCGGGGGAAGAATGACGCGGGCCGTCGAAAGATCATTAACGATACCCGCAGTGAGAACGAGTACCGTGCACAGGTCCGAAAGGCATTGACCGCAGACCGGGATGGTGCAACGGCCGTATTGGAGGGTGTAAAGGCTCCGGAACTCACCTACGATTACGTCATGCGTGTTCTTCCTGTTGTGGAAACGGCGGCAAGGGTGCGGAAACTGGCGAACTACCTCGGCAATTTCACGAACGCTCAGGCTATTTCCACCGGCCTGTTGACTGGAAGCGATCTGCGCATTGCGGAGGCCGCGAATAAGGTTCTGCCGGAGTTCCGCGCCGGACTAAATAGGCTGCTTATGATTGATTATCTCATCCCCGACCCTTCGGAAGGTTTCGCACTATATACAGACCCGGGAATTAAGGGGCTCCTGAACTACCGATTCAATATGTCCGACAGGGGCGACATTATCGGGGTGGTTAATGACTGGACTGATTCTGATCTGGTTGCGCATAGGGTAGCGAAAGATTTTCGCGAGGCATTCCTCGGTGGCTTTACTGACCGTGCTGACGGCCGCCGTAGGCTGAGTGCGACGAACCAGTTTAGCGCTATTGGTTCCGGGGACCGGGCTGTAACGCCTTTGGCACGCGGCCTGGTTGGTGATCTGGTTTTGGATATCGCGCCGTCCTGGGACGTGTTTCAGGATAGGCTGGACCGGTTTGAGAAAGCGGATCGTAAGGCTGAGGATAGGGAAGGCCGTTTTAGTGCTGACGTGTTTAAGGATTCCGAGACTCATGTTTTGAACCGTGAAACAGACGAGTACGAGAAGTTCGTCTATCGCACTAATTTGCGAACGGGTGAGGTTAAGTGCATTAGGGTTGGGGATACCGTCCCTGAGCCGAATATCCGGCGGCGTGTTGATCCGGTGAGGAATTGATCTGGAATGCTTATCGGGGATATTGTGAACGAATTGAATGATCGGTGTGATTTGATCGACGAGAGACTGGAACGGCTTAATGCCATGCTGGACGGGTGTCGTGCTGACCTGCGGGAACCGTTCAGGAGCGATTCTGAGGGCCTGAAACAGGCCGCGTAGCCGATCACACCAGACATGCCCTGTTCGGCCGTCAGACGGCGTCCTGAGCGGGGCAATGAGACGAGAATAGGAGAATGATGGAAGACTCAGTTGACGATAGCGCCGTAGCACTGACCCGTGGCACACAGCGGCGTACTGACCTCGGTGCAGTGCCATGCCGGTTTAGGCACCGGGGCGAATGGCGAGAGTGGACTACTGTGGACGTGTTCGAGGTCCGCGACGACATTAAAGGAACAGACTATGTGTTCCTGTGCGTGGACGATGTTGAACTCAAACTGACTCGTCGTCAGGCGAACGCACTAACCGCGATTATCGAGGGGTAACGAATGAGTGTGAACATTGAGGTATCGGACCATTACGCAAGGTCCACGAAAACTCACCTATACAAGGTGAAACTGCGCGGCGCTGCAAAGTCTCTATTGCTAAGCGCCGAAGATATTGAGTATCTGTACGACTACCTGCCCGATCACGCACGAGAGGTGCACAAAAATGACGACAGCAAAGAATGACCCCCTATGGCTTGAGGCTAGGGCTAACGAATGGGGTAACAGGTATGGCGATAGTAACTATCAGAACAATTTTGTGATGATGGATCGTGCTTTTTGTCGTGCTCAATCGCTTAATCCTACGTTGCCGTACTGGATGCAATTATCTTTTCACGTTTATGCGATGGTTAAGCGGGGCGCTGTTTCCTATTCCCCGGAGCGTGGCGAATTGTCGGCGTTTCTGGGTATCCGTTCGGATAATGTGAAGCGTGAAGTTGACGCGGCGGTTAAAGAGGGTTGGCTTGGTGAGGGGTCAACCCGGATGTCTCTACTGTTGCCGATCGCGGTCAGGTATCGGCCGTATGGCGGCGCTCCGAATGTGAGTCGTGACGCGGATAGTGTGTCGCAGATTCCGCGTCAGCGGTTGGTGCCCGGAGAGTCGAAAACAACTCAGTAGTTGAGTGGTTTGGGGGGGGATTGCGAGTAAAACAACTCAGTGGTTGAGGGCAAACAACTCAGTGGTTGAGGGAAAGGTGGGGTCTGACCTGCGGGTTCCTAAACGCTCTATATGACCTATATCTAGCGTAGCACCAGACTTAGACTCATTCTTGCGTTTCTCGCACCGCCAGGTGCGCTACCTCCCTCCATTGGTCACCCACCGCTTGCGGTCATCACTACTCACCACTTATTCATTGAGGTGTATCCGGACGGTTCGGCCGGGACCGGTTGTACCGGGGTCGCCGTGGTTAGGGGACGAAGGATCGACGGTCTGAGCCTTAGTCAGGCTTAGCGTGCCGGGGGGGTCGCCGCGGTTGGGGGTCACGTCATTTTTTGACGTGCGGTCACGTCGTCGGCATGTTCCGAGTTCCCGAAACGTATCTCATGATTGACCATGATATTTCACCATTGAAAGGACCTGTATGGACACACACAGATTGCCGGTTGTTCCGGCCCCCACGGACTGGGGGAAGTCGTCGGAGCGGTTCACCACATTCACGGTTCGCGGTCAGGGTGACATGACAGTCCGGATGGAGTTTCCTCACCGTCTGGTGATCTTGGATAGGGGCACGGTTCAGGCTCTAGCGGACTATCTGAACGACTGGCTTCTCGATACTGAGTAGCGCCCCGGTCTAGACACCCTCAAAAACACGCTGTAAGGCCCGTAGGGCCACGAACACTGCATGACCTACCACTGACCCACCCTAAGGAGTCTAATCGCCTAGAAACACTAGAATTGGAGAGCAACCAGATGGACCTAATCAGACACCCCGTAATGAACGACGGGTACGACGGACCCGAGTCGGACGAATGGGCAAACACGCTCACCGTCCTCAGTACATTCGACCGACCGGCACACGTCGAATGGGCGAACCGGGATAGGCCTACTACACCGCCGAGAGACCCGTGGAATGGGCCGATCGACGCGTTTCTGGACTATCTCACCGGCACCTCACGGAATCCAGGCGCTTTTATCGTCGAGAACACCCGGGACAGGCGCTAACGTGGAATTGGTTTCCGACCTCAGGCCACTACGGAAACTACTCTCAAAGAAACTCACCGGCACTACTCCGACACCACTAGAGATTGTCGCAGCTTGGCAACGGGCAGGCCACCCCGAACAGGCCATGAGCCGTAACAAATGGATCGAATTATTCCGGATCATTCCCGACGAATACCTCCCCGAAACGCCCGTCACGATCTACCGTGGCACCGATTCCGGCGAATACGAGAACGGTAACTACGGCATGTCGTGGACAATCGACCTCCCCACCGCGATTATTTTTGCGACCTCCCGCAATAACGCACACCCGGTGGTCCTGACCTGCACCGTTGACCAGAAACACGTCCTCGCAGACAGTCAACGAATCGCCATAGGCGCAGTCAAAAATGGCACCAGAGTAGACGTCGGGGAGCCGGAGATAATCGTCAACCCCGAATCACTCACCAACGTCAGACTAGTGCCACGAGAAAGGTGGGACGACAGGCCGGGAATAAGCATGTCACGGCCCACGAAGAACATATTTTGAACCAGAAAGGAACTACAATGGAAACACTAGAAGGCTACACAGAATCGGACCTCAACAGCCCCCACTTTTGCCGGAATGGCGGATACCGCAGTGTTCCCGGCTACCCGCACATCCACGTGCTGGCAGACGGAACCGAAGTATGGGACGCGAAGAAAGAGAAGGCGCTATCAATTAGGCTGAATTACGCCGGCTACCCGGTAGTCAAGTTCGGTGGACGACAGTGGAGGGTACAACGGCTTGTTCTTGCCGCTTGGTACCCCGGTTGCTTGGATGATGGTTCAATGGCGCTGCACAAGGTTCCTAAGCGGGACTACGTGGCCGTGTGGAATCTCCGACCGGGCAGTGCGGCAGACAACAGCGCAGACATGGTGCGCGACGGCAACCACCACCAATCACGGAAGACGCTATGCCCCGCCGGTCATCCCCTGGTAGGCGAGAATCTGCGGAGCAGTGAACTAGTCCACGGCAAACGTGCCTGTAGAGCGTGTGACAATGCACGGACGAAGATCAGTGACGCTAAGCGTAAGGGCGTGGATATCGCTAACCGGGTCCAGCGAATCGCCGACGCCTACGCGGATCGGTACCTTGCCGACACGTTTCTGCCACTCCCCCTCACGCCCGTCGATGTCCTGCAACGCCGTGTTGACGCCGTGACGAGCGTGGAATGGCGCGACTGACCGCCTCACGCGCGGGGGATATTTTTTGGGGACGCCCGCAAAATTGCAGGTCAGAATACGGCTTCGTCGCAGGTCAGGACTTTACAGGAATTTCCCTCAAAACTGGCGGTCGCCCCCGCAAGGATCACATCCTGACTCTGGATAGCCCCCTTTTCGTTGCCGCTAACGAGAACGGCACCTCCCCGCCGCCGGGAATGTATGCGGTGACCTGCGGAATGTTACAATAAGGACGCTCTGAACAGCAATTTTGGGGGCAATCCCAAAAATGGTCTGCGACCCCCACCAGATTTTTTCGGGTGACCAGTTTTGACCTATGACAAATAGTTCAATACCTGGGATGAAACACCGTTGAAAAGTAGGAAACCCGTACATAGAGAGACTGATACTGTATGTCACCCTGTGCGCCGTGCGGCTTTCAATCATGTACCCGACCGTCGGCGCCATGACACCGGGCCTGGGATGGTCGTGGTCGTGGGGTACCCCCCGGGGTGGTGCCTGGGGTTAGGGTTACCTCAGGAAACTAGTGGTGTGGGGGTGCTTTCTTTTGGTGTGTGGTGGGGGTTAACCAACCTCACCCGGGGCGGGTTAATTCCGTTCACCGGGGCGGGGCGGTTTTTGACCTTGGGGTCGAAAAGGTATGTGCCGGAATGGTTCAGTCGTCGTGCCGTGGCGTATCACCATTGAGGGTGGAGCGCCCGGACTCAGATTCCGGTCACCGGTTGTACTGTCCCCTGCACGCCCCTGTGTCGCCCCGTGTGGCACGTGGTTCTGCGGCACCGCAGACAAGCCCCTGCACGCCCCCTGAGCGCCCCTGAGCGTCCCTGTAGGCCGTTCCCCTACCCGAGTACGACAATGCCCCCTGCAAGGCCTGTAACGCGGTCCTGTGGGGGCTGTCGTGTATCTGGGGCTAGTGTCCCGGTTAGGCGTCCATCATTGCTGCACTGGCAACCCGGTCCGCTTCGTCGGCAAGGTCGCGGGCGAGAAGGGCCACGTCGGCGTAAGCATTCGCCAGCGCTTCGGTGTTGCTTTCGTCGTCGATGTAGACCATGTGCGCAATGTCCATCCGCTCGATGAGCGCGGCGGTGGTGCGGATCACTAGGGCCGTGTTGGCGTCCGGGGTGTCTACATCCATCGAACCGGGGCGGATGATCTGGTCAGTGTGCGTGTCGGTGCTCATGGTTAGGATGACCTTTCTTTTGGTGGATACCCAACCAGTGCCCAACAAGATTGTCTTGCCGGTGGTTGGGTGGGGCGTTGACCTGCATGTTTAGTGGTTGACTAGTGTTACCCTGTCAGTCCGACAGACATCCCGCTCCGGGGCCCGCGAGGGCAGTCCGGGGCGGGATTCCTGTATGCCGGCCAGGTACCGTGGAGCCCACCATGGAACAGGACACCCACGCAGAGCACTGGATTCTCCGGCACCCGGACCTCGGTGTCATCGAGGTGTTCACCGGGACCGTGGACGCTCTCGGCGCAGTCGACCCGGACTTCCCCGGCACCGGCTCCCGGGATACCACACGCCGCCGCACCGGTCCCCTGTCATCCTCTCCCCGACTGCTCATCAGGTTCGACGGGGTGGTCATCGCCAGATGCAGGTCCCTCGACGACGTGAAGATCGACCTCACACCCTCAGGTCTCGCCGATCCCCGTCAGCACCCCGGCCCCGGGCAGTACGGGCACAGCGTGACGTTCGCCCCTCCGATGCTGCAGATCGACAGTTCCCTGACCCGCCGGTGGGTCACGGCGGTGACCCTCAGGTCCGCCGGCGAGGTGGTCGAGTTCGACGCCCCCTCGGGCTCACGGGCGGAGAGACGGCAGCAGGCGATGGAGCGCTCAGCGGTGAAACGCTGGCTGTACCCGGTTCTCGGGGGGATCGGAAAAGGGGGGTGGGCACTGGCGGTGCTGGTTCTCGGGCCCGTGCTGTCGAGAATTCTCGATCCCCTGTGGCGGTGGCTGGCGTCCCTGCTCCCCGACTGGCACATCACCTGGCCGTCGGTGCCGTGGCCGGACATCAACTTGCCCGAGATCAGTCTGCCGTCGGTGCCGTGGCCGGACATCGACCTGCCCGAGATCAGTCTGCCCGACTGGCACCTTCCGTGGATCGTGGACATGGCCCTCGACTACACCAAAGTATGGGTTCCGGTGCTGATCGGCATCGGTTTCGGCGTCACAGCGGTCCGCAACGGGCGGAAGTCGCGTGAGAAGAAGGAGGAGTGGCGGAGACAGGAGGAGCAGCGCTCGCTGCAGCGGCTGCACGAGGCACGGGCGGACCTGGCCCGGGCGATGCGCGGCGTCCTCCAGAAAGAGAACCGGGAGAAGAGCTGACAGAGCTCCCCGGCATCAGCCCAGGCGGGTCATCCGGACGGTGACGAAGAGCTCCGAGGTCGCCTGTCCGGAGAACATTCCCTTCAGCGGAGGGACATCCGAGTACTCGCGGGCGGTGCCCACGATGACGTGCAGCTCACCGGGGACGAGGTCATTGGTCGGGTCGAAGCTGTACCAGCCGTTGTTGTCGCCGCCGTTGAACCACTGGACCCAGGCGTGCGACTCGGCGTCGACGGTCTCCCCGATCCCGGCGTCCTTCTTCGGCAGGACGTACCCGGAGACGTACCTCGCCGGGATACCCACGGCACGCAGGGCGCCGATCATGATGTGGGAGAAGTCCTGGCACACTCCCTTGCGTGCGTCCCACGCCTGGGCGGCGGTGCCGGTGACGTCACTCGCCCCCGTCTCATAGGTCATCTCGTCGAAGACGAGCTGGCCGACGGCCAGGGCGGTTTCGTCGACGGTGGCGCAGCTGTCGGCGATCTCCCGGGCACGCCGGAGAAGATCCTGCGACGGCGCGACCATCGGGGACAGGCAGAGGTACTCGTTGAGCGCGTCGGCGTGGTCGCGCAGACCCCCGAGCGTCATCCCGGTGCGGGTCGCCGGAACAGCGTCGACGTCGAGGGTGGTCGTGACCCCCACGATCATCTGGTCGTGGGGTTCGTGGATCTCGAAGGAGGTGACATGGGTCCCCCAGTAGTCGATGAAGGAGTAGGACCACGGCTTCGGGGTGATGGTCACCGACTGCTCCCGGATGAGCTGCTGGGGAGTGTAGAGGGGGGTCATCCGGATCTCGTTGAAGGAGTCGGTCACCCGGTCGGAGTAGTTGTAGCCGGTGGTGTGGACGATACGCAGTGTGGTTGTCATGGTCTCGCTCTCCCTACTTCTCGTGCCAGGTGGACGACAGTGCACCCTCGAAGTACCGCTGGCTGAGCGCCTGCGTCGCGGACGCACCGGTCTCCTGGGTGAGCTGGGTGAGCTCGCCGAGCTGTTCGAGGGCCTCATTGGGCTGCATGTACTCGATCCTTGCACTCATCTGTCCGAGAAGTCGCTGGGCCTCGTCCTCGAATCCGGAACGCAGGGTTGTCGGGTCCAGGGCGCTGAGGCAGTCGCGGGCGGCGTCGAGACAGAAGATGATCGACCTCGGACACAACCGGTCCCGCAGGAGGAAGTCGACCGAGGCGGTGAGGGTGTCCTCCTGCCCCCTGGACATCACGAAGGACTGCTGTGCCCCGCAGGCCTGGAGCAGCAGGTGTCGGTGGGCGGGCAGGGAGGGTGCGACAACTGTGGCGTAGATGATCCTGGCGGTCATGTCGAGCCGCTCGATGTAGCGGCCGGCCATGAGGAAGTGCCATGCCTCGTCCCGTGGCATGGTCCCCACGAGGTCACCGACGATCATGGAGCAGTGGTCGTGGACTTCCCGGCACGCCAGGGGCGGCCGCATCAGCTGGAGGCGTCCGGACGCCACCTTGCGGTACGCACGGTTGATCGCCTCCCACGAGGAGGTGGAGAGGATCTCACGGGCTCGTCTCGCGCTCTCACGGCAGTTGGACAGGGCGGTGACCATCGACTGGGGGGAATCCGGGTCGGTGCCCAGCCGTGACCAGGCGTCCCGGGCCCCCGCATCGGGTGACAGGGGTGCGCCCATGGCACGGCAGAGCTCCACCCCGAACGAGGAACTGTCCGCCTCCGTGCTCAGTTCCAGGTTGACGGTCAACACTCTGGCCTGGTCGTCGGCTCTTTCGATGTACCGGCCGATCCAGAACAGTGATTCGGCGATGCGGCTCAGCACTGGTCCGCCTCCTGTGTCGTGAGTGGTGCCTGCGACGGGTCGGTGCCCGGGGCGTCCTGCCTCTGCTGCTGTTGCTGCTGTTGCTGCTGGGCCTCTTCTTCGTCGTCTCTGATGTCGAGGACGGAGGTCTCCAACCTGTCGAGCGTCTCGGCGTCCGGGTCCGGGGCGGCGATGACACGGCCGTGCTCCGACTCCGGCCCGGTCACCCCCGCGGAGATCACCCACGTGTCCTTGGACCCTCCCCCCTGGGAGGAGTTCACGATCATCTGTCCCTCCTTCAACGCCACCCTCGTCAGGCCGCCGGGGACGACCCACATGTCTTCGCCGTCGTTGACGACGAAAGGCCGCAGGTCCACGTGCCTGGGCTGCAGTCCCTTGTCCGGGGTCATCGTCGGCACGGTGGACAGCTGGATCAGGGGTTGTGCGATCCACCCGCGGGGATCGTCGCGGAGTCTCTTCCTCGTCTCGTCGAGTTCCGCTTTCGTGCACTTCGGGCCCATGACGATCCCCTTGCCGCCGGAGCCGTCGACCGGTTTGACCACGAGTTCGTCGATCCTGTCCAGTACCTCCTCCAGTGCCTCGGGTTCCTCCAGCCTCCAGGTGTGCACGTTCGGGATCAGCGGCTCCTCGTCGAGGTAGTAGCGGATGAGGTCGGGGACGTAGGTGTAGACCAGCTTGTCGTCGGCGACACCGTTGCCCACGGCGTTGGCGATGGTGACCGTGCCGTTGGCCTGGGCGGACAGCAGTCCGGCGACCCCGAGCAGGGAATCCGGCCGGAAGTTCACCGGGTCGATGAAGTCGTCGTCGACGCGGCGGTAGATCACGTGGACCTGCTCCAGTCCCCTGGTGGTCCTGAGAAACACCACGCCGTGACGGACGACCAGGTCCCTTCCCTCCACCAGGGGGACGCCCATCGTCCGGGCAAGCATCGAGTGTTCGAAGTAGGCCGAGTTGTACACACCGGGGGTGAGGACCACGATCTGCGGGTCAGGGACCCCGGGGGGTGCCGCTTTCGCCAGGGCCGAGCGTAGCCGTGCAGGGTAGTCGTCGACTCTGGCGATGTTGTACTGTGCCACGGCCTCAGGGAGCGCGGACACCGTCGCCTGCCGGTTGGTCAGCACGTAGGAGACTCCCGAGGGGATCCTGGCGTTGTCCTCGAGGACCCGCAGTTCACCGTCCCCGTCCCGGATGAGGTCGATCCCGGCGACGTGGATCCTCACCCCGTTGGGCGGGGTGTATCCGGCCACCGCCCGACAGAAATTGTCGGATGTGGTGACAACCGACCTGGGGATGACGCCGTCGGCGAAGGCGCGTCCCGGGCCGTACACGTCGGCGAGGAACGCCTCCAGCGCTCTCACCCGCTGCTTCAGACCCCGTTCGGTGCGCTCGAACTCAGCCCGCTGTATCAGGCGGGGCACGATGTCCAGGGGAAACGGTTCCTCCTGCCCGGCGAAGTCGAAGGTCACTCCCGTGTCGAGGTACCGGGTGCTCAGGTAGGAGACTCTCGAGGCGAGATCTTCGGGTCTGATGTCCCGGAACACCCGGTGAAGTTTGCGGTACACCGATCGCACACCCTCCGGTGACATCAGTTCGTCGTAGGTACCCGGGATGACCGGGTACGTCGCAGGTGAATCGGTCATTTCCTGAGAGTATCGCCGACCGGCTGAACCTTCATCCGGAGAGTTAACCTGCCTGAAACATTCGGTGTCCGGGGCCGGTGGTTCCGGGTACGCCCGAACCCGGGTGAGGCGGGACCGGGCCGGGCCGGGTCAACTCCCGGACGCCGTGACCGCGGCGTCCCGCTCGGCGGCCCTCCCCTGCGGGGGGGAGCAGCCGGCCCCGTGGCGGGTCCGGTAGTACACCAGGCAGATCACCGTGAAGGGGATGCCGACGGTGAGTGCCTCGCGTTGGTCGGCGTCGAACCCGACCCCGACCAGGGACGCCACGAGCGCTGCAATCGACCCCCACGCCAGCAGCCGGGATCCCGGGGCCCGGTAGTGCAGGCCACGGACATTCCCACCGGCGGCGACGAACCGGCGACGGAAGGACAGCTGGGACACCGCAATCGCGATCCACACCGCCACCACCGCGAAACCTGCGACGGAGACGAGAATCATATAGAGGCTGTCCGGCGCGATCTGACCGGACAGGAGGGACGCCACTCCCCCCACCATTGAGACGCAGAGCGCGAGCATCGGAATGCCTCTCTTCGTCGTCCGGGTGAAAGCTTCCGGCGCCTGACCTTCGGAGGCCATGGAGTAGAGCATGCGGGTGCAGGAGTAGAGCCCGGAGTTTCCTGCCGACAGCAGTGCCGCGATGATGACGAAGTTCATCACGTCTCCCATCCCCGGGATTCCGGCGATGTCGAAGACCGTGACGAACGGCGATTCGTCGATGCCCGCATTCTCGTAGGGCACCAGCGCAGCGATGACGAAGATCGCCCCGACGAAGAAGACGGTGAGCCTGAGAACAGCGGTGCGGATTGCCGCCGGCACGGACTTCTCCGGGTTCCTTGCTTCACCTGCGGCGACACCGATGAGTTCTGTTCCGGAGAATGCGTAGAAGACACCGAGGGTCACCACCAGCATCCCACTGAACCCTGTCGGGAAGAATCCGGTGTCGGTGTCGAAGTTCGTCAGCCACGGTGCGGGACCGTCCGCGGCAGGGTTGATCCCGATGACGGTCGCGGCGCCGACAACTATGAGGGCGAGCACGGCGACAACCTTCACCAGTGACAGCCAGAACTCCGTCTCGCCGAAGACGCGGGCAGAGACGGCGTTGAGGGTGAACAGCACAACCCCGAACACGAGGCACCACACCCAGACGTCCACCCCGGGAAACCACCGTTGCATGAGGATCCCGGATGCCGTGAACTCACTGCCCAGGGCGACGGCCCAGCACAGCCAGTACAGCCAGGCGGTGGCGAAACCCCAGGCGGGGCCCAGGTTCCGGGTTGCATAGATGTGAAACCCCCCGGACACCGGATACACCACGGCAAGTTCGCCGAGACAGCACATCACCATCCATGCGACGAGAGCGCCGAGAAGATACGCGAGTACCGCTCCGAGGGGACCTGCTTCACCGATGGTGTATCCGGAGGAGACGAACAGGCCGGAACCTATTACTCCCCCCAGCGCGATCATCACCAGGTGTCGGGGCTCCATGCTGCGCTGCAGGCCTGTTGTTTCCCCGGCTGCTGCCCCTGCGGTTTCAGACATGGGTGTCAGCCTATACTTGCGAGGATGACCGACCTGAAAGCACCTTCATTGTTCGACGTCGTCGCTCAGCGGCCTGTCATCCTCGACGGTGGACTCGGCACCCGCCTGGAGGACCGGGGCTGTGACATCACCGGGACACTGTGGTCCGCGCAGATTCTGAGGGACGATCCGGGTGAGGTGCAGGCGGCCCACGGCGATTTCTTCACCGCCGGCGCCGAGATCGCGACAGCCTGCTCCTATGAGGTGACCGTCGACGGTCTCGTCGCCACCGGACTGTCACGGCAGGACGCCACCGACCAGGCGGAGCTGCTGCTCCGCCGGGCGGTGGAGGTTGCACGGGACGCGGCGTCCACTGCTGCCGGTGTCACGGGAGCTCCGAGGTGGGTGGCGGCCTCGGTCGGCCCCTACGGTGCGGGCCCGGGTGAGGGCACCGAGTACGACGGCGCCTACGGGCTGACCGTCGACGAGCTGGCGGACTGGCACCGCGACCGGATCCGGATTCTCGCGGATTCGGGCGCCGATGTTCTTCTCGCTGAGACGGTGCCCTCGGTCCGTGAAATTGAGGCACTGGCCCGCGAGTTCACTGCGGCAGGGGTGGACGCCATGCTCAGCGTGACTGTCCTGCCACGGACCCCGGGGAGGCCGGCCGACGGTGTGGTCCTGAGTGACGGCACCGAACTGTCGGAGGTCGTCCGGATTGTGGCGGAAACCCCCGCTCTCCGCACGGTGGGTGTGAACTGTGTGAGTGCGGATGCGGCGTTGGCCGGTGTACGGGAGCTGGGTGCGGGACTGGCTGACGCCGGGCGTCCCCTCCCCCTGTCCGTGTACCCGAACAGCGGCGAGATCTGGGACCACGTGCACCGCCGCTGGCTGCCGCGGACGGCGGAGACTGCGGGCGGGACGACGACGAGCCTGTTGGCTTCCGTGCCTGACTTTCTTGATGCGGGGGTTCGACTCATCGGCGGCTGCTGCCGCGTCACCCCGCGGGAGATCACCGCGATCGCCGAGGCCGTGCAAGGGAGAGTGCGGGACTGAGACGCGCGGGCGGATGCCACGTAGGTTAAGAGTCCTGTCCGTTGCTACGGAGGCGACTACCCGGATTCCAACGACAGTGGTATCTGGCACTGACCGGGCGACGCTACTCGTGGGCGACTATTGCGGACTGCACCTGCGGCGCAATCTTGTCTGTGAGCCACTTCAGACTCAGGGGTCCGGGAGCGGTAGACAGCGCGAAGCCCATAGGTTTGTCCTGCCAGATCACCGAATCATTCTTCACCGCGGGCAGTGCATTGAACGCCGGCTTCCCCTCTAGTTCTGACCTTTTTCCTAGCGGATCAAAGATCACCAGAATGTCTCCCTGTAGAAGGCTGATATTCTCGTCCGAGATCGAGTCTCCGTTCTCCTTAGACTTCTGACCGCTCTCCATCTCGATACCTATATCCTGGAAGACATTATTTCCTGCATAGATAAATCCTCTGGTCATCGCCCCACTGTTATAGGTCAGTTCATTAACTCCCACATGCTCTTCCTGAAAACTCCTCACCTGATCGTTGTAGGATTTTTCAATAGCCTCGACCTTGTCTTTGTTTCCGGTAGCAGCAGCAACCACAGGAAGGAAAGTATGCCAGGTAGACTTGTCATCTTCAGTTCTAATCACCAGTGTTGGAGAAATATTCTCCAATTTCTCCCAGTCCGCCTTGTCGATATCATTGACGATGATCAGATCCGGATCAAGACTGGCGACCTTTTCCGTATCCTCCCTCAGCCCCTCCTCCATCGGCCAGCTGACCCGATTTCCCAACCAGGGAAGATTCGACAGGTCACCGATACTGTTTGCCGCCACCGGAGCCTCACCTAATGCTATAAAAGGCTCCAGTGCTGAACCATAGGTCAGGTCGACAATTCTCTCGGGCTTTTCATCGATCCTTTCAGTGCCGTACGCATGATCCAACGTGACCGGGAAAGCAGCACCATCACTCACTTCCGCAATATCGTCTGCCCCTTCGGAGCCGCAGGCGGCGAGGGAGACGGCGACGGCCGTCCCCAGGATCAGCGCCGACAGACGGCGCAACGGGTTTCTCATCATCATCCTCATGTGAAGTGGTCAGGTCGGAGGCAATAGTAGGACGTGCTAACCTTCGTTCTTGTCCTGAACGGACCTCCGTTGACCATTTCTGTCCAGCCGAGGACCCAGCCTGTGATCGCCCACCGTCGCACCACCCCCGTGATCACTGACCGCCCGCAACAGCTTCGGCACAGAGACACCCTCCCGCCCTGCTGGCTCGGCGAGATCACCGTCCACAGCAGGCACCACGTGTTCTGGGTGGATCACGGTGAGGCACAGGTCAGTGTCAACGAGGACCACTTCACCGTCGGCACAGGTCAGGCAATCTGGTTCCCGGCAGGAACCACCGTCACCTCGATCGAGACCGCACCCGGCACCGTCGCGACCTCCGCCCTCGTCCCACCGGACCGGCTGATCCGCCAACCGACCTGGCTGACGGTCACCGACCTTGACGCCGGGGACGCTGCCGTACTGACCCGACAGTTCGCCCGCTGGGCCATGCCCTACATGATCGATACCACCCCATCCTCCCCCACAGCAGACTCGGGTTCACCGGTCCCGGACAGTCCACCGGTCCCCCGTTCCCAGGTTCTCCGGACGATGGCCGAAGCTATACTGCAGAACCCGGCCGACAGCACCAGTCTGGAGACCTGGGCGGAACGTCTCGGGCTGAGCAGCCGCCAGCTCACCCGCAAATTCCAGGCTGAGACCGGAATGAGCTACCGCACCTGGCACACCCGCCTCCGGGTGGACCGGGCGAGCCATCTGCTCCGCCGGGGCGACAGCGTCTCACAGAGCGCCACCGCCGTCGGATTCGCCACCGCCCCCGCCTTCGTCCGGGCGTTCAGCCGGCAGTTCGGCGTCACTCCGGGCGCCTGGGCAGCCCGCGTCAGCCGTCCGGTCCCCGCAGCAGCGGCCACCACCGATCACCGCACGGCCGCGGACTGTCTCGGCGGGCTGCCCGCGATCAGCACAATGCCCCGGATCAACCGGTTCCACATCCTGATCTGGATCACCTCCGGTACCGGACATCTTGACCTCGGTGACAGGAAGATCCCCCTGGCCGCCGGCGATACTGTGTGGATCCCCTCCGGGGTGTGGCACGTCATCCGCCTCGACGAGGGCGGCGTCCTCGTACCGGTCGGTGATCTACCCGCGACAGTGCCGATGCGGCGGCACCATATGGCGGTGACGCATGTCGCCCCTGGCCGGGAGGCGGAGCTGATGTACCACGCGGGTCTCAGCTACACCCATCTGCGCCCCTGGCCCTACGACCGGAATGACCCGGCGACCATGACCAAGCTGCTCCCGCCGACGGTCACCCCGTTCGCCCGCCCGGACGCCGCGGTCAGCGCGATCCTCAACGCCGACCTCGCGTCCGGCCCCCGCACACTGACACAGTGGAGCGAAAAACTCGGGATCCCGCTGGGCCGGCTGTCCGAACGGTTCCGGCGGGAGACCGGACAGACCTTCTCCCTGTGGCAGACCGACCTGCGGTTGAACTCGGCGCGCTACCGGTTGTCGAAGCCCGGGGTACCGATCACACAGATCGCCGCCGAGGTCGGCTACCCGCACGTCTCCGGCTTCACACGGGCGTTCACCGCACGCCACGGGATGACGCCCACCGAGTTCCGGAAGCGGTACGCGCAGCCGATCATCTACGACGAGGTGACCGGCTGAGTTCCCACCGCAACGCCCGCTAACCGTGCGACCGCTGCGGACAACCGTCTGACCGGGGCGCCCCCTAGGATCACTCGCGACAACCGCCACCGATCTCCTAGGACCGCATGCACCCCGACCCAGCCACCGACCCGGACGGCGCACTGTGCAGCAGGTTCCTCTGCATCCGCTGGCCCCTGTTCTTCCAGGCGGCACCCGAACCCCTGCCCCGTCACCAGTGACGTGCGATCCCGGCACCACCCCGACCTGGCGATCCTCGATGAGGCGACGGCGGAGGCCAGCTCCGCCCATGCCCGGGTGCTCGACCACGCTGCGGAGGTTGCCCTGGCCGGACGCACCGGGCTGGTCATCGCCCACCGGCGCAGCCAGGCCGCGGCCTGCGACCGGATCGTGGTGATGGAGGTCGGCCGGGTGGTGGAGCCCGGTAGTCACAAGGAACTGCTCGCCGCGCGGGGACGCTACGCGGAGCTGTGGGCGGCGTGGAGCGTCAGCTGACTGTCTCCATGATCGCGCGGCGGCGGTAGCGGCGCTGGCTCATTCAGGCAACCTGTATACGGTGATCTCCAGACACGAAATCCAGCGACAGTGCTCCGCCGACAGCTTCCAGATAACTTCGGATGGTCGACACCTTGGCATTGTCAATGTCTCCCCGCTCAATCTTGGAGACCTGCCGCTGCCCGACCCCGATTCGTTCCGCAAGTTCAGCCTGTGTGAGCCCGGCCTGTTCCCGGAGCTCACGTAGCCGGTATGCACGGACCTCGGACAGCATCCGCTCTTTATGCTCCTCGACCCTCGCCTGATCAACAGGGTGATCAGCGAGATAGTCCTTCAGATTCATAGCCATTGGATTTACTGTCCTTTCAGTCGTCGCAGGTGTTCATCAAAGATCTTGTCGGCCATCGGAATGTTCTGCCGATACCAGCGGGACCAATTCCCTGCCTTGTCTCCGGCAAGCAGCAGGATCGCTGATCGTTCCGGATCGAACGCGAACAGGATCCGCAGTTCCGACCGACCCGAAGAACCCGGTCGCAGCTCTTTCATGTTGCGGTGTCGCGAGGCCACCACAGTATCCACCAGCGGCCTCCCGAGCTGAGGCCCCTGGTCTTCAAGAATCTGTATGGCTGCCACAACCTGCTCACGAGAGTCTTCGTCGAGCGCGGTGAGCCAGTCGGCGACCAGCTCAATATCCACGTTCCACACGCTCATAGTGTAGACCCTGCGTGGTCTAAAGGACAACATCTTGCCCTGTTCGAGATATCCGGGACGCGACCGGGTTCACCGCCGTTTCGACGCCATCATCTGGTGGAAGATCTCCGCGGCCGATCGGTTGTCACGCACGCCCTCGGTCACGGAAAGTGCGCCTGAGGCGACCTGATCCGCTGCCAGCACCGAAGGACGCAGCTCCCGGGCGAGGAACGAGTAGTCCACCGTCGCTGACCCGACGTAGTGAGCGGCATGCACCCGGTCGGCGTTGATCCGTGTCCAGTCCACGGCCCAGCCCGCACTCCGGAGCATCTGGTCGAAGAAGTACCGCTGGGTCCGGGAGTTGCCGTCCCGGAACGGGTGCACCATCGTCAGCTCCGACCAGTGCTCGGCCACGGTGGCCACTGCGGCATCCACGTCCGTGGACGACGGCGGCCGACGCTCGATGTCGCGGAACACCCGGTCGAGTTCCCGGTCGACGTACTGTGCCCGGCACATCGCCATGCCCATCGCACCGACCTCGGTGGCGCGCAGATGTCCGGCCCAGGGGTAGACGTCCTACATGAGGTAGGCATGGACGCGACACAGGTCGTCACGGGTGAAACTGGGCAGTGGTGCCGAGTGCTCCAGTTCACCGAGCCGTCTGGCGGCGAGGACGCCTGCGATACTCTCCGGCCGCTCCGGATCGGTGATGCCGAACCAGTTGTCCGGCGCCCCCGTATCTCCATCCCCCATGCCTTTCCCCCTATGCGCTCGCAGCGATCCGCCGCCGCAGCTCCTGAGCCCTCGGAGTATTCCCGAGACCTTCCTTTTCAAGGACGTCGAGTACCGACTGATCCGCGGAGATCTCTCCCCGGAGGATCCGGCGGACCTCCTGCTCGGTCTCTTCGCTCAGCGGCTGCCCCGCCATCGTCATCGATGCAGCAACGGCGGCGACCTTCTGGTCTTCGGTGCGGTAGTCCTTCATGTGCTGACCTCCTTATTTCCGGTCCATCATACCTGCTTAACACCCCACCGACGTGGCATTCTACTTCTACTCCACCACCTCGAAGATCTCCCGCTTCCGGTACCGGCGTTGGTAACTGCCGGGCGTCATCCCGACCCTGGACTTGAAGACCCGCACGAACGCCGCCGAGGATCCGTACCCCACGGCGGACGCCACTTCGGCGACCTGCCGGTCAGGGTTCTCCAGCAGCCGGCGGGCCACGGTCATCCGCCGATCGACGATCCAGTCCCGGTACGGCTGCCCGGTGAACGACTCGAAGCGTCGGGACAGGACCTCGGCATTCTCCCCGAACTGTTCCGCCCAGTCGCGCAGAGTCTGTTGGACACTGAGGTCACCGGTGATGATATCGGTCACCGGGTTCCGTCGTTTCCCTGCGTGCGCCGCCCGCAACCGCACCACCTGAGGTATCAGATCATCCATGACGCCCTCGATCATCGGGTAGGGCTTAAGCCTGGTGTAGTTCACACACGCCCGGTAGAGCAGGGACGGGTAGTCAGTCTCGGCTACCGGGATCGGCTCCATATTCCTGGGGTTCAACGGGAAAGCCACCGACAACACCCCGACTGGAAGAAGAACTGTTCCCGGAGCAGTTTCCAGTTGGTGCCAGACTCCCGCGGGTAGCCACAGCAGATTTCCTGCGGGAAGTTGGATCTGCTGACCCCGCAGAACCACACGACAGGATCCCCGTAGTACACCGATACACACATGGAATTCGTTAATATTCGGCCGCATCCGGTCCGCCGGGATCAAAAGATCCAAGTCCGGGGAGCTCAGTTTTTCCTGCAGTACAATGGATTTTTCTACTGTACTGCTGACCTCGCTGAGAGTGGTGCCGGTCTGCCGCCGGAAGGCATGAGACAGAGCGGCCGTTCCTGAGTATCCGAGATCGCGGGCGATCTGACCGATCGGTTTACCGGAAGTCACCTTCTCTGCTGCGGCAGCGACCTTCAACGCTGCCCGCCAGGAAGTCAGAGACAGACCGGTCTCGATACGGAACAGTCTGCTCAGATGTCGTTCACTGAGCCCGACCTCGGTGGCCCACTGCTCCAGGCTCCGGGAATCTCCAGGATCAGAAAAGAGTTGCCGTGCAACCGTCACGGTAGCGGTGTTCAACGGCATCCGGGGTCTGTCGACAACCCCGACACAACCACCGAAGAAAGCCTCCCGGAGCACGGTCACCATGCTGTCAGTCAGATTCTCCCCTTCCCAAGCGGGCATCCGCCACCTTCCGAAGAGGTGCATCAGAAGTGTGGACATTTCCGGGGCGATCTTCCGGTGGACTACACCGTTGACGGTATCGGGGAAGTCAGCGGCAGGAAGAAGCACCGTGAGTGCCACCGTCCCGGGATCAGTACTGACGTGGTCGACAGCGGCACCGCCCGGAAACCAGAGCGCGTCAAGGAGGCCCAGGTGGAAGACTCTGCCATCCGCCAGCACCGTCGCCGATCCCCGGACAACCCAGAACACATGGTGCTCACTGTGCACGGTGACGGTTCCCAAGCAGCACCCGGGCATCGCAGTCGCTACGACTGACGTTTCGCCCAACTGTGTCACTGCACACCCTCCGGTCAATCTCTTGTCCTCAGTGGACAACTTTTTAGCTGAGCCGACCCTACCTTCATACTGTTCCCCGTACGAACACGACCCCGAAGGACCTGACGTTCCATGACCCCCACTCCCACGGAACAGGTGCGTTCACCGCAACTACTCCGCCGACTCCTCGCCGTGGTGTTCGGCCTGGCACTCGTCGGCGGACTGACCACCGCCTGCAGTTCAGATGACTCCGATGACAATTCCGCTAGTAGTTCGGCCACTGACGACAGCTACTACCCGCACACGATGAAAACACCCCATGGGGACGTCACTATCAAGAAGAAGCCAGAGAGGATACTGGCACTCAACGTAGCCGTGGCCGACCATCTCATCACACTTGGAATAACCCCCGCGAAAGTGGGCACAGACCCCAAGAGCCTCGACAACACCCCTTGGATAAAGGATAATATCAAGAAAATCTCCGAAGGCGGCCTATACTCATCGGGTGAGTTCAATGTTGAAAAGATAGCAAATTTTGATCCCGACCTCATCGTCGGAATGCCCTACCAGTTTCAGAATGAGGAGAACTTTAAAAAACTCAACACTATCGCACCCACAGTTTTTCAAAATTCTCTGGACACCACAGCGGAATGGAAAGCTAGCTTCTTAGCCACCGCAGAATCCGTGAACAAAGTGGACACAGCAAACGATATCATTAAGCGAAACGAAGAAGCTTTCCGCGAGGTCGGATCGCGTGTGGATGGAATATCGTCCATGACCTACACCTTCGGAGGTCCAAACTCAGAAGGGACCGGTTTTGGATATGGCGACGGCAGGATCTTCGAAATGTTCGGAATGAAGCCCTCGGATAATCAGGACAACGCAAACCAGACAAAGGTTCCCCTTGAGAACATCGCACAATTAGACTCCGATCTCTTGGTGATTTATTCCACAACAAGCGAGCAGCTATCGAAAATCGAGAGCAATCCAGGATACAAGTCACTTTCCTCGGTAAAAAATGGAAACGTTATCGTTGTCGGCACACCCGAAGCTATGGTTATTAACACAACCAGCCCAGGAGGCTTGTCTTGGATCCTAGAAAAACTCGCCCCGTCCATCGAAGCACTGGGCAGGTAGAACAACCAATCCGGCTAACTGGCCGTCCTCTGAGGACAACTCCTGGTGGGTACAGCGCATACGGTCGACGCGACCGTAAACCTGTACACCGCTAGGAGACCCGCGTGCCCCGTCGCGTCCGCCCGATCACCGTCCATCCCATGGCCCTGCGCAACCTGGAGGTGACGGCCGTCACCGACATCACCCCCGCGCTTCGGCGCATCACCCTCACCGGCCCGGACCTCGCCGGATTCACCTCAACCGGCTTCGACGACGACGTGAAACTTTTCTTCCCCTACCCGGGGCAGACCGAGCCCGTCCTCCCCTACATCGAGAACGGCGGAATCCGGTTCCCCAGAGAACCCGAACCCCTGGTACGCACCTACACGATCAGGGCATGGCGACCCGATGCCGGTGACCACGGAGAAATCGACATCGACTTCGTCAAACACGGCATCGGCGTGGCCACCACCTGGGCCTACCGGACAAAACCGGGGGAGCAGGTCCACATGGTCGGCCCCACCCTCACCAAAGGCCTGCCGACCGGCGCTGACCGAGCTCTCATCGCCGGAGACGACACCGCCGTCCCGGCCATCGCACGCTACCTCGACGAACTTCCCGACAACGCCGAAGCCACCGTCCTCATCGAAGTGGCCGAGGACGCCCACCGCTACGACATCCTCCGAGGACGAAACCTCCCCGGCGTCACCGTCACCTGGCTGGTCCGACACGGCGCCCCCGGACACTCCGCACCGCTCCTCCTCGACGCGGTCAGAGCACTGCCCCCGACCATCTGGGAGGACGGCCAGTGCTTCGCATGGATCGCCGGAGAACAGTCCGTCGTCCGCGACATCCGCCGCCACCTCGTCGGCGACCGCGGAATGGACAAAGCCTGGATCGACTTCACAGGCTACTGGCGAAAAGAAACCGTCGTCGCCCTCGACGACGACTCCGCCGTACCTGACCCCGAACGCAACGAAACCGCCTTCCACCGCTTCCACGAGATGGCCGAGATCCTCCCACCGCTGGCCATCCGCGCAGCCGCAGACCTCAACCTCGGGAACCTCATCTCCGAAGGCACCACCACAGTCACCGGACTCATCGACGCCACCGGCGCCGACCCCACCGGGCTGCGCAAATTCCTCCGCTACCTCGAAAGCATCGAACTTCTCGACCCTGTCGAAGGCCCCGCGGAGAACCGCACCGCCTACCGGCTGTCCGAAATCGGTGAATTCCTCACCAACGAGGCCGTCCTCGACCACATCCACCACGACGGCGTCGTGTCGAAAACCGAACAGGCATTCCTCGGCATCAGAGAAGCAGTCATGACCGGACGGCCCGTGTACAGGAAGATCACCGGGAAAACATGGACCCAGCAACGTCTCGAATCCGCATTCGAGAATGAACGCCTCGACCAGACATCAACCAGGGCGTCCTACGTCGCCGCTCCACTGGCACACTCCCACTCCGTCACCGGCGCCCGGGACATGGTCATCCACTCCGACGGCGCCGGAGCACTCGCAGCAGCCCTCGTCGCAGCAGACCCGGACCTCAGGATCACCATCCCCGCCCTACCCANTCACAGAGCCAGGCCGCAGAGCATCCCCGACCCCGCCGCACGCGAACGGATCACAGTCACCGAACAGTCCGTGTTCGAGAAAACGACCCCCGCAGACACCGTTCTCGTGGTCTTCGAACTCCAGAACCACCCGGACGCGGACGCCGTGCTCGTTCTCCGCAAAGCCGCCGAATCCCTCACCAGAGACGGCAGGATCCTCCTCATCGAACCCACATTCACAATCATCGAGTCCGACGGCCCCGACGAACACGCCGCAGAAGCCGACCTTCTCAACCTCGCCCTCGTCGGCGGCGGCCACCGAACCCCGTCCGAACTCGAAGACCTCGTCGACACCGCGGGGCTGAAAGTCACCTCCGCCGAATCCGTCGGCTGGGGAACCGTGGTCCGCACCCTCGGCAGGGCGTAACAGGAGTCAGCAGGGAGCAACAGGGAACCGCAGGGCGGTAACCCACCCTGCTACTTCCTCCTCCGCTCCCGCTTCTCCCGGACCCGCACCGCAATCCGCACCGGCGACCCCTCGAAACCGAAGGACTCACGCAGCCGACGTTCCAGGAAACGCCGGTACCCGTGCTCCAGGAACCCCGTCGTGAACAGGACAATCACCGGCGGTTTCGAGGACGCCTGCGTCGCAAACAGCACCCTCGGCAGACGCCCACCACGCATCGGGGGTGGAGTCTGCGCAATCACCGCCCTCAACCAGGTGTTCAACTGGCCTGTGGGAATCCTCTGGTCCCAACTCTCCAGCGCCTCCGTCAACGCCGGCTCAAGACGCTGCAACGCCCGACCCGTCTTCGCCGAAATATTCACCCGCCGGGCCCACGGCACATGCGCCAGCTGCTGGTCGATCTCCCGTTCAAGCTCCGCCCGACGGTCCTCGTCGACAAGATCCCACTTGTTGTAGGCCACGACCAGGGCCCGCCCGGCGTCAAGAATCATCCTCAGCACCCGCTGGTCCTGCTCCGCGATCGGCTCCGACGCGTCAACCAGGAAGATCACGACCTCCGCCGAATCAATGGCCGCACGGGTACGCAACGACGCATAGAACTCGTGCCCGCGCGCCGTCTTCGACTTCTTCCGGATCCCGGCCGTGTCAACGAAACGCCAGGTCTTCCCGCCCAGCTCCACCACCGAATCAACCGGGTCCACCGTCGTCCCCGCGACATTGTCGACAACCGACCTGTCCTCACCGGTGATCTTGTTCAGAAGGGACGACTTCCCCACATTCGGACGCCCCACCAGAGCCACCCGACGGGGACCCGAGACCACGGACGTCTCCCGGGGAGTCTCCGGGAAGGACGCCAACACCTTGTCAAGCACATCCGCCGCACCGCGACCATGCTGCGCTGACACCGGATAAGGGTCACCCAGACCCAGCGACCAGAACTCCGCCATGTCACCGTACTGAGAATCCGAGTCAAACTTGTTCGCCACCAGCACCACAGGAATCTCCGAACGCTGGAGCCTCCGGGCGATGATCTCGTCCGTCGCAGTGACACCCACCTTCGTGTCCACCACGAAAACGATGACGTCGGCGGTGGCCATGGCAGTCTCCGCCTGCCGGGCGATAGCCCCGTGGATGCCCTTGGCGTCCGGGTCCCACCCACCGGTGTCCTGCACCCAGAACCTCCGGCCGTTCCAGTCCCCGATGTAGGAGATCCGGTCACGGGTCACGCCCGGGAAATCCTCTACAACCGCCTCACGACGGCCGATGAACCTGTTGACCAGCGTCGACTTACCCACATTGGGCCGGCCGACGATAGCGACCGTGCACAGGGCCTCACGCTCCGCCTCATCGTCACCGAGGACGCCGAAAGCCGCCTCCACGGCGTCCCAGTCAGTGTCCTCGTCCACCCCGGTGAGAAGGTCGAAACTCGCGGCCACATCGTCGGCACCGTCAAAGCTACCGGCACCGTCAACGTCGGTGTCATCCTCGTCCACGAAATCTTCGGCGTCGTACTCGTCGAAGAAGTCCTCTTCATCGTCGAAACTGTCGGTGCCACCGTCAGATCCGCTGGCAGAGCCGGTGTCACTGTCGGCGTCCGACGCAGCCGGTCCGTCATCCACCACAGCACCATCGGCGGTGCGGAACACCAGCTGCTCCTCATCCGGGTCCGGTCCTGTGCCGGTTCCCGGGTTCCTGTTCTCGTCGCTCATCGGTTGCTCCCTGAGATCGTGAAGTCGGCGGGGTGGGCGGAGGACGCCACAACCAGGTCAGCGAGGGCGTGAAGCACCCCGTCGATGTCGAGGTCCCCGGTATCGAGAATTGTCGCGTCGGCGGCAGGCCGCAACGGGGACACGGCACGGGACGAATCCGCGGCGTCCCTGCGTTCCACATCGGCGAGCACGGCGTCGAAGTCGACCCGACGCCCTGCGGCACGGTCCTGGTCGAAACGCCGGCGCGCCCGGATACGGGCACTCGCCGTCATGAAAACCTTGCAGGCCGCATCGGGCAGCACAGCAGTACCGATGTCGCGCCCCTCCACCACGCACCGTCCCGTGCCGAGCGCCAGTGAACGCTGCAGTGCCACGAGATTCTCCCGGACCTCCGGGACCGCGGCAACCGCCGAGACCGCCGCCGTGACCTGCGGGCCCCGGATCTCCGAGGAGACATCCTCACCGTCGAGCAGGACCTCCGTGGACGCCGGGTCCTCGTTGACACGGATCGGCAGGTCGGCAGTGGCGGCGACCACCGCGGCAGTGTCGGCGGGATCAGTCCCCTGGCGGAGAACGTGCAGGGTGGCGACCCTGTACATTGCACCAGTGTCAAGGTAACGGGCGTCCGCGGCACCGGCCAGCAACCTGCACACGGTGGACTTCCCGGTACCTGACGGCCCGTCCACTGCCACGATGAGTCCACCGCCGACAACATTGTCGAGGTTCTTCAGCTGCCCGAGTGAGTTCACGTTCGTCATCACAGGCCCACCGCATTGTAGAGGCTCGTCAGTTCAGCCCTGTTGAGCGCACGCATCGTCCCGGGCTTCTGCTCACCCAGCTGCACGGTGTGCACCTTCGTCCGGACCAGGGCCTGGACCGGGAAGCCGGCCTCCTTCAGCATGCGCCGGACGATGTGCTTACGTCCTTCATGCAGGACGACCTTCACCAGCGACTTCCCCTGCCACACGTCGATGATCTGCACCTCGTCCGCCTTCGCGATCCCGTCGTCCAGCTCGATACCGTCCCGGAGCTGTCGGACCAGGTTACGGTCCACCTCCCCCAGAACGGTGGCGAGATAGGTCTTCCTGATCCCGTAGCTGGGGTGCATCAGACGGTTCGCCAGCTCACCGTCATTGGTCAGCAGCAGCAGCCCTTCGGTCTGGGCGTCCAACCGCCCCACATGGAAAAGTCGCTGTCCTGCGGCGATACGGTCCCCCACCAGATCGTTGAGGCACGGGCGCCCCATTTCGTCGTGCATGGTGGAGTGGACGCCTCGCGGCTTGTTCAGCGCGAAAGTCACCAGATCCTCGTCGGCGATGACACGGACCCCGTCGACACGGATCACATCGTTCTCCGGGTCGACCCTCATCCCCTGCTCGGTGACGATGCTGCCGTTGACCTCCACACGCCCGGCGTCGATCAACTTCTCGCTCATCCGGCGGGAGGCCACGCCTGCGGCCGCGAGTACCTTCTGCAGGCGGACCTTCTCGGAGTCCGCCTTCTGCGTCCTGTTCTTCCGGCCGTCCCCACCGGACGCCCCGGCCTTCTTCGGTGGTTTACGGTCGGCCACATGCTGGTGCCGGGCAGGACGCGCATTGGAGATGTAGCTGTCCACATCCCGGTTGTGGTCCCTGTTGCTGTCGTCGCGTTCCGGTGTGCCGTCTCGGCGAGCGGGCTTGCTCACGGTATCCTCAGTGTCTTTCTGCGGCACGTCCGCCGCATGGTCGAGGTGGTCTTCAGTTGTCCGGTTGACCAGTGTAGCCCATCCACGACCTGCCGACTCAGCCCGTGGTCACGACAGGTCGATCTGGTCCACCTCCGGCAGCAGCGGCGCCAGATCAGGCAGGGCGTCAAGGGACCCGATGCCCAGCTGCTCGAGGAAAAGCTCCGTGGTCGCGTACAGGTGGGCGCCGCCGACCTCCCCGGTCACACCCACCTCCTTGACCAGGCCCCGCAACGTCAGTGTCCGCATCCCCCCGTCACAGTTCACCCCCCTCACCGCCGCAACCTGGGAACGGGTCACGGGCTGCCGGTAGGCGACCACCGCGAGCGTCTCCAACGCCGCCCGCGACAGGCGGGGCTGCGCCCCGGCGAGGATCTTCGCCTCCACGGTCGCGGAATTCTCCCGTCGCGTGTAGAGACGCCAGGCCCCCTCCCGTTCCCGCAGGTCGAATCCCATTCCCCTGTCGGAGAACTCGGTGGAGATCTCGGTGAGCGCCGCAGTGACCGCCTCCTCCGGCTCTCCGAGCAGCCGGGCGAAGTCAGCCGCCGTCGTCGGCTCATCGGCGACGAGAAGCAGTGACTCCAGCCTGCTGCGAAGCAGCGACACCGGTCCCGCAGACGGCATTGTCGACCTCCTGGATCCTGTTCACCTGTGGCGGGCCCGTCGGCCCGACGTGTCCCGCACCTTACCGGAACCCTGTCGGCGCCCCACCACAGGCGACCGGCAGACCTCCGGCACCGTCCCCCGGTCAGGCCCCGGTCAGTCCCAGTTGCTCGCGGCGACCACCGAAGGATCCACCTCCAGACCGGTCCACGCCACATTCATCTCACCGAGCGGTTCCTCCTGCTCGATACCCACAGCCCGCGCCTTGTACAGTTCCAGCAGCGCCAGGAAGCGTCCCACCACCTTCATCGAGACGTCACAGTCCGAGATGAGAGTGGCGAAACTGACCCAGTGGTCGGGCCCCGCGATCTTCAGCGTCGACAGGATATGACCGGCCTGCTCCGGCACGGACACCGCCTGCACATGGATGTGGCCTGTGCCGACCTCATGCGGTCTGGGCCTGAACGCGACAGCAGCGATCTCGGCGAAGCGCTCCGGCGTCAGCCCCAGCTCCACCGGCGGCATGAGATCGACGAACCGCGGCTCCGGGGACAGCTGCACCGGATAGCTGCGGGCGGCGTCCCTCTGCCACTGGCTGAACAGTTCGGCGACAGACTTGTACGCCCGGTACTGCAGCAGGCGGGCGAAAAGGAGGTCCCGGGACTCCAGCAGCGCCAGGTCTTCCTCGCTCTCCACCTCCCCGCGGGGCACCAGACGCGCGGCCTTGAGGTCCAGCAGTGTGGCCGCCACCACCAGGAACTCGGTGACCTCGTCCAGGTCGTCGGCGGAACCGGACAGTGATCTCGTGTACGCGATGAACTCGTCGGTGACGGTGGCCAACGCCACCTCGGTCACATCCAGCTTGCGGGAGTTGATCAGCTGCAGCAGCAGGTCGAACGGGCCGTCGAAGTTGGCCAGGGCCACCCTGAAACCGGTGAGCTCCGGCTGCACCGCTGGAACGTCCACTACGTCCGCTCGATGACCTCGGCCGCGAGATCGCGGTACTGCCTCGCCCCGTCAGAGGACGGCGCCCAGGTGGTGATCGGTTCACCGGCGACCGTGGTCTCCGGGAAGCGGACGGTCCTGGTGATGACGGTGTCGAAGACCCGGTCACCGAAGACCTCCACGACCCGGTTCATCACCTGCCGGGAATGGTTGGTACGACGGTCGAAAAGGGTCACCACGATGCCCAGGACCTCCAGCCGGAAGTTCAGACGGTCGCGGACCTTGTCCACGGTGTCGTTCAACAGAGCCAGACCGCGCAGGGAGAAGTAGGTGCACTCCATGGGAATGATGACGCCGTCGGCACAGCACAGGGCATTGACCGTCAGCAGCCCCAGCGAGGGCTGGCAGTCGACGATGATGTAGTCGTAGTCCGCCATCACCGGTCGCAGCGCACGGGCGAGCGCCTGCTCCCTGCCCACCTCGTTGACCAGCTGGATCTCCGCGGCTGACAGGTCGATGTTGGCGGGTACGAGGTCGAGGTTCTCCACCCCGGTGTGCAGCAGGGCGTCCTCGATCGTGGCGTCCGGGTCCACCAGCAGGTTGTACACGGTGACATCGAGACTCTCGTGCTTGATGCCCAGGCCCGCGGACAGGGCACCCTGCGGATCAAGGTCGACGAGAAGCACCCGCCGGCCGAACTCCGCCAGTGCGGCACCCATGTTGATCGTCGAGGTCGTCTTCCCTACCCCGCCCTTCTGGTTGCACATCGCAATGACAGTCGCGGGCCCGTGGGATTCGACCGGCTGCGGTTCCGGGATCGGACGCAGAGGTCGCCCGGTCAGTCCGATCTGCGGTGCATCCTCCGGACCGTCGGTGGTTTCAGCCATCCCGTCAAGCTCCTTCCCTGGACTTTCGTCCGGGTCTCTACCGGTGTCCGACCGGGTCCCGCCGCCGGTTCTCCTGCCCGTCACCGGGCTGACCCGGCAACGTGAATCACACCAGTAAGACTATCACGCACCTGCATCACCGGACTGCGTCAAGTCTCGGGTCAAGTCCTGAGCCGAGTCCTGCATCGGATCCTGCATCGAACCCACGGTCAAGTCCGGGGATGTGACAGTGCCCAACTTTCGCGGAGAAGATCCGGGGTCACCTTCGCATAGATCTGCGTCGTCACCACATTGGAATGCCCCAGCAGTTCCTGGACCACCCTGATGTCCGCCCCACCCGCCAGCAGATGGGTCGCGAAACTGTGCCGCAACGCATGCGGACTCACCCTCCCCAGCCCCGCACGCTCACCCGCGGCAGACACGACATTGAATCCCGACTGTCTGCGCATCCGTCGTCCCGACACCGTCAGGAACAGCGCCGCGGCGTCCTCCCCCGGCCGGGACGGCCCCCCTGCGGACAAGGACGGCCGGGCACGGACAAGATAGGCGTCCACGGCGTCGAGAGCCGGAGTGCCCACCGGGACCACACGTTCGCGGTCCCCCTTCCCCCTCAGCAGCACCGTGGCCCTCGACCTGTCGATGTCACCCAGGTCAAGGGCGAGCGCCTCACTGATCCGGGCACCGGTCGAGTACAGCAGTTCCACCAGGGCACGGTCCCTCAGCTGAAGCGGACCCGCACCCTCACCGCAGGGCACCGCCTCAATCAGCCTGGTCACCTGGTCCACTGTCAGCGCCTTGGGAAGATCTGCCCGCTGCTGCGCCGCGGGAACCGCGGACGCCACGTCAGGGATCCCCCTCTCCCCCGCAACGAACCCGTGGAAACCACGGACCGTACTCAGGCACCGCGCCGCCGACGTCTGCGCCAGAGCCCTGCCACCGGTCACCGGGTGCCCCCGACGCAGATCCGAGATGAACCTCTCGATGTCCACGGTCCCCACCGTGTCCACCGTCAACCCCTCACCCTCCAACCAGTCGAGGTAGCGTCGGGCGTCCCGCCCGTAGTTCTCGAGGGTGTTCGCGCTCAACCCGCGCTCCGTTCTCAGGTGCCTCACCCAGTCGCGGAGAAGATCCCGGTCGTCAGCGGACATACTTCATGTCGGTGCCCGGTTCCCGGCCCGCCGAACGCCGGTCAGTGATACCGGAGACCCGGTCAAACGCGGCATCCACCGGACGCCTCGTTCCCACGGCCACATGGAGGATCCCGGCGACAGCGATGGAATTCACCACCTCACCGCGACGGACCATGTCCACAGCCTCGGAAACCGGAACCCACCTCCGGGTCATGTCAGCCTCCTCACCCCCGGCCTCAGGAAGCTCACCGGCTTCAGCGCCGGTGAGTTCGCGGACCCCCTCCGCGAGGTAGATCCGGCACATCTCCTCACTGGTACCCGGTGAGGTCACCACGTCGCCGAGAAGATGCCACGTGGAGGCCGCGAGACCCGCCTCCTCGGCCAGTTCACGCCGGGCGGCGTCCAGCGGCTCTTCACCGACGAGATCCAGGATCCCCGCCGGCAGTTCCCACAGGTACTTTCCGACAGGACGCCGGTACTGACGGATGAGCAGCAGCTCCCGCTCCCCGGCGTCAGCGCCGGGAGTGTCCCGGACAACCACGACCGCCGCCGCCCCGAAATGCTCGACGATCTCACGGGTGACCTCCCCGGTCACGGTCGTCATCCGGTCCCGGCGGACCGCGATGACAGCGGCGTCGACGAGAAGCTCACTGGACAGTGTCCGGTAGAGATCTGCGGCGGAACTGTCGGACATGCCACTCACCTCCGCTTCGACTCGTGCCGCACCACAGCAGCCCTGATGAGCCCGGCGAAAAGAGGGTGCGGGCGGGTCGGACGGGACTTGTACTCCGGGTGCGCCTGGGTGGCGACGAGGTAGGGGTGGACGTCCTTCGGGTACTCCACGAACTCCACAAGCCGGCCGTCGGGTGACGTCCCGGAGAACTGGAGGCCCGATCCCTCGGTGATCTGCTCCCGGTAGGCGTTGTTCACCTCGAACCGGTGACGGTGTCGCTCGGACACCTCGGTGGTGCCGTACACCCCGGAGACCACCGACCCTTCGGCGAGGACCGCGGGGTAGGCGCCCAGGCGCATCGTCCCGCCGAGATCAGCGTCACCGTGGACCGCCGCCTCCTGCTCAGCCATCGTGGAGATCACCGGGGTACAGGTCCCGCCTGTCTCCTCGGAGAACTCCGTGGAAGAGGCGTCCTCGATCCCCGCGACCTTCGCCGCCTCGATCACGGTGCACTGCAGGCCGAGACAGATACCCAGCATCGGGATGAGATTCTCCCTGCAAAAGGTCACCGCGGCGATCTTGCCCTCAATACCGCGGATACCGAACCCGCCGGGGACGACGACAGCATCGACATCGCCGAGCTGACGGGCGGCACCTTCCGGTGTCGCACAGTCGTCGGCGGCGACCCACCGGATGTTCGCCTTCCGGTTCTCACCGAACGCACCGGCCCGGATGGCTTCGGCCACCGAAAGGTACGCGTCCGGAAGGTCGATGTACTTCCCCACGAGGGCGACGGTGATCTCCCCCTGCGGATTGTGGACCCGGTCCAGCAGACCGCCCCACACCGTCCAGTCGACGTCGCGGAACGGGAGGTTCAGCTTCCGGATGAGGAAGGAGTCGAGATGCTCGTTGTACAGCACCTTCGGAATGTTGTAGATCGACGAGGAGTCTGCGCAGGAGATCACGCCCTCCTCATCGACGTCGGTCATCAGGGCGATCTTCTTCTTCAGGGACTGCGGGACCTCACGGTCACAGCGCAGGACGATGGCGTCCGGGACGATACCGATGCTGCGCAGCTCCGCGACCGAATGCTGGGTCGGCTTGGTCTTCAGTTCCCCGGACGGGGCAAGGTAGGGGACCAGTGAGACATGGATGAAGAAGATGTTCTCCCTGCCCACCTCGTGACGGACCTGGCGGGCAGCCTCCAGGAAAGGCTGCGACTCGATGTCACCGACCGTTCCCCCGACCTCTGAGATGACCACGTCCGGTACGACACCGTCGGCGTCCGGGGCCGCCTGTGCCAGGATCCGTGCCTTGATTTCGTCGGTGATGTGGGGAATGACCTGGACGGTCTTGCCGAGGAACTCGCCGCGACGCTCCTTGGCGATGACGGTGGAGTACACCTTGCCTGTGGTGACGTTGGCGTTCTTCGTGAGGTTACGGTCCAGGAAGCGCTCGTAGTGCCCGAGGTCGAGATCTGTCTCTGCACCGTCGTCAGTGACGAAGACTTCCCCGTGCTCGAACGGGTTCATCGTCCCCGGGTCCACATTGAGGTACGGATCGAGCTTCTGCATGGTCACGGTCAGCCCCCGTGAGACGAGCAGCTGCCCCAGGCTGGCCGCGGTCAGTCCCTTGCCCAGGGAGGACACGACACCCCCCGTGACGAAAATGAATTTGGTGTGCTGCTCGTTGCGCCCCTGAGACAAGTGAACTCCCGTGGTGGTAACCGTTAAACCTACGGGATTTCAGCCTATCACAGGGCCGGGGCAGCGGCACTTTCCGCAGTTCCGTACGACCCCGCCCGACCGTCGAGCTGTGCCGCCAGGGCCCGCACCACAGTGATCCTGCCGGCCACGCGGTCCGCATTGTCCACCGAGCTCACAACCTCCGTGTCCCCACGGTTGCCGCGGAGGACCGACAGGGCACCGCCCTCGGCCGCCGCACCCCGGTCACCGGCGAGAACCGTTCCGCCGGTGGTGGCGTCGAAACCTGCCGCGAGATCAGCTGCGAACGTGCCCGCGTAGCCCGTGTCATCGCCGGCGATCACGAGCACGGCGTCCGCCGGCCCGGTGCCGGAGAGCTCACCGTCGAGGTATCCGCCGTCCGACATCGCGCCGAGGAACAGGTCCCTGTCGGACGGGGACGCCTGGCTTTCCCCGTCAGCCGAGGAACCCAGTGCCTGACCGGCGACCTGGCCGAGGTGGTACCCGGGGTCACGGCGGTCCTCGGACAACCTGGCACCGGCGGGAAGAGTGCTCGTCGCCAGGGTCTTCACCGCGTCCGCACTGTCCTGTGAGACCGCCGCCCGGGTCAGGCGCAGCGTGCCCCCATCTGCCGCCCCCGCCGCCCGGAGCAGCTTCTCCTGGGCGTCCACGACGGCCGGATCAGCGTCCGGGAGAGTGACCACGAGAACACTCCGGTCCTTCAGGACGTCACGGACCATTCCGGCTGCCGCGGAATCAAGGACAGCGTCATCTGCCTCGAGGCCCGCATTCGCGGCATCCAGCTCATCCCGGACAGTGTCCAGCTCGCTGGTGGTGGACTGGTCGGTACCCGCGGGGCCGCCCTCGACGTTGGGGGCGAGGACGTAGAAACCGAGGACGGTCCCCACCGCCACTCCTGCGGCGACACCACCGACGATCTTCCCCCCGCTCACGAGAACAGGTCCTGGAACTTGAGGGCGATGTTGTTCCAGCTGTCGATCAGGTTGTCGACGAAGCCTTCACTCCCGGACAGTCCGGCGATGAGGATGATGACCGCCACAGCCACGATGACGCCGAGGACAGCCCAGATCCATCCTCCGCCCGATCGGGAGACCCGGTAGAGCTCGGCCACCGCGGAAGAGTCGACGAAGCGGGAACCCACCTTCAGCCGCGAGAGCATCGCCGACGGAGTTCCCTCAGCCTCGCCCGTGTCGAAGACACGGTCCAGGTCCACCGAGGGCCCGAGGTTCACCACCATGGAGGCACCGTGGTAGTCGGCGAGGAGGAGAGCAAGGTCCGTCGAGTTTCCCGTCGCGGCCGGGAAGGTCATCGCCCCGACCCCCAGGTCCTGGATCCGCTCCAGGCCGACGGCATGCCCGTCCGGGTCGGCCGGCAGGACCACACTCGCCCCGGACCTCAGATTCTCCGAGGTGACGAGCTCGGGGTCTCCGATGATCACGGCCGGGCGGTACCCGTGCCGGAACATGACGTCCACTGCCTCGTCGACGCCGATGAGGACGGGGTCGTACTCGCGGATGAAGTAGCGCAGCGCCTTGAGCTTGTCCTCGAGTTCCGGGTCCGGACTGACGACGAGGACTTTCCGGTCGTCCATGTCGACGTCGACGTCAGGCACCCCGAGACCGTCGACGAGCAACGGCGCCTCGGTGCTCACGAACTCGGCGGTGTTGCCGGCCAGAGCCTCCATGTGGTCGACAAGGGCCTCCCGGGCGTCGAGGAAGCGGGACTGCGCCGTCTCCTCGTCGAGGATCTCCCCGCGACCGACCACCCGGTCACCGTAGTACACCTTCCCCTCGTCGAGCCGGCCTTTCTTCCCGTTCTTCATCTTCGCGGGAAGATCGGCGTCCGCGTTCTCCACCAGGACTATTCCGGCGTCGAGGAGCATCTGGGGGCCGAAGTTCGGGACGTTGCCCGTGGAGAACGCAGCCGTGTTGACCACCGCCGCCACCCGCGTGTCGATGAGCTTCTGCGCGAGGGCCCGGGAGATGTCCGGGGCGTCGAGGACGACGATGTCGCCCTCACCGAGCTTGTTCAGGGTGGAACTGCCCTTCGCGCCGGTGCAGTCCCGGGTGTGGCCGTGGATGCCGGGGGTGTCGTCGGTACGGGAGAAGATCATGGTGACCATTGTGACCGCAGGGGCACGGCGACCGGCGGAGGCGCGCCGGTGACGGTGCCGGAGACAGCACACGGTCACCCTCCGACGCCGACCGGCCCCCTGCCATCACCCGGCGGCGCCCTGCCGTCACCCGGCGGTGCCCTGCCGTCACCCGGCGGTGCCCATCAATTCCTTGGCTTCCCTCGCAGTGGCCAGAAGCTCCTCTGCGTGGGCCCGGCCCGTCTCCGAATCCAGGCCGGCCAGCATCCGCGCCAGCTCCTCGACCCGCTCGACTTCGCTGAGAGTGTGCACACTAGATCTCACCGAACTGTCCGTGGCAGCCTTCGCGACATGGATGTGCACGTCAGCGAATGCGGCGACCTGCGGCAGGTGGGTGACCACGATGACCTGGTTGTGGACGGCGAGTCGGGCCAACCTGCGGCCGATCTCCACCGCGGCCCTGCCGCCGACCCCGGAATCCACCTCGTCAAAGACCATCGTGCGTCCCCGCCCCGCGAGGATGACCTCCAGGGCGAGCATCACCCGGGACAGTTCGCCACCGGATGCAGTGGCCCCCAGGGGATGTGCGTCACCCCCCTGGACCAGCTGGAACTCAATGTCGGTGATGCCGTCGGGACCGCAGTCAGTGGTCGTGGCGTCCTCCCCTGCCCCGTCACCGTCGCCGCCCCTGGTCCGGACCTGCACCCTGAACTGCGCCGACATGTGGAGACCACGGATCTCCGCGGTCACCGCGTCCGCGAACCTGTCGGAGGCTGACCGCCTGGCCGAGTCCAGCGACCGGGCGGCGTCCAGCATCTTCTCGGCCGCGTCGGCCACCCTGGCGCGCAGGTCCTCGATGACGTCGTCGGAGACGTCGATGGACTCCAGCCGCTGCCGCGCCTCGTCCCGCCAGGCGAGGGCACCGTCGACGTCGACGGCGAAGGTCCTCAACTCCCGCAGATCCTGCTGCCGCTGGAGCAGTTCCTCCAGCTCGGCCGGGTCCGGAGATTCCGAGAGCACCGCGCCGAGCTCACCGGAGATGTCCGTGAGCTCACCGACCAGCGCGGACAACCGGGCCGCAAGGCCTGCGACCCGCCTGTCCGACCCGGACACCGCGGCAAGGGCCGCAGACGCGCCACCGATGACATCGGTGACGGACTCCCCGCCTGACTCCGGGTCCGCGCCGTCGAGGGCGGAGGCCGCGGAGGCGACCGCTGTACGGATGTCGTCGACATCCTGCAGCCGGCTGATCCGTGACTTCAGTTCCTCGTCTTCACCGGGACGGGGGTCGAGAGCGTCGATCTGCTCGAGGGCGTGCCGCAGCATCTCCGCCTCAAGGGCGAGTTCCCGACGCTTCACGGTGCGTTCGTTGAGGTCCCGGGCCAGAGACGCCCACCGCCTCCGAAGCTTCCGGTACTCACGGCGGTCCCCGTCAAGTCCCGCGAAACTGTCCAGGCTCCGCAGTTGACGGGCAGGGTCGGTCAACTGGAGCTGGTCCGACTGCCCGTGGATCGTCAACAGACGTGAGGTGAAGTCCGCGAGGACCCCGGCGGCGACCGTCCGCCCGGCAAGATGCGCCCGCGACCGTCCCGATGCACTCACCGACCGGGAGACGACGGCCTCCCCGTCCTCGAGGTACCCACCGACCTCATCGATCAGGCGTTCGATCTTGTCCCTGTCCACGTCCCCCACCCTGAACACCCCCTCCACAGTGGCCTTGTCGGTCCCTCCCCTGACCCGCTGAGCTTCCGCACGGGCGCCAGACAACAGCTTCAGCCCCGTGACCACCATGGTCTTACCTGCCCCGGTTTCACCGGTCACCACGGTGAAGCCCTCGGCGAACTCGGCCGTGGCCTCCTCGATGACGCCGAGGTTCCTGATCTGCAGTTCCGTCAACATGATGGACAGGATTCTACCGAACGGATGAGCGATACGCCAGAGTGTTCCCCGTGGTCATCTCCGTGGACCCCGCCAGCCGGTGATCGGCAGGCGAAACTTCTTCACCATCCGGTCGGCGAAAGGCTCGGAGTCGAGACGGACCCAACGCACGTCCTGCGGACCACGACGGACCTCCACCCGGGAACCGGGCGGCATGTGGATCTGACGGAAACCGTCCATCACCGCGGTCGCCGGTGACGTCATCGGGTTCGTCTCCACCGCGACCATCGAATCGGGGGAGACGACCAGCGGCCGTGAGAACAGGGTGTGCGCATTGGACGGCACCACGAGGATCGACTCGAGCTCGGGCCAGAGAACCGGCCCTCCGGCGGAGAAGGCGTAGGCGGTCGAGCCCGTCGGGGTGGACACCAGGACCCCGTCGCACCCGAAGGACCCGACCGGTCTCTGGTCCACCTCCAGCACCGCGTCCAGCACGCCCTGACGGTTGAGGTTCTCCACGGAACACTCGTTGAGCGCCCAGCCGGTCCCCAGGACCCTGCCCTGGGCGTCCCGCACTGTCACGGACAGTGTCATCCTGTTCTCCACACGGTAGTCGCCGGTGATGACACGGTCGATCGCCGCCTGCAGGTCCTCCCCTTCCCATTCGGCGAGAAACCCGATGTGCCCCATGTTCACCCCGAGGACAGGGACGTCCTGGGCATGCGCAATGTCCGCGGCACGGAGGAAAGTGCCGTCGCCGCCGAGGACCAGTACCAGGTCGACGCCCCTGGCGGCGTCGGGGGTGTGCCCGTAGCGGGGAAATCTGCCGAGGATCTCGTGCCTGGCCACCGGTGCCGGATCCCCGGTGGACATGACCCTGACCGTCAGGCCTCCGTCCGCGAGCTGCTGGGCCGCCGCCGCTGCGGAGCTGAGCTTGTCGTCACCGCCGGTGTGGGCGACCAGCAGCACCTCCCGGGGGGCGGGGATCTCCTCGGTCACTGTGGTCCCTCCTTGACGGCCGTCTCCACCATGGTCTGCAGCTGGTCATCGGTCGGGGATGTCTCGCCGCCGTCTCTGATCAACCACAGAAAGTATTCCACGTTTCCGCTCGGGCCGGGCAACGGGGACGCCGTGACCGCCCGTGTCGACAGGCCCAGACCTGCCGCCCGCCGTGCGACGTCCAGGGTGACTTCGGCCCGGAGTTCCGGCGAGCGCACGACCCCGCCGTGACCGAGACGGTCCTTGCCGACCTCGAACTGGGGTTTGACCATGGGCAGCAGACTGCCACCTTCGCGGACGCATCCGGCCAACGCCGGCAGGACCAGCTCCAGCGATATGAACGACAGGTCACCGACCATGGCGTCCACCTGTCCTCCCAGCTGGTCGGGGGTCAGTGTCCGCACATTGGTCCGGTCGAGGACGGTGACCCTCGGGTCGTTGCGGAGTCTCCAGACGAGCTGCCCGTAGCCGACGTCGACCGCCAGCACCTCGGTGACGCCACGGTCAAGGCAGACATCGGTGAAACCGCCTGTGGACGCCCCCGCGTCCAGGACCCGGGTGCCCACCAGGTCAAGGCCGAGGGGTTCGAACACTGCCAGTGCGCCGAGAAGTTTGTGCGCCCCCCTGGACGCCCACCGGTCGTCGTCGGTCACGGTGACTCGGATGGACACTTCACCGTCGACGCCGGTGGCAGGCTTGGAAGCCACGATCCCGTTCACCGAGACCCGCCCCCCGAGGATCATCTCCCTGGCCTGCTCGCGGGACTTCGCCATCTGTCGTTTCACCAGTTCGGCGTCCAGTCGCCGCAGCCGGTTTCCTCCTGCTCTGGCCATCAGGGGTTCCTCACTGTCCTTCCAGACTGCCCTTCCAGTGCGTCCGCGATGATTCGGTGGGCCTTCTCCAGCAGCTCCGCCTCCTGTGCACCGGTGGCGTCCGAGGCGAGCAGGGCGTCCACCTCGGCGGTCAGTGCCTCCGCGTCGAACTGCCCCTCACCGGGCAGCGGGCCCGTCACCGCCATGCCCCCAGTGCTGCCGCCGCTGCGGCACTGCCGTCGTCGACGACGGTCACGTCGTCGCCGGAATCCTGCGCAGCCCAGACCAGGGGCGCGGCGGCGGCGAGAGCCTCAGCCGCCATGACCTCGACGTCGCCCTGCCGACCTGCCGTCACGGTGACCGTGTCTCCGGTGCGGTGGGCGCCCCAGCCGTCCAGGTGGTCCCGCAGGTTGGCGGCGATCCAGGTCGGACGGTACCGGGTGTGCAGAATGTCGGTGTGCCCGGAGACGCCGGTGAGTACGCAGAGGGTGTCCGTCCCGGCGGCGATGCCTCCGGCAATGTCGGTGTCGAGCCGGTCACCGACAGCCAGAGGACGCCGTGCGCCGAGACGTTCCGCCGCGACGTGGAACATCGCCGGCTCGGGTTTGCCGGCACTCTGCGGATGTACACCGGTTGCACTGACGACCGCGGCGACCAGCGACCCGTTGCCGATGAGCAGGCCACGCTCCGACGGCAGGGTGGTGTCCATGTTGGACGCCACATAGACGGCACCCGCCCGTACCGCGAGTGCCGCTTCGGAGAGGACCGCCCAGTCGTTGTCCGGTGAGTGGCCGTGCAGCACGACATCCGGCCGGTCGTCGGCGCTGCGGACGACGCGGAACCCTGCCTCGGCAGCGAGCTCGCGGAAGGATTCGGCCCCCACCACAAGCGCGGAGGGAACCGCGGCGGCGTCCCCGCCGTCTCCGGCACCACCTGCCAGCTCCACCGCGAGGGTGCAGGCGACCTGTGCCGAGGTCAGCACGCGGGAGGGCTCCGTATGTACACCAAGGCCGGCGAGATGGTCGGACACGGCACGTGGTGACCGTGAGGCGTTGTTGGTCACGTACACGGCCGGCCGGCCGGCAAGGCCGGCAAGCGCCCCGTCGATGAGGACGCCACCACGGAAAACTGTCCCGTCGAGGTCGACGAGCAGTGAATCGTAACGGTCCAGGATGTGGTGAGGACGCCGCTCCTGCTGTTCAAGCAATGTCATCGGCACGTCACTCGTCGAGATCCCGCTCGAGTTCCTGCAACCGGTCCGCACTGTCCAGGACGCCGTGGGTGTCCATCTTCTCAGCCTTCCTGAACCACTCGCGGGCGTCCCCGGTCTCCCCGGCGAAGGCCAGCGCGTCAGCGTAGGCGTAGGTCACGCGCAGCGCAGTGACCTCGGGCAGATCCCGGGCACGGGTCTCCGGCTCCAGAACGTCGACGGCGTCGGTGGCATGACCGAGATCATGGTGTGCACCGGCGACCACGATCGCCAGTTCCGCGCGCTGTTCCGGATCAAGTTCAGCCGCTTCCTCGGAGAAACCGAGTTCGACAGCCTTGTCTGGATGCCCCAGGCCGCGTTCGCAGTCCGCCATCACCGCCAGCAGTCCCGGGCCACCGGCCATCCTGCGGGCAGCGCGGAGCTCGGTGAGGGCTTCCTTCCACTCACCTGCATGGTAGGCGGCGATGCCCAGGGTTTCGCGGGTGATAGGTACCCGACCGCCACGTTCTTTCGCGGCACGCGCGTGAGCGAGTGCCCGGTCACTGTCGGAGTCCATGAGCGCGGCGGCCATGATCAGGTGGCCTGCCACCTTGTCAGCGTTGTCCTTCGACAGGCTGCGGAGTTCCTGCCTGATGGCCGGGTCGAGTTCCTTCGGACTCACATCGGACGGGATCTCCGGTTCACTGACGCGGTCGTTGACCCGGTTCTCCCGGTAGCCCGACCGCTGCGGTCCGTTGTGATGGTCGCGTCGCCGCCCGTCCGGGCGCCCGCCGTTGCGGTCATGACCCCTACGGTCGCCCCGGTCGGCCGAATCACCCCGGTAACCACCACGACGGTCATCATCACGGCCGTTCCTGCCGCCTGAGCCACCCCGGTAACCACCACGACGATCATCGTCACGACCACTCCTGCCGGCTGAATCACCACGGTAACCACCACGACGGTCATCGTCACGGCCCCTGCCACCGGCAGAGCCACCCCGGTAACCACCGCGACGATCATCGTCACGACCGCTGCCACCGGCAGAGCCACCCCGGTAACCACCACGACGGTCATCGTCACGACCACTCCTGCCGGCTGAATCACCACGGTAACCACCACGGCCGTGGTCGTTCTGTGGGCGACGAGCGCCTCCACGGTCACGCCGGGGACCGCCTCCAGCACCGTTGCGTGCTCCGTAAGTGCCGGACGATTCGCTCATCAAAAACCTCTCTGGATACAACTCGAAAACCTCGCATACCGAGGCTTCTGGCATAGTCGACTACCAGCGTACAGGGACGGTGCTCTGGCGTTTGACCGCACCACCGTAGCCTCGCACACACAGCCGTCGACAGGCCCGCCGGAGGCCGTGGGCAGAGACGGAGCGACGCGAATGTCCCCCGCTGCAGTCCCCGGACGCTCCGATGTACTGTTCGGACACAAAAAAAGCGTGCCGAGAAGGTACCGCACATTACACAGTGCAGTACCGACCCAACACACTCTCAACAACAAAAAGAATGATGCCGGCAGTGACCTACTCTCCCACACCCTCCCAGGTGCAGTACCATCGGCGCAGGCAGGCTTAGCTTCCGGGTTCGGAAAGGGACCGGGCGTGACCCCACCGCTGAAACCACCGACAAACACAACGAAACAACACACGCCACACACCCCCCACAACACCAAGGGAGCCGGGCACACGGTGCCGTTCCAGACACTGCACAGTGGACGCAAAAACCCTCACAACAACACAACACACGCACACAATCAGAAGTGAAGCACTCGGCCAATTAGTACCGGTCACCTCCAGCGCTCACACACTGTCCAGATCCGGCCTATCAACCCCGTCGTCTACAGGGAACCTCACACGAAACCTCATCTCGAAACAGGCTTCCCGCTTAGATGCTTTCAGCGGTTATCCCTCCCATACGTAGCCAACCAGCCATGCCACGGGCGTGACAACTGGCCCACCAGAGGTATGTCCAACCCGGTCCTCTCGTACTAGGGTCAGCCTTTCTCAAGTTTCAACGCGCGCGGCGGATAGAGACCGAACTGTCTCACGACGTTCTAAACCCAGCTCGCGTGCCGCTTTAATGGGCGAACAGCCCAACCCTTGGGACCAACTCCAGCCCCAGGATGCGACGAGCCGACATCGAGGTGCCAAACCATCCCGTCGATATGGACTCTTGGGGAAGATCAGCCTGTTGTCCCCGGGGTACCTTTTATCCGTTGAGCGACACCGCTTCCACAAGCCGGTGCCGGATCACTAGTCCCGACTTTCGTCCCTGCTCGACCTGTCAGTCTCACAGTCAAGCTCCCTTGGGCACTTACACTCAACCCCTGTTTGCCAACCAGGCTGAGGGAACCTTTGGGCGCCTCCGTTCCACTTTGGGAGGCAACCGCCCCAGTTAAACTACCCACCAGGCACTGTCCCTAACCCAGATCATGGGCCGAGGTTCAGACATCCAATACGATCAGAGTGGTATTTCAACAACGACTCCACAACCACTGGCGTGGCCACTTCACAGTCTCCCACCTATCCTACACAAACCGAACCGAACACCAATACCAAGCTATAGTGAAGGTCCCGGGGTCTTTTCGTCCTGCCGCGCGTAACGAGCATCTTTACTCGTACTGCAATTTCGCCGGGCCTGTGGTTGAGACAGCAGGGAAGTCGTTACGCCATTCGTGCAGGTCGGAACTTACCCGACAAGGAATTTCGCTACCTTAGGATGGTTATAGTTACCACCGCCGTTTACTGGGGCTTAAATTCTCCGCTTCGGACAAAAGCCCTAACAGGTCCTCTTAACCTTCCAGCACCGGGCAGGCGTCAGTCCGTATACATCGACTTACCGTCTTCGCACGGACCTGTGTTTTTAGTAAACAGTCGCTTCCCTCTATTCTCTGCGACCCACACCAGCTCCAGAACGCACGGTCCTGCCACCAGCACGGGCCCCCCTTCTCCCGAAGTTACGGGGGCATTTTGCCGAGTTCCTTAACCACAGTTCACCCGATCGCCTCAGTATTCTCTACCTGACCACCTGTGTCGGTTTGGGGTACGGGCCGTACATGCACTCGCTAGAGGCTTTTCTCGACAGCATAGGATCACCGACATCCCCGCAAACGGGTACGCATCACGCCTCACCCACACAAGCCCCGGATTTACCTGGGACTCGGGCCACACGCTTACACCACAATCCACTAAGTGGCTCGGCTACCTTCCTGCGTCACCCCATCACTTGACTACTACCGGCTCAGGTCCCACGCATCCACCACCACACCACGCCAAAGACGTGACCTGACAGCTTCAGGGCAGTTAGTATCACCGATTCACCATGATCGCACACACACGGGTACGGGAATATCAACCCGTTATCCATCGACTACGCCTGTCGGCCTCGCCTTAGGCCCCGACTCACCCTGGGAAGATCAACTTGACCCAGGAACCCTTGGTCATCCGGCGGATGAGTTTCCCACTCATCATTCGCTACTCATGCCTGCATTCTCACTCGCATAGCCTCCAGCACTGGGTCACCCCGCACCTTCACCGGCCACACGACGCTCCCCTACCAACCCCGCACACACGTGCAGAGTTCCGCGGCTTCGGCGGTGTACTTGAGCCCCACTACATTGTCGGCGCAGGACCACTCGACCAGTGAGCTATTACGCACTCTTTCAAGGATGGCTGCTTCTAAGCCAACCTCCTGGCTGTCTTCGCGATCCCACATCCTTTTCCACTTAGTACACCCTTAGGGGCCTTAGCCGGCGATCTGGGCTGTTTCCCTCTCGACCACGAAGCTTATCCCCCGCAGTCTCACTGCCGCGCTCTCACTTACCGGCATTCGGAGTTTGGCTGATGTCGCTAAGATGATAGTCCCGCTAAACCAACCAGTAGCTCTACCTCCGGCAAGAAACACACGACGCTGCACCTAAATGCATTTCGGGGAGAACCAGCTATCACGGAGTTTGATTGGCCTTTCACCCCTACCCACAACTCATCCCCTCAGTTTTCAACCTAAGTGGGTTCGCGCCTCCACGACGTCTTACCGTCGCTTCACACTGGCCATGGGTAGATCACCCCGCTTCGGGTCCAGGACACGCCACTACAACACACTCGTTAGTATTCGCTTTCGCTACGACTACCCCACACGGGTTAACCTCGCGACGTGCCGCTGACTCGCAGGCTCATTCTTCAAAAGGCACGCCATCACCCCGAAAGGCTCTGACGGATTGTAGGCGCACGGTTTCAGGTACTATTTCACTCCCCTCCCGGGGTACTTTTCACCATTCCCTCACGGTACTATCCGCTATCGGTCACAACGGGTATTCAGGCTTACCGGGTGGTCCCGGCAGATTCACAGCAGATTCCACGAGCCCGCTGCTACTCGGGGACACTCGCAACCCGACCACACATGCTTTCACGTACCGGACTCTCACCGTCTACGGCAGGCCATTCCAAACCACTTCCGCTAGCACACGCAACCCGGGCGACCAGCTGTCAGACCAGTCACACAAGACCCCACAACCCCAGCACACGCAACCCCTGACAGGTATCACACGCACACCGGTTTAGCCACCATCCGCTTTCGCTCGCCACTACTCACGGAATCACTATTGTTTTCTTCTCCTACGGGTACTGAGATGTTTCACTTCCCCGCGTAACCTCCACACCGGCTATACATTCACCGGCAGGTGACCGCACACAACCACGGCCGGGTTTCCCCATTCGGACACCCTCGGATCAACGCTCAGTTGACAACTCCCCGAGGCATATCGCAGTCTCCCACGTCCTTCATCGGCCCACTGTACCAAGGCATCCACCGTACGCCCTTCACACACTTCACACACAACTGCGCCGCACAAAACGACACACGCAAAATTGCATCAAAAGAAGATACTCGCGTCCACTATACAGTTCTCAAACAACACCAGGCACCCCACACACCACCCGCAGCACAACACCACGACCAGCACACAAGACACCCGCACCAAGAACACACGACAACGTCGCTGTCCCAGACACCCAACACCATGACAAACCAAACCCGGCCACCACCAACGGCAACCCACAAGCCACACACGACACACACCGGACAATCATCCACCCGGAAAAAACACTCACACGCACCCGAGACCCGGACACGCGGAAACAAACCAAAAAAACTCCTTAGAAAGGAGGTGATCCAGCCGCACCTTCCGGTACGGCTACCTTGTTACGACTTCGTCCCAATCGCCGATCCCACCTTCGACGGCTCCCTAACGAGTTTGGGCCACCGGCTTCGGGTGTTACCAACTTTCATGACGTGACGGGCGGTGTGTACAAGGCCCGGGAACGTATTCACCGCAGCGTTGCTGATCTGCGATTACTAGCGACTCCGACTTCATGGAGTCGAGTTGCAGACTCCAATCCGAACTGAGACCGGCTTTAAGGGATTAGCTCCACCTCACGGCATCGCAACCCACTGTACCGACCATTGTAGCATGTGTGAAGCCCTGGACATAAGGGGCATGATGATTTGACGTCATCCCCACCTTCCTCCGAGTTAACCCCGGCAGTCTCTCGCGAGTCCCCACCATAACGTGCTGGCAACACAAGACAAGGGTTGCGCTCGTTGCGGGACTTAACCCAACATCTCACGACACGAGCTGACGACAACCATGCACCACCTGTACACCGGCCACAAGGGAAACCACATCTCTGCGGCGATCCGGCGTATGTCAAGCCCAGGTAAGGTTCTTCGCGTTGCATCGAATTAATCCACATGCTCCGCCGCTTGTGCGGGCCCCCGTCAATTCCTTTGAGTTTTAGCCTTGCGGCCGTACTCCCCAGGCGGGGCGCTTAATGCGTTAGCTACGGCACAGAAGTCGTGGAAGACCCCCACACCTAGCGCCCACCGTTTACGGCATGGACTACCAGGGTATCTAATCCTGTTCGCTACCCATGCTTTCGCTCCTCAGCGTCAGTTACTGCCCAGAGACCTGCCTTCGCCATCGGTGTTCCTCCTGATATCTGCGCATTTCACCGCTACACCAGGAATTCCAGTCTCCCCTACAGCACTCAAGTTATGCCCGTATCGCCTGCACGCCCGGAGTTAAGCCCCGGAATTTCACAGACGACGCGACAAACCACCTACGAGCTCTTTACGCCCAGTAATTCCGGACAACGCTCGCACCCTACGTATTACCGCGGCTGCTGGCACGTAGTTAGCCGGTGCTTCTTCTACCACTACCGTCACCCGAAAGCTTCGTCATGGTTGAAAGGAGTTTACAACCCGAAGGCCGTCATCCCCCACGCGGCGTCGCTGCATCAGGCTTGCGCCCATTGTGCAATATTCCCCACTGCTGCCTCCCGTAGGAGTCTGGGCCGTGTCTCAGTCCCAATGTGGCCGTCCACCCTCTCAGGCCGGCTACCCGTCGACGCCTTGGTAGGCCATTACCCCACCAACAAGCTGATAGGCCGCGAGCTCATCCCACACCGAAAAAACTTTCCACCACCGACACTAAACGATGGTCCTATCCGGTATTAGACCCAGTTTCCCAGGCTTATCCCGAAGTGCAGGGCAGATCACCCACGTGTTACTCACCCGTTCGCCACTCGAGTACCCTGCAAGCAGGGCCTTTCCGTTCGACTTGCATGTGTTAAGCACGCCGCCAGCGTTCGTCCTGAGCCAGGATCAAACTCTCCATAAAAGCAACAAACCCTACAAAGAGCCGTCACCGGCACAACAAAAAACTGAACTGCTGACATCCGGCACAAAAACCGGACATCCACGCACAACCCCGGTCGGGGGACCGGGACCGCACGCAGGTCACAAAAACCAACAGACAGAAAACAAAAGATCCATATTTAACAAGCAGTCACCCACTTGCCGGGACCATCCGAACCGTCTGCATCATCTGCGACTTGTAAAAACTTGGTTCATCACACTATTGAGTTCTCAAACAACAACCGCACACCACGAACCGGACCGGAACACTGTCCCGGCCTCCCGTGGCAACCCCGACAAATCTACACACCCCGGCGTCAGAGGGCAAATCACGCGCTCACCACGGGCCAACCACCGTCAGCCCGTGGCCGTCAACGCACGACCCTGGCACCCGCGAACCGCTTCTTGCCCTTGCGCAGAACCAGCCACGAGCCGTGAATCAGATCCTCAGCGGCAGGACTCCAGTCGATCTCCGACACACGCACATTGTTGACGTAGGCACCGCCCTCGGACACCGTGCGACGTGCCGCTCCCCTGGTCTTCTCCAGGCCCACCTCGACCAGCAGGTCAAGAATCGTGGCGTCCTCACCCACCTCGACGATCTCCGTCTCCGCCAGCGCCGAGGACAGGGTCTTCTCGTCGAGATCGGCCAGGTCCCCCTTGCCGAACAACGCCTCAGAGGCCTTCTCGACCTTCTTCACCGCGTCCTCACCGTGGACCAGCGCGGTCATCTCCCGGGCCAGGGTCCGCTGCGCCTCGCGACGGAACGGCCGCTCGTCGACCTCCACCGCGAGACGGTCCAGTTCCTCTCTGCCGAGGAAGGTGAACCACCGCAGGTAGCGGATGACATCGGCGTCGGCGGCGTTGAGGAAGTACTGGTACCAGCTGTAGGGGCTGGTCAACTCCGGATCGAGCCAGAGCTTGCCGCCTCCGGTGGACTTGCCGAACTTCCGTCCCTCCGAATCGGTGACCAGGGGGACAGTCAGTCCGTGGACGGTCTCGCCGTCCACCCGCCGGTTCAGGTCCACCCCGGAGACGATGTTGCCCCACTGGTCCGAACCGCCGATCTGGAGACGGCAGTCAAAACTCCTGCGGAGCTGGACGTAGTCGTTGGCCTGCAGCAGCATGTAGGAGAACTCCGTGTAGGAGATACCGTCACCTTCCAGCCGACGCTTGACGGTGTCCCGCGACAGCATGGTGTTCAGGCTGAAGTTCTTCCCCACGTCCCGGAGGAAATCCACGACCGACATGGACCCGGTCCAGTCCATGTTGTTGACCATGACAGCCGCATTGTCCCCCTCGAAGGACACGAATGACGCCAGCTGTCCCCTGATGCGCTCAACATTGTCCGCCACCGTCTCCGCCGAGAGCATCGACCGCTCACCGACATCACGCGGATCACCGATCATGCCGGTCGCCCCACCCGCCAACAGGATCGGGGTGTGTCCGGCACGCTGCAGCCTCGCGAGCATCAGCAGCGGAACAAGGTGCCCCGCGTGCAGTGAAGGACCCGTCGGGTCGAACCCCACGTAGGCCGTGGTCGGGGTGGCGAGCTGCCCGCGCAGGGCGTCCCTGTCCGTGGACTGTGCGATGAGCCCCCGCCACTCGAGCTCATCGATGATGTTCGTACCGTGGTCGTTCACTGCTGTCCTTCCTGAGATACCGGCCATGCGACTGCTTCATCGGCGAGCAGGACGGGGATACCGTCCTGCACGGGATACGCCACGTTGAGGCGGGGATTGACCAGATAGTCCCCGTGCTCCTCCAGGGGCTTCTTGTCCTGGGGGCACACGAGAATCTCAAGAAGACGGGGATCGATCATGACGGCAAGTCTATCCGCTCGCCGGCGCGCAGCTGACCACCGGTCCCACCACCTGTCCGGCAGGCCGGCGGATCACCGAGCCAGCCGGGCAGGCGGCACTGTCACCGCAACGGCGCAGCCGCCCACCGCCGACCCTGCGCCACCGCGTCCACGACACGGCCGAGCTGCTCGGCGACCCTCACACCGGCGGTCCCCCCGCGGGTCGACCGGGACGCCACCGCGCCCTCGACAGTGAGCACGGAGCGGACCTCGGGCGTCAGCCGCGGATCCACCCCTGCGAGCTCCTCGTCCGTGAGATCCGCCAGACCGACCCCCCTGGTCTCGGCGATGCGGACACACTGCCCCGAGGCCTCGTGCGCCTCGCGGAACGGCACCCCCTGACGGACCATCCACTCGGCCAGATCGGTGGCCAGCGTGTAGCCGGCCGGGGCCAGCTCACGCAGACGCTCAGGGTGGAAGGTGAGGGTTGAGACCAGGCCGCTCATCGCAGGCAGCAGGAGGTGCAGCTGTGTCACGGCGTCGAGAATCGGCTCCTTGTCCTCCTGAAGATCACGGTCATACGCCAACGGCAGGGCCTTCAGGGTGGCCAGCAGCCCCGTGTGGTCGCCGATGAGCCGGCCGGTCTTGCCCCTCATCAGTTCGGCGACATCGGGGTTCTTCTTCTGCGGCATGATCGACGATCCGGTCGACCACTCGTCCGCCAGTGTCACGTACCCGAACTCGGGGGTCGCCCAGGCGATGATCTCCTCGGCGAGACGGGACAGGTCGATGGCCACCTGCGCGAGAACATAGGAAGTCTCCGCGGCGAAGTCCCGGGAACTCGTCGCGTCAATCGAATTGTCGGCGGCGGAGTCGAAGCCCAGCTCAGCGGCGATGGCCTCCGGGTCGAGCGCGAGAGAGGAACCCGCCAGTGCACCGGAACCGTAGGGTGACACCGCCAGCCGACGGTCCAGATCCCGGAACCGTTGCACGTCACGCAGCAGGGGCTGGGCGTGAGCCAGCAGCTGATGCGCGAGCAGCACCGGCTGCGCCGCCTGGAAGTGGGTCTTTCCCGGCATGATCGTGTCCGGGTGCGACCTGGCCTGCGACACCAGGGCGTCGACCACGTCGAGCACCCCGTCGGTCACTTCCCGGACCGCGTCCCGGACCCACATCCGGAACAACGTGGCGACCTGGTCGTTGCGTGACCGACCGGCCCGCAGTCGGCCGCCGACCTCCGGCCCGACCCTCTCGATCAGTCCGCGTTCCATTGCACCGTGGACGTCCTCGTCATCCGGGTCGGGGACGAAAGCACCGGAAGCCACGTCCTCACCCAGGCGGGTGAGCCCGTCGAGCATCGTCGCGAGGTCCTCGTCAGTGAGCAGACCGGCCCGGTGCAGCACCCTGGCGTGCGCCTTCGAGGCCAGCACATCGTACGGGGCGAGCACCCAGTCAAACTGGGTCGACCTGCTCAGGGCCGCCATGGCCTCGGCGGGACCGCCGGCGAACCGGCCGCCCCAGAGGGCCCCCTGGTTGGTGGCGTGCTTCTGGATCTCCGTCATGTTGCCGTCCCGCTCCCTTACTTGCTGAAGCGACGGTCGCGGGAGTTCGCGATCTTCGAGGACAGGCCGTGAAGCTGCACGAAGCCCTTGGACAGGGTCTGGTCGAAGGTGTCACCGGTGTCGTAGGTGGCGAGGTTGAAGTCGTACAGGGACTCCTCCGAACGCCGGCCGTTGACCTGGATCGAACCGTTGTGGAGGACCAGACGGATGTCACCGGTGACGTGCTCCTGGGTGGACTCGATGAAGGCGTCCAGCGAACGCTTCAGCGGGGAAAACCAGAGACCGTCGTAGACCTGGTTGGACCACTCCGCGTCCACGCCCCGCTTGTACCGGGCGAGCTCCCGTTCAAGGGTCACGTCCTCCAGCGCCTCATGGGCGGTGATGAGGGTGATCGCACCGGGTGCCTCGTAGATCTCACGGGACTTGATGCCGACCAGCCGGTCCTCGACCATGTCGAGGCGCCCGACACCCTGTGCCCCCGCCCTGCGGTTGAGCTCCTCGATGGCCTGGAGGACTGTGACCTCACGTCCGTCAATGGCCACCGGCCTGCCGGCCCTGAAGGAGATCACGACCTCGTCGGGGGCCTGGCCCAGGGAGGGCTCCTCCGTGTAGGCGTAGATGTCCTTCGTCGGAGCGTTCCACAGGTCCTCGAGGTAGCCGGTCTCGATGGCACGGCCCCAGACGTTCTGGTCGATGGAGAACGGGGAGGACGCCGACTGCTCGATCGGGACGTTGTTCTCCTCGGCGAAGGCGATGGCCTTGTCGCGGGTCCACGCGTAGTCGCGGGCCGGTGCGATGATCTTCAGGTCGGGGGCGTTGTCCATGAATCCGACCTCGAACCGGACCTGGTCATTGCCCTTGCCGGTGCAGCCGTGGGCGACGTGGGTGCCGCCGTGCTCCTTGGCTGCCTCGACGAGGTGCTTGACGATCAGCGGCCGTGAAATGGCGGAGACCAGCGGGTACTGCTTCATGTACATGCCGTTGGCCTTGATGGTGGGCAGGCAGTAGTTGTCGGCGAACTCGTCGCGTGCGTCGACGACGACGGCTTCGACGGCACCGGCGCCGAGGGCCCGCTGACGCACGGACTCCATGTCCTCGCCGCCCTGGCCGAGGTCGATGGAGACCGCGACGACCTCACCACCGGTCATCTTCTTGAGGTAGGGGATGGCGACGGTGGTGTCGAGGCCACCGGAATACGCGAGTACGACGCGGTCGGTCATGATCTTCGTGATCCTTTCAGGGATGTTCTGTCGGGGGAATTCTACAGAGTGGGGCCGGACCGGTTTCCGGAGGGCCGGTCCCCGGAGGGACGGTCGGCAGGAGGCCGGGCAAGGTGGGACAGTCGTTCAGCCAGCCGTCTGCCGTCGGCCGGCTCCCTGGCGAGCACGAAGACCGTGTCGTCGCCCGCCAGCGTACCGACGACCTCGGGGAGCGCGGACCTGTCGACGACACTGGCCAGGTACTGGGCGGCACCCGGAGGTGTCCTCAGGACAGCGGTGTTCCCGGACCAGTCCGTACCGACGAGAAGCTCTCCGAGCACCCGGCGCAGCTTCGCGGGAACATCGGCGGTGAACTCGCTCTCCTGTGGACCCAGGGCGTAGAAGGCGCGGCCACCGGAGCGGACCTTCCTCGCCCCGAGGTCGACCAGGTCACGGGACAGCGTCGCCTGGGTCGTCTCCACCCCCTCCGCCTCGAGGCGTTCAAGGAGGTGTCGCTGGCTGGGGATGCGGTGGGTCTCGATCAACCTGGCGATGAGGTCCTGCCGCGCGGAACGGGTCAGCGGAACAGCCATTCGAGCAGTGCCTTCTGTGCGTGCAGCCGGTTCTCCGCTTCGTCGAAGACCACGGACCGGGGTCCGTCGATGACGCCGGCGGTGACCTCTGATCCACGGTAGGCGGGCAGACAGTGCATGAACACCGCGTCCGGGGCGGCGTTGGACATCAGTGCCTCGTCCACCTGAAAGCGGCGCAGGGCGGTGGTGTCACGGTCGGCGTCCATCCCCATCGACACCCACGTGTCGGTGATGACGACATCTGCCCCGGTGACATCCGGTTCCCCGATGACCCGCAGGGTCGCACCGGTCTCGTCGGCGCGGAGCTTCGCCCGGTCGATGAACCGCTGCTCCGGCTGGAAACCCTCCGGGGCGGCGATGGTGATGTCGACCCCGGCGGTGGTGAAGCCGAGCATGTAGGAGTTCGCCATGTTGTTGGCGCCGTCACCCAGGTACACCGCCTTCACACCGCGCAGGTCCCCCTTCTTCTCCTTGATCGTCAGGAGGTCGGCGAGGATCTGGCAGGGGTGGAAGTCGTCGCACAGGGCATTCACGATCGGAACTGTGGCGGTCTCCGCCATGTCGTGGAGGTTCTGGTGGGCACCGGTGCGCCAGACCACCGCGTCGACGAACCGTGACAGCACCGCTCCGGTGTCCTGGTAGGACTCTTTCTTGCCCATCTGGGACTTGCCGGAGTCCACGACAATGGGGTGCCCTCCGAGCTGGTGGACGCCGACGTCGAAGGAGAAACGGGTACGGGTGGAGGTCTTGTCGAACAGGATCGCCACCGACCTGTTCTCCAGGCTCTTCCGGATCGGGTTGCGCTTCATCTCCAGGCCCAGTTCCAGGACCTCTGCCTGTTCCGCGACGGACAAGGAATCGTCGGCGAAGATGTGGTGGGGCGCGGATTCCACGGGGGAGTTCACTTGAGCAGCTCCTTGAGTACGGCGACGGCCTCACGGACGTCGGTGTCGGTGATGTTCAGGGGCGGGACGAGCCGGAGGACATCCTCCGCCGGCTGGTTGAGCAGGAGACCTGCCTCCAGTGCACGGGCCGTGAAACCCGGGCGAGGTTCCCTCAGGACCACCCCCAGCATCAGGCCACGTCCGCGGACATGGTCCACGGCGTCCAGGTCGCCGAGGGCGGTGCGCAGGTACTCCCCCTGCCGGTTGACGTTGTCGAGGATGTTCTCCGCGATGACGGTGTCGATCACGGCATTGCCGGCGGCGCAGGAGACCGGGTTACCGCCGAACGTGGACCCGTGCTGGCCCGCCGACAGCAGCTGGCCGGCGGGTGTGGCGGCGACACAGGCTCCGATCGGGAGACCACCGCCGAGCCCCTTGGCCAGGGTGACGACATCCGGGAGGACGTCCTCGACCTGGTAGCCGAACCACCGGCCGGTCCTGCCCATGCCGGCCTGGACCTCGTCGACGATCATGAGGACGCCGAACTCGTCGCAGAGTTCGCGGACCCCGGTGAGGAACCCGTCCGGGGCCGGTACCACACCGGTCTCCCCCTGCACGGACTCGAGGATGACCGCGGCGGTGTCGTCCGGGGCGACGAGGATGAGCTCGCGCAGGGCGTCCAGGTCACCGTAGGGGTAGAACTCCACTCCGGCCGGCATGGGCTCGAACGGGGCCCGCTTACCGGGCTGCCCCGTCATCGCCAGTGATCCCATGGTCCGGCCGTGGAAACCGTGCTCGGCGGCGAGGATCCGTGACCTGCCGGTCAGGCGGGCGGTCTTGAACGCAGCCTCGTTGGCCTCCGCTCCGGAGTTCGAGAAGAACACGTGGGCGTCCGGGGAGATGAGCCCGCGGAGCTTGTTGGCCAGGGCGATGACCTGGGGGTGCGCGAAAATGTTGGAGGTGTGGCCGAGGGTCGCGATCTGCTCCGACACCGCCCTGACCACCGCGGGGTGCGCGTGACCGAGGGCGTTGACGGCGATACCGGCGAGCAGGTCGATGTACTCTCTTCCCTCGGAATCCGTGACCCGGGACCCCTTTCCCGAGACAAGTTCGATCGCCGGGGTGCCGTAGGTCGGCATGACCGCGGCCTCCCAGGCTGTCTTCCAGTCATTTGTCCGGTTGTCAGGCATTGGGCGACTCCCAGTCGTCAGGGGCGATCATCGTTCCGATACCGCCTTCAGTCATGAGTTCGAGTATCACGGAATGCCGTTCACGTCCGTCGATGACGTGGGCGGCGGAGACACCGGTGCGCACCGCGGACAGGCAGGCCTCCATCTTGGGGATCATGCCGGCGTCGAGACCGGGGAGGATCTTCTCCAGTTCAGCAGGCGCGATACGCGAGACCAGTGACCCCCTGTCCGGCCAGTCCGTGTACAGCCCCTCGACATTGGTGAGGATGACGAGCCTTTCGGCACCGACGGCGGCGGCAAGGGCACCGGCCGCGGTGTCGGCGTTGATGTTGTACACGTTGCCGTCTTCGTCGGGGGCGAACGGTGCGACGACCGGGATCCGGCCGGCGTCGATGAGGTCCATCAGCGCTGTGGCGTCCACCTGCGCGATGTCCCCCACCCGGCCGAGGTCGATCTCCTCGCCGTCGACGACGACGTTCTTCTTCACCGCGGTGAAGAGCCCGGCGTCCTCACCCGAGGTGCCGACAGCGAAAGGACCGTGCTGGTTGATCAGGTTGACCAGTTCACGGCCGACCTTCCCGAACAGGACCATGCGGACGTACTCCATGGTCTCCGGGGTCGTGTAGCGCAGCCCCCCGATGAACCGGCCCTCGAGCCCGACCTTGTCGAGCATTTCGGTGATCTGGGGTCCACCGCCGTGGACGACAATGGGGTGTGCGCCCACGGTGCGGAGAAACGCCATGTCGGCGGCGAAGGCGGCCTTGAGGTCGTCGTCCACCATCGCATTTCCGCCGTACTTCACGACGACGATCTTCCCGCGGTAGTGCAGCAGCCAGGGCAGAGCTTCGGCGAGGACGTCTGCGCGGATCGCCGGCGAAAGCTCGGTGACGCCGCGGTAGACGACCTTCTCTGGTGCGGTTTCAGTCATGGGGTCCTGTCCTTCCGCTCAGGAGCTGTACGCGGAATTGATGTGGACGTACTCGTGGGAGAGGTCCGTGGTCCAGACCGTGGCATGCCCCGGACCTCCTGTGCCCAGGTCCACGTGGACGTCGATGTCCGGTCCTGAGAGGTCTACGTCACGTGCCCCCGGTGCACCGGTGGCGTCGACGCAGACGGGGTGCCCGTTGAAGCTGACGGAGATCTTCTCCGCGTCCATGGGCACCGGGGCCATGCCCACGGCTGCGAGCGTCCTCCCCCAGTTCGGGTCCGAACCGAACATGGCGCACTTGAAGAGGTTGTCACGACCCAGGACACGTGCCGCTGTCTTGGCGTCCCCGTCGGTGGCTGTGCCGGTGACGGTCACGGTGACGCGCTTGGTCACGCCCTCGGCGTCCCCCTGGAGCTGGCGGGCGAGATCGAGGCAGACCTGATGGACCGCGTCCCGGAACTCCCCCTCCGACGGGGTGACCCCCGACGCCCCGTTGGCCATGAGGATCACGGTGTCATTCGTGGACGTGGAACCGTCGATGTCGATGCAGTCGAAGGTGACCTCTGCCGCCGAGCTGAGGTAGGGCGCCGGATCATCGACATGCGCATCGGTGGTGAGCACCACCAGCATGGTGGCCAGGGACGGGGCCATCATGCCCACACCCTTGCCCATGCCTCCCAGCGTCCAGCCGTCACCGTGGTACACCGCCTGCTTGACGATAGTGTCAGTGGTCATGATCGCGGTCGCCGCCGCAAGACCCGCCTCCCGGGAACCCGCCGAAGGTTCCTTCACCGCGGTGGTGACCGTGGCGACCCCGGCCAGCAGCTTGTCCATCGGGAGTGTGTCTCCGATGAGACCTGTGGAACACACCGCGACCTCGGACGCCGGGACGCCGAGCGCCTCCCCCACCGCCGCGGCGGTGGCTTCGGCGTCACGGTCACCCTGTGCACCGTTGCAGGCGTTGGCGTTGCCCGAATTGAGGATCACGGCACGGAAGGTGCCGTCGTTGTGCGCGCGGGTGTACTTCACCGGTGAGGCGAAGACCTTGTTCCGGGTGAACACTGCAGCTGCGGTGTACTCGGGCCCTTCGTTGACGACCAGGGCCAGGTCCGGTTTACCGGACGGCTTGATTCCCGCGGTCGTCGCTGCTGCCCGGAATCCCGACGCTGCGGTCACTCCGGTGGTCTGTTCTGTCATTGTCTCTGCTCCGTCTGTTGCGGTTGTCATGTCGGTCACCTGTCCGGTCACAGACCTGACATGGGAAGACCTGCGGTCTCGTCCCAGCCCTGCATGATGTTGAGGCACTGCACTGCAGCTCCCGCGGTCCCCTTGGTGAGGTTGTCGATCGCACTGGTGGCCACCACCACCCCGTCGGTGACGGTGACCTGCAGGTGGCACATGTTCGTCCCGACCACGTTACGGACCTCCGGCTGCTCTCCCTCCGGGAGCAGCAGCAGGAAGGGTTCGGCCGCGCAGAAGTCCCGGTAGGCTTCGCGGATCTCCGCGGCGGTGCCGCGTGCCCGGGCGGTGACGGTGGTGAGGATTCCCCGTCGCAGGGGGGCGAGGACCGGGGTGAAGGTCACGTGGACGTCACCGCTGTGCATGCCTTCGGGAAGCACCCGACGGATGTTCTGCGCCATCTCGGGGGTGTGGCGGTGGGTGCCGACCTTGTAGGCCCGCAGGTTGGACATGGTCTCGCCGCCGAGCATGCTCACGGTCGCCTTCTTTCCCGCCCCTGTCACGCCGGTGACGGAGACGACCGAGACCGCCGGGCTCATCAGTCCGGCGTGCATGGCGGGCAGCAGCGCGAGTGTCGCCCCGGTGGGGAAGCATCCGGGCACGGCGACGCCGGTCGCGCGGGCCAGGATGTCCCTGTTACCGGGAAGCTCGGGGATCCCGTAGGGCCAGCTGCCCGGCCAGGGACCGCCGTAGTAGGCGTCCCAGTCCTCCCTGGAGACCAGTCTGCGGTCTGCCCCGCAGTCGAGGACCTTCGTGTCCCCCAGATCGAGGGAGGAGGAGACCCCGTGCGGAAGTGCGAGGACGGCGACATCATGGTCGGCCAGCACTTCGGCGGTCGTGTCTCCGACGATGCGGTCCGCGAGCTGCGGAAGTCCGGGGACCAGGGAACCGAAGCGTTCCCCGGAGTTCGATGCCCCGGTGAGTGCTCCGATGGTGAAGTCCCGGTTGTACCCGGGGTGACTGAGGAGCAGGCGGAGTGCCTCTCCGCCGGCGTATCCGCTGGCGCCGGCCACTGCGATCGAAATCATCGTGTCAGTATGCCCCCGGCGGCCGCAGAGCGCAAGTTATGCACTATTCCGAGTTTTATGCAATCTGCGGGTCAGGCCCGCAGTACCGCGCCGACCTTCTGCGCCGCCGAGGCGACAGCTGCCTCCCTCGCCCTGGACGCCTCGTCCTCGGTAAGGGTCCGGTCCGGCGCCCGGAACCGCAGCGAATAGGTCAACGACCTCTTACCCTCACCGAGGGTGTCGGAACGGTACTCGTCGAACAGCCTGAGGGACTCGAGCAGGCTTCCCGCGCCTTCCACCAGAGCAGCCTCCACATCTGCCGCCGGAGTCGTCTCGTCGACGACCACCGCGACATCCTGGTAGAGGGCAGGGAACGGTGACAGAACCGGCCGGGGGAACCGGGGACGTGTAGGTACGGCATCCAGGTCGATCTCCAGCGCGACAGTCCGCGGCGGAAGATCCGCCCGTTCACACACCTGGGGATGCAGCTCACCGGCATGTCCGACGACCACGGGACCGTCATCGCCCTCGACAAGGATCTCGGCGCACCGACCGGGATGCCACGGCAGGTACGCGGCATTGCGCAGACTGACGTCGACCCCTGCCGCCCGGCCGATGACCCTGGCCGCTTCAAAGGCGTCCGCAGCGGTGTAGGGCCGGGCCGGGCCCCAGGTTCCCTGGAGTTCACGGGCCCCGGCGGCGATGACGGACACGTGCAACGGCTGCCGGGGAAGGGACGCCGCCAGGGCCGCGATCTCCTCCTCGGACGGACGACCCGACGTCGACGGCATCGGAGACACACCCGAGGTCTCCGTGGGCAGAGTCACCTGCTCCACACCGAACAGTCCGAGGTCCTTCTGTCCCCGGGTGATGTTACGGCGCAGCGAGTCGATCATCGACGGCAGAAGAGTCGTCCCGATGGTTGAGACGTCGCTCTCCAGGGGATTGAGGACCCGTACCGCGTTGCGGCGGGGGTCATCGGCGTCCAACCCCCACACGTCGAAGGTGTTGTCGGGGATGAAGGGCCCCGGAAGGATCTCCAGCCAGCCGTTCCACGCCAGGGCATGCCCGACCGCCCGGCGCATCCTCTGCCTGGGGGTCAGTCCCCTGCCCGCAGGGGCCGTGGGGATCACAGAAGGAATCTTGCCGAGCCCCTCCAGCCGGAGGACCTCCTCGACCAGGTCCGCCGGCATCGTCAGATCGGGTCTCCACGTCGGGGGCGTCACCTCGATCGCCATCGCACCGTTGGAGTCCCGCTCGCCGGTGGCGGTCACGGAGCAGCCGACTTCGGTGAGACGCCCGACCGTGGTGCCGGAGGGGTAGACCATCCCCGCGGTCCGTCCGGGTGCCGAGGTGTGCATCGCAATGACGGGCATCTCCGGAACACCGCCGACGATCGTCGACCCGGGCATCACCGTCCCGCCGGCGATACGGCTGAGCAGGGCGACCGCGAAATCCAGTGCAGCCTCCACCGTGGCGGGATCAGTCCCGCGCTCGAACCTGCGGGACGCCTCCGACGACAGCCTGTGACGCCGTGACGTCCTCGCCACGGTGATCTGGTCGAAGTGCGCGGCCTCGAAGTAGACGTCGGTGGTGTCCGGTGTGATCTCCGAGGTGGACCCTCCCATCACACCGGCGAGCGACTGGATACCGGTCGCGTCGCAGATGACGACATCCTCCTGCGACAAGGTCCGCTCCACCCCGTCCAGGGTGGTGAGCTTCTCTCCCGCCGCGGCACGACGGAGGTGGAGGTCACCGGTGATCCGCCCGGCGTCGAACGCGTGCATGGGCTGCCCGAGGAGGAACATCACGTAGTTGGTGACGTCGGTGGCTGCATTGACCGGACGCTGACCGCACAGGAGCAGTTCACGCTGCATCCAGTACGGGGACTCCACCGTCGGATCGATGCCCGTGACCCCACGGATGCCGAACCGCGACGCCTTCGTGTCCGGGTCCACCGTCACGGCAGGAAGGGCACCGGGGGCCGACGACGACGGCAGTCCCGCGAGAAGATCTGTCGGCAGTGCCGCCGCCGCCGGATCCAGGGCCGGATCCCGGTAGGTCAGGCCGAAAGAGCTGGCAAGCTCCCTGGCGAGCCCACGGGCGGACAGCGCATATCCCCGGTCCGGGGTGATGTTGACCTCGAACACCGTGTCATCGAGACCGAGGAAGCCCCGGGCGTCCTGCCCGACCACGATCCGGGGGTCAGCGGCCTCCGCACCCCGCAGAGCGATGATCCCCGCCGTCTGCACCGAGGCCAGCCCCAGCTCCGCGGCAGAGCACATCATCCCCTCGGACACCTTGCCGTAGGTCTTCCTGGCCGCGATCTCGAAACCACCCGGCAGTACAGCCCCCGGCAGGGACACCACGACAGTGTCCCCCTTCCGGAAGTTCCTCGCACCGCAGATGATGTGCTGCGGCTCGCCGGTACCGTTCGCGTCAGCGACGTCGACCTCGCAGTACCGGATCGGCTTCTTGAAACCTTCCAGCTCCTCGAAGTCCACGACCCTGCCGAAGACGACGGGCCCGGTGGATCTCTCGATGTGCCTGAAACCCTCGGTCTCGAAACCGACCCGGACGAATCCGGCGTCCATCTCCTCGCTCGTGACGGAGAAAGGCGCGGTGGAGGTCCGGAGCAGACGGGTGAGCCAGTCCTGGGAAATCAGCATGGGGTGTTACTCGGTTCCTTGAGAAATGGGGGAAGGGGCGGGAGAAAAACAGTCGGGGAACAACGGGAGGTGGATGGCGGTGGAGGGGCGGTCAGGGAGGAGACCGCCTCTCAGCCCCGTATGCCGAAAGGCTCGGTGAACCTCACGTCACCTTCCACCATGTCACGCATGTCCGGAAGCCCGTTACGGAACTGCAGGGTGCGCTCGATGCCCATCCCGAACGCGAACCCGGAGTACTCCTCCGGGTCAATTCCCGCTGCGGTGAGGACATTCGGGTTGACCATTCCGCAACCACCCCATTCAATCCAACCAGCTCCCCCCTTCTTGTCGGGGAACCACACGTCAACCTCAGCCGAGGGCTCGGTGAACGGGAAGTAGTTGGGCCGGATACGGGTCCTGGCGTCCTCACCGAACAGCACTCGGGCGAGGTGGTCCAGGGTGCCTTTCAGATGGGCCATGGTGAGCCCCCGGTCGACGGCCAGACCCTCGACCTGGTGGAAGACCGGGGTGTGGGTGGCGTCCAGTTCATCGGTGCGGAAGACCCTGCCGGGGCACGCGATGTAGATGGGCACCTCACGGGAGAGCATGGTCCGCATCTGCACCGGTGAAGTGTGGGTGCGGAGGACCTGACGGGAGTTCTCCGGTGCGACATGGAAAGTGTCCTGGAGCGTACGCGCCGGGTGGTCCGGCAGGAAGTTGAGGGAATCGAAGTTGTAGTACTCAGCCTCGATCTCCGGTCCGTCGGCGATCTCCCAGCCCATCCCGGTGAAGATGTCGGCGATCTGCTCCGAGAGGATCGTGATCGGATGCTGGGCGCCCCGCTGACCACGGGTCGTCGGCATCGTCACGTCGATGCGCTCCGCTGCGAGCACTTCGGCGTTGCGCTTCTCCTCGAGGCGGATCTTCGCCTGGTTGTAGGCTTTCTCGATCCGGCCGCGGGCCTGGTTGACCAGCCTTCCCGCGTCCTTCCTCTCCTCTTTGGGCAGACTGCCGAGACTGCGGCGCGCCGCCGGCACGGGTGCGTCGTCCCCCAGGTGTGCCCGCCGCAGTTCAGGAAGCTGGTCCAGGTCGGTCGCCCCGGCGAATGCCTGGACCGCCACGTCCGCTGCGGCCGCCAGGCCTGCTTCGCTCATGTCTACCCCGTCAGCCACCTGCTGCACCTCACGCTCGTCGATAGTCCTTGAAAATGGTCAACAGCCGGAAGACAATCCTAGCAACCCGGAGGCCGGCCGTTCACACCCGGGCGACACGTCCGGTCTCGTAGAGACAGACAACCGCGGCGGTGACGAGGTTGAAGGACTCTGCCCGGCCGTGCATGGGGATCTGCACCCGGATGTCTGCCAGGTCCTGCCAGTGCCCCAGACCGTGGGCCTCGTTGCCGAACAGCCAGGCGATCTTCTGCCGGAGAAGAGGCTGCGCGCCGTCCGTCGAAACCGAAGCCTCGTCCAGGGTCACATCGCCGTCCCCCGAGGTCGCCAGGACCAGGTAACCGTGGTCGTGGAGCCTGTCGATGACTTCCGGCACACCGGTGGACCTCGCCACAGGAAGGTGGAAGAGGGAGCCCGCCGATGACCGGACCGCCTTACCCCCCTGCGGGTCCACGGTCTCCCCCGCGAAAATGACGCCCACGGCACCGGTGGCGTCCGCGACCCGGATGAGGGCACCTGCGTTCCCCGGCTCGGATGTCTCCACCGCGACCGCGAGGACGCTCCCGTCACCGGCCCGGTCGCCGCGGTCCAGGACCTCCCCGAGGTCGACAAGCTGTGACGCACACAGTGCGAACAGGCCGGTGGTTGTCACCGACTCGCTGAGGGCGTGGGCTGCCCGGTCCGTGATGAGATGCACGCGGACGCCTCCGTCTCCGTCGCCCTCGAAGCTGTCGAGTTCCTCCCCGAAGGACGCGAGTGCGTCTTCCGTGGCGAAGACCTCGACCACTGTTCCGTAGCTCAGGGCCGAGGTCACGGCATTCGACCCCTCGGCGAGGAACCTTCCGGCCTTCCGGCGTGCCGCCGCCCGGTGGAGCTTGGCTGCGGAGACGATCCGGGGGGTGCGCTCCGTGAACGGTTCGTCACCGGTGCGGCTGCGCCAGTCCCGGCAGAGGGGGGACGCCGGGAACCCCGGAACCGGAGGGCGGGTCGCGGACGAGGGTGAGGACGGGCTGTCGGTCATGTGCTCGAGTCTATCGGGCCCCCGGACGCGGAAACCGCACCGCCCGTGGGAACGGCCGGTGCGGTCGGGCGTGGCGTCCGGGTGCGGACGTCCCTGAGTCGCTACTTGGCGACTGCAGCGTTGACGTCCTCGGGGAGGGCTGCCTTCGCGGCGGCGACGAGAGCGGCGAAAGCGGCCTCGTCGGAGACTGCGAGCTCCGCAAGGTTCTTCCGGTCAACTTCGATGCCGGCGAGTCGCAGACCCTGGATGAGACGGTTGTAGGTGATGTCGTTGGCCCGGGCGGCGGCGTTGATGCGCTGGATCCAGAGCTTACGGAATTCACCCTTGCGGGCGCGACGGTCGCGGAAGGCGTAGGTCTTCGAGTGGAGGACCTGCTCCTTGGCCTTGCGGTAGAGGCGGGAACGCTGGCCCCGGTAGCCGGAAGCCTCGTTGAGGATTTCGCGGCGCTTCTTCTTAGCGTTCACAGAGCGCTTGACACGTGCCATGATGGACGTCCTTTACAAACTAATTGACGGTAGTCGGGTTCAGGGGGTGCAGGCGCTCTCAGGCCTTGCCCAGAAGTCGCTTGATGCGCTTGGTGTCGTCACCGGACACGTCGGTGGTGCCCTTCAGGCGACGGGTGCGGGTGGAGGGCTTGCCCTCGAGAAGGTGGCGGCGGTTGGCCTGCTCGCGACGGAGCTTGCCGGAACCGGTGACCTTGATGCGCTTGGCGGTGCCCTTGTGGGTCTTCTGCTTCATCGTGGATCCTTAAATTCTCGTTGCGCCCGTACCGTTGGGCACGGGTGGCGTGGCGGAAGGCTACTTCTTGCCCTTGCGGACCGGGCCCAGCACCATCGTCATGTTGCGTCCGTCCTGCTTTGCTCGGGTCTCGATGACGCCGTAGTCCTTGACGTCCTCGGCCAGACGTTCCAGCAGCCGGAAACCGAGTTCCGGACGGGACTGCTCCCGACCACGGAACATGATGGTCACCTTGACCTTGGACCCCTTCTCCAGGAACCTGACGACGTTACCCTTCTTGGTCTCGTAGTCGTTGTCGCTGATCTTCGGGCGGAACTTCTGTTCCTTGACCACGGTCTGCTGCTGGTTCTTGCGGGCCTCGCGGGCCTTCTGGTCCTGTTCGTACTTGAACTTGCCGTAGTCCATGATCTTGCACACGGGCGGCTTGGCGTTCGGGGCAACTTCGACGAGGTCAAGGTCGGCGTCATAGGCCAGCTTGCGTGCATCGTCGATTCGGACGATACCGACCTGTTCGCCACCCGGTCCGACGAGCCGAACCTCGGGAACGCGAATCCGGTCGTTGATGCGAGCTTGAGCGCTGATGAGAACTCCTCAGTAGCAGTGGTAGAAACGTGTACCGCGTACTGCGAGTGTGTGCGGACGTGACACGTCCCCATGGATCCCCCACGGTGTCATCGACGCCGCACGTCAGACAGTTGTGGTCCGCCGTCCACCACAGACGACGGAGCAACAGCTGATATGACCCGGACCCTTCCTCGCGGCGGTTCCAGGTGGGAGATGCTCCACTTGCAGCCTGCCAGAGATGACAGGCGGTAGTAACCAGGAGTGTAGCAGCCGTATCAGGACAGACCAAACCGCCCCCGTCTCCCCGACTTCCCCCGCATGGACGGTGTGGGCGGGACGACACGACGGACCATGGACCGCTTACCTGTCTTTCAGGTAACTTTGCCTCATGAACTCAAACGACGGCACCTGGGGACGGCCCGGGGGGCCCGGGGACAGAGATCGTGACAGAGAACCCGGATCTCCGCCCGAGCCCCCTGCCACCAGAGACGCCGTCACCGGGGCCATCTCCTGGCTGGGCGCGACCTTTCTCGTGATCGGCCTGGTTTTCCTCACTGTCCAGGCAGTCGACCAGCAGTGGATCGAGGCAGATGTCGCCGTGGTCATGGCCACGGTTCTGTCACTGACACTCACCGGTGCCGCCCTCGCAGTCCACGTCAGGGCTCCGCAGGGCCCCGTGGCCCCTGCCGTGCTGACCGCCGGTGTGCTGGGGCTCTACGCGGTCATCATGATCATGGCCCTCGGGCTCCAGTGGTTCAGCACAGGTACCGCCGCTTCGTTGACGACAGCAGCTGCCGTTCTGGCACTCGGAATCGCCCGCGTGTGGGACCGTCAGTGGCTCGCCGCCGTCCTGCTCGCCGCAGGTGTCCCGTCCCTCACCATCCTCACATCCGTGATCGCCCTGGAAGGCAGTCACTCCGTCGCGGGCGCCGGAGGTCTCCTCCTGCTTGGACTGGCCGGATGGACAAGTGCTCTACGTCGCGCGTGGATCGCCGTCGATGCCGTCGCTGCAGTGGTCTTCATGACGGGGATCTCTTCTGCCCCGCTGGGTATTTCGCTCACCGGTGCGACGGTTGTCACGACTGCGGCGGCGATCACGGGGGTCGGTGTCGTCGCACTGGCCGGGGTGACAGGAAAGTACGGTTCGGCGTCCACTGCCGTCGTCGCTTCTCTCCTCACGCGCTGGATCCCGGCTTCGGCGGTTCCGGTCGCCGCCCTGCTGCTGTACCCGGACCCGGACCCCGTCGGCAGGGGGACCGGCGGGATTCCGGCCGCAGCCTGGTGTGCGCTCGGGGTCGCCGTCCTCACCTGCGCGGTGCCTGTCGCCCGGGAGCTCACCCACCGGGATGCACTCACTGCCCCCGCCCGCCCTGTCGGGCCCGCTCGCCGCGCCCCGGGCGTTCCCGTCTTCTACCCCGGCTACCCACCTTCGCAGGCCCCTGCTGACCTGAGCGGACGGCTGCCCGCACCGACACCCGGCCGCTCACGAGACAACGCACAGGGCCACCCACCTGCCTACCTGCCCGCCCCCGCAGTCGGTACGCCGGCTCCCCCTCCTGCTCCCGCCCCCGCGACGCCGGGGCTCCCACCGTATCCTGGCTGGCCTCCACCTCCCCTGCCCCAGGTTCCCGCTGCTGTCGCCGACAGCATGAGAACCGGTTTCTGCACAGGGACAGCGGCGACCACGCTGGCACTGACGGTCCTCTACGTCAGTACCGCGCAGTTCTGGTGGCCACTGCTGCTCATTGCTCTGCTTGCGGCGATGATGTGGTTCACCCCACCTCTTCCGTCCGCCCTCTACAGGGTCCTCGGTGTGTGGACACTCCTCGTGTCTGTCCCCCTCCTGATCCCCGCCTGGGACCCTGCCGCCGGCTACGTCGGGGAGTTCACGTGGCTCCCCGCCCTGCTCTACCTTCCCCTCGCGGGGTTGGTACTCGGCCGGGCGATTCCGCTGCACCTGACACAGACGTCCGCTGCCGTCGTCGCCGGTGTTCTGCTTGTCGCCGGGTCCTCTGCACTTCCCCTCATCGCACGCACCCTCACCGACACCGGAACATCGTTCATGGTCGGCCACCTCACAGTGTCCGTCCTGTGGATGCTCACCGGGGTGTACCTGCTGACCCGGGTGGACGCCACCGCCGGCCTGGGGGTGACCGCCCTGGCGACGGCGAAACTCGTCCTCTTCGATCTCTCCACACTCGACGGTCTGATCCAGGTGGCGGCATTCATCCTCTGCGGCCTGATACTCCTCGTCTGCGCCGCGTTCCGGGAACGCGGCGGGCGGCGGGCAGAACAGGAACACACTCCTCCGGCATCACCGGCGAGCTGAACCCGATCTGAGTCCCGTCCCCTGTCGATCCGGTTTCAGGCGGTGTGCAGGGCCGGGAGCAGGTCCCTCAGGTACCTTCCCGTGTGGGAGTCTTCCACCCCGGCGACATCTTCGGGTGTCCCCTGCGCCACCACAGTGCCACCACCGGCACCACCCTCCGGGCCCATGTCGATCACCCAGTCCGCCGCCTTGATGACGTCCAGGTTGTGTTCGATGACCAGGACGGTGTTGCCTTTGTCAACCAGTCCCTGGATGACAAGCATGAGCTTGCGGATGTCCTCGAAATGCAGTCCGGTGGTCGGCTCGTCGAGGATGTAGATTGTCCTGCCGTTGGACCGCTTCTGCAGCTCACTAGCAAGTTTCACTCTCTGCGCCTCACCACCGGACAGGGTCGTCGCCGCCTGCCCCAGCCGGACATAGCCCAGTCCCACGTCGACGAGGGTGTCGAGATACCGGGAAATCGAGGTGACCGGCGCGAAAAATTCGGCGGCCTCGCTGATGGGCATGTCGAGGACCTCCGCGATGGTCTTCCCCTTGTACCTGACCTCGAGTGTCTCCCGGTTGTACCGGGCACCGTGACAGACCTCGCAGGGGACGTAGACGTCGGGGAGGAAGTTCATCTCGATCTTCAGCGTCCCGTCACCGTGGCATGCCTCGCACCGGCCGCCCTTGACGTTGAAGCTGAACCTTCCGGCCTTGTAACCTCGGACCTTCGCCTCCGCCGTCTCGGCGAAAAGGGCCCGGATCTTGTCGAAGACTCCGGTGTATGTCGCGGGGTTGGACCGTGGCGTCCTTCCGATGGGACTCTGGTCGACGCGGACCAGTTTGTCGAGCTGCTCCAGCCCCGTCACCTTACGGTGGTGGCCGGGGACCTGACGTGCACCGTTGAGCCGGTTGGCCAGCACCCGGGCCAGCACACCGTTGACGAGACTGGACTTGCCCGAACCGGAGACCCCGGTGACGCAGGTCAGGACGCCGAGGGGGAAATCAACGGTGATGTCCGCCAGATTGTTCTCGGTGGCCCCGTGAACTGTGATCACCCGCTCCGGGTCGACTTCCCTGCGGTGGTCAGGCACGGCGAGGACCCGTCGCCCCGACAGGTACTGCCCGGTTATCGACTCCTCACAGTCCAGAATTCCGGCGGGTTTCCCCTGGTAGACGACATGACCACCGTATTCGCCGGCGCGGGGGCCGATGTCGACCAGCCAGTCAGCGTTCCGGATCGTCTCCTCGTCATGCTCGACGACGATCAGGGTGTTGCCGATGTCACGGAGGTGTTCCAGAGTGGCGATCAGGCGGGTGTTGTCCCGCTGGCGCAGACCGATCGACGGTTCATCGAGCACGTAGAGCACCCCGGCCAGCCCCGAACCGATCTGTGTGGCGAGCCGGATTCTCTGGGCCTCTCCGCCGGACAGGGTGCCCGCAGCGCGGGACATCGACAGGTAGTTCAGACCGACATCGATGAGGAACCTCAGTCTGGCCTGGATCTCCTTGAGCACCCGCCCGGCGATCATCTCGTCCCTGGCGTTGAGGGTGAGACTGTCGAGGAATGAACTGGCGTCCTCGATGCTCATCGCCGACACATCGGCGATCGACTTCTCCCCCTGTGCGGAATCCACGGTGACCCGCAGGATCTCGGGCCGCAGGCGGGTACCTCCACATGCCGGGCACGGAACCTCGCGCATGTAGCCGAGGTACCGCTCCTTCTGGTTTTCACTCTCCGCCTGATCGATCTTGCGGTGGAGGTACGGGAGGACGCCCTCGAACGGTGCCGAATACTGCCGCGACCGGCCGTACCGGTTCCGGTAACGCACGGTGATCTCCTGCGGATGTCCCTCCAGGACCGCCTTCTTTTCTTTTTTCCCCAGCTCAGACCACTTCGTCTGCGGAGATATCCCGAGATTGTCCGCCAACGCGGTCAACAGTTTGTCGAAGTACCTGTGGTTCGGGCTGGAGGCCCACGGCGCGACTGCACCGACCAGGGGAGCGTCCGTGTCCGGTATGACCAGCTCCTCGTCCACCTCCAGTTTCGTGCCGAGACCGTCACATGCCGGGCAGGCACCGTAGGGACTGTTGAAGGAGAAACTTCTGGGTTCCAGCTCATCGATGGCCAAGGCGTGCCCGTTGGGGCAGGCCATATTCTCGGAGAATCTCCGCCGCCTGTTGCTGTCGTCCTCCGGGAGCCCCACGAAATCGATGATGACCCGGCCGTCCGCCAGCCCGAGGGCGGTCTCCACCGACTCGGTGAGCCGCTGTTTCTGGGAGGCCTTGACCTGGAGCCGGTCGACGATGACGTCGATGTCATGCTTGACCTGTTTCTCCAGCTGCGGGGGGTCAGTCAGACGGTAGGTGTCCCCGTCCACGAGGACCCTTGCGTACCCCTGGGAGGCAAGATCCTCGAACAGGTCGACGAACTCCCCTTTCCGGGTCCGGACCACCGGCGCGAGCACCTGGAACTTCAGCCCCTCCTCCATGTCCAGGACCTGGTCGACGATCTGCTGCGGCGTCTGTCGTTCGATCCTGGCGCCGCACTCGGGGCAGTGTGCCACGCCGGTCCTGGCGAAAAGGAGCCGGAGGTAGTCGTGGATCTCGGTGATCGTGCCGACCGTCGAACGCGGGTTACGGTTCGTCGACTTCTGGTCGATCGACACCGCCGGGGACAGGCCCTCGATGAGATCCACGTCCGGCTTGTCCATCTGGCCGAGGAACTGGCGCGCGTAGGAGGACAATGACTCCACGTACCGGCGTTGTCCCTCGGCGAAGATGGTGTCGAACGCGAGGGAGGACTTCCCTGAGCCTGACAGACCGGTGAAGACGATCATCCGGTCGCGGGGCAGGTCAATGTCGACACCTTTGAGGTTGTGCTCGCGGGCACCGCGCACGGTGAGGATCTCAGCCACCGGTGAACTCCTGATCTTCTCGGTTTCCAGTCGTCGTCATGCCCGGGACGTGTCTGCGGGTGTCCGCACCGCCCCGCGCCTCCGGTAGCGGCGGTGACTGTTCGCACAGCCCCTCAACCGACCGGTGCAGTCGTGTTCTTCGTGAAGTCTACGTCATTTCCGTCCCCGATATCGAACACCTACTCGACAACTGTCCCCCCTGACGTCACCGGAAGTCCTCCGGCGTCTCCCGGGTGCGGCGTCCTCCCCGGACACTGCAGTCCCGGCAGTCGCTTAGGGTGGAACCATGATCACCTCAGATGACGCCACCGCCCGCCCGGGGACCGGAACTTTTAGCCACCTCTCCGGGCCCCGCGAGGCCCACAGCCTGTCCGTGACCTGCTCCGGGAGTGGCGGGGAGATTCCCGTCACCCTCGTCAAGACCACAGTCGGCGACATGGACAACAACTGCTACCTCATCACCGCCGGCGGGGACGCCCTGCTCATCGACGCCGCCGATGACGCCACCCATCTCCTCTCCCTCGCAGAGCAACTCGGGGTGACGATCACCGACGTCCTGACGACCCACCGGCACTCCGACCATGTCAGGGCGCTTGCGGAGGTTCTCGCGGCGACCGGGGCGCGCCACCACTCCGCCGGACCCGACGCGCCCGCCCTGCCTTCACCGTCGGACCGCACCTGGGGAGACCCCCGTTCACCGGAGGGCGACGCCGGAGAACCCCTCGCCCCGGCGTCGCCGGCGCTCAGCGAACTGGGTATGCTGGTCGTCCTGTTGCGCGGACACACCCCCGGCGGGCTGGCCCTGTACCTGCCGACCGATGACGGTCCCGCCCATCTGTTCACCGGAGACAGTCTCTTCCCCGGTGGCGTGGGCAACACCGCCTCCCCGGAGGACTTCAGACTCCTGCTCGGTGATGTGACCTCGCGATGCTTCCGATACCCGGACACCACCGCGGTCCACCCCGGCCACGGAGACGACACCACCCTCGGCGCCGAACGTCCACACCTGGACGAGTGGCGCGACCGGGGATGGTGACACCCCGGAACACACCCACACAGACCAGGAGATCATGTCCGACCTGCAAGACTCTCCCATCACCACCGGCACCTCCTCCCCTGGTGACCCCGGGTCACCACGACCGGCCGCACCGGAGAAGACACCGGCCGGGGTAGCTGAGGAACAGCACCGGCTCGACGAACTGCTGGCGCTCGTGGACTCTGCCCGGCAACGTCTCACCGACCGTGTCCGCGCCGTCCAACGACGCACCGCAGACATCGACCACCCCCAGGCACTGCTGGAACGCGACCACGAGACCTACGAGATATCACGGCGCCTCTCCGAGTACTCCGCCGCAGAGATAGGTCTGTTCTTCGGACGCATCGACGTCGAGGACGACGACCCCGAGAATCCGGAGACCGACGACGGTCCCGGCGGAGACGGCAGTGTCCTTGACCGCCGCTACATCGGCCGGATCGGCCTGCACGCCGACGACGAGCAGATGCGGACCCTTCTCATGGACTGGCGTGCCCCGATGGCCAGGCCCTTCTATCTCGCCACCACACTCCACCCCGAGGGTGTGCATGTCAGGCGTCACATCCGGACCTCGGGACGGACCGTCACCGACGTCACCGACGAACGACTGTCCGGTGACACCGGATTCGACGCCACCGACCGGGGCGAAGGATCTGTGGCCAGGGAGGGCGCCCTGCTCCACGCGGTGAACCGTGCCAGGTCCCGCCACATGACCGATATCGTGGACACGATCGTGGCGGAACAGGACCGGATCATCCGTGAGACTCACCGCGGCGTCACCGTGGTCCAGGGTGGTCCGGGCACCGGGAAGACCGCGGTCGCACTCCACCGCACCGCCTACCTCCTGTACACCTGGCGCGAACAGCTGGAGAGGACCGGTGTCCTCATCATCGGACCCAACCGCCGGTTCCTCGACTACATCTCCCAGGTTCTCCCGAGTCTCGGAGAGACCGGAGTCGTCCTCGCCACACCCGGAACCCTCTATCCGGGGGTCACGACCCGACCCATGAGCGCAGAACCTCTGCTCTCCCAGGAGGTCAAGGGTTCCGTCGAGATGGTGGACATTCTCAGGAACGCGGTGCGTGACAGGGAGACGGTTCCGGAAGAGCCGGTCGAGTTCCTTGTCGACGGTGTGACCCTGTACCTCACCCCGGCCATGGCCCGGGCCGCACGTACCACCGCCCGCAGGTCCAGGAAGCCGCACAACCAGGCCAGGGACAGGTTCCGGGACAGTGCACTCGACCGTCTCAGGGACGCCATGGCCGAGAAGATCGGCGCGGACCCTCTGGGGGGCCGGAACCTCCTCTCCGCCGCCGATCTCCGGCAGCTGAGGGAGGATCTCGGCACGGAGCAGCAGCTACTCGACGTCCTGGACGAACTCTGGCCACTGCTGACCCCCGAAGAGGTGCTCGCCGGACTCTACGGGTCGCGGGAAGCCGTGGACTCCGCAGCGTCCGACTACGACGATCTGACCCGGGACGCCCTGCTGCGCTGCGACGGAACCGTGGCCCCCGACGACTGGACGGAGGCTGACGCCCCGCTCCTCGACGAGCTGGCGGAGATCCTGGGCATCGCCGGAGCCGAGGAAGCTGAGGCCACGGAGCGGAAGAAGTGGAAGGAGCAGGTTGCCGAGGCACAGGAGGCCCTCGACATCCTCACCGGTTCCGCCTACCAGGACCTCGACGACGGTACCGACGCCGAAATCCTCATGGCCTACGACGTCATCGACGCCGAACAGCTCGCCGAGAGGCAGCGTGTCCGGGAGACCATGTCCACCGCTGAGCGTGCGGCCGCTGACCGTACCTGGGCCTTCGGTCACGTCATCGTCGACGAGGCCCAGGAGCTGTCGGAGATGGCCTGGCGGATGGTGTTCCGCCGGTCCCCGAACCGGTGGATGACTCTCGTCGGTGATCCGGCGCAGACCGGCAGCCCCGCCGGAGTGGACAGCTGGGCGGACGCACTCGGCCCGTTCGTCAGTGACCGGTGGAAACTCCACGAACTCACCGTGAACTACCGCACTCCGGCGGATATCGCGGAGATCGCCACGCAGATACAGTCGGTGGTCGCTCCCGGGCAGAGGACCCCGTCCTGTCTCAGGGAGACCGGAACCGGTGTGCGGGAGGCGGTTCTCCGTGACCTTCCGCGTGCCCTGGAGGACGCCGTGGAGGCGGCGGGGCCCGGCCTCACCGGTGTGATCGCCACCGCAGGGCGGCTCCCCGGACTGCGCAGCCTGGCCGACAGTACCGCCTCCACCCGACCGCGGGACCGGGGGACGGACGAGGACACCGCACAACCCTCCGGAAACCACGGCGAGGTGGTCGTCACCGATGTCAGCGGGGCCAAGGGACTTGAGTTTGACGAAGTCGTACTCGTGGAGCCTGCAGAGATTGCCGCGGCCTCGCCCCAGGGACTCAACGATGTCTATGTCGCTGTGACCCGTGCCACCCAGGGGCTGACACTGGTCCATGACCTGGAGCTTCCCTGGTGAGCGGGAGCAGGCAGGCCTCCGGGACATGCGCCGGCGGTGACCGCTACACGGTGTGCACGATCATGACATCGCAGTCGGACTGACGTGCGACGTCTGCGGGAACTGACCCGAGGAGCCTTCCGGTCAGCGAATTGATCCCCCGGTTGCCGACGACGAGCAGATCCGCATCCACATCGGTGACTATCCCCATGAGTGCCTCCACCGGCGACCCTGCCTTGATCACGGTTCTGACGTCGGCGCACCCGGCCTCCTCCGCGGCAGCGACGGCCGACTCGAGGTTCTTCTGGGCCGGGGTGTCACCGACAACGGTCTTGGAGTCCATCCGGACGGCCTGGACGGCCGCGTCCTGGTCAGGATAGTAGGCACAACCGACCACCAGTGTGGCGTCGAACGCCGCTGCCAGAGATGCTGCACGCCTCACCGCCAGAAGAGAGGACTCTGAACCGTCGGTCCCGACAACGATGGTGCTGTAGCTCATGCCCGTCCCTTCACTGAATCCCGTTCACACGCACCAGGGTATTTTTTCCCGGTGAGTGACCGGCCCCCAGGTTACCCCATCACAACCCGGCCTCGACCATTCCCCGCAGCTCCTTCTTCAGGTCGACGATCTCGTCACGGAGGCGTCCTGCCAGCTCGAACTTCAGCTCACGCGCGGCGTCCTGCATCTGGGTGGTCAGATCGGCGATGAGCTTCTCCAGTTCCGGCCGGGCCAGACCTGCGGTGCTCCGGTCGGTCACCGCGGAGACGGTCGAGGTACCTGCGGCGACGTCGACGTCTGCACCGAATCCGGTGGACCCTGTCCCCGTGGAACCGTCGTCGGGACCGTCCACTCCCCTGTTCTCGTAGACCTGGTCGAGAATGTCGGCGATCTTCTTGCGCAGTGGCTGCGGATCCACGCCGTGCTCCCGGTTGTAGGCGATCTGCTTCTCGCGGCGTCGTTCCGTCTCGTCGATGGCGTGCCCCATGGAGTCGGTGATCTTGTCCGCGTACATGATGACCTCGCCCGAGACATTCCTGGCGGCACGGCCGATGGTCTGGATCAGGGAACGCTCCGACCGGAGGAACCCTTCCTTGTCCGCGTCGAGGATGGCCACCAGGGACACCTCGGGCAGGTCCAGCCCCTCTCGCAGAAGGTTGATGCCGACCAGGACGTCGTAGTCGCCCAGTCTCAGCTGCCGGAGCAGTTCCACCCGCTTGAGCGTGTCGATGTCCGAGTGCATGTAGCGCACTTTGACACCGTGTTCGAGGAGGTAGTCGGTGAGATCCTCCGCCATCCGCTTGGTGAGTGTCGTGACGAGGACGCGTTCCTTCCTCTCGACCCGGAGCCGGATCTGTTCGATGAGATCGTCGATCTGCCCTTCTGTGGGGCGCACCTCCACCTTCGGGTCCACGAGCCCGGTCGGACGGATGACCTGTTCGACGAACTCTCCTCCCGCCGCCGCCATCTCGTAGTCACCCGGTGTGGCGGACATGTACACGCACTGCCCCTTCCGGTCGTCGAACTCCTCCCAGGTCAACGGCCTGTTGTCGAGGGCGCTGGGGAGCCGGAACCCGAAGTCGACGAGGTTCCTCTTGCGGGACATGTCCCCCTCGAACATGCCCCCGATCTGCGGGACCGTGACATGGGACTCGTCGATGATGGTGAGGAAGTCCTCCGGGAAATAGTCGATGAGTGTGGCGGGGGCGGAACCCGGTGCGCGCTGGTCGATGTGCCGGGAGTAGTTCTCGATCCCCGAGCAGTAGCCGACCTGCTGGATCATCTCCAGGTCGTACTCGGTGCGCATCCGCAGTCTCTGCGCCTCCAGCAGCTTTCCACGGTTCTCCAGCTCGGCGACGCGCTGCTCCAGCTCGGCCCGGATGTCCTGCATGGCCTTCTCCATGCGTTCGGGACCGGCGACGTAGTGGGTGGCGGGGAAGATGCGGACCTCGTCGACCTCACGGACGACGTCCCCGGTGAGCGGGTGAATGTAGTAGAGACTGTCGATCTCGTCGCCGAAGAACTCCACTCTCACGGCGAGCTCTTCGTAGGCGGGGATGATGTCGACGGTGTCCCCTTTGACCCGGAAGGCTCCCCGTGTGAACGAGATGTCGTTTCGGTCGTACTGGATGTCGACGAGAAGTCGCAGGAACCTGTCCCGTTCCACCTCTTCGCCCACTTTCAGGACAACTGACCTGTCCAGGTAGGACTGGGGTGTGCCCAGACCGTAGATGCACGAGACCGAGGAGACGACCACAACGTCACGACGCGACAGCAGGTTCGAGGTGGCGGAGTGCCGGAGCCGTTCGACATCGTCATTGATCGAGGAGTCTTTCTCGATGTAGGTGTCGGTCTGGGCGATGTACGCCTCCGGCTGGTAGTAGTCGTAGTAGCTGACGAAGTACTCGACGGCATTGTCGGGGAGCAGGCTGCGCAGCTCGTTGGCGAGCTGGGCGGCGAGGGTCTTGTTCGGGGCCATGACCAGGGTGGGGCGCTGCTGTTTCTCGATGAGCCAGGCCGCTGTGGCGGATTTTCCGGTGCCGGTGGCTCCCATCAGCACGATGTCGCGTTCACCTCGGTTCAGTCGTTCATCGAGTTCCCTGATCGCCGCCGGCTGGTCCCCGGCCGGCTGGTAGTCGCTGACGACCTTGAAGGGAGCGTCAGTGCGCTCGACCTCCCCGACCGGGCGGAACTCGGACTCGGACAGGACAGGATGCTCAGCTGCGAAGGCCATGGCTCGATTCTAGGACGCCGCGGCGTCCTCTGTGCCGTTGTTCCGTTCCCTGTCCTCCCGTGACTGTCCGCCACGGTCAGCCTGCACGCAGGGAGTTCCAGTAGTCGTCGACCTGCCTGATCAGTGACGCCGTGTCCCCGGAATTGTCGAGGACCGTGTCCGCAGCGGCAAGCCGGGTCTCCCTGTCCGCCTGCGCCGCGATCCGGCGCCGCGCGTCCGCTTCATCGAGGCCGCGCAGGCGCACCAGCCGGTCAACACGGATGTCGTCGGGGGCGTCGACGACGAGAACCGTGTCCACCAGGTCGGTCTGGCCCGTCTCGATGAGCAGCGGCATGTCATAGACGAGTACGGGGACGCCGGCGGCCCGTGCCCGGGCGAACTGTTCCGCCGTACGTTCGCGGATACGCGGATGGGTGACGGCGTTGAGTCGGGCGGTGGCCTCTGGAGTGGCGAAGGCGACCCGGGCGAGGCCTGCCCTGTCCAGGGTCCCGTCGGGACGGATGACGCCGGGGAACTGCTCTTCCAGCTCCTTGAGCGCGGGTTCCCCGGGTTCGACCACGTCACGGGCGATGCGGTCAGCGTCGACGACGGTGGCGCCGAGTTCCGCGAGCCTGGACGCCACCGTCGATTTTCCGGACCCGATGCCGCCGGTGAGACCGATGATGTACATGCGGCCAGGTTAGCGCGGTCGGGTCCGGTACGTGGGTGTCACCGTAGGGCGGTCACCGTTCGATGATGGCGGTGACGCCCTGTCCACCTGCGGCGCAGATGGACACCAGGACGCGGCCGCCGCCGTTCTGCTCGAGCAGCTTCGCCGCAGTGGCGATGATCCTGCCACCGGTGGCGGCGAAGGGGTGCCCCGCAGCCAGCGACGAACCCTTGACATTGAGCTTCGACCGGTCGATCGCGCCCAGCGGCTTGTCCAGGCCGAGACGCTCCCGGCAGTACTCCTCGGACTCCCACGCCTTCAGGGTCGCGAGGGTCTGGGAGGCGAAAGCCTCGTGGATCTCGTAGAAGTCGAAGTCCTGGAGGGTCAGGCCGTTGCGCTCCAGCAGACGCGGGACCGCGTAGGTCGGAGCCATGAGCAGCCCGTCAGGGGTCAACCCGTCATGACCGTGGAGGAAGTCCACTGCCGCGGTCTCGGAGTCGGTCAGGTAGGCGCGTACGGGGAGATTGTGTTCCGCCGCCCAGTCTTCGCTGGCAAGGAGCACCGCTGACGCGCCGTCGGTCAGGGGGGTGGAGTTGCCGGCGGTCATGGTGGCCTGGGTTCCGTGGGCCGCGGCGTCCTTCCTGCCGAAGACGGGCTTGAGCTTGGCGAGTTTCTCCAGGCTGGAGTCGGGGCGCAGGTTCGTGTCCCGCTGCACTCCCAGGTAGGGGGTGACCAGGTCGTCGAAGAAGCCCTCTTCATACGCTGCCGCGAGCTTCCGGTGCGATTCGACGGCCAGCTGGTCCTGGTCTTCGCGGGAGATGCCGAGCTCCCGGGCGGTGATTGCCGCGTGGTCGCCCATGGACAGCCCGGTGCGGGGCTCACCGTTCTGGGGCTGCTCCGGTGCGAACTGGGAGGGTCTCACCGATCCGAGGAGCTTCAGCCGATCCGCGGTGGTCCGCGCGTTGTTGACCTTGATGAGGGTCTTGCGGAGTTCGTCGTTCACGGCGAGCGGGGCGTCCGAGGTGGTGTCGGTGCCGCCGGCGATGCCGGAGTCGATTCTGCCGAGGGCGATGGCGTCGGCCACCTGGACGGCTGCGGCGAGACCGGTGCCGCACGCCTGCTGAAGGTCGAAGGCGGGGGTCTCGTTGCTCAGCGCGGAACCGAGGACGACTTCCCTGGTGAGGTTGAAGTCGCGGGCGTGCTTGAGGACCGCACCTGCGGCGACCATCCCGAGCTTCTCGTCCTGGAGACCGAAGCGGGCGATGAGACCGTCGATGGTGGAGGTCAGCATGTCCTGGTTGGAGGCGTTCGCGTACTCCTTGTTGGACCGTGCGAAGGGGATGCGGTTGCCGCCGAGGATGGCGACCTTGCGCGGGGTGGTAGAGGTCATGATCGTGATTCGCTCCGTTGTCTGTCGTGTCTGGCGGCCAGCCTACCCGTCGGGGGTGGTCCGGACGCCGGATCCGGGGTGGTACTGGAACTGTTGTCTCTGTCACGGAAATGCGGGACAGCGTACCGGGTCACACGCTAGGGTACGAATGAGAACATACATTGTTCACGGGGCCGCAAGGTACGATTTCGGCTAACACGGCTGACACAGGCGGATCACCGCCGGCACAGTCCAGAACAACCGACCATCACGACCGACCACTTAAACCAAGGAGATCAGTACATGTCTTCCAAGAAGGGCCTGCTGGAGCAGATCATCAACTCCAGTTTCGCCGGCAAGCTCGGCGTCCCCCAGGGTGAGAAGCTGCGCCGCTACAAGAAGGGTGAACCAGCCCTCGACGGTCCGGTCGTCATCGGCGGTGAAGGACGCCTGGCACAGGGAGTCCGCGAGTTCCTCGCCCCGGACTTCCAGTTCGTCGGCGCTGACACCGACATCAAGAAAGCCGCCGTCATCTTCGACGCCACCGGGATCAGAACCCCCGAGGACATCCGGAAACTCTACGAGTTCTTCCACCCCCAGATGCGCAAGGTCCGTCCCTGCGCCCGCTTCCTCGTCATCGGTACCACCCCGGAGCTCATCGAGGACGCCGACGAGCGAATCGTCCAGCGCTCCATCGAAGGCTTCACCCGCTCCCTGGCCAAGGAACTGCTGCGCGGAGCCACCGCCCAGCTGATCTACGTCGACCCCGCTGTCACCGACGACCTGTCAGGGCTCGAGGCACCGGTCCGCTTCATCCTCTCCGGAAAGTCCGCCTACGTCGACGGCCAGGTCATCCGCGTGGACGCCACCCACGTCGACCTCCCGGAGTCCTGGGACGCCCCCGCCGCCGGCAAGGTGGCCCTCGTCACCGGTGCCGCCCGCGGTATCGGCGCCGACATCGCCCGCGTCCTCGCCCGTGACGGGGCCAAGGTGATCATCGTCGACGTCCCCGCCGCCGGCGAGGCCCTCGCCGCGATCACCAACGAGGTCAAGGGGTCCGCACTCCCCCTCGACGTCACCGCAGCCGACGCCGCGGACAAGATCCGCGCCCACGCGCTGGAGAAGTGGGGACAGGGAGTCGACATCATCGTCCACAACGCCGGAGTCACCCGCGACAAGCTGCTCGCCAACATGGACGAGGGAAAATGGAACCTCGTCCAGGCGATCAACTTCGTCGCTCCCGTCCGTATCACCGAGGCACTGCTCGACAACGGCGGGCTCAACGACGGCGGACGCGTCATCACACTGTCGTCGATGGACGGACTGGCCGGACAGCGCGGCCAGACGAACTACGCCATGTCCAAGGCCGGCATGATCGGCCTGGCCGAGGCACTGGCCCCGAAGGTCGCCGACCGGGGCATCACCGTCAACGCGATCGCACCGGGATTCATCGAGACGGCGATGACCGCCGAAATCCCCACGGGGACCCGCGAGGTCGGTCGTCGGCTCAACTCCCTGAACCAGGGCGGTCTGCCGCTCGACGTCGCCGAAGGGGTGGCCTTCTTCGCCGGCAACGCCTCCGGTGCGGTCACCGGACAGTACCTGCGGGTGTGCGGTCAGCACCTGATGGGCGCATAGGGGGCACCGTGACTGTCACCTACACGACCCTGCCCTCCATCCCGGAGCTGATGGACGAGTACAAGTCCGCGGCGAAGGACCTTGTCCCCGCCCTCGGGGTGAAGCGGTCCGCCAGTGAGGACCCTGCGACGGGGTTCGAGGTCACCGGAGTGCGCATCAGCATCAGCCACCTCGCGGCCTACTGCGCCTCCACCGGACTGCGTCTCGACAGTGAACTGCCCGTCACCTACCCCTATGTGCTGTCTTTCCCGTTGGCGATGAAGGTGATGACCACCCCGGACTTCCCGTTCAACGCGGTCGGGTCGGTCCACCTCACCAACGTGATCGAACAGAAGCGGGCACTGACTGTCGACGACGTCCTCACTGTCCGTACCCACGCGGAGAATCTGCGGCCCCACCGCAAAGGCCTGCTCATCGACATGGTCACCGAAATCTACGTGGAGGACGCCGACGGCTCCACCGGAAATGGGCCGGTGTGGACCCAGACCTCCGCGTTCCTGGCCAAGGGTGCGAAGCTCTCCGGTTCCGCCTCCGCTGAGGTGAAGGCCCGCCCCGAGGACTCCGGATCACTGTTCGACCGGCCGGGTGTCCCGGACGACCCCACACCCAGTGCCGTCTGGACCGCCACGCCCTCGCTCACACGCATCTACGCTGACGCCTCCGGTGACAGGAATCCCATCCACGTCTCCGCCCTGGGCGCGAAGGCCTTCGGCTTCCCCGCCCGCATCGCCCACGGCATGTGGTCGGCTGCCCGGATGGTCAGCGGACTGGAGGGCGAGATCCACCCGGACGGACTCCGGTTCGCCGTCGAGTTCGCCAAGCCGGTGGTTCTCCCCTGCAAGCTCGCCTTCTTCTCGGAGAAGGACGCCACGGGCACGTGGAAGCTCCAGGTGCGCAGCTACTCGAAGCTCGAGACCCTGCACGCCGTGGGCGAGATCGGTTCTCTGTAGAGCCTCCCCGAGCGGTCACGACCTTCCCGCAGTTCCGCACTTCCGGTGTGGCCGAGATTGTGGACACCTCCCGGCCCACGCGGCCTCAGAACTGATGGGACGCAGCCGCCTCATCGCATAGAAAACAGGACGACACCGTCACCGGTGACGCCCCGACCAGCCGTCATGTGGTGTGACCGTTGCCGGACGCCGCGGGGAGGACCTTCCGGTGCACGGGCGGGCCACTGTTATTCTGACGCACATGCTCATCCCCGCGGACGCCCAGCTCTCCCCCGGTTCGACCATCGAGGTCAGGGACGAGGAATGGTTGGTGACAGGTGTGGCCCGGTCCACTGACGGATGGCGGGTCCGCGCCCGGGGCCTCACCGACTACGTCCGCGACCAGCCGGCGACGTTCTTCACCGCCCTCGACACGGTCAGGGTCACAGATCCCCGCAACGTCCGCGCGGTCGCCGACGACAGTGAGCACTACCGCCGTACCCGGCTCTGGCTGGAGACGACGCTGCGGCAGACCCCGGTACCGCTGTATCAGCCGGATCTGGCCGTCGCCGGGCAGATGCTCGCCGACCCGCTGGACTACCAGCTCTCCGCCGTCCGACGGACGCTCAGTGACACCAACATCCGGCCCCGCGTCCTCATCGCCGACGCGGTCGGTCTGGGCAAGACTCTGGAAATGGGCATGATCCTGGCTGAGCTGATCCGCCGGGGCCGGGGCGAGCGGATCCTCGTCATCACCCCGAAGCACGTGCTGGAGCAGATGCAGCACGAACTGTGGTGCCGCTTCGCCATCCCCCTGGTCCGGCTCGATTCACTGGGAATCCAGAAGGTCCGGCAGAAGCTCCCTGCCTCCCGCAACCCCTTCACCTTCTTCCCCCGGGTGATCGTCTCCATCGACACACTGAAGTCCCCGAAGTACCGGGCCCAGCTGGAGAAGGTCACCTGGGACGCGGTGGTCATCGACGAGGTCCACAACGCGACCAACGCCGGTACCCAGAACAATGAGCTGGCGAAGATCGTCGCGAAGACCACGGAAGCGCTGGTCCTGGCCTCAGCCACCCCGCACAACGGCAACCCGGACAGCTTCAAGGAGATCCTCCGCCTCCTGGACCCCACCAGTGTCCGCCCGGACGGCACCATCGACGATGCCGTCGCCAGGCGCCTCATCATCCGCCGGCACCGGAACTCCCCGGAGGTCGCCGCCGTCGTCGGAGAGAAGTGGGCGGCCCGTACCGAGCCGCAGAACATCCCGGTGGAGGCCTCCGACGAGGAGAACGCGGTCGCCCGGGAACTGTCCCGGACCTGGGTCACCCCGGAGACCCCGGACGGGAAGGCCCCGGGAACGGACCCGCTGTTCTCCTGGACACTTGTCAAGGCGTTCCTGTCCTCCCCTGCGGCGCTGGGCGAGACACTCGATGCCCGCCTGGCCCGGATCGGAGGGAAGGCCTCGGAGGAGAAGGCCGCCCTGCAGCGGCTGCAGCAGCTCAATGACCGGGTCACCCCGGAGAACTCGAACAAGTACGCCACGCTGGTGGACTATCTGCTCAACACCGTCAGGATCTCGAATCGGTCCCCGGAGCGGGTCGTCGTCTTCTCCGAGCGCGTACCCACGCTGCACTGGCTGCAGCGCAACCTCGTCAAGGACCTCAAGCTCAGGGAGGACGCCGTCGCTGTGATGCACGGTGGCTTGTCCGACCAGGAGCAGATGCGGCTGATCGACAGTTTCAAGCGGGAGGACTCGCCGATCCGGGTGCTCGTCACCGGCGATGTGGCGTCCGAGGGCGTGAACCTGCACCAGCAGTGCCACCAGCTGGTGCACTACGACATCCCGTGGTCGCTGATCCGTATCCAGCAGCGTAACGGGCGTATCGACCGCTACGGTCAGACCCGTCCGCCGGTCATCACCACCCTCCTGCTCGACCCGGAGGACGAGGCCGACATCGGTGACATCCACGTCTTCGAGAAGCTCATGGAGCGTGAAAACCAGGCGCACCAGGCGATCGGTGACGTGTCCTCGCTGATGGGCGAGTACTCCACCCGGGGCGAGGAGGACAAGATCCGGGACGTGCTCCGCCGGGCCCGGGACTTCGACGAGGTCGTCCACACCCCGGACGAGGTCGCCTCCGGTGATCTGGAGGACATGGACGACGTGGACGCGTTCTTCGCGGACCTCGATCTCGGGGGCCCAGACTCCGGTGACGCGGACACAGTTGCCGGTACGGCGTCCGGCGCAGCATCCGGTATCGGTACCGGTACCGGTGCCACCGGGTTGTACGCATCCGACATCGACTATCTCGACGACGCCCTGCACGAGGCCTTCCATGATGTGCCGGAGTCCTCTCCGGCCGCCGGGGGTGTCGACTTCTCCCGGCACAGCAACGGTGTCACTGAGCTGACCCCGCCGAAGGACCTGCGCCGTCGTCTCGACCTGCTGCCCCAGGACTACCTCGCCGCCCGGAACGTCCTCCAGACGTTGACACTGGCGACCACGAAGCACCGTGGCGGGGAGTCCCTCGATGTCGCCCGGGAGGGCGGGTCCGGATCGACATGGCCCCAGGCGCACTTCCTCGGTCCCCTGCACCCGGTGCTGTCGTGGGCGGCGGACCGTGCCCTCTCCTCTGCCGAGCGGCACTCCATCCCTGCGGTCACCGCCGATGTCGAGGAGCCTACGGTGCTGCTCATGGGGACGCTGACCAACCGGCGTGGCCAGGTGGTCTCCCGGGCTTTCGTCACTGTCGCCGAGAGTTTCCTGGGTATGCAGCCGAGCATCATCCCCGATCCGGTCGCCTGGCTGACCGGGGTGGGGCTCACCGCCACATCGGTGAACACCGGCGCCACGACGGTCCCGGCGAACGCCCAGGAGCTGATCTCCACCGCTGTCGGGGTCGGCGCCGAGAGTCTGAAGCCGATGATGGCGGCGGCGAAGAACACCGCGGAACAACGGATCGCCGCATGGTCGGCCCGCGCCGAGGAGTGGGAGGCCGCGAAACTCTCGCTCCACCGTGGGACCCGGACCCTGATCAAACAGGAGCAGACCATCGCCGGGGAGCGGAAGCTCGCCGATGCCCTGTCCCCGGACCGGGAGCTGATCCGCCCGCTGGCCCTTATCCTCCCCTGCACCGCGTCCACCACCATCGAAGGGTTCTGAGATGTTCGATTCGATCGTCAATGTCGAGGAGTGGATCTCCGACCACTACCTCACCACCGAAGAGTCCCGGGGTGCGTCGTTCGCCAAACGGACCGCGGACCGGATCAAGACGTGGAAGAAGGACGCCGAGTCCGACGGGTCCGAGTCTCCCTGGGCACGTCTGCAGCACCACCGGGAAGCGGTCCAGACCGCTCTCGCCGGGGTGGATGCCGGTGACCCGGCCACGCTCGCCGCAGCTAACCGGATCATCAGGAACGCGTTCGGGTACGGCCCGGCCGAGGAGCTGACCGTCGAACGCAACGGTCAGGAGATCGTCTTCCCGGGCTGGTCGGGCAACGCCGGATCGGTCACCGTGGTCGACACGACCGCGGTCTCCTCGGTCGAGGACCTGCCCGCGGCACAGCCGGTCCGGAACGGGGTCCCCGGTGACGCGGTGACCGTCGACGGGAAGCCGGCGGTGATGACCGCGGCGAAACTGGTCGGCGACCTGTTCCTGTCCGACACTCCCCCGGCGTTCGTCCTGCTGGTCTCGGGTCCGTACGTGACGCTGGCGGAGCGGGAGTCCTGGCCGCTGGGCCGGTATCTCACGGTCGACCTGGGGCTTGCCGTGGAGCGCAACAACCAGAAGTCGAAGGGTGAGCTGCAGCAGGTCACCGCGATCCTGGCCCGGGAGGACACGGAACGGGCCGCCGACGGGACGACCTGGTGGACCTCGACGATCGAGGAGTCCCGGGAGCATGCGGTGAAGGTCTCTGCGGAGCTGCGGGCGGCGGTGCGGGAGTCCATCGAGATCATCGGTAATGACGTGGTCTCCCGTTACCGGGGCAACCCGGAGCTGGCGGGCCTGGTCGCGGACCTCGACGGGGAGCAGCTGGGTGTGCAGGCGCTGCGGTACCTGTACCGTATTCTCTTCCTGCTGTTCGCCGAGGCGTCCCCGGAGATGGACGTACTGCCGGTGGGCACACCGGAGTACGACGAGGGCTACGGCCTGTCCCGGATCCGGGAGCTGATCCTCACTCCCCCGGCGACGGCGAAGGCTGAGAACGGCACGCACCTCTATGAGTCCCTGCAGCTGCTGTTCCAGCTCGTCGACGAGGGGCACCTGACGGAGGCCGACGCTCCCGGGGACGCCGACGAGGTGACCAACACGGTGGCGGGCCTGAACTTCCGCAACCTCAGGGCTGATCTGTTCCTCCCGGAGAAGACGGCGTACATCGACGCGTCGAAGCTGTCGAACCTGGCCCTGCACCGGGTGCTGGAGCGGCTGCTGCTGTCCCCGGAGCAGAAGGGCCATGACCGGGGGTTCATCTCCTACGCCACGCTGGGTGTCACGGAGCTGGGCCAGGTCTATGAGGGGCTGATGTCCTTCAAGGGGTTCATCGCACAGACCGACCTGTGGGAGGTCGCCCCGCACGGTAAGCCGGAGAAGGGGTCGTGGGTCGTCCCGGAGTCCGGTACGCACCACCTGCCGGAGGACTCCTTCGTCCTGGTCGACGAGGAGGTCTCCGCCGCCGAGGGTGGCGGTGTGCGCCGGGTGCGCCGCCGGCACAAGCGGGGGTCATTCGTGTTCCGGCAGTCCTCGCGTGACCGGGAGCGGTCCGCCTCGTTCTACACACCGCAGGTCCTCACCGAGTTCACGGTGGGTCAGGCACTGGAGGAGCTGAAGGCCGGTGGACGCCTGGAGAAAGCGGCGGACATTTTCACCCTCACCATCTGTGAGCCGGCGATGGGTTCGGGCGCCTTCGCGGTGGAGGCGGTCCGTCAACTGGCGGAGCTGTACCTGACGATGCGGGAGGATGAGCTGGGTCGGCAGGTCCCGTCGGAGGACCGGGCGAAGGAGCTGCAGCGTGTCAAGGCCTACATTGCCCTGCACCAGGTGTACGGGGTGGACCTGAACCGGACGGCGGTCGAGCTGGGTGAGATCGCCCTGTGGCTGGACATCATGACCGGTGACCTCACCGCGCCGTGGTTCGGCCTGCACCTGCGCCGGGGAAACTCCTTGATCGGGGCGTCCCGGGGCACCTACTCCCCTGAGCAGTTGGCTGACCGGTCGTGGCTGACCACCCCGCACCGGCCCGGTGGGGTGGACGAAGGACGGATCTTCCACTTCCTGGTGCCCGGTGAGAGCTGGGGTGCCGCGGCGGACTCGAAGGACCTGAAGGCCCTGTCGGAGGAGACGGCGGCGCGGCAGAAGGAGCTGAAGACCTGGAGGAAGGGCACGCACCGCAAGATCACGAAGAAGCAGGTGGCCCTGTTGCAGCGATTGTCGGTCCGCGCCGAGCGGCTGTGGGATCTGGCGGGGAGACGGATCGCTATTGCGGAGGACCAGATCCGCCGGGACGTGAATGTCTGGGAGTTCCAGGCGCCCCCGGTGGAGAAAAATGTCTCGCGTGAGCAGATCGAGGCGGAGCTGTTCGGGAATTACGACGGCGCGTATCAGCGGTTGCGTCTGGTGATGGACGCGTGGTGTGCCCTGTGGTTCTGGCCGGTGACCGGCGAGATCGATCCGCCGACAATGGAGGAATGGCTGGCGACGCTCACGGATCTTTTCGGAACTCCGGTCGACGAGAATGTGGGAAAGACCTCGAAGAGGCTGCGGGACGCCGGCAAGGGCCAGTTCGTGCTGGATGCGGGGTCTCTCTGGGACGACCTGAACACCGAGGAGAATCTGGACTGGACGATGTCCGGAGCCCGGAGTGTGCAGAGGTGCATCGAGGATCACCCGTGGTTGTCCACGGTCCGGGAGATCGCGGACGCCCAGGGCTTTTTCCACTGGGAGCTGGATTTCGCGAAGGTCTTCGCCGCCGGTGGTTTCGATCTGCAGGTCGGTAACCCGCCGTGGGTCCGGCCGCGGACGGACGTGGATGCCCTGCTCTCTGAGGCTGACCCGTGGTTCTCGCTGGCGAACAAGCCGACGCAGGCGGCCAAGCGTGAGCGAACTGCGTTGGTCCTGAATGTGCAGACCCAGCAGGGACGCCGTGCCCAGGCTGCCGTTGCTGCCGGGCTCACGGAAACGCTGGCCACCGCCGCTTTCCTAGGCTCGGTGGCGGAGTTCCCGCACCTGAGGAACCAGGCCCCGGACCTGTACCGCGCCTTCATCGAGCAGTGCTGGCGGCACAACTCCACGGCAGGATTCATCGGCCTCATCCATCCGGAGTCGCACTTCACTGAGAAGAAGGCAGCTCCGTTGAGATCGGCAGCCTACCTACGACTGCGCCGACACTGGCAGTTCGTGAACGAACTGTCCCTATTTGACGTGCATCACTTGGTGAGTTACGGCGTCCACATTTACTGTTCCAAGCGCGGCGAGGTCAATTTCATCAATTCTTCCTCATGTTACCATCCTAAGACTATATTAGACTCATTCTTTCACGATGGAACGGGTCCATTGCCGGGACTTAAAGATGAATCCGGAAAATGGGACCGAAGACCACATAAAAGCAGGATAACAAAGGTTGGCTACGACCGCCTTGAATCATGGCATTCTATTCTAGAAGATGAGGACACTCCCATCCTTGACACGCGGATGGTATACACGGTGAACTCAAACGCCATGCAGATCTTGACACAACTCGCCACGGCACCCCGGATGAAGGATCTACAGCTACAGTTCTCAAGGGGGTGGGATGAATCAATCGACAAAAAGAAGGGTCACTTCGATAGTTTTTGGTCTCGCCCTACGGCGTGGGACGAGGTCATCCTGCAGGGTCCGCACCTGGGCGTGTCGACACCCATGGCCAAAGAGCCGAACCCCACATTGAAAAATAACCAAGATTGGTCTAGTGTAGATTTTACGAAGATAAGCGGATCTTATATTCCGGCCACGTCTTATAAGTTGGCAGATTCGGGATCTGGATCCACTAGTAAAGAGTACGGATCCTGGGTGCGAAATGGAAAAGAATATCCTATTATGGGTCAATATAGGATAGCCTACCGAGAAATGGCTGCAACGACCGGTTTTAGAACACTCTATCCGGCGATTATTCCTCCTGGAGCCATGCATGTACACACTGTAAATTCACTCTGGACGCCTGACCTTCTAGAATTATCGGCAATAGGAGCGACACTCAGTTCTATAATTTCCGATTTTTGGGTCAGGTCCAGCGGGTCTGCACATATATTTAACGATATTATTGCAAAAATACCTCGCATACAGAGCGGATTGAGGGGTCAGATCGCAAGGATCTACCTTCGACTCAACTGTCTGACCGAAGAATACGCGGATATTTGGGAGTCTGTCACCTCTGAGCGCTGGACCATGGATACCCCCTTAAGAGGAGTAGAAGAACGTAGAAGGGCTCAGGATGAAATAGATGAGATAGCTGCTGATGCTTTTGGATTTTCAACTGATGATCTTGGCGATATCTACCGAACACAGTTTCCCGTCATGCGCGCACGTGACCAGCGTGAGGGGTACGCTCCGATCTATCTCAATAGATAGGATCCGCCTATTTCCGAGCACGATTTCAGCAAGTCACGCGCTTGTACAATATCCAGGCGGGGCGATAATCCGCTTTCCTATCATATCCCCGCATGACGGGAAATTGTGTTGAGTAAATATTCGCCAAGTCAATCTGTGTAAGGCCAAGACGGTTCGCAACAATCTCGTCTATTCTATCCTGAGCTCGTCGTCGGGAATTTGAAGTTCTAATAGGGACAGTCGAAGTCCAGCGACTCTTCTGCAGTTCCTCCCAGAGGAGTGCCCATGCCCTAGTAAGACAGTTGAGCCTCAAGTACAGGAATACAGCCTCGTCAAGAAGGGAATTATCCTTAGGAATTGGCAGCTTCTCCACTACACTGCCGTGAATGTCGCTTACGCTCATTGAGCGCAGGAAGAAATCCGAAACCAGGGAACTCATGATAGTTCCAGCTATCACAGTTTCCTTGTTTCCTAGCGTACTGGCTCCGCTGACGACGGGATGCACATGCAGTGCTCCCGGTGGAATAATGGCCGGATAGAGCGTTCTGAATCCTGTATTGGCGGCCATCCTTCTCCAGGCTATCCTATAGATGGAACGTGAGGGAACATCTTCTCCCTTGATATGAAATCTTCCATAGCTGTCATCTATATCTAATTGTGTTTTTTTGCTTATCTTATAGGCGGTTGCTGGGATGAAGTCCTCAGAGATGTTCTCCAGGTCAACCAAGGACCAGTCCTGATTATTTTTCAATGTGGGGTTCGGCTCTTTGGCCATGGGTGTCGACACGCCCAGGTGCGGACCCTGCAGGATGACCTCGTCCCACGCCGTAGGGCGAGACCAACCACTATCAAAGAATCCCTTACGTCGATCAATGGACTCGTTCCACCCTACAGAGAACTGTAGCTGTAGATCCTTCATCCGGGGTGCGGTGGCAAGTTAGTGTCAAGATCTGCATGGCGTTTGAGTTCACCGTGTACACCATCCGCGTGTCGAGGACCGACGTGTTCTCATCTTCCAGGATGGACTTCCATGCAGAGAGACGTTCCAGATCCACATGGAGGATCCGTTCACGGTGTGGCCGAAGGTCCCATTTGTCATTGTCGTCACGAAACGCGGGAAGAGTCCCGCTCCCATCGTGGATAAGGGACTCGTTGATCACCCGGGGATGGTGCACGCTCGATGCCATGATGAAGTCAGGTTCTGCTCGGCGACTTCCGTAAATGGCGACATCAAAGTTCTTCTCATCACGGTTGATATCGAAGAGTCCGAGTTTGTTGGTGATATTCCAGTTCCGTCGCAACCGGAGGTAGGCCTCCCGACGCAGAGGGGCTGCCTTCGCCTCGGTGAAGTGACTCCGGGGATGGATCAGTGATGTCAGACCGCGGTCAGAGGCATGCTGCCAGCACTGTTCGATGAACGCGCGGTACAGGTCCGGGGCCTGGTTCCTCAGGTGCGGGAACTCCGCCACCGAACCGAGGAAAGCGGCGGTGGCCAGGGTTTCCGTGAGACCTGCGGCGACAGCAGCGCGGGCACGGCTTGCCTGAATTGTTGGCGCGTTCAGGACCCACTTCACCCGATCTCCCCCGCCAACCGCTCCAGTGCGTCCCGGGCCAGGTCCATCTGCCCCGGCAGGTAGTGGGCGTACACCTGCGCCGTCACCGCGATGTTCCCGTGGCCCAGCAACGCAGAGACCGTCGGCAACGGCACACCCGAGGCCAGCAGCCGGGAGGCGTAATAGTGCCGCAGCCCGTGGAAACTGATCTCTTCCGGCACCCCGGCGATGTACCGCAGCTTCGGCATCGCCGCCGAGATCCGCTGCGTGGTCACCGGCCGTCCCCGCACACTGCGCACCACCGGGTCCACGTCCCCACCGTCCCGGCAGTCCCCCAGGTAGTCCGCCAACGGGGCACTGATCGGGATGTCGCGTACCGAGGTCCTCGTCTTCAACGGCACGCGCTCCCCCGACCGCTGCCCACGCTGCTGTCGCACCCGCAGCACCCGGCCGGTAAGGTCCACGTCCTCCCACACCAGACCTGCGACCTCCCCGGCGCGCAGCCCCGTCTCCGAGGCGATCCGTACCGCCATCGACAGCCACGGGGAGGCCGGCAGTGTCACCGGCTGGTCGTCCGCCTGTCCCGGTACCGCTCCGCCGGTCACCGCCGTGGCGATGAGGCTCCTGATCATCGCCGGGGTCGGCACCGCCCGCTCGATCACACTGCCTTCCGGGCGGGGTTGCCGTTTGAGTACCACTGCCGGGTTCCGGGCCAGCAGACCGTCGTCGATCGCGTGCTGGAACAGGGAGCGCAGTTGCCCGCACCGGTTGATCACGTTGCTCTCCGCCAGTGGTCTTCCCCCGGCCCAAGGCCGGCCTTCGCGCAGCTGGTTCACCCACTCGGTCACCATCGTGCGCCGGACCTTCACCAGCGGGCAGTCCGTCAACGCACCCAGGTTGTCAACCAGGAACTGGCGGTCCCGGCGCGTGCCTTCCCGCACCGCCTGGTCCCGCCACTGTTCCCCGAGTTCCCGGACGGTGATGGTCTGGTCCCTCGGGTCTATCCATGCGCCCTGGGCAATTTCGCGTCGTATTTCCGCGTCCCGGAGTTTCGCTTCGCGTTGGGTGGGAAAAGACACGGATCGGGACCGTCCGTCGGGGTCCCGGTACCGCACGATCCACTGGACCCGGTGGCCATCTCTGGCGGGGCCTTTTGCCGGTCGTCGTTGCACACTCACCGTGGTTTCTCCTGTCTGTCGGTGTCTGTTTCTTATGTCCCGAGAATGCACCGGGCAGATCAGCGTAGGGGTCTCCGGGGCATCCGGTTACCCCCCGTGAAATGTGGGACCGGGTGGGCCGAATCCCCCGTATCTCCCACACCCGGTCCTGTCAGCGAAAGTTCAGTGCCCCTAAGATGCTTCTCAGACCGGCATCCCCATGATCAGAGAGGTCTTCTCCACCGTGGCAACCCTCAGTCCCGCCCATGCCTCCGGCAACCTCGTCGACGGCATCACCGAGTACCTGACCACCAGTTTTTCCCTGGCGGACAGGGGTACGTCGGAGGCCCTGCAGCAGTTCCTGGGTGGGACCGCCCACAGTATGTTCCGGGGGCCGTACGTCAGGACCCGGCTGCCCTACGCCCCGGCGGAGAACTGGCGGGGGCTGCTGTCCTGGTTGCCGCAGTGGTTCACCCCCTACCGGCACCAGGCGGAGGCGTTCCACCGGCTGCGTTCCCATGACGGGTTCGCCGACCGACGTCCGTCCCCCACGCTGGTGGTCACCGGGACGGGATCGGGTAAGACCGAGGCGTTCCTCTACCCGGTGCTCGATCATGCGCTGCGCCGGCGGGCCCGGGGTGAGACGGGGATCAAGGCACTGATCCTCTACCCGATGAACGCACTGGCCAATGACCAGGCGGACCGTCTGGCCCGGTTGCTCACCGGTGATCCACGGCTCTCCGGGGTCACGGCCGGGTTGTACACCGGTGAAGCGGACCGGTACGGGGCGAGTGCGGTGACCGAGGCGTCCCTGATCACGAACCGGGAGACGCTCCGGGCGACGCCGCCGGACATCCTGCTGACCAACTACAAGATGCTCGACCAGCTGCTGCTGCGTGAGGAGGACCGGACGTTGTGGGCAGCCTCGGCGGAATCCCTCCAGTACCTGGTCCTCGATGAGTTCCACACCTATGACGGGGCACAGGGCACCGATGTCTCCCTGCTGCTGCGGCGGCTGGGGCTGATGCTCCGGGACTCCGCGCCGGACCGGTTCGCCGGTGACCGGCCGCTCGGGGAGATCACCCCGGTCGCCACGTCCGCCACGCTCGGTGACCAGGGGGACACCGCGCGGATCCGGGAGTTCGCCCGGACCGTGTTCGGTGAGGAGTTCCCGGAGACGTCCTCGGACCGGTCGGTGGTCACCGAGACGATGCTCGGTGTCGACGGATGGATCGACACGGTCGACCGGGAGTTCCCTGCTGTCTCAGACGCCGTTCCCACCACAGTGCCCGCCGACTGGTCGGTCACCGCGGAGCTGATCAGGGCGGTCAATGAACAGGTCGCCGCGTTGACCACAGACGGTGTCGGGTACACCGATGCGGTGCGTACCGCACTGACCGCCCAGCCTGCCGGGCATTCCGCTGCCGACGAGTACCTCGGTCTCAGCGCCTCGGCCGATCTCGGCGACCAGATCAGCGCCTGGGCCCACCATCCGCTGTGCCGGAGCATGCTGGAGGCCTGTACAGTCTCCCGCCCGCTCCGTGGCGGCGGGAAGGACCACGACGTGTCCGGGCTGGTGGAGACTCTCGTGCCCGCCGTGGAACGCCGGAGTGCCGGGGACGGTGCCGCCGCGGAGTTCCTCACCCACGTCCTGACCTACATGGCCTGGCTCCGGTCCGAGCTGGGGGTGACGGACTCCCCGCTGCGCGGCAAACTGCTGCCCGGGGTGGAGACCCACCTGTGGATCCGGGAGGTCTCCCACATCGACCGTCGGGTCGGCCTGTCCTCCTCCCCCGGCGAGATGTTCCGCTGGTCCGATGACGGCCCCACCGCCGTCGCCGACGACCCGGACGTCGACCTCACCGAACCTGCCACCTGGCTGCCGGCCTGCCACTGCCGTAACTGCGGACGCTCCGGCTGGATGGTCTCCCTGGAACCGGGGACCGGCACCCCGGTGCTCGACCCCGGGCAGATCCGGGCCACGTCCTTCGATGAGAAGGACCGGCACCGACCCCTGCTCACCGCCTTCGACGAACTCGCCGCCGGGGCACCGGTCCAGTGGCTCGACCCGGAGCTCGGCACACTGAGCCCGTCCCGGCCCGCCGAGGAGCGGATCGACACCGGCCTGGCGGTCCCCGTCCTCACCTACACTGGTCAGAACGCCGCCGATCTCGCCCGCGACGAGACCTGCCCGTCCTGCGGGGACAAGGACTCGATCCGCTACCTCGGGTCCTCGGTCGCGACCCTGCTCTCCGTCGCCCTGTCCAACCTCTTCGGCATGCCGGGGCTCGACGCCGGGGAGAAGAAGACCCTGGTCTTCACCGACTCGGTGCAGGACGCCGCCCACCGCGCCGCCTTCGTCCAGTCCCGGTCCCGGGCCTTCGCCCTGCGCACCTTCGCCCGGCGCGCCCTCGGCACCGGCAGCACCGGGGCCGACGGGGAGGCCGAAGGTCGGGGCACCGTCCGACTCAGCGAACTCCCGGCCCGGCTGGTCGGCCTCGCCGACGCCCGGGGCACCGCCGTCGACGTCGCCCGGTCCCGGTTCGAGCTGCTGCCCCCGGAGCTCGCCCACTCTCCCCGGTTCCGGGGGTTCTGGGACCCGGAGGCCCGGCCGAAGGACAGGAGGGAGCACACCGTCGGTGCCCTGCACCGTCTCGGATTCGACCTCGCCCTGGAGTTCGGGCAACGGGCCGACCTGCCCCGGTCCCTGTCCCTCACCGGGTCCGCGACCGTCCGGGTGGACGCCGACACCGCGGCCCTGCGCACCGCCGCGGACCGGGCCCTGTCCGCCGTGGCGGTTCCGCTCTCCTTCGACGGCGACGACGCAGGTGACGACGCAGGTAACGACCATGACACCTGCCTGGTCGCCTGGGCCCGTGGCGTGGTCGAGACCGTCCGCGCCCGCGGTGGCATCGACCACCCCTGGTTCACCGGGGTCGGGTACCTGTCCGGCGACTGCAACCCCTACCTGCTCAACCGACGGACCTCCCGGGCCATGGGGATACCGGCCTTCCCCCGGGGCGGGGCGCCGGAATTCCCCCGCTCCGGTCCAGCCCTGACCGGTGCCGCCGCCCGGAACAACGCCGTCACCCCGGTGGAGTCGGCCCGGGGCCGGTACGCCCGGTGGACCGCCCGCCTGTTCGGCCTGTCCACCCATGACGCCGCCACCGCCGTCACCGCCCTGTTCACCGAACTCGCCGCCGCCGGTGTCCTCACCGCCACCGCCACCGGGTCCCGCGGCACCGTCTACGCCGTGGCACCGGAGAAAGTCCTGCTCAGCATCGAGGACACCCCCGGCGTCCTCGAGTGCACCGTGTGCCACCGGCAGACCGGGCTCGCCGCCGGCATCCGGGACATCCTCACCGACCGGCCCTGCACCGCCCCGGACTGCACCGGGCACCTCCGCGGCGTCCCGGTGGAGGACAACTACTACCGCAACCTCTACCGGGCGTCCGAGCCGAGAACCGTCATCGCCGCAGAGCACACCAGTATCCTGCCCACCGACGAACGGCTCGCCGTCGAGGACGCCTTCAAGCAGCCCGCGGACACCGCCCCGGCCGACGCCCCCAACGTACTGGTCGCCACCCCCACCCTGGAGATGGGTATCGACATCGGTGACCTCTCCACGGTGATGCTGTCCTCCCTGCCCACCAGCGTCGCCAGTTACGTCCAACGGGTGGGCCGTGCCGGGCGTCTCACCGGAAACTCCCTGGTCCTCGCAATGGTCCGTGGACGCGGTGTGACCCTGCCCAAACTCGACCAGCCGCTCAGCGTCATCAACGGGACCGTCACGCCCCCGGCCGCATACCTGTCGGCCGTCGACATCCTGCACCGGCAGTTCCTCGCCCGGTGGCTCGACAGCCTCACCCCCTCGACCACCGTCGTCGATCTCACCGACGGCCGGAGCGTCTTCGGCGGTGGACCCGACAACCCGGACCTCACCGAGTTCCTCCTCGAGCAGCTCGACACCGCCACGGAGTCCGTCCTGGCGGTCCTCGACGGGTTCCTCGCGTCCCTGCCCCGTGCGGTCGCCGCGGCATCCGGTCAGGCCCTGCGGGACTGGGTCGCCCCCCGTGACACCGACCGTCCGACCTGGTCATTGTCCGGGGAACTCGTCGCCGCCCGGGACCGGTGGCGGGCGGACACCGCCACCCTCCGGACCCGGTTGGACACCCTGGAGAAGATGGTCGGACTGCTCACCCGGCGCACCACCAGTGCCGCCGGGGCCGACGAGGACGGGCGCCGGGAACTCCGGGAGACCGAGACCGCCCTGCGTCATGTCCACCACCAGCTCCGTGAGCTGCAGAAGGACCAGTGGATCTCCGCGCTGGAACGCGCCGGGCTGCTGCCGAACTTCACCCTGCTCGACGATACGGTGGAGCTCACCGTCACCGTCACCGAGATGGACCCGAACACCCTCGAGCTCTCCCACGCCTCCCGGGACTACTCCCGTGGGGCCTCCGTCGCCCTGCAGGAACTCGCCCCGGGGGCGACGTTCTACGCCCAGGGCATCGCGGCGACCATCGACTCCGTGGAGATCGGTCACGAGGGTGCGGACATCGAGCAGTGGCGGGTCTGCCCGGCCTGCTCACACCTCGCCGTGGAACGGCCGGGGGCGGACCTGAAGCCGGCCTGCCCGGAGTGCGGGAACCCGGGGTGGGCCGACAAGTCCCAGCTCATCCCCACACTGCCGCTGCGGAAGGTCTCCGCCCAGGTTGACCGGGGCCGGGCCGGAATCTCCGACATCACCGATGACCGACGCCGGACCTGGTTCACTGTCCGACTGTTCCTCGACATCCCGGAGAACGGGGAAGGGGCGTCCTGGTCGGTGCCCGGTGGTCTCGGAGCGACCTATCTGCACCGGGTCGACCTGCACTGGATGAACCTCGGCACCGGACCGGGGAAGGAACGCACACTCGGCGGGGACGCCGTCACTGCCCCGCTGTTCCATGTCTGCAGTGAATGCGGGCACACGGACTCCGAGGCCGGGTCGAACTCCCGGTGGGACCACCGGCCGTGGTGCTCCCGGCGCGATGCCCTGGAGGAGTCCACCGTGGAGTTCGCCCTCGGCAGGTCCATGACCACCGAAGGTGTGCTGCTCTATCTTCCTCCGCTGGTCGCCCGGGGCGACTCACTGACCGTGACCAGTCTCATCGCCGCGGTGAAGCTCGGGTTCACCACTGTTCTCGGCGGCGACCCGGAGCACCTCGACGTCTCCACCGTCACGGTGCGCAGCGGTGACGGGACCACCACCGAGGCCCTGCTGCTGCATGACACTGTGCCCGGCGGTACCGGCTACCTCACCCGGTTCGCGGACGCCGCGTCCGTCCACGATCTGCTGCTCGCCGCCTACCGGAAGGTCCGGGACTGCACCTGCGCCACCGAGGAGAGCCTGGACGGGATCCGGGACTGCTGCCCGTCCTGCCTGCTGCCCTACGCGTCCCCGTCAGGCCTGAACAGCACCTCCCGGTCCGTGGCCGAGCATGCCCTGGAGAAACTGCTCACCGGGGTCGACCACCTGGTCACCGACGGTGACCCGGAGGCCCCGATGGAGCAGAACTGGGTCGTCTCCGAGACCAGGCCCACCGGTAGTTCGCAGGGGTCGGCGCTGGAACTGCGGTTCCGGACGCTGTTCCGCACCGCGCTCGCCGACCGTAACGCCCGGATCGAGGAGCGTACCGAACGGGGACGCGTCCGCCTGGACTTCACGGTCCCGGGAACTGACTCCCCGTGGCATCTGCAGGAACAGACGATGCTGGGGTCCACCCAGCCTGACTTCCTGCTCACCAACGACCGCCCCGGGATCCGTCCGATCGCTGTGTACCTCGACGGCCGCGCCTTCCATGCCGGCGGCAGAAACTTCAGTCTGCCGGAGGACTTCACCAAACGGGCCGGTCTGTACACCGGGCCGGACAACCATCTTCCCTGGTCGCTGACCTGGCATGACCTGGACATCGCCGAGGAGGCATCCGAGTCCCCCGCCCCGTCCTGGTTCATTCCCCGCCTCCAACCGAAACTGGTGAAAAAGTACGGGATCGGCCGGGACCGACTGGATATCCTGGCCCATGACCCGTTCACCCAGCTCATCGACCTGCTGGCGAACGCCGATCCGGACTACTGGGACAAGCTCAGCCGGGCTGCAGTCATGCACCTCGTCGCCCAGGGGCACCGGACCGACCGGAGCATCCGGCGTCAGGTACTGACCCCACAGGTCGCCGTCGACATGGTCTCGGAGCACCAGGCGGAGCTTACCTGTACCCTGCCAGTCCAGGCTCCGGAGGACCGGCCACTGCTCCCGTCGCAGGACTGGGAGCTGTTCCTCTCCCTGACCAACCTGCTGTGGCTGCGTGCCACCGGGGCCTCGGTCACGGTCACCGGTACCGGAGCTGACGCACCGGAGGGGGATAACAGTGCACCGGCGGTCACCACCACCCCGACCACCGACATCGCCCCGGTGATTCCTCAGGTCACCACCGCTGTCAGCCCGGCGTGGCAGGAACTGCTCACCGAGTTCGAGGGTGAAGACGACGTCACCGTGCCCATGACGGTACTCGCCGGAGCTGGTGTACCTGCCCCTTCCGTCAGCGGGGACGAGATCAACGACGGAATCATGGTCGCGATGGCCTGGCCGGAGTCCCGGATCACCATCGTCTACGACGACCTCACCGGCGCTGACGCTGACGCACTCACCGGCTGGCATGTCCTCTCCCTCACCGACATCTCCGAGGGACAGGTCCCGGACATTCTCGCCGGGCTCACCCCGACCACCTCACCGACCACGAAGTAAAGGATCCGCACCTTGTCTCCCATGGTCATTCTCAATGACATCGGCCCGAAGACCGACGGCAGTCTCAAGAAACAGGTCTACGACTTCCTGCAGAAACTGCAGCAGAATCCGGCCAGCCCCTCCCTGCACATCGAGCCGGTCCATTCCGCCGCCGACCGGCGTATCCGTACCGGCCGGGTCAACGATCAGTTCCGGGCCGTGCTCCTGGAGCTCCAGGGATCCGACTTCCACCAGTTCATGTACCTGGGGACCTGGAACCACGACGACGCCTACCGTAAGGCTCCCCGGATCCGGCTCGACATCAACCCGGTCAACGGAATCCCCTCCGTCGTCGTGGACCCGGCCCCGGCAGAGGCCCCGGCAGAGGCCCCGGCACCCGTCCCGGCACCCGTCCCGGCTCAGACGCCGGACACACCGGTGCAGGAAATCCCTGCGCAGGAGTCCCCGGCCCGCGACATCATCGCCGCCGGTTTCACCCCGGAGACCATCGAGCGGGAGATCGGTGTCTCCCCGACGGTGACCCGCCGCGTCCTGGCGACCACCACGGAACCGGAGTTCGCCGAAGAACTGAAGACACTGCCCCGGTGGGTGGCCGACACCTTCGAGGGTCTCGCAGCCGGCTTCTCTGTCGAGGAGATCCGTGACGAACTGTCCATCGAAATTCTCGACGAGGGCGAGCTGCCTGACGTCACCGACGACGCCGACGTCATCCGTAGCCTGCAGCACCCTGCCGCGCGGATGGAATTCGATTTCATCGAGAACGACGAGGATCTCCGGCGGGCCATCGAGGACGGGGACTTCAACGCCTGGCGGGTCTATCTCCACCCGTCGCAGCAGAAACTCGCGGAGAAGTCCTTCAACGGCAGCGCCCGGGTGACCGGTGGCGCCGGTACCGGAAAGACCGTCGTCGCACTGCACCGGGCGAACAACCTGGTGCTGCGTAAGGGGGACCTCGCCGAGGTAGGCAACGTGTTCGGGGAGGACCGGCCGGCCCCGGCAGTCCTGCTCACCACGTACACCACGCCACTGTCCACGGCGCTCAAGGCGCAGATGAACCAGCTCAACCGCTTCTACCCGGAGGCATCGACCCCCGGTGAACCCGGACTCTGGATCGCCGGCATCGACAAGCTGATCTGGCACGAGATCAAGCTCGCCTCCCAGGACGATCGGGAGGCCGCGGCCCGGGAGGCCCTGGGTATCACCCTGTCGTCGGTGCCCCAGTACCTCAGCGACAAGGACCGGGACAACCGGTGGCAGGAGAGCCTCGACCAGGTCGACACCCCGCCGCGGGGCGAGGCCGCCGGCATCCGGTTCCTCGCCGAGGAGTACGAGACCGTCGTCATCGCCAACGGCATCACAGATCTCGCCGGCTATCTCCGCGTCCCCCGGCCCGGACGGGGTACCGCCCTGAACCGGGCAGCGCGTAAACAGGTCTGGTCGGTCATCGAGACCTTCCTCGCCAAGTGCGGGATCTACGGGACGATCGGTTACGCCGCCATGGCCGCCCTCGGGGCGCGGATCCTGGAGAACCGGGCGCAGACGGAGGGACACCGTCTCTTCGACCACATCGTCATCGACGAGGCCCAGGATTTCCATGCCGGTCACTGGCGGTTCCTGCGGGCCGCTGTTGCTGCGGGTCCGAACGACATCTTCCTCGCCGAGGACTCCCACCAGCGCATCTACGGGGCGAAGCTGGTCCTCTCCCGGTTCGGCATCGAGACCCGGGGCCGGTCCCGACGGCTCACCCTGAACTACCGCACCACCCGGGAGAACCTCGGGTACGCGGTACAGATCCTCAACGGGAGCACTGACGCCTGGACCGACTCTTCCGGGGACGAGGACTCGACGTCCGGGTACCGGTCGGTGCGTTCCGGTCCCCGGCCGCAGATCCTCACCTTCCCTGACGACGGGGCGGAGCTGAACGGTGTCGTCGAGGTGGTCCGGAACTGGACGATCTCGGATCCCGAAGCGCAGATCGGGGTCCTCACCCGGACGAACCGGATCGCGCAGAAGGTCTCCGACGCGCTCCATGACAGGGACCTCGCAGGGAAGGACTCGAATGTCTCCGTGGTGACCATGCACAAGGCCAAAGGCCTGGAGTTCAACAACGTGGTGCTCGTCGGGATCGACGACCGGTCCCTGCCGTTGGCCTGGTCGCTCAAGGGACTCGGCCAGCACGAACGCGATGACGAGATCCAGAAGGAGCGGGCACTGCTGTACGTCGCCGCGTCCCGGGCCCGTGATGCCCTGGTGATCACTGTTCCGGGACAGCGCTCGGCACTGCTGCCGTAGGCGACACATCGACTCCCGTAATGGGTCGCCCACCCGTAGCACGCCACCCCTGGAAGCCCCTGATATCTCCGTGCACCGGTGCCCGACTCCGCCCAGTGTCACACCGGGGGCCTGGACATCAACGGAAAGACCGTCGTCGACACCGGTGGTGGGCCGGGTATCGGACGCGAGGTCGTCCGGCAACTGCTCGACCACGGAGCGACGGTGCACGCCCTCGACCTGCACACCGACGCCCTGGCCTCGGAGACCGGCCCTCGACCGCGTCATGGCAGTGTGCTTCCGGGGTGCGGTGAACAGGGGGGAGGCGTTCCTGCCCGGTCTGCTCACCCGTCCGGACGCCACGGTGGTCAACGTGTCGAGTATGGGTGCGCTGGTCCCCGTGCCGGGCCAGAGCGCCTAGGGGGCGGCAAAGGCGGCGGTGAAACTGTTCACCGAGGGGCTGCGGGTGGAGCTGCGGAAGACGTCCGTCACCGTGTCCGTGGTCTTCCCCGGCGGGGTGGACACGGACATCACAGCGAGGCTCATGGGGAGGCTGATGCGCTGAGCGGCAGCCATTGCGATTCTTTCGAAATTGATGGACACTGGTGCCATGACGACAGCCAACACCTCCCCCCGCTACGGTGACACCACCCTGCCCCCGGCTGACCTCGAGAAACTGACGGAACTGGCACGGTTCATCGGCAACAACCGCGGCCCTGCGGTACTCGTCGGCCCGGACGGAGAATCCTTCGACATCCCCGCCGAGGTCTACGAGGTGCTGTCAAAAGTGGTCCGGGCCATGTCTCGGCGCAATGCCGTGAGTATTGTTCCCGTCGGCCGGAAGGTGACGACACAACAGGCTGCAGACCTTCTCGGCATCAGCCGCCCCACCGTCATCAAGCTCATCGACAACGGAGAGATCCCCTGCGAGAAGACGACCGGAGGCAGGCACCGGCGACTGAACCTGGAGGATGTCCTCTCGTACCAGCAGAAGGCCAGGGAAGACCGGGAGCGGATCTTCCAGGACATGGCGGACGACGCGGAGGAGCAGGGACTGCATGACCTTGACTTCTCGGACGGAGTTGCGGCAGTGGACGCCGTACGCCGCGCCCGGAAGTCCGGTGGCGCTGCGAAATGAGCGGATTCCGGGTGTTCATCGACGCCTGCTCGATGTACTCCATTACCGGGACGGACCTGTTGCTGGAACTGGCCTCATCGGGTGCCTTCGCCCCGGTATGGAGCGACAAAGTGCAGGAGGAAACTCGGCTTGCGGTGCTCGACACCAAGAATCTCGACATCGGTCGCCGCCTGAATCAGATGAACAGGGCTTTCCCTGATGCGCTGGTGACCGATTGGTCGGTCTTCATGGATACCGTGGAGAATCGTCTGGATCCGGACGATGCCCATGTCATCGCAGCTGCCCTGCGTGGACAGGCATCTCTCATCGTGACAGAGAATCTCAGGCACTTCCCACCTGCGGCACTCGACCGGTACCAGCTCGAGGCGAAATCCACCGACGACTTCCTCCTCGACCTTCTCGACCTCTATCCGACGAGGGTGGTCTCCGCCGTCCATATTCTTGCTGAGCGTCGGAGAAATCCGCGACAGAGCGTCCTGGATATCCTGGCAGCACTGGAGAACTGTGGTGCCACAGGTTTCGTCACCGAGATCCGGGACGAACTGCAGTAGCAGCGCGCTTCCCCGGGATCTTCAGCAGCACTGTCGCCGCCGGTGACGGGTTGAAGCTGCTCCAGGCCATGTAGATGACCCGTTCCGGCCCGTCGGTCACCGGGACCGTCGCCACTACACCGGCCGGGGCTCCGCAGGCGCTTCCGGTGGGCGAACCGGCGCATGGCCGGCATCACCGCGACAAGTTACTCCCGGGTCACTTCCCTGGGGTCTGCTGCACGTTTTAAGTCATCTGATCTGGCTTGCCCGGCAGGACGGGCCTGGAAGGATGATCCTCATATCCCAGCCCTGTCCCCAGGAAGTCCGCGACGATGTCGTGTGCGTCGCCCGCAACCGCGGTCCCGCAGAATCTCCGAGCTGCAGCAGTACGTCCGGGAGCATCTCGCCGACGACCTCACCGTCCCCCGGTTGGCGGAGCGGCTGCACGTCAGTGACCGTCAGCTCACCCGCGTCATCAGGAAAGACCTCGACGTGACCCGCCGCCTGTGTCGCCGCCGTCCGGCTGGACGCCGCGCGCACGGAACTGGAGACGGCAGTCGACACCCTCGGCCGTGTCGCTTCCTCCTGCGGTTTCGGCTCCGTCGACACACCTTCACCCGGACCTTCCACCGGACGCTCGGTGTCACCCCTGGCGAGTACTGCGACCGCTTCCGGTTGGGGTGACGGGGCACCAGCTGTCCGGACATGCGGAAAGCCCCCGTGGAGTGATCCACGGGGGCTTTCCCCACCGGCACACCTCAGGGGAGTGTCAGCAGTATCTCGGAGCGGCGAGACGGGTGCTGCGCCTCAGGTCCCCGCCAAGAACGGGGACCGTCGGCAGCGGCGGACTAGTTGCCGGCGAGCTTCTCGCGCAGAGCAGCGAGCTGCTCGTCGGAGGCGAGGGAACCTGCGTCGGACGCGGGCTTCTCAGCAACTGCCTCCGCACCTTCGGAGCTGGAGGAGGAGTATCCGGACTCGCCGGCCTCGGCAGCTTCCGCAGCCTGGGCACGGTGGCGCTCGATCTGGGCGGTGTGCAGCTTGTGCCTGCGCTCGGACTCGGCGTAGCGGGCCTCCCAGGCCTCGCGCTGGGCGTCGAAGCCTTCCATCCACTCGTTGGTCTCCGGGTCGAAGCCCTCCGGGAAGATGTAGTTGCCCTGCTCATCGTAGGAGTCGGCCATACCGTACTTGGACGGGTCGAACTCTTCGGAGTAGTCCTCGTCAGCCTGCTTGAGGGACAGGGAGATGCGGCGACGCTCGAGGTCGATGTCGATGACCTTGACCATGAGGTCCTGACCGACGGTGACGATCTGGTCCGGGACGTCGATGTGGCGCTCGGCCAGCTCGGAGATGTGGACCAGGCCCTCGATGCCCTCTTCGACGCGGACGAAAGCGCCGAACGGGACGAGCTTGGTGACCTTGCCCGGGACGATCTGACCGATCGCGTGGGTCCGGGCGAAGACGCGCCACGGATCCTCCTGGGTGGCCTTCAGGGACAGGGACACGCGCTCGCGGTCGAGGTCGACGTCGAGAACCTCGACAGTGACCTCGTCGCCGACGGCGACAACCTCGGACGGGTGGTCGATGTGCTTCCAGGACAGCTCGGAGACGTGGACGAGTCCGTCGACACCGCCGAGATCGACGAAGGCGCCGAAGTTGACGATGGAGGAGACGACGCCCTTGCGGACCTGCCCCTTCTGCAGCTGGTGCAGGAACTCGGAACGGACCTCGGACTGGGTCTGCTCGAGCCATGCACGGCGGGACAGGACAACGTTGTTGCGCTGCTTGTCCAGCTCGATGATCTTCGCCTCGAGCTCCTGGCCGATGTAGGGCTGCAGGTCGCGGACCCGGCGCATCTCGACGAGGGAGGCGGGCAGGAAGCCACGCAGACCGATGTCGAGGATGAGGCCGCCCTTGACAACCTCGATGACGGTACCGGTGACCGGCTCGTCCTTCTCCTTGAGCTCCTCGATGGTGCCCCAGGCGCGCTCGTACTGGGCACGCTTCTTGGAGAGGATCAGACGTCCGTCCTTGTCCTCCTTGGTGAGGACGAGAGCGTCGACCTCATCGCCGACCTCGACAACCTCCCCCGGATCGACGTCGTGCTTGATGGACAGCTCACGGGAGGGGATGACGCCCTCCGTCTTGTAGCCGATGTCCAGGAGAACCTCGTCATGGTCGACCTTGACGACGGTACCTTCGACGATGTCACCGTCGTTGAAGTACTTGATGGTCGAGTCGACGGCGGCGAGGAAATCCTCAGCGGTGCCGATGTCATTGATGGCAACCTGAGGAACGTTGTTGGTGGGCATAGGTGAAGGTGCTCCGAAACGGATAGTTATCGTTGTGGACAGGACTCCGCCGGTTCCACCGCACCGCGATCCCGGCTGTTCCCAGCTGCTCACACGGTCGCACGACTTCCCCGACGTGGCTTCGCGACCCCGGTGAGCTCAATGAACAGACCCATCGAACTCAAAAGGCGCTTAACGGTCAATACCGTACACTGTGCCCCGCTAGCAGTGCAAACACTTCCCCGGAGTACTCCGCGGTGGACGCCGGACGGACCCCGGTCCAGCCACTGTTCCCGCCTGCACCACCGGGCCCTGCACCGTCACTTTCCACAGGGGTCCTCCCCGTCCCCGCCACCTGCGCGGCGGATCCCCCCGCCGGGAGACCGGCCGGGCGTCCTCCCGCCATGACGTCCGCCGTCGGGCGACTCTGCAGCGCCGCCCGCACCGACGCGGCCAGAGCCCCGCCTTCCCGCACGTAACCGAGGTGGGAGAGCAGCTGTGCAGCGGAATTCATCAACCCCGCCGGGTTCGCCGTGCCGAGCCCCGCGATATCCGGTGCCGAACCGTGCGCCGCCTGCGCCATGGCGTGACAGTCCCCGGCGTTGACACTGCCCGCCGTGCCCAACGACCCGCCGAGAGCGGCCGTGAGGTCGGACAGAATGTCCCCGAACATGTTCTCGGCCACGATGGTACGGTGCCGCCCCGGATGGCTGACCAGTTCAGCGCACAGGGCGTCGATGTGCACGGGGCGGATCTCGACCCCGGTGGCTGCCGACACCCTCTCCGCCTCCTCCAGGTACATCCCGGACGTTCGGGCCAGCACATTGGACTTGTGCGCCACCGTGAGGACGCCACCGCGCCCCTGTGCCCCCTTCGCCGCATACCCGGTGATCCGCCGAATCTTCTCCCTGGTGAACACCCCGACCGCCAGTGCGACGTCCCTCGTCACCCGCAGGTCGCCTGAACCGGTGACCATGTTCCGGTCCGCGTACATCCCCTCGGTGTTCTCCCGGACGACGACCACATCCAGGTCCGGGGCCGGTGCACGCGGCAGTGCCAGGACCGGACGGACATTGGCCCAGAGATCGGCGGCCGACCGCAGGGCGGCCGAGGGATTGAGCTGCTCCCTGGCCTCCGGAGGATAGGACGCGTTGTCGTGGGGTCCGAGGACCCACCCGTCGAGCCCGGCGTCCTCCCCGGAGCCCAGGACAGTGGCGAGCGTGGCGTCCGGAACCACCTGCCCCGTCGCGGCGAAAGCCGCGGCTCCGAGCTCCAGGCGGGTCCAGGTGACCGTCACCCCGGACGGCTCCAGCGCCAGCTCCACCGCCCTACGGGTCGGAGGGGTGATCTCCGGGCCGATCCCCTCCCCGTCCCAGTAGCCGAGCACCACGTGCCCGCCACTGTGACTGTCCGGCCGAGGGGCGGTGGTCGTCGACGGTTGTGCCATGCGGCCATCCTAGCGACCCGGCCAGTGACCCGGTCAGTGCCCCGCGGCGTCCCAGGTCCCCCCCTCACCGGTGGAGACGTCAAGAGGGACGTTCAGTTCAGCCGCCGCGTCCATCTGCTCACCCAGGACCTCGGTGACCACGTCCTTCTCCCCGTCGGCGACCTCCACGACCAGTTCGTCGTGGACCTGGAGCAGCACTCTCGACGCCAGGTCACGGCGGGTGAACTCCCGGTCCACCCGGAGCATCGCCCGCTTGATGATGTCGGCCGCCGTCCCCTGGATAGGGGCGTTGAGGGCGGCCCTCCCCGCAGCCTCGGCAGCGACACGGTTACTCGAGTTCAGCTCCGGAAGGTAACGACGCCTCCCGTACAGGGTCTCCGTGTACCCGGTCTCGCGGGCACGGGCCACCACCTCGTCCAGGTAGCGCTTCACCCCGCCGAAGCGTTCGAAGTAGTTCTCCGTGATCTGCTTCGCCTCACCCGCCGAAATCCTCAGCTGCTGGGAGAGTCCGTACGGGGACAGCCCGTAGACCAGCCCGTAGCTCATCGCCTTCACCCTGCGCCGGAGTTCCGGGGTGACCTGGTCGACGGGGACGTCGAAGACCCGAGAACCCACGTAGTTGTGCAGGTCCTCCCCGTTACGGTAGGCCTCGGTGAGGCCCGGGTCCCCCGACAGGTGCGCCATCACCCTCATCTCGATCTGCGAGTAGTCGGCGGTGACCAGGGTCTCGTAGCCGCTGCCCACCCGGAACGCCTCACGGATCCGCCGTCCCGCCCCGGTGCGCACCGGAATGTTCTGGAGGTTCGGGTCCGAGGACGACAGTCGCCCGGTGGCCGCACCCCGCTGGTTGAAGGTGGTGTGGATCCGGCCGTCGTCGGCGACAGACTCGATGAGTCCGTCAATCGTCGACTTCATCTTCTGGTACTCACGGTGGGCCATCAGGTGTCCGAGGAACGGGTGGGGGTGGGACGCCGCGAGTTTCTCCAGCTCACCGGCGGCGGTGGAGAACCCTGTCTTCGTCTTCTTCGTCGTCGGCAGGCCCAGCTGCTCGAAGAGCACCCTCTGCAGCTGCTTCGGGCTGGACAGATTCAGCTCCGGGTCACCGGCGATCCGGCGTGCCGCAGCGACCTCGGTGGCGATCTTCCCCTCGTAGTCCCCGGCCAACGCGGTCAGCTCCGCCCGGTCCACCGCGATCCCGGTGGCCTCCATCCTCGCCAGGACAGTGGAGAGCGGAACCTCGAGGTCGAGGTAGAGCTCCATGGCACCGATGTCCGCCAGTTCAGGGGTCAGTGCGACGACAAGCTCCGTGACCGCCTGTGCACGCGACGGGCCCGGGGCGTCGGCGGGGAGTTCATGACCGACATGACGCTGGACCACGTCGGCGAGATCACCGGTCCTCAGGTCCGGCCGCAGCAGGTAGGCGGCAAGGGCGGTGTCATGCTCCACCCCGTCCAGCCGGAGCCCGGAGCCGTTGAGCTTGTGCCACTCGGTCTTGGCGTCGTGGACCCACTTCGGTGCGCCCCGGTCAGCAAGCCAGTCGCGCAACGTGGCCTCGTCCGCAGGGTCCTGGTCGGACAGGTCGATGTCGACCACATGCACCGCGGCGTCCTCCCCCGGCACGGGGTCGAGCAGGGCGATCCGGTCGGCGCGTCCACCATAGGGGGTGCCCAGGCCGGTGACGACCACGGCGAGCGGCCTGTTCACCGTGGCGTCCCCTGCCGGCCGGTCCACCTTCCAGGCGGTGTGGGCCGCGAGCCATTTCGCGAGTTTCCCGTTCCCGGGTGCATCGAGGGTGAGTTCCGTGGTCCCCCCGTCCTCGAACTCCACGCCGAAAGTGCGGAACGCCCTGTTGCGCAGGGTCGTGCCGAACTGCAACGCCTCGAACACCGCCAACGCGGCGGCCGGGTCCGGGTTGCCGGGGACGAGCGCGTCGAGAGAACCCTCCTCGCCGAGGTCGAGGTCGCGGACCATCTCGGTGATGTTGCGCGCCAGCAGCACATCGTCGAGATGGTCGCGCAGAGCCTGGCCCACCTTTCCGCCGATCTCGTCGATGTGTTCGACCACGCCGTCGAGACTGCCGTAGGTCGTGATCCACTTCTGCGCGGTCTTCGGCCCCACCCCGGGAACGCCGGGCATGTTGTCGGAGGTGTCTCCGCGCAGCGCGGCCAGGTCCGGGTACTGCGCGGGGGTGACCCCGTACTTCTCGAGAACCCGGCCGGGGGTGAACCGGTCCAGCTCGGACACTCCCCTGAGCGTGTACAGGACAGTCACGTCATCTGAGACGAGCTGGAAACTGTCCCGGTCCCCGGTGCACACCAGCACCCGCATCCCCGCCTCCCTGCCCCGGGTGGCCAGGGTCGCGATGATGTCGTCAGCCTCGTAGGACTCCTTCGACAGGGTGGTGACACCGAGAGCCTGCAGCGTACGCCGGATGAGCTCCACCTGGCCGTGGAACTCGGGCGGGGTCGAGGGACGCTGCGCCTTGTAGGCGGGGAACTGTTCCGAGCGGAACGTCGGTCCGGCCAGGTCGAAGGCCGCCGCAACATGGGTCGGCTTCTCCGTCTCGACGAGCCCCAGAAGCATACCGAGGAACCCGTAGACGGCATTGGTGTGCTGTCCACCGGTCGTGGAGAAGTTCTGGACGGGCAGGGCGTAGAAGGCACGGAAAGCCAGGGAGTGTCCGTCGAGGAGAAGAAGGGTGGACTGCCCGGCAGTCGCCTTGTCGGTACTGTCACTCCGGGTCTTCGGGGGCGCGACGTCGGTCATGGGGCCTTCCAGCGGGAACGGGTTCTGGGGAAATGTCGTCGGGGGTTGTCGTCGGGGCAGATGTGCCGGCATCCGGGTCGGCCTGGACCGGCATGTGCCCGGACACGGGGCGGCGGAACAGCTCACCGAGTGTACTGCGGGCTATCCTAGTCGCCATGACAGATCAGACCCCGAGGCCTGTGGGAGCATTCCGCCCTGACGGCGCTGACACCCGGGACAGCATGTCCCCGCGCCGCCGGTCCGAGGACACGCGCCGTGAGATTCTCATCGCCGCACGCCGGGTGTTCTCCGAACGCCCGTACTCAGAGGTCTCCCTCAAGGAGATCGCCGCCGAAGTGGGTGTCAGCGCACCGCTGATCATCAAGTACTTCCGCACCAAGGAGAACCTGTTCGAGTCCCAGTTGGACTTCTCGGCCGCGGCGGCGCGTATCGAGGAGGTCCCCTTTTCCGACCTGGGAGTCTATCTGACCCGCCTGGCCGTGACCTCGGCGCCGGACTCCCCTAACTCGATCGTCCACCGCCTGGCGGATTCCGGAGGCAACAGGCACATCGTGGACGCCATCGGCCGCGCCTACCGCGAGCAGGTCGTGGACTGGCTGGTGAAGAAGATCGCCGAGGAGTCCCCGGAGAACGGGAACGATTCCGCAGAGGACGCCATGGACGCCGAGACCCGCGCCGAAGCCGCCATGTCAATGCTGGCGGGACTGTCCCTGATGCGCAGGCTCGTCACCGAGGACTTCTTCGTCTCTGAGCGGGTGGAGACATTCATCAGTTACTACGGCTCCCTGATCCAGGGGGCCCTGGACGGGCGCCCCGGTCAGGTGCAGTAGTATCGTCCACCGACAGCCGGGGGTGCGAGAGCCCGCCGCTGAAACCGCCCCAGTAGCCCAATTGGCAGAGGCAACGGATTCAAAACCCGTCCAGTGTGAGTTCGAGTCTCACCTGGGGCACCAGAGAAAGGGCACCAGAGAAGCAGCGATGATGTGGTACCGGTCCGGTACCACATCGCGGCGGCGAGAACGGGCCCTGTGAACCCTTGGATCACTCCCACTCATTCCTGAGACATCAGGCGCGCCACATGATCAGTTCTTATATGGTACCAATGGGAGAATGAGGCCGGCTCAGCATTCCACCGACGGGGGCACTGCGCCAATGCCTGCGGCTGAGCAGCCCCTCCCCCGGGATGTGGACACGTTCAGGAGATCAGTCACACGTTATTTCAAGAAATACTGGTGTTTCAAAGGATTTGCATCGCGTGAAGAGTTCTGGTGGGTACAGCTGTATCTGCTCATGGTATCGTCGGCTTTGACGATGGTCGGAGTTCTCGCAGGAGAGTCAGTTTCAAATGTACTCAGCAAATTCTGTTTCGCCGCATTCATAGTTCCTTCCCTTTCCCTGAGTTGGCGTCGTCTGCACGATGCAGGGTTCGCAGGTCTCTGGTTCCTCATCAATGCCGTCCCCTTCGTCGGCTGGCTTGGCTTTATCGTGATGACACTCTTACCGACCGACAGGACAAAGCAGAAGAAGAAATGGAGCGAGCCTGCCGATATCTGAGGTGCACGGAAATGGCCCGGATCGGGACAGCTGCATCGCGCGAACTGTACAAGGACCACAGAAATTCCTGCGGCTGTGCGACATCAGCTGGCAGTCGGCGAATCAGGACTGTCACCTGTGACCTTGCCTCGTCCGTTTTCCCGACCTCCCGCCTCACTCGTGCTGGTTCCGGGAAGTGTGATCTGACCAGCAGGGACAGTAGGCATACTCACCGCTGCCGTCCATTCGTCCTGAATTCCGTTCCAGACAGTGTGCAACAACTGGCTGCCCGGCCCCTGCTGAAAAGTGAATGTGCCGGCCTCGCTGCCCATCCTGTCACCTACCGCGGACAACGCGAGAATCATCGCCTGCATGGAGTCGACACCTCCGGAAACCATCTCAACTTCCCCGCTGTCGAGACCGTGTATCGACCACCGGACGAACCAGTCCTGCCCGTCACTGTACGGGGCCCACACACGGATCCGCACCGCTCCGCCGTTTTCGCGCTGGAGAGTACGGGACACCACCGGCACCTCCGCCGCGGTCATCTTACGGTCCGACAATCTGCCGGGCAGGTGGCGCGGTCTGCAGCCACCGCACCGGGGGACACCACCATATTTCCTGCCAGAGACGCTGCCATTCCACTTTCCGCCTCACACACCGTCGGGTTGGCCGCCAATATACCTCACCGAAACTGGACAGGCAGAACCGCAGACCGGCGTGACGCCTGACAGATCGCGTCGCCGGACACGATGACGACCGGGGCATCGGAGGGTAGACACGGGGTCAACCGTCCCGCAGGTCTTCCTGCCCGACAACTGGACGGGGACGACCTCACAGGAACAGCTGTACGGATCAGCCTTCCACCAGTTTCCCACGAAGATCGTTCAGCTCACTGTCGGAAAGCCCCAACCCGTCGGTGATGTAGGAGTCAAATGAGCCGTATTTCTCGTTGACCTCGTCCAGACCCGCCTGGAGATATGAACTCTGGACCCCCAGCAGTGGCTTCATGGTGTCGGCCGCAGTCTGACCGTTCTTCTCCACCATGGCGTCATAGTATTTCCCTATACGGTCCTTCGTATAGTCATTGGTGAGAAGGTAGTTGTTCATCACGTCACTGTCCGATACACCGGCAGCTTTCAGCAGTACTGCCGAAATCCATCCCGTGCGGTCTTTACCTGCACTGCAGTGCACGATCACCGACCCGGATGAATCGATCACGTCGCGCAGTGTCGCCGCAATCTGCTTGCGCAGACCGGAATCCGTGACCATTGATCTTTCAGTGTCCTCCATCATTCTTGTCGCACTTTCAGGGGTGGTCGATGCCGATACCGAGGAGTCGGTGGACTCGGTACCGAGAATGTTTCTGTTGATCCATTTGGCTCCGGGCACCGTCACGTCAGGCGATTCACGAATCTCGGAAGGAGTACGCAGGTCGAGGATGGTGGATATATTCAGTGACTCTACAGTCTTCAGGTCTTTTTCGGACAAGGTGAGTACATTCGAACGGTAGACTACGCCCCGGGAAATATGTCGGCCATCCGCAGTTTCGTAACCGTCACCGTCACCTGCCACATCTCGGAAATTATCAGCAGATTCTAACCTGGGAGTTACCTGTACCGCATCGCGAATCTCTGTTACATCGGTTGATTTTGATTCTTCAGAGCTTGCCGCGGTGGTGGCAGCATGGGAATCATGGTTTTCAGAGCAGGCAGTTGTCGACAGAATAATCACTGAAGCAAGTGCAACTGTTCCGAGCATGTACTTTTTCTCAATCACGAACTTACACCGTATCCGGATAAAATGGACAGTGTTCATCCACCGGATGAACATTGTCAGTACACGGCCGTATCCGGGAACTCTCCGTTTCCCGGCCCCGCCGAGCCGACCTGCACTCAGGCGGGTACGGGTAGACCGGCATGGCGGGCCAGGACCTTGCGCACCGCCTCGGCGGCGACCTTCTCCTGGATCCCCATGTCCAGCTCCGATGTGAAGCCGACACAGGAGCAGTTGATCTCGCCGAGCACATAACTGTCAGATCCGTCGTCGGCGGTGTCCAGCATGAAGTCAGCCGACCACAGCAGGGGGACGTCACCGTGTCCGCTTCCCCCCGCGCCCAGCCGCTCCGCGACGAAAGGCATCGCTTCTCCGAACATTCCGACCAGTTCAGGCCATTCTCCGGGTGAGCCGTAGGTGTACCGGGCACCTGAGAACAGGGTCGCCGAGAAGTTCTCCCCGCCCTCAGCCGGCTTCTTGTGGACGACGAACACCGGTTCATCACCGACCATGAGTATCCTGATCTCCCCCTCGACAATCCTCGGCATGAATCGCATGTCGACGATCATCCCGTTGTCGCCGTGGATGTAGCTGTCGCAGAACCGCATGAACTCGTCGAGCCGTCTGATCTCGGTGTGGTTGTCCGCAGCTTCAGTACACCGCAGCACAGTGTCCGTGGGCAGCGCGGTACCCGGGCGGGACGCCGCCGCCACCTCGTCGTCGTCGACCCTGACCCGCCAGATTCCCGAGCCTGCGGAACCCCGGTTCTGCTTGAGCACACGCTCACCGAAGGACAGGGAAGTCGGGAAGGTCCGGTGGAAGGTGTCGGTGTCGTAGTACGCGGCCGTGTCCGGTGGAACCAGCGGCGTGCCGACAAGCCGGACCAGGGCGTCTTTCGCGCCGAAGGCGAGCATGTCCTGCGGGGTGGGCATACCCACGAGGCCGGCACCGGAGAGTCGCCCGAGCAGACGGAGATAGCCGGCCTCCCCGCCCGGAACAGTCCCCGGGTTCACCCGCGAAATATAGGCGTCGAATCTCCCGGAGACATGGGCGAACAGCTCCTCCTCCCATTCGGGACGGTAGTAGATGACCTCGCATCTCCATCCGAGGTCCCGGATCGACTGCACTATCGGCATCGTGTCTCTGCGGTGTCCGGTGAAGTCCTTGTCTCCCCCGCCCTCGGTCTCGAACACGGCGATGGCTCTGCGCAGTCGCGCACCGGCACGGTCATCCTGAATCACAGTGGTCATGGGGCTCACTCCTGACTTGTACGTGACTGTCTGTTCCGGGCGCCACGCCAGAGCTGCAGTAGTGCCACAGCAGTGCCACAGCAGTGCCGCAACGGTCGGTGCCCGGTGATGCGGAAGCTACGGGATGAAGGAAACACCGGGCCGACGCCCACATGAGGTCCCGGTGAATGCCACACACATGTTTCACAGCGGTTCCGCCCCTGCACCGGCCATGCGTTCACCCGGGCACAACCGGGCCGTGGTGTGACAGACAGGTAACTTCCCGTCCCCGTTGCGCGTGCACCCGTCCGGGCCGCATACGGCGTCCCCTAAGATCTTCCCCATGACATCCCCCACCCACACTCCGAGAAGTCCGGCGGGGCGGAGGAGCGGCCGGCCAGTCCGGGCGGTCTTCGCCGCTGTCGTCGCCGTGGCGTCCGCGGTGGGGCTCACCGCCTGCGTGACAAACACGGAATCGGCGAATCCTGAAGGCTGGGTCTCCACCCTGCCCGCACCGGACCCCGCCCTCCGAGAGCTCCTCCCCGCCGGGTACCGGAACGGCGGTACCCTCACCGCAGGCACGAACCCCACATTCCCGCCCAACCAGTTCAAGGCACCTGACGGCCGGATCATCGGCTTCGAGGTCGACCTCGTCAACGCCACCGCAGCCCTGCTCGGGCTGAAGGTGGAGTTCCGCCAGCAGGACTTCAACCTCATCCTCCCCTCGATCGACGGAGGCACCGTCGACATCGGCGCCTCCGGATTCTCGGACACCGAGGAACGGCAGAAGAGCTACGATTTCGTGGACTTCTACACCTCCGGCATCTCCTGGGCCACCACCCCTGGCAGGGAGGTTGACCCTCAGAACGCGTGCGGACTCACCGTGGCCGTGCAGAAAGGGACCTACTCCGACACCGATGACGTCCAGGTCAAGGCCGACGAATGTGCGGCCGCGGGAAAACCGGCACTGACCAAACTCGTCTACGAGTCCGCGAATGCGGCGTCCACCGCCACGGCGCTGGGACGGGCGGACGCCATGAGCTCCGACTCCGCCGTCACGGACTACGCCATCGGACGGTCGAAAGGGAAACTTGTCCCCGCCGGGGACGCCTTCGACACCACCCCGTTCGGATGGGCCTTCGGCAAGGGCTCGGACCTCGTCCCGGCCTTCGCCGCCGCACTCCAGAAACTCATCGACTCGGGCGAATACCGGAGGATCCTCACTCCGTGGGGGCTGACCGACGGCATGATCCAGGCTGTCACGGTGAACACAGCTCCTCCGGAACGGTCCGCGGAAACCACGCCGACGCTCGGGGACGACGACAGCAGCACCGGGAACACCTCCGGCGCCGGGCCGACGACCGACAGTGAAGACCAGTGAATGACCGTGAACGCCGGTGCACTCCGGGTAGAGCCGGTGCACCTTCCGCGAACAAGGAGACTGACCAGTGACCACCCCTGAAACCACCGCCGCCGGAACCCGGCCGGTCGACAACGACGTCGTTCCTCTGAAACATCCGGGACGGATCGTCGCCGCAGTCATCCTGCTGGCGCTCGCGGCCTGGTTCGTCATCGGTGCCCTGACGAACAGTGCCTACGGCTGGTCCACCTACCTGAAGTACCTGCTCGACAAGAGGATCGCGGAAGCCGCCCTGCACACGGTCGCACTGACCGTGCTCGCCATGGCCATCGGAATCGTTCTCGGGGCGGTGATGGCGGTCCTGAGGATGTCGCCCAACCCGGTGATGAGGGGATTCTCATGGTTCTACCTGTGGATTTTCCGCGGGACACCGGTGTACGTCCAGCTGGTGTTCTGGGGACTACTCGGAGCGATCTACAAGACGATCAACGTCGGTTTCGCCGAGATTGACCTGACGGACGCCCTGAAGAACTTCTTCGTCCTCGCCTTCGTGGGACTGGGTCTCAACGAGTCCGCATACATGGCCGAGATCGTCAGGGCAGGACTGCAGTCGGTTCCCGAAGGACAGACCGAGGCGTCCAAGGCCCTGGGCATGACGTGGTGGCAGACCATGCGCCGGACCGTCCTGCCCCAGGCGATGCGCATCATCATCCCCCCGACCGGCAATGAGCTGATCAGCATGCTCAAGACCACTTCCCTGGTCATCGCGGTCCCCTACGCGGGCGAGATCTACGGCCGTTCCACAGACATCGCCTACGCGATGTTCGAACCGGTTCCGATGCTGCTGGTCGCTGCGACGTGGTACCTGGTGATCACCTCGGTGCTCATGGTCGGACAGCACTACCTGGAGAAGTACTACTCCCGGGGTTCCTCCCGGACCCTGACGAGCCGACAGCTGGCCGCCGTGACGGACGCCGAGGGGGTGCCTCCGGCGAATGTGAAGGTCGTGGGCCCCGGCACTCCCGGCACCACTGACATCGACAACAAGGAGAACCGCTGATGACCTCCGGAGACACACCGACGATGATCTCCTTCCGCAACGTGTGGAAGCGCTACGGCTCCCTCGACGTGCTCCGCGGGATCGACCTGGACGTCCCGACCGGCTCGGTCACCTGCCTCATCGGCCCTTCAGGCGGTGGAAAGTCCACCCTGCTTCGCTGCGTCAACCATCTCGAGAAGATCGACGCCGGCCGGATCGAGGTCGCAGGTGAACTCATCGGATACCGGGAGAAGGACGGCAGACTCCACGAGATCTCGGAGCGGGAGGCTGCCCGCCAGCGTGCCGATGTCGGCATGGTCTTCCAGCAGTTCAACCTGTTCCCCCACCGGACGGTCCTCGGCAACATCATCGAGGCCCCGGTGAAAGTCAAGGGTGAGTCCCGGGAGCAGGCCGAGGCCACCGCCCGTGACCTGCTGGACCAGGTGGGTCTGGCGGACAAGGCCGACGCCTGGCCGGTGCAGCTGTCAGGCGGTCAGCAGCAGCGGGTCGCCATCGCACGGGCTCTGGCGATGAAGCCGAAGCTGATGCTCTTCGACGAGCCGACCTCCGCACTGGATCCGGAACTGGTCGGCGAAGTACTCAGCGTGATGCGCCGGTTGGCCGATGAGGGGATGACGATGCTGGTCGTCACACATGAGATGGGTTTCGCACGTGAGGTAGCGGACCAGGTGGCGTTCATGGCCGACGGCCGGATCGTGGAACAGGGCCCGGGCAGGGAACTCATCTCCTCCCCGAAGGAGGAGCGCACCCGCACCTTCCTGTCCAGCATTCTGGACTGACGGGCCCCGCCCGGAGCTCAACGGGGGCTCAACGGGGGTTCACCCGGGTTTCACCCGGGGCGGGGTTCCGGGGGCAGGGTCCTCAGTTGCCGAACAGTCGTGAGAGGAAACTGCCGCCGGACTTCCGCGCCGCCTCTGCTGCTGCGGTTTCTTCTCCGGTATGGCTGCCGTCACACCACTGGCCGGCCGGCACTGTGGCCTTCACCGCCGCAATGTGCTGGCCGCACCCGGCCCAGGTGGTCTTGCCGCAGACCCGACACTTCACTGCACGACACATGTTCACTCCTGTTCGGTGGACCTCTGATACCCTCCGGGGTATCTTCGCCCCTGACGATACCCCATGGGGTATGCAGACGCGCAAAAGTAGCCCCGGACGATCCGACCACACCGTCCACAGGGACGGAAACGGCCGGATAACGCCCGGGGCAGACGTTCCCGAGATTCCTGCGCTGTCCCTTACGGACGCACGTCGACGTGCCAGGGCACCCGGGGCCTGCCCGGATCATCCAGGATCTGCTGGAAGAGCTGCTCCGCCGGCTGCTTCTCCCTTTCGGTGAGCACCTCTGACAGACGCATGGACAACCCGCTGATGCTGCCCTCGTACTTCTGCACGTCAAAGACGAACGCCGCGGGCTCCGGAGCCTCGGACGTGAGGTCGAGGAACCCGTAGTCCCTCCACACCCCTTCCAGACTGGGGTCGGCGGCGACATCGGTCCGGACCTCCAGGTCCGCGGTGAGCACGTCGGCGTTGGCGGCGAGCAGACGGCGGAACTCCTCGCCGATCTCCGAACGTTGCTCCGGGGTGGACAGGACGCTGAACACGATCTTTGGCATGCGGTCCAGTAAAGCACCGGTTGTTACACACATCCAGGGGCAGCTGACACATCCAGGGGTTACCCTTGACGTGTGATTGGTCACTCCCCGATGAACCCGGCACCCGTCCCCCCTCTCACCACCCTGCCCGACGGCACGATCAAGCAGGTGAACCCCTTTTCGGGGACCGAGGTCTGGACTGTTCCCGGCCGGGCACACCGCCCTGTCCCGGTACACGGGCCCGCCCCGTACGAGGTCACGGACGCCAACCGGGACACCGCCACCGACTTCGGCATCGGCAATATGCTGCGGACCACCCCGGAGAAGGCACGGCTGGTCATCGACGACAACGGCGAACCCCGGATCCTCCGCGGTCTCACCGTCTCCCGGCTGCATGACACCGACCCCCTGTTCCGGCGGGTGGCCAACCTCTACGAGATCCTCACCTACAACTACTGGGCCGTCAACTACGGGTACCGGATGGACGCCTCAGCCGCCCGTCACATGGCCGAGTACCTTGCCGAAGACGCCGGGGTCGACCATGTCGCCTCCCTGCTGCGCACGAAAATGGAACGGGCCGGCGTCCCCGCAGCACAGATCGACGAGGCCCTGGACGGGGACAACAGGTTCCGGACCGTGCAGGAGCAGGGCGCCTCACTGTTCGGCGGGGGCCACGACCTCATCCTCGCGCGGAACCACTTCATCCCCGGCGCCACCCGCAGTGACCAGTTGTGCGGCTCCGGGGAGCTGAGCTGGCAGGTGCACCGTCTCTACATCGCTTTCACCGTGGACGCCATGGACCGGCTCTACCGGGCCAACCCCTACGTCCGCTACGTCGCGGTCTTCCAGAACTGGCTCGCCCCCGCCGGAGCCAGTGTCGACCACCTCCACAAGCAGCTGGTGGCGATCGACGAACACGGCCTGCAGAATGAGACAGAGATCGCCCAGGTCAGGTCGAACCCCAACATGTACAACGAGTGGGCGGTGGACTATGCAGGCCACCACAACCTCATTTTCGCGGAGAACGACCACGCGGTCGCCTTCGCCGGATTCGGCCACCGCGGGCCGACCCTGGAGGTCTTCTCCCGGTCCGCGACCACCGAACCCTGGCTGATGCGTGACGAGGAGCGTGACGCCGTCTCCGACCTCGTCCACGCCTGCCATGTCGCCGCCGGACCGGCCGTCCCCTCGAACGAGGAGTGGCTGCACCGGCCTCTGGACGTGGACGTGCCGATGCCGTGGCGCATCGTGATCAAGTGGAGGACGTCCACGCTCGCCGGTTTCGAGGGCGGAACCAAGATCTTCATCAACACCGTCTCGCCGAAGGACCTCAAGGAGCAGGTCCTGGCCTCACTGCTCACGGCAAGGGAGGAAGGACGCCTCGCCCCGGGCATCCGCCTCGGCAACGAGTGTGTGTTCCAGCGCAATTCACTGAAGTACAATCCGGCGATACAGTGAGGGGATGCGCAGGGACATGACCCGAGAAGCCGACATCGCCGAATTCATCGCCGCACCGGGCGTCGACCAGTCCTGGACGGACAGCTTCTACACCTGGATGCACGAACACCCGGAGCTGTCCGAACACGAGGAGCGGACCGCAGGACACATACTGTCGCGGCTGGCACTGATGGACTGTGAAGTCACCCACGACATCGGTGGTCACGGCATCACCGCCGTGTGGCGGAACGGCGACGGCCCGACGGTGCTGTACCGCGCGGACTTCGACGCACTTCCCGTCACCGAGACCACGGGCGTGTCCTACGCCTCGAAGAACCCGGGGGTCATGCACGCCTGCGGCCATGACGTCCACACCACCGCACTGATGGCGGCCTGTGAGATCCTCGACAGCCGGCGGGACGTGTGGTCAGGTACCTTCATCGCCCTGTTCCAGCCGGCCGAGGAGGTCACCCGGGGAGCCTCGGCGATGATCGCCGACGGGCTGGCGGAGAAGATCCCCGCCCCGGACGTCTGCCTGGGCGCCCACGTGTATCCGGGACCGTCGGGCACGGTGTACTCGGCCCCCGGCCCGGTGATGGCCGCCTGCGACACGATCACCGTGACCCTCCACGGGATCTCCGCCCACGCGTCCTCCCCCCACAACTCGGTCGACCCGACATTCCTGGCGGCGATGATCGTCGTCCGGCTCCAGGGCATCGTCGGCAGGGAGATCGCGGCGGAGGACTTCGGGGTCATCTCGGTCGGGACCCTGAGCTCAGGTCACACGAACAACACCATCCCGGACACCGCCACCCTGGTGCTCAACTGCCGCTTCTACGACACGAAAGTCCGGGACCGGACCTATGCCGCCGTCGAACGGGTCATCCGGGCCGAGTGCCTGGCCTCCGGAACCCCCGCTCCCGCGGACATCGTCTACTCCGCCCACGGAGAGCTCACCGACAATGACGCCGAGGTCCACAAGGTCGTCCGGCCGGTGCTCGACGAAGTGTTCGGGGAGGATTCCGCGGACGCCCCACGGTGGACAGCCTCGGAGGACTTCTCCGAGATTCCCCGGCACTTCGGCGTCCCCTACGAGTTCCTGCTCATCGGATGCACCGACCGGTCCGTGTGGGACGCCGCGGTGGAGGCCGACCGGGTCAACCAGGATGTTCCCACCAACCATTCGGGTAACTTCCTGCCGACGAAAGAGTCCGTGCGCACGGCCGCGGACGCCGCCACCGCCGCACTTCTGGCCTACCTCTGGGAGGAGTGAGCCGCGGAGCCAGCGGTGAGGAACTCCTCCCAGGCCGGCCACTGGCGCAGTGCGTCCGCCACGCCGTAGGACAGTGACCGCCGCAGTTCGGGAATGCTCCTGTTCGTCGAGCTCACCAGCGGCGAGGCGTCCCCCGGGAAAACCAGGACGGCGCGGCCCTCCGACTCCAGACGGTAGAGGCGCTCCATCGTCGCGTTGTAGCGCACGTGCCGGGTCAGCGTGGCCTCCGCCAGCGCCGGCCAGCGGCGCAGGACCGTCCGGGTGAGCCGGGGTCGTGACACCCCTTCCTTGACATAGCCCCGCGGGTGGGTGAGCACGGCGAAGAACAGTCCGAAACCGTCGGCCTCGGCAGCATCCAGCGGCACACCGCCGGAGGAGCCGAACGCCCCGTCCGCGTAGGGCACCCCGTCGACGGTGGGGATCGGCATCGCCAGAGGAATGGAGGAGGACGCCCTGACCCGGAGCATCAGGGCGCCGACATCTTCCACGTCACGGCGTCCCCAGTAGACGCTCTCCCCGGTGTCCGCACGGGTCGCCCCGATGCGGAACGGAGTGTCACCGGACAGGACACGGTCCGCCTCGAACGGTCGCGGCAGGTTGAGGGCGGGAGCCTTCCCGTAGATGTACTCGGCGTTGAAGTAGCCGCGTCCCCTCAGAAGATGACTCCACCCGCCGAACTCCCGCTCTGCGGCGAAGTCGACGAAGTTGCTGCGCAGACGGTCCCGCTCCCCGGAAAGGTAGCTGACCATGTGGCTGGCCCCGGCCGAGATCCCTCCCACCCAGCCGAACTCCACACCCCGGGCCATGAGAACGTCCACGACCCCCGCGGAGTACGCCGCGCGCATTCCCCCACCCTCGAGCAGCAGGGCAGTGTCACGGGCGGCGATCACGGTGACCTACTCCTCTGGAGCCACGGTGAGATCCTCGCCCAGCAGGTGGACGTGGATCATGTTGGTGTTTCCCCTGACCCCGGGAGGTGACCCGGCGGCGATGACCACCAGGTCGTCACGGCCGTAGTCGGGGTCCGCGAGCAGGAGACGGTCGACCTCCTGCATGATCTCGTCGGTCGTGTGCACCCTGCGGGTGAGGAAGGTCCGTGCACCCCAGGTCAGGGACAGCTGGTTGCGCACGTCCTCCGAAGGGGTGAAGACCAGCAGCGGCAGGCGGGAACGGAGACGGGCGATCCTGCGCGCCGTGTCACCCGAGGCGGTGAAGGCGATCAGTGCCCTGGCGTTGAGACGCTCGCCGACCTCCTTCGCGGCGAAACTGATCACACCGCGCTTCGTGCGGGGCAGGTGGCTCAGCGGGGGGACCTCCCCGTCCGTCTCGGCGGCGACGACAATCCGGGACATGGTCTGAACGGTCTGCACCGGGTACTTGCCGACCGAGGTCTCACCGGAGAGCATCACCGCATCGGCGCCGTCGAGGACGGCGTTGGCGACGTCGGATGCTTCGGCACGGGTCGGACGGGAATTCTCGATCATCGAGTCCAGCATCTGGGTCGCCACGATGACCGGTTTGGCGTTTTCACGGGCGATCTGGATCGCCCGCTTCTGCACCAGCGGTACCTCTTCCAGGGGAACCTCCACGCCGAGGTCGCCGCGGGCGACCATCACCGCGTCGAAGGCCAGGATGATCGGTTCGAGGGCGTCGACGGCCTCAGGCTTCTCCAGCTTCGCGATGACCGGGACCCGGCGCCCCTCCTCGTCCATGATCGCGTGGACCAGTTCGACGTCGGCCGTGGACCGGACGAAGGACAGGGCGATGACATCCGCCCCCATCTTCAGTGCGAAGCGCAGGTCGTCGATGTCCTTCTCGGACAGGGCGGGCACGGAGATGTCCATACCGGGCAGGGAGACGCCCTTGTTGTTGGACACCGGGCCGCCCTCGACAACCTCACAGATCACGTCATTACCTTCGACGGCCTTGCACACGAGACCGACCTTGCCGTCGTCGACGAGGAGCCGGTCCCCCGGGCGGGCGTCGCGTGCCAGTTCACGGTAGGTGGTGGAGACCCTGTCGTGGGTACCGGGGACGTCGTCGACGGTGATACGCACCTCTTCACCGTCAGCCCAGTAGGTCTTACCGTCGATGAACCTGCCCAGGCGGATCTTAGGCCCCTGAAGGTCGGCGAGAACGCCGACCGGCTTCCCCGCGGCAGCGGACGCTTCCCGGACCCATTCGTAGTTCTGCTGGTGGTCCGCATGCTCCCCGTGGGAGAAGTTGAGCCGGGCGACATTCATCCCGGCGTCGACGAGCTCCCGGATCTTCTCCCGGGAGGCTACGGCGGGGCCGAGGGTGCATACGATCTTGGTGCGTCTACTCACGGTTCCCGAGGATAGACCTGCATCCGGGACGCCGCTACCGCGGGGCCGGTCACCGGCCCGCAGCGCGGGGACCGTCCGGAGACTGAGGTCCCGCAACCCCGGACCCGTCGGAATCTTCCGCCGGGTCCCGGCCTTCACCTGCGGTTTCCTCCGCATCCACCGGCTGTCCATCCCCGGATGTACCGGATGTACCGGCAACCTGCTCCGGCGTCTCCCTGGTGCGCTGGCGGGTGGCGACGAACAGGACCGCCGCGCACACGAAGACCACCGCGGAGGTCACCGAGTTGATCCTCACATCCCCGAACACAGTCGTCGCCTCATCGGTCCTCAGCAGCTCGATGAAGAACCGACCGAAAGTGTATCCGGCGACGTACAGCATGAACACGCGTCCACCACCGAGGCGGAACCTGCGGTCCGCCCAGACGAGCAGTACGACGACGAGCAGGTTCCACAGCAGTTCATAGAGGAAGGTCGGTTGGACGAGCTTCTCCACCACGCCGGTGGAGATTCCGTCCATGTTGTCTGTCTGACCGCTGGAGTTCACCCTCCGGTAGATCTCCAGCGCCCAGGGAGCGTCGGAGGGACCCCCGTAGAGTTCCTGGTTGAACCAGTTGCCGAGTCGTCCCACCGCCTGGGCGAGGAGAATGGGAGGTGCCACGGCATCAGCGAACGGTGCCAGGGGCAGCTTCTTGTACCGCAGCACCGCCCAGACCGCCAGACCGCCGAACAGGACCGCACCCCAGATGCCCAGACCACCGTTGGTGATGTTCAGGGCGTCTGTCCACTGCCTGCCCTCCCCGAAGTAGCGGTCATGGTCGGTGATGACGTGGTAGACCCTGCCGCCGACGATGCCGGCGGGCACCGCAGCGATCGCACAGTCGATGACGGTGTCTCCACTGCCACCGCGGGCGGTGTAGCGCCGGACGGTCCACCACACTGCGATGACGATCCCGGTGAGGATACACAGCGCATAGGCGCGCAAGGTCAGCGGCCCGAGGTGCCACACCCCGCGGGGCGGGGAAGGAATGGACGCCAGAACCATGGAACTCCCCGTCAACATCGCCCGCTACCTCCGGACACCGTCGTGGAGGTCGGAGGCCAGGTCCCGGAGCGCACCGGCTCCCCTGCCCGCCGCCGTGATCAGGGCGGAACCGACGATGACGCCGTCAGCGAAGTCGGCGATGGCGGCAGCCTGGTCTCCCGACTTCACCCCGAGCCCCACGGCGACCGGCAGGTCGGTGGCGGCGCGCACCCGGGCGACGACCTCGCGTGCATCGGAGGAGACGTCCTCCTGCGCACCGGTGACACCCATGTGCGACTGGGCGTAGATGAACCCGCCACCGGCGTGCACGGTCATGTCGAGGCGCTCGGGGGTCGTCGACGGTGCGACGAGGTAGACGTTGTCGAGCCCGTTGGCCCGGCAGGCCTCGCTCCAGCGGGCGGACTCCTCCGGAAGCAGGTCCGGGATGATGGCCCCGAGGCCTCCTGCGGCGGCGAGCTCCCGGGCGAACTTCTCCGGACCGTACTGCAGGACGGGGTTCCAGTAGCTCATGATCACCGCGGCACTGCCCGCCGCGACGACAGCCTCAACAACCCGGAAAGTGTCACGGACCCGGAAACCGTTCCTCAACGCCTCGGTTCCGGCCGCCTGGATCGTCGGACCGTCCATCATCGGGTCACTGAAAGGGATACCCACCTCGACAAGGTCGGCGTACCGGGCCAGTACAGTGACCAACTCCACAGAGTCCCCGACCGTCGGATAGCCGGCGGGCAGGTAGCCGACGAAGGCGGAACGCCCTTCGGCGACAGCAGCGGTGAAGATCTCGGACAGGGCGCTCATCGGTTCTCCTCGGAATCGGCGGGGTGCAGGTTGAACCAGGTAGCGGCCGTGTCGACGTCCTTGTCTCCCCGCCCGGAAATGTTCACGATGAACAGCGGCTGTCCGCCGTCAGCGGTTGTCCTGGTGCCGTCGGCGTATTCGGCGGCGGTCTTCACGGCGAGAGCAACTGCGTGGGACGACTCAATTGCCGGGATGATCCCCTCGGTCCGCGTGAGCAGCCGGAACGCCTCCATGGCTTCGGTGTCGGTCACCGGCCGGTACTCGGCCCGTCCGATATGGGCCAGATAGGAGTGCTCCGGGCCGACCCCCGGGTAGTCCAGCCCCGCCGAAATGGAGTGGGACTCGATGATCTGACCGTCCTCGTTCTCCATCAGCGCAGCGAAGGATCCCTGGAAGACCCCCTCGCGGCCCACGGTGATCGGTGCCGCATGACGGCCTGTCTCCACCCCGTCACCCCCCGCCTCCGCCCCGAGGAGGGCGACACCCTCATCGTCGATGAAGCGGTGGAACAGCCCGATGGCGTTCGAGCCGCCGCCGACGCAGGCCAGCACCGCGTCAGGGAGCCTCCCCTCGGCGGCGAGGATCTGGCCGCGCGCCTCAACCCCGATGATCCTCTGCAGGTCACGGACCATCTCAGGGAACGGGTGCGGGCCGGCGGCGGTGCCGAAGGCGTAGTAGGTGTCGTCGGCGTGGGAGACCCAGAAGCGCATCGCCTCGTTGATGGCGTCCTTCAGGGTGGCGGAACCTGCGGTCACCTCGACAACCTCGGCACCGAGCAGACGCATCCGGGCGATGTTGAGGGCCTGCCGTTTCGCGTCGACCTCCCCCATGTAGATCCGGCAGTTCAGCCCCAGCAGCGCACACGCCGTGGCGGTGGCGACACCGTGCTGACCCGCGCCCGTCTCCGCGATGACGTTGGCCTTGCCCATCCGCTTGGCGAGGAGGACCTGTCCCAGCACATTGTTGATCTTGTGGGAGCCGGTGTGGTTGAGGTCCTCACGCTTGAAGTACACCTTCGCCCCGACCTTCTCCGAGAAGTTCGGGCCGTAGTACAGGGGCGACGGACGCCCGGTGTAGTTCCGGTGCAGGTCATCGAGGGTCTCCAGGAAGGAGGGGTCGACGCGGGCCTTACCCCAGGCGTCCTCGATCTCCGTGACGACGGCCATGAGGGCCTCGGGAATGTAGCGGCCTCCGTAGTCGCCCCAGTGGCCGAGCTCGTCGGCGTCGTGGGCGGTCGGGGTCGCAATGACCTCACCTGCCGTCGGGAGACCAAGAGGGTTCTTCGCGGAATCAGTACTCACGGGCTCCGACTGTACCCTGCGCCCTCCCGCCGTTCCTGCGACAGTCCGTCAAACGTACAGCCCGGACGCCCCGCTCCTCTCCCGCTCAGAAGCGCGGGAACGCAGGATGCTGGCCAGCCGCCACCAGCGACCGGCACGCCTGCCCCGGATTCGGTGCAGTGACCAGTCCCTCTCCCACGAGAATCGCATCCGCCCCCGCGGCCGCGTAGGTCTGCAGGTCGGTCTTGCTGCGGACCCCGGACTCGGCGACCTTGACGACCCCCTCCGGAATCATCGGGGCGATCCTCCCGAACACCGTGGTGTCCACCTCCAGGGTCCGGAGGTTCCTGGCGTTGACACCCACCACCTTCGCACCCACGGACAGTGCCCTCTCGCACTCCTGCTCGGTGTGCACCTCCACCAGCGCCGTCATGCCCAGGGACTCGGTCCTCTCCAGCAGTGACTCCAGCCGGTCCTGCTCGAGGGCGGCGACGATGAGGAGGATGACATCGGCCCCGTGGGCCCGTGCCTCGTGGATCTGGTACGGGGTGGTGGTGAAGTCCTTACGGAGCAGGGGGACGTCCACAGCTGCCCGGACCCTGTCGAAGTCCGCCAGGGAGCCGTGGAAGCGACGCTCCTCCGTCAGACAGCTGATCACCGCCGCACCGTTGGCCTCGTAGGCCCTGGCGAGGATCTCCGGCTCGGGAATCTCGGCGAGATGCCCCTTCGAAGGGCTGGCCCGTTTGACCTCGGCGATGACACTGACGGAGGGCGCCGACAGGGCGGACAGGGCATCCCGGGGAGCGGGGGCGTCCAGGGCACGGGCCTTGATCTCCGCGAGCGGGACCTCAGCTTCGCGGCGGGCGGTGGCCTCCCGGACACCCGCGATGATCTCGTCGAGAACAGTCATGCGCCCATGGTAGCCGCCGGGACACCCCGGGTCTCAATCAGCCCGACTGTCCCGCTCCGTCGGATCGACCCCGGCGTCGAGTGCGTCCCAGATCACCCTCCCCGACCCCGGATCCTCCCGGAGATCCTCGACCACCCCTTCGCGACGCGCCTCCGGGGTCTCGTAACGGCTGTGCCCGTGGCGGGCCTGCCCCGGCTTCATGGCCAGCAGGACACCACCGACAATTCCGCACGCCGCGGCGGCGAGGGCGAGGATCACAGGGAAGGTGTGGACGCTGGCGTCGGTCACCACCGCCCATTCGGAGATCTGTACCGGTGAGGACTGCCGCTGGGTGGCGGCACCGCTGGTCAGAAGCTGCTGCGCCCGGTCCAGGTCGGGATCACCGCCGAGCAGGGCCACCGCCGCGAAACCGGCGACCGCCGCCAGGGCGGCACTGACACCCCCCAGGACGCGCCGGGCCACCGGAGGCAGCGCGAAGGAGAGGATCATCGCCGCGAGCATCGCCAGGGCCAGGGGAGTCCCGGCAGCATCCCACACCCGACCGATGATCTCCTTGGTGGACTCCCCGGTCTTGTCGTCGGACACGGTGGCGGTCAGCCAGGTCATCTGACCGGTACCCCACAACCCGGCCGCGCTGAGCACGGTGAGCCCCAGAGCCAGGCTCCGGCCGTCAAGCTTCCTGCGTACCCTGCCTCCGGTACTGTTCCGGGCCGCGTCGTCGTTCCGGGCCGCGTCGTCGTCCCGGTCCTCTGCCCCGGTCGTGTCACGGGTCGCGTCGCTCACCGGTCCACCCCCACCGGGCGGACCGTCTCCGCCGCGGCTACCGCACGGAGAACTGCGAGAGCCTTGTTCCTGGTCTCCAGGTCCTCAGCCTCGGGGTCGGAGTCCGCGACGATTCCACCACCTGCCTGGACGAACACCGTACCGTCGCGGTAGAGCCCGGTACGGATGGCGATGGCCTGGTCGGTGTTTCCCGAGAAGTCGAAGTACCCGACCGTGCCCCCGTAGACTCCCCGGCGTGTGTCCTCCAGCTCGTCGATGATGGCCAGGGCCGACGGCTTCGGAGCACCCGACAGTGTCCCTGCCGGGAAGGTGGCGGTGAAGGCGTCGAGCGCCGTCTTTCCCGGGGCCAGCCTTCCTGACACCCCGGAGACAAGGTGCATGATCGCGGAATACCGCTCCACGTGACGGAAGTCGTGGACGGTGACGGTCCCCGGCTCACAGACTCTGCCGAGGTCGTTGCGTCCCAGATCGACCAGCATGAGATGCTCGGAGTTCTCCTTCTCGTCGGCGAGCAGCTCTTTCTCCAGCAGCTGGTCCTCCTCGAAGTTCGCCCCACGGGGACGCGAACCCGCGATCGGGAACGTCGTCACCCTGCCGTCCTGCACCTGCACCAGTGACTCCGGTGACGAGCCGATGATCTGGAAGTCCGTCCGCGAGAAGTCGTCGGAGGGAATGTTGACGAGGAACATGTAGGGACTCGGGTTCGCCACGCGCAGCATGCGGTAAATGTCCGTCCCCGGCACCTGGGTGTCCATCTCGAAGCGTTGTGACAGCACGATCTGGAAGGCGTCCCCGGCGAGGATGTGCTCCTTGCACAGTCCGATCCGCCGGATGTGCTCCTCCCTCGTCCGCTGGCGCCGGAACTCGGGGTCGGGGGTCGAGAACGTCACGGCCGGCAGCTCTGACGGGGTGGCGAGCCGCCGTTCCATCTCCTCCACCCGGGCGACGGCGTCCTCGTAGGCCTGTTCGATCCGGTCATCCGAACCGTCCCAGTTCACGGCGTTGGCGATGAGCCAGATGGTGCCCTCGTGGTGGTCGACGACGGCGAGGGTGTCGACGAGAAGCTGGACCATGTCCGGGACATGGAGGTCGTCGACACAGGTGTCGGGGAGATCTTCGATGTAGCGGACCATGTCATGGCCCATGTAGCCGACCAGGCCCGAGCTCAGGGTCGGTAACCCCGGCAGAGGCTCGGTGTGCAGGACATCGAGGGTGTGACGCACGGCCTCCACCGGGTCGGTGGGGCCGTCGACCAGGTCTGACGGGGCGTTACCGGTCCAGTGCGCCTGCCCGTCCCTGGCCACCAGGGCACACCGGGCACCGGTGCCGATGAAGGAGTGGCGGGACCAGGACTGTCCGGGGGCGGCGGACTCCAGGAGGAAGGTCCCCGGCCGGTCCCCCGCGAGTTTCATGTAGGCGCTCAGGGCACTCTCGCCGTCGGCGAGGACTTTGCGCACCACGGGAACCACCCGGTGGCGGGCGCCGAGTCGGCGGAAGGTGTCCAGAGAAGTGATCTGGTACGGGTCTGTAGTCATCGCTGCCATCCTAGGCCAGTCGGTCTGCGTCGAAGCAGCTGTGGTCTCCTGTGTGGCAGGCCCCGCCGGTCTGGTCGACCTTGAGCAGTACCGTGTCACCGTCGCAGTCCAGGCGGACCTCGTGGACGTACTGGGTGTGTCCGGAGGTCTCCCCCTTGACCCAGTAGCTGCGGCGGGACCGTGACCAGTAGGTGCCCTTGCGGGTGGCGAGGGTGTGGGCCAGGGCGTGGTCGTCCATCCAGGCGAGCATGAGGACGTCACCGCTGGACAGTTCCTGGACGACCGCGGGAACCAGACCCGCGGCGTCCCTCTTCAGCCGTGCGGCGATGGCCGGGTCGAGGTCGAAGTCTGCGGGGTCGGTACGGCCGGTCACCTCCGGACCTCGATTCCGGCCTGCGCCATCGCGTCCTTGACCTCTCCGACGGTGATGTCACCGAAGTGGAAGACGGAGGCCGCGAGGACGGCGTCTGCCCCGGCCCTGACGGCAGGAGGGAAGTCCTCCGCCTTACCTGCACCGCCTGAGGCGATGACCGGAATGGTGACTGCGGCACGCACCAGGCGGATCAGTTCCAGGTCGAAGCCTTCGCGGGTACCGTCGCCGTCCATGGAGTTCAGCAGGATCTCGCCGACGCCGAGCTCCTGCCCGCGCCGTGCCCACCCGACGGCGTCAAGCTCCGCAGATCTGGTTCCTCCGTGGGTGGTGACCTCGAATCCGGAGGGTTGCGGGCGTCCTCCCTCGGGCACACGGCGGGCGTCGACCGAGAGCACGATGCACTGCGCGCCGAAGCGCGCGGAAAGCTCACTGAGCAGTTCGGGACGCCGTATCGCCGAGGTGTTCACCGACACCTTGTCCGCACCGGCGCGGAGCAGCTGGTCGACGTCGTCCTCGCTGCGCACCCCGCCACCGACAGTCAGCGGGATGAAGACCTGGTCCGCGGTGCGGCGCACCACGTCCAGCATCGTTCCCCGCCCCTCCTTCGACGCCGAGACGTCGAGGAAGGTCAGTTCGTCGGCGCCTTCGGCGTCATAGCGCGCGGCGAGTTCGACCGGGTCACCGGCGTCACGCAGGTTCCCGAAGTTGACCCCTTTGACGACGCGGCCTTCGTCGACGTCCAGACAGGGGATGACACGTACTGCGACACTCATCGGATACCTCCACGGTCCTTGACGTCCTGGGCGGTGCGGGCGGCGGAGCCGATCGACACCGACTGGATGTGTCTGAGCAGGTTGGCGTGGACCTCCGGCTCTCCGGCGACGATGCCGGAGACACCGGGGACCCACCTGTTGCCGGCGAAGTCCGTGACCTCTCCCCCGTTCTCGCGGATCATCAGGATGCCGGCGCAGTTGTCCCACAGATTCGGGCTGAAGGTCACGGTGCCTCCGAAAACTCCGGCCGCGGTGAAGGCGAGGTCTATCCCGCAGGATCCGGTGACCCGCATCCGTGGATAGGTCCGGCCGATGGCATTGAGCATGTCCTGACGGTACGACACCGGAAGATTGCCCCGCCGCTGGGACAGGATCGAACCGAAACCGATCTGGGTCAGACCGGGGTCCGACGGCGGCATGGGACGGGCGGGGTGCCCGTCGACGAAGAGTCCGTGCCCCTTCCTCGCGGTGATGCGGCTGCCCAGCAGCGGCATCTCGCAGACGGCGACCACGGCCTCCCCTTTGTGCACGAGGGAGACCAGGATGCAGCACAGCGGATTGCCGACAGCGTAGTTCGCGGTCCCGTCTATGGGGTCGACGACCCAGCAGGTCTCCGGGAGTTCGTTGAGACCGGGGTTCGACGGCTCATGGGAGGGACTGCGGGGGCCGTCGAACTCGTCGGCGTACTCGTCGTTGGGGTTGACCTCGACCTGTTCCCCGGGACGGACGACCCCGTACTCCTCCCCGTGCACCGGTAGTCCGGTGTACCGGGTGAGCAGTGAGCGCAGCTGCCGTTCCACGGACAGGTCCGCTTCGGTGGCGAAGTCTCCGGGACTCTTCATCACCGAAGGGTCGGCTCCCACGGCTGCGGTGAAGGTGGTCTCCGCCTCGTCGACGGCGGCTTCGGCGATCGCGAGGAGGGAACGGGTGTCGATCTCGTGCTCGACGATCTCGGTGGCGCGGAGCTCCGGTGCATTCTCCGCACCGGTGGACAGGCTGCTGTCGGGCGAATCGGTCATCGGATCTGCTCCTGCGACCCGCCGCGGGCGACGGCGAGTGCCTCTTCGAGGGTGAACCGTCCGGCGTAGAGGGCCTTGCCCACGATGGCCGAGTCAACCCCTTCGTCGACGACGGCGGCGAGGGCGGCGATGTCCCGGAGCTCAGAGATGCCGCCGGAGGCGACCACCGGTGCCGAGGTCGCCGCGGCGACCTCGCGCAGCAGTTCGATGTTCGGACCGGAGAGCATGCCGTCACGGGAGACGTCGGTGACCACGAACCGTGAGCATCCTTCGGAGTCCAGCCGCTCGAGGACCTCCCACAGGTCGCCGCCGTCGGAGACCCAGCCCCGGCCCCGCAGCCTCCACTCACCGTCGATCTCACGGGTGTCCAGGCCCACGGCGACCCGGTCCCCGTACTCTCCGATGACCCGGCGGCACCACTCCGGGTTCTCGAGGGCCGCGGTCCCGACGTTCACCCGGCGGCAGCCGGTGGACAGCGCGCGTTCGAGGGAGGCGTCGTCCCGGATACCGCCGGACAGTTCGACGTCGACGTCGAGACGCCCGATGACCTCGCTGAGCTGCTCGAAGTTGCTGCCGGTGCCGAAGGCGGCGTCCAGGTCGACCAGGTGCACCCACTGTGCCCCGGCGTCCTGCCAGGCCAGTGCGGCATCCAGGGGCGCACCGTAACCTGTCTCGGAGCCGGAGGCTCCCTGGACCAGACGGACGGCCTGTCCGTCACGGACGTCGACGGCGGGAAGCAGTGTGAGAGTCATGGGAACATCCTAACGCGGGGACAGACGGGGAAGTCGTATGGTGGGACCGAGTATCCCACAGTGTGGATACATGGTCGGGTACAGGGGTGGAGGTCAGAGGGTGGCCAGCCAGTTGCGCAGCAGCAGCGCACCGGCCTCCCCCGATTTCTCAGGATGGAACTGGGTCGCCCACAACGGACCGTTCTCGACCGCGGCGACGAAGCGGCAGTCCTCGTGCTGCGCCCAGGTGACCTTGGGTGCCTCCGTATGACCGTCCGTCTCCAGCTCCCACTCCCGGGCCGCATACGAGTGCACGAAGTAGTACCTCTCCTCCGGCCGGGCACCGGCGAACAGCTGACTGTCGGCGGGAGCCCGGACTGTGTTCCAGCCCATGTGCGGCAGAACCTCCGCCTCCAGTTTCGTCACCGTGCCGGGCCACTGGCCGCAGCCGTCGGTACCCGGACCGTCACCGTCGGAGCCCTCGGTCCCGAAGGAGAAGAGGACCTGCATACCGACGCAGATACCGAACACGGGGCGTCCCCCCGAAAGGCGCAGGTCGATGAGACGGTCCCCGTGGACCGCCCGCAGCCCGGTCATACAGGCACCGAAGTTGCCGACCCCGGGCACGAGAAGCCCGTCTGCGTTGAGCACCGTGTCCGGATCAGCGGTGACCGTGACCTCCGCGCCCACATGTTCCAGAGCCCGTTGGGCCGAACGGAGGTTACCGGAGCCGTAGTCGAGCAGTGCGACCGAAGGAGTTGCCATGACCGTCGATTCTAGCCTCCGCGACGCACCGCCACAGCGTCAGGGCTCACCGACGGAAGCCCGTGGTCAGACGGCGCAGCCGGGTCCGGATGTTGTGCTCCTCGACCACCCGGTGCCTGCCGAGGAAACGGTCGGCGCCCAGGGTGACCGTCCCCAGCCCCACCAGCCCTGCGCCGGCGAGGAACACTCCGCCGTAGCCGGAGGAGGCTGCGACGACGCCCAGAACTGCCGAGCCGGTCCCGGTCCCGGAGTCGAAGGACATGTTCCATGTGGCGGACGCCTCAGAGACCCGGTCCCTGGGCATCCTGTCGAACATCATCAGCAGGGTCTCCGACTGGACCCCTCCGAATCCCAGCCCGAACAACGCCGCCGACGCCAGCGCACCGACAACAAGGCCCGGCCCCGTGGGGGCGGCATGGATCACGGCCGCCATCGCCAGCATCCCCCCGACCGCACAGAGGGACGCCCAGACGACGAGCCTTCCCGGCTCCCCGATACGGTCGGCCCACGAACCCGAGATGACGCGGCCGAGGATCTGCGCCCCTCCGGTGACCGCCAGCGCGGACCCGGCCACCGTCGCGGCAGCCGCAGGGTCGATACCGTCGACCGCGGGGGCTGCGAAGGCGGACAGGGCACCGAAGCCCATCGCACCGGTGCACAACCCGACCACCGGTACGAACGCCAGTTTCCACAGCGGGGCGTGTCCGGCTCCCGGACCTGTCTCGGCACCGACCGGAGCGTCTGCGTCGTCACCTGCCTGCGGCGTCCTCTTCTTCCCCGGTTCGGCTCGCAGCGGGGGGACGCCGACGGCACCGACCGCACCGACGACACCGCACAGGACGGCAACGAGGAAGACGCTGTCACCGGCACGGGTGTACAGGGTCAGCCCGATACTGAAGCCGAGTATCTCCCCCACACCGATGGCCGCACCGAAAAAGGCGTTCGCCCGGCCCAGCTGGCGGGGCGGCACCAGCTCTGCGAGCAGTGCGGACTGTGCGACGGTGACGGCACCGAAACCGGTTCCCCGCACAGCGGAGACCACGAGAACCAGCCAGGGTCCTCCGTCGATGAGGTAGAACGCCGAGGGAACCCCCAGCAGCACCGAGGCGGCGATCATCACCGGCACATAGCCCACCGACCGCAGAAGGCGGGGGACGAAGAACTGTGTGACCACCGTGGCTGCCATGAAGACGCCGGTGGACAGTCCGGCGAGGGTGTCGCCGTAACCGTCGTCGAGCATCGCCACCGGAATCACCGGCAGCAGAAGGGACCAGCCGAGGAAAGCGCAGAAGACACTGAGCAGTGTCAGGGGAAGACCCTTGACTTTGAGTACCGCCAGTGCAGTGCCCCCAGTCGTCACAGTGTTCCCTTGGTGGACGGGACCCCCGTGACCCGCGGGTCGGACTCGGTCGCGGCCCGCAGGGCGCGCGCCACCGCCTTGAACTCCGCCTCCGTGACATGGTGGGGGTCACGGCCGTAGATGCACCGCACGTGCAGGGCGATCTTCGCGTTGAACGCCAGCGACTCGAAGAAGTGCTGGTTGATCACGGTGGCGTAGTGCCCGCCGATGACGGTGGTGAGCATGGTGTCCGGCTCACCCGTGCCCACGTAGTAGGGACGGCCCGACACGTCCACGACCGCCTGCACCAGGGTCTCGTCCATGGGGATCCAGGAGTCGGCGAAGCGCCGGATACCGCGCTTGTCCCCGAGCGCCCGGGCCAGCGCACTTCCGAGGACGATCGCGGTGTCCTCCACGGTGTGGTGGGCGTCCACCTCGGTGTCCCCGTCCGCATGCACGGTGAGGTCGAAACTCCCGTGGGTGCCGAAAGCGGTGAGCATGTGGTCGAAGAAGGGCAGACCGGTGTCCACCTCGGTCACTCCGGTGCCGTCGAGGTTGATCTCGACTGTGACGGATGATTCCCGGGTGACCCGCTCAATACGGCCGATGCGCGGTGTGCTCACTTGTACTCTCCGATGATCTTGTCTGCGGCGGTCAGGAAGGCGTCGTTCTCCGCGGGCAGGCCGACAGTCACCCGGAGATGACCCGGCACACCCACGTCGCGGATGAGGACGTCGTAGTCGAGGAACTTCTGCCAGACCTCGTGCGCGTCAGGTTCCACCTCACCGGAGGAGACCCCCGGCTCCCCGGCGGGCCCTGCGGCGTCTGCGACTGTACCCGTCCCTGTACCCGTCTCTGTGCCGGCGAAAGGCACCCGGAAGAAGATGAAGTTCGACTCGCTCGGCACCACCCGGTAACCCATGTCCACCAGAGCTGCCTCGACCCGGATCCTCTCGTCACGGATCGCGGCGACAGTGGCCAGCGTTTCACCGGCGTGCCTGAGGGCGACCCTCGCCGCCGCCTGGGACAGGGTGGAAAGGTGGTACGGCAGCCGCACCAGCATGACCGCCTCGATGAACGCCGGGTCGGCGACGAAGTAGCCGAGCCTGCCTCCCGCGAAGTCGAAGGCTTTCGACATCGTCCTCGACACGACCAGGGACTTCCGGTGGTCGGCCAGCAGTGTCACGGCACTGGGTCCGTCGGAGAACTCCGCGTAGGCCTCGTCGACGATGACGATTCCCCCGACCTCCTCTTCTGCCGCGATGATGCGGCGCAGATCCTCCAGGGGGGTCACCCCCCCGGTCGGATTGTTCGGGGTCGTGACGAAGACGATGTCGGGACGCCGTGAGCGGATCTCGGCGACCGCGGCATCGACGTCGATGTCGAAGTTCTCCCCGGTCCGCGGCACCGCGGTGAACTCCGTCTGGGTACCGGAGGCGAGGATCGGGTGCATGGAGTAGCTCGGAGTGAATCCCATCACCTGGCGTCCGGGCCCGCCGAACGCCTGGAGCAGCTGCTGGAGGATCTCGTTGGATCCGTTGGCCGCCCACACCTGGTCACGGGTCACCCGGACACCGGTCCGTGTGGAGACGTAGGACGCCAGGTCGTCACGCAGCTCGGTGGCGTCCCGTTCAGGGTAACGGTTCAGGGTGGTGGCGAGCCTGCGCACCTCCTCCACGAGCTCTCCGACGAGCCCCGGGGAGGGCGGGTAGGGGTTCTCATTGGTGTTCAGCTGGTTGGTCACGCTGAGCTGGGGCGCACCGTAGGCGGACTTCCCGCGGAGCTCAGGTCGAAGTGGAAGGTCGTTGAGACCGGTCATGTCAGCTCCTCAGCTCTCTGAGTCCGTCGCGGTGCCTGCTGCAGCGCCTGTCGCGGTGTCACCGAACCGTGCCCTGACCGCTTCACCGTGCGCGGGCAGCCGCTCAGCGTCGGCGAGGGTGACGACCGTGTCCGCGACCTCCTTGAGGGCGTTGCAGTCGTACCGGATGACGTCGACATGCTTCAGGAAAGTGTGCGTGGACAGTCCCGAGGAGTGCCGTGCGGTACCGGAGGTCGGCAGCACATGGTTGGACCCCGCGGCGTAGTCACCCAACGGAACCGGGGAGTACGGGCCGATGAAGACCGCCCCGGCATTCGTGATCCGCGCCGCCACGGCGTCGGCGTCCACGGTCTGGACCTCCAGGTGCTCGGCGGCGTAGGCGTCAGCGACCCGGACGGAGGCGTCCAGGTCGTCGGTGAGGATGATCCCGGACTGGACACCGGTCAGTGCCTCACTGACCCGGTCGTGGTTGAGAGTGACCCGGTAACGCTGCGTGATCTCCCGGTCCACGGCGTCCGCCAGTTCCTCGGAGTCCGTGATGAGCACGGACGCCGCCATCGGATCATGTTCCGCCTGGCTGATGAGATCGTAGGCGACCGCCACCGGGTCTGCCTCCGCGTCCGCCAGTACAGCGATCTCGGTCGGCCCCGCCTCCGAGTCGATCCCGACGACCGAGCGGCACAGGCGCTTCGCCGCGGTGACGAAGATGTTCCCCGGCCCGGTGATGAGGTCGACGGGGTCGAGCCCCTCCGCGTCGTCACCGTAGGCCAACAGAGCGACCGCCTGGGCACCCCCGACCGCCCAGATCTCGTCCACCCCGAGCAGTGAACAGGCGGCGAGGACGGTCGGGTGCGGCCAGCCGCCGCAGTCCGCCTGCGGCGGAGAGCAGACCACCAGTGAACCGACACCGGCCTCCTGGGCAGGAACGACGTTCATGATCACCGAGGAGGGGTACACGGCCTTACCACCGGGGACGTAGAGGCCCACGCGGTTGACCGGAATCCACCGCTCTCCGACGAGGCCTCCGGGGGCGATCTCCACGGTCGCGTCCGCGGGAACCTGGGTGGCGTGGAAGGCGCGGACGCGGGAGATCGCCTCGGTGAGGGCGTCGGTGATCTTCGGGTCGAGGTTCGCGGCGGCACCGGCGACCACAGAATCCGGCACGCGGACTGCAGCGGGCCGGACATGGTCGAACTTTTCGCCGTAGTCCAGGGCAGCGGCCGCACCGCCGTCACGCACTGCGGTGACCACCGGTGTCACCGCCGGCAGCACATGGTCGATGTCGACACCTCCGCGGGGCAGGATGCGGCGGAGTTCGGCGGTCGAGGGGGTCTTTCCCCTCAGATCCAGACGCGAAAGCATGAGCTGGGATCGTCTCCTCAGGTGATGGTCGGGTATCGTCTGCAGATTCTAGACGTAGAGCACACAGCCGACGGGACGGAGGGTCTTGAGCACGATGGCAGAACCGGGGCAGGGTCCGGATCCTGAAGGTTCCCGGAACAGTGACGACAGGAAGATCCGGGAACTCACCGGACTCCTCCGGGAGTCGCTCGCCGCATCAGCGCGCGGCGACCACGCGGAAAGCTGGTCGTTGACGAGCCGTTTCGCCACCGAGTTCTGGCTGGCGTCCCCTGACGACCTGCCCGACGGGCTGACCGGACCCGAACGGACCGAGTTCCACGTCCTCCGCGCCGCGGCAGCCGACCGCATGGACCTTCACGACGAAGCCGTAGCCGAGATCCGGGCCTGGCGTACGGCTGCACAGTCCACCGGTGCCGCAGGTCCGGCGCTCCTGGCACTGGCGTCGCTGACCCTCGTGGCGATGACGGTGGAGTGCGACGACGCCGTGCTCACCACCACCCTGCCCCCGTCGGCCGCCCTGCTCCATGACCTGGCCGGTGAGATCTCCGGGCTCGGAGCCCGGCCGGACAGCGACCTGACCGCGGAAGAACGCGTATGCCTGTCTCTTGCCGCAGGTGCCGGCCTCACCTGCGCGACCTCGACTGAACACACTGCGATGCGGGGGATCTTCCGCGAATTCGTCGACCGGTTCACCACCCTGGCAGGCCAGGAGGGCGACCGGATCCTCACCCGCGCCCAGCAGCTGCACGCCGACGGCCGCACCGCCGACGCGGTGGACACGGTCTCGACGTACCTCGCCCGTCTGGACGTCGCGACGTCCCCGACACAGGTCTACGAAGCCCATGACATGCTGGGATTCTTCGCCCTCACCGCCGGTGACACCGCAGGCGACATGGACGCCGAGGGCGTACTACGGCACTGGCGGGTCTGCGCCGATCTTGCGCTGGAGACCGGGGCACCGCTGGAAGGACTCCACCGTGCCGAACAGGTCTGTCAGCTGCTCAACGCCGAAGGCGACTACGACTCCGCCTATGAGCTGGCGCGACGCTATGACGCAGCCCTCGACGGTGCCCCGGTGGGCCCCGCCCTGCTCAACCTCCGCGCGGTTCGTGCACGTTCCGCTCTGGGAGCAGACCTCCCCTATGAAGCTTTCGCACTCGCGGCGTCCACAGCGGACTGGTCGGCACTCACCGGTGACGACGAGCGGACCCTCGCCTGCCTGTCCATCGCCGCGATGGCGGCGGAGGACGCGGGCGAGGCAGGCACCTCCGGGTCATCGAACTCGGGCGAGACGGTTGTCGCCCTGCTGGAGCGTGCCGCCGCACTCCACCTCGACCGGGAAGAGCCGGTCGACGCCGCCCGGATGCTGCGCACAGCCGCCCGCGAGCGGTGTTCCTCCGGGGAGTTCTCCCGGGCAATCGAACTGATGGAGAGGGCACTGCGTGTCCTCGAGGATCCCGCGACACCCGCCCAGGTTCCGGCGACCGTGCCCGGTGACGACGGTTCCGACATGCTGACCTGGCATGTCGCCGACTGGAACGAGGACATGTCCTCAGTGTGGGAGATGGCTGACCGCCCGGACCTCGCCGTCGGTTACGCCGAACGCGCCGCCAGACTTTTCCGTGAGGCCAGGGACCACTCCGGCGCCGCTCTCAACTGGGTCAGTGCCGCAGAAATGTACCTGGACCAGGGCGACGGCGACTCCTGTGACCGCGCCCTGGACCTGGCACACAGTGAGCTCACCAGGCTCCCCGGCCCGGCCGGGGGCGGGGAGCCTGCCGACACCGGTGAGAACGCCGCCTGGGAGGGCTACCTCGCACTGAGGAACCTGCGCCAGGGCTAGACCGGGCCCCCTACGACCCGGCCCCCCTGAACAGTCACCTGCCGCGGCCACCCCGCACGGTCACCGGACAGCTGCCTAGAGTGACCGCTCGAACGCCCGGTCGGAGGAGAAGAGGGCACAGGCCCAGTACACCAGAACCGCTGCCGCCGGAGCGACCAGGAACCCCACCCCGGCACCGACATCGGCGACGAGGGTGACCTGCTGTCCTGCGACGAGGTCCCCGTCCAGGTCGGTTGCCCTGAAATGGGAGGTGACGTAGCCCCCGAACAGCAGGAACACGCCGGAACCCAGGAAGGACAGGACGCCGGCCCCCAGCAGTGCCACCGGTCCCCGCAGACTGCGGGCGGCGGCGAACATCCACCCGGCAAGTGCGGCACCCAGTATGCCCGTCACGATCACGTACATGCCGAATGCGGTGACCGGGGCGTCCTCCCCGGAGAGACCGGTCACGGCGGTGAGGTCGTCGGTCACCTCACCGGTGGTCACCGGCTGCCACCAGCCCCAGGCGGCACCGGCGACAGCGAAGACGATGAGTGCCAGGGCGGTCACCCTGCCCCATTCTCCGAGTGCTCTCCTGTTCATACTGAAGGACAGAGCGTCCAGGCCCCGTTCTCCCTCTGGAGGGGCACCTCCTGGGTACTGTCCTGTCCCTGGACCGTCCCGACGGCGGTGGCGGTGGCCCGGTCACCGTCGACGCGGATATCCCTGACTTCGGTGACCTGGTTGGCCAACTGCCCCTGAGTGGCCCCGCCACTGGTCTGGCGCAGGGCGTCGACCTGCTGCTGGAGTACATCCCGACCACCTCGTGAAGCGAGATAGGCACTGCAGGAGTGGTCCACGGTGTACTGCATGGCATCCGCCACGGGGATGTCACCGTTGAGCCCCATGATCAGGTCAGTGATCTGCCGGCTGTCGTCGCCTGCGGGCTGACCTGCTGCAGGGGCGGGTGCTCCCGGGGCGGCGGGGTCACCCGGGGCGGCGCCCGCCCCGTCGGGGCCCTGGCCGTCGGGGGATCCCGGTGCCGCGGGGTCGGCAGGAGCGGAAGGATCGCCGGAAGTTGAGGCCTGACCGTCTCCGTTGTCGGCCGGGGCGGCCGACGATACTCCCGACGCCCCGGACGACGCCCCGGACGAGGCTCCGGATGCGGCTGCTGCGGCACTGTCCGATGCCGGGTCTCCGTCATCTGATCCACAGGCGGTGAGGGCGAGGACTCCTGCGAGCACCACTGCCGTCACCGCGCCGGGCCCGCGCCTGAGCCCGGATCTGAGCCCTGTGCGTCCGAAAGCCATGTCGTTGAAATCCCTTCAGTCCCGGAGATCCTGCAACGGGACGCTGCAGAATGACATTCCTGTCCGAGGTTACATCGACGGTGACCGCGATCCGTTATCCCGGCTAGACTCGGTCAGCGTGCAGCTCAACCGGGAAGTCATTCTTGACGCCGCTTTCGACATCCTCGACGCCTACGGGCTCGGTGACCTCAGCATGCGTCGGTTGGCACGTAACCTGGACGTGGCGCCGGGCGCCCTGTACTGGCATTTCTCCGGAAAGCAGGCCCTGCTCGGCGCAGTGGCCGACAGGATCCTGGAGGGCCCTTCCGGCAGCACCGCCGACGTCGGGGAGTCCGGGGGCCGGGACGCCGGTCCGGAGGCCGGGTCCCCTGACTGGAGGGCCCGGACTCTCGCGGAGGTGGACCATCTCGTCCACAGACTGCTGTCCACCCGGGACGGTGCCGAGATCGTCGCAGCCTCTCTGGCCACCGGTGCTCTCGGGGTCGATCCCGTCGAACAGGTCTCGGCGGCCCTCCGGGGGGCCCCGGCCCGTGACGTGGGGCTGGCGGCGTGGGTGACCGTACGCTATCTCCTCGGAGCGGTGACGGAACTGCAGACCGCCCGTTCCGCCGGAGCGGAATCGGACGGAGCCGGTGACGGGTCTGTCACGCGGATTCTCGCCGGTGCAGGTCTCATCCTTGACGGCGTCGCAGCTCCCTCAGGTTCCCCGGGTCAGGGCCCGTCAGAACACGGCATTTCAGGACCGGACACGGCAGCCCCGCCGGCGTCCCGCGGCAGTCAGCCGAATCACCAGGAAGCGGATCACCAGGAAGCGGAAGGTTCACAGTCATGACCGACGACTCGCGCCACAGTGCGGCACAGAGTTCTTCTGAAACCCCCGACGACGCCGTCACCGTGACCGCCCACGGTGCCGTGGTCACTGTCGCGTCAGACGGGGTGCACGTCCACAGGACGCCGATGGGACGGACTCTTCTTCCCCCCGAGCTCACGGTCCGGCGCGACCAGCTGAGAGGGTGGTACCACCATGCCCCCACCGCCGCATCACCCGGGTGGATCCAGTTCTCCCTGCAGGACATCCCGGAGTTCGGCGTGGCCCGTCCGCTGCGCGGATACCCGGCGACGCACGGGGTGTCCACCGTGGTGGCTTTCGCCCCCGGACAGGACAGCGAGTTCACTGCAGTGCATGCCGCCCTCACCGCGTTGCAGAGCGGCCTCCGGCCGGAGGACGCCACCCTCGCCCTCCCCGGGGACGCCGGCCCCCTCCCGGCCACTGCGGTCGGGGACGCTGACACCACTGCGCCTGCCTCCGGCGTTGGCGCGACCACTGCCGGGGTCGGCGACTCCGGCGGGGACCGATCATCCGGCAGTCCGACGTCCCCCGGTACCGGGCGCCCGGACCGCGGTGGACGTCAGGGGGCACGGCACAGTGGCGGGGGCGACTGGAAACGGGTGTCCACACCGGACGTCGTCCCGGAACCGGATCTCACCGCGGACGCCGACAGTCCCGTGTTCGGGCAGAACGTCACTGTCACCGGTGACTTCGACCCGTACAGCAAAGGCGAGGTCTGGGACATGATTGCCGCGGCAGGAGGGACGGTGGGAAAGAACGTCACGAAGAAGACCACTGTACTTGTCGTGGGCACCTGGGAGTCCGTCACCAGCAAGGAGAAACGTGCCAGGGAGCTCAACGAGAAGGGCCAGGGGATCGAGATCTGGAGCTTCGACGAGTTCCTGGACAAGATCGGCAGACCACGGCGTCCTGACTTCTCCGAGGTCAGGGACACCGACGCGCCGTTCTGACGGGCCGGACCCGGTACGGTGTGTGCGGGGGGTGGAGGTGCGGGGACATGAAGGGAACCTCCGGGGGGTCCGCGGAGTCCTACTGGGGCATGGACTCCTGCCTGCACCTGCTGCCGATCACCGGCCCCGTCCCCGGACCCTGTGACATCTACTCCACGGGAACGGCGCTGCTCATCCCCCTCGGTGCAGGTCTCGTCACCGGAATACGACAGTCCGGAGCGGACGGCACCCGCTGCCTCACCACCGATGACCTTGTCGTGAGAGACACCACGGTCGGTGGCCTGTGGGCCGATGCCGCGCTGGAGATGCTCGCCGCCCTGGGGAGGCTGACCGCAGCTCACGGAACGTCCCTGCGTAGGCGACGCCTCGGAGCGGGCTTCCACGAGGTCGGCGTCATCGACGACCTCTTCCCTGCCGCCGGGTTGATAGCACATCCGCTGCTCCTTCGACCGACGCTGCGGGTACTCCGTGGAGGACCCGTGGTCACCACGACGGAGTCAGGGCGCCTGCTCGTCGCGGAACCCGGGTGTCAACTTCCTCCGTCGGGGCAGCTCAGCGCTCTACTCGGTGGTGAAGCCTGCGGTCCGGCCCTGAGGTTGACCGCCGGTGCCCTACTGTAAAGGCCATGGGTTCGTACGATTCCGCGCTCCACGACTACGACGTCTGGCTGGCCGACCACCCCACGGTCACGGACGACATCCGGCGGGTGCTCTCCGATGAGCTCAACGACGCCGGCATCTCCTACGACCAGGTGTCGGTGAGGATCAAGGACAGGAGGAGCTTCCTCACGAAGCTGCGGAACCCCGCGTTCCCCGAGTACCGTGACTTCGCCTCCGCCCACGATGTGATAGGCATCAGGGTCACCGTGTTCACCACGTCAGGAATCCCGTTGCTCGTCGGGGTGATGAGGAATCTCTTCGCCGTCGAGGATGTCGTCGACAAGGCGGAGAAGGCCAGGGCGGAAGGCAGCTTCGGCTATGCTTCCCGCCACGTGATCGCCCGGGTGGACCACCGTCGCCTTCCCGGTCTGGGCAACCACACCGACCTGGACGGGAGGCTGGTGGAGATCCAGCTCAGGACAGTGCTCCAGCATGCCTGGGCGGAGTTCGAGCACGACATCCGCTACAAGAATCCGGACGAGGACCTTCCCGTCGAGGTCCACCGGGCGTTCACCCTGGCGGCGGGCCTCATCGAACTCGCAGACGGTCAGTTCGACGAGATCCAGAGGATCGTCTCCTCCGCGGTCAACGCCCCTGAGGACGCCGAACTCACCGCAACGACACTGCCCGGGGTGCTCACCATGATCCTCGGATCCGCCTACCCCACTTCGAAGGCCGACTACTACGGGTTCGCCGTCGACATGCTCGCAGCACACGGGATCACCACCATCGGGGAACTCGGTGCCCTGTGCAGTCCGGAGAATCTGGCACGGTTGATGGACGCGATGGACTACGGTTACGCGCCGGGCCAGGTGAGGCTTGTCGACGACCTCCTCCTGCTCACCTACGGTCGCGACCACATCCGCAGGACAGTCCACATCGGCGACAATCCCGGGTCACGGCCGGGAAGACTGGGTAACCGGTGGCAGCGACTCACCGGTGCCGACCGCAGGTGACGACAGCAGGTGACGACCGTAGGAGAAAGCGCCGGGGCAACCGGGCCCGGGTACAGCCGGGGCTCCCCGGTCAGCGCCTGCCGCGGAGACGGTCGGTCTCCCGCCGCTCCTTCTTCGTCGGACGTCCCGCCCCCCTGTCCCGACGGGGCTGGGAGTCCAGCAGTTCCTTCGACGGTGGCGGCGGGGAGTGGTCGATGTAGCACTGTCGTGCCACTGACGCCCCGACCCGTTTGCTGACCAGACCGGTGACCTCGTAGATGTACTCACGGTGGTTGTTCCACACCCGCACCCGGTCCCCGACCGCCACCGGCTGGGCGGGCTTCACCGTTTCGTCGTTGAGCTTGACGTGACCTGCACGGCAGGCTTCGGCGGCGGCCGATCTGGTACGGAACAGCCTGACCGACCAGACCCACGCGTCAATCCTGGTGGCGGAGCTCACCGGATCTCACCACTGGTCCTTCTGGTTGACTACCTCCCGGATCTTCCAGGCGTTCGCCACGAAGACCACCAGCGCCACCACTGCGACCAGATAGAAGAAGTTTGTCGTGACGACCCCCAGCACGACGCCTGCCACCGCCACCCCGCCGGAGATCTGCAGTGTCCGCGACCGTCGTCGGACCTCGGCTTTGCGCCGGGCCACCGTGTTGCCCTGGTAGTTGTCCATGCTCATGGCTCAAGGTTACCGTCAGGTGGAGGACACCTGCACGTCACACCACTGTTCACCGGCCCGGTGCACAGGGACCTCACCTCCTGTGAGGCCGGCGACGGTCCCGGTGGGATCATCACCCGCGTCGACGGCGAGGGTCAGCTCCACCGACGTGGACGAGTACGACGCAGTGACCTGGCAGCCCCGGTTGCGCAGGTCGGCTTCTAGGCGTCCTGCCGCAGCGTACGGAACTGTCAGGACCCACAGTGCCCGCGGCTCCCGCCGTACGACCCGCACCTTGTCCACCGCTTCCTTCACCACGTCCCGGTAGGCGCGGGCGAGTCCCCCGGTACCGAGTTTGACTCCGCCGAACCACCGGACGACGACGGCGACGACATCCTCCATACCCGAACCGCGGAGCACCTCCAGGATGGGCTGTCCGGCGGTGCCGGAAGGTTCACCGTCATCGCTGGAGCGCTCGACAGGGTTCGCCGAACCGACGTGGAGAATGAAGGCGCTGCAGTGGTGACGGGCGTCCGGGTGGTCGGCCCGGACCCGGGCGATGAAGGCCCGCGCCTCGTCCTCACCGGTGGCCCGGGACACTAGTGCCAGGAACCGGGACCGTTTCACCTCGGTCAGTGCCTGCCAGGGCTCCTCCGCCTCTGCCGGCCGCAGGAACGGGGCCGGCTGCCTGTTCTCCCCCACTCAGCCGAGAATCCCGGCCCAGGTGGACGCCTTCAGGTCACCCATCAGCGACGAGGTGCGGTTCACCCTCAGTTCCGGGGGGAGCATGTACTGCAGTTCCTCGTCACCGTCGGCGAGAGTGAGATAGACGTCGGAGTCTCCGCTGTTGCTGCTCAGGACGTCCCGGAGCCGGGAAATGTTCTCCGGGGTGCACTGGTCGATGCGCATACGCAGTCGCAGCGGTACCCCGGACCCCGCGCCGATGCTGAGCTCCGCCGGTTTCAGGTCGACACAGAACAGGCTCATCCTGTCGTCCCGGATGCTGACCTCGGCCTGGGCGAGGATGATGTTGTCCTCCGCGATCACCGGGGCGACCATGCTGTACACCCTGGAGAACACGAGCAGTTCGGCCTGGGCGGAATGCTGGTCCTCGATGGTCACGATCGCCCACGGGTTGCCCTTCTTGTCGACCCTGCGGTCGACCGAGGAGATGATTCCGCCGACCTTGACCATCTTCTTGTCCGGGAGTTCCCCGGAGATGACGGTGGTCAGAGGGGTGTCGATCTGGGCGTCGAGGGACGCCTCGAACCCGTCGAGAGGGTGGCCCGAGACGTACAGCCCCAGCATCTCCCGCTCCAGCGACAGCTCGTGCTTGCGGTCCCAGTGCTGGTCGGGGACATCCACCCGGAACGCGTCGCCGGTGTCCTCCTCCGACAGTCCGGCGAACAGGTCGAACTGCCCTCTGGCTGCTGCCTTCTTGGTGGAGCTGACGGCGTCCACGGCGTCCTCGTGGATGAGCTGCAGGCCTTTCCTGGGGTGGCCGAGAGAGTCGAAGGCCCCTGCCTTGATCAGGGAGTCGGTGACCCGTTTGTTACAGGCGGTGGCGTCGATCTTGTCGAGGTAGTCGGAGAAGTCGCGGAACTTCCCCTTCTCCTCCCGGGCACGGATGATCGACTCGACGACATCTTCGCCGACGTTGCGGACCGCACCCAGCCCGAATCGGATGTCCTCACCGACGGACTGGAAGGTGTAGGCGGATTCGTTGACGTCCGGACTCAGCACCTTCACTCCGAGGTGCCGGCAGTCTGCGAGGTAGATGGCGGACTTGTCCTTCTTGTCGGCCACAGAGGTCAGCAGGGCCGCCATGTACTCGGCGGTGTAGTGGGCCTTCAGGTAGGCGGTCCAGAAACTCACCAGACCGTAGCCGGCAGCGTGGGACTTGTTGAACGCGTACCCGGCGAACGGCAGGATCGTGTCCCACAGCGCCTTGACGGCATCGTCGGAGTAGCCGTTGGTCTTCATGCCCGCGGAGAACTTGTCGAACTCCTTGGCAAGCACCTCGGGCTTCTTCTTGCCCATGGCCTTACGGAACCCGTCTGCCTCGCCTGCGGTGTAGTTGGCCACCTTCTGCGAGATCCTCATGATCTGCTCCTGGTAGACGATCAGACCATAGGTCTCCTCCAGGATGTCCCTGATGGACTCCGCGAGTTCGGGGTGGATCGGCTCGATGGGTTTGCGGCCGTTCTTGCGGTCTGCGTAGTCCCAGTGCGCGCCGACCCCCATCGGGCCCGGACGGTACAGTGCCAGCGACGCCACAATGTCGTTGAAGCCCGTAGGTTTCATCCGCTTGAGCAGCTCCTGCATGCCGCCGGAGTCCAGCTGGAAGATCCCCAGGGTCTCCCCGCGTGCCAGGAGCTCGTAGGAGGCCGGGTCGTCGGTGGAGAGGTTCTCCAGGTCGACGTCCTCACCCCTGTTGCGCCGGATGTTCTCGATGCAGTCGGCGATGACGGTGAGGTTGCGCAGTCCCAGGAAGTCCATCTTCAGGAGCCCGATCGCCTCACAGGCGGGGTAGGGCCAGCCGGTGATGTAGGCACCGTCCTGGGGGCGTTTCCACATCGGGATGTGGTCCATCAGCGGGACGGACGCCATGATCACCGCACATGCGTGCACCCCGGCCTGCCGGACGACGCCCTCCAGGCCCAGGGCGTCGTCGTAGATCTCCTTGACCACCGGGTCGGTCTCGATGAGGGTCCTGATCTCCGCGGCCTCGGCGTAACGGGGGTGCTCCGGGTCCATGATCCCTGACAGGGGGATGTCCTTGGCCGCCTGCGCCGGCGGGAGGGCCTTGGTGATCCGGTCGGCGATCTGGAACCCGGGTTGACCGTGGTGGGCACGGGCGGCGTCCTTGATGGCCTGTTTGGTCTTCACCGTGCCGAAGGTGATCACCTGGGCGACCTTGTCCTCCCCCCAGTTCTCCGCCGCATAGCGGATCATCTCCCCGCGACGGTCGTCGGCGAAGTCGATGTCGATGTCGGGGGCGGAGGGGCGTTCCGGGTTGAGGAACCTCTCGAACATGAGCCCGTGCTCGATGGGGTCGATGTTGGTGATCGTCAGGGCGTAGGCCACCAGTGCCCCGGCGGCGGAGCCACGGCCCGGTCCCACGGAGATCCCGATGGAACGGGCATGCCTGATCAGGTCGGCGACGACGAGGAAGTAGGAGGGGTATCCCTTCATGTCGATGACGCCGATCTCATATTCCGCACGGTCCAGGTACTCCTGGGGGACCTCCCTGCCGGGGAAGCGCGCCTTGAGACCTTCAGCCACCTCATGCCGCAGCCAGGACACGGGGGTGTGGCCTTCGGGCACGTCGTATTTCGGCATCCGGTCGAGGGGGTGCTCCTCCCAGAGTTCCCCGTAGTCCTGTACCCGTTCGGCGATCCACAGGGTGTTGTCACAGCCGTCGGGGACGATCGGGTCCCAGTATTCGCGCAGCACTTCCGCGGGTTTAACGTAGTAGCCGTCGCCGGAGAAGGCGAACCGCTTGCCGCCTTCGTCGAGGGTGGGCTCGTCGAGGGTGGCACCGGTCTGCACGCAGAGCATCACTTCGTGGGGCTTGGCCTGTTTCTGGAGAACATAGTGGCAGTCGTTGGTGACCAGCGGAGGGAGCTCGAGACGGCGGCCGATCTCGAGCAGATCGTCACGGACCCTTTTCTCGATGTCGAGTCCGTGGTCCATGAGCTCGAGGAAGTAGTTGTCTTTGCCGTAGATGTCCTGCCACATCGCCGCGGCCTCCAGGGCCTTGTCGAACTGGCCCAGGCGGAGCCTGGTCTGCACGTCCCCGGAGGGGCAGCCGGTGGTGGCGATGATGCCTTCGGAATGTTCGGCGACAATTTCGGCGTCCATCCTCGGGTATTTCGACACCTGGCCTTCATAGGAGGCGAGGGAGGACAGGCGGAAGAGGTTGTGGAGTCCGGTGGCATTCTCCGCCATCATCGTCTGGTGCAGGTAGTAGCCGCCACCGGCGACGTCGTCACGTTTCTGCCCCGGCTCGCCCCAGCGGATCCGGTCTTTGAACAGCCGGGACTCGGGGGCCATGTAGGTCTCGATCCCGATGATCGGCTTGACCCCTGCCTTGGTCATCGCGTGGTAGAAGGCGTCCGATCCGAACATGTTGCCGTGGTCGGTCATTCCCACGGCCGGCATTCCCAGCCGGGTCACCTCCCGGGCGAGCAGGTCCACTTTCGCCATGCCGTCGAGCATGGAGTACTCGGTGTGGTTGTGCAGGTGGACGAAGGAGGACTTCTTCATGGCGGACAGTCTACCGTTGGCACAGGATCTCCCCGACACGCGACGCATGTCCTGCTATACGGTGCTCTATGTTGCCTTTTTCGCCATAAGTGTCCGTATCTGCTATACGCGCTATACTTCGCACATGGACACCGGACACCCCGCCCGCCAGCCGAACCCCTACCGTCCGGGTTTCAACCAGGCACCCCTGGTGTTCGCCGGCCGCACCGATGTACTGGACGCCGCCAACGAGGCACTCGAGGTCGCCGCCTTCGACGGGAGGACGCCACGCCCCCTGATCCTCGTCGGCCCACGGGGAGTGGGGAAGACGGTGACTCTCGGGGAGATCTCCCGTGCCGCGGCCGAACAGCATTCATGGCCGACCGTGCACGTCGAGGCCAAAAGGTCTGACCTGGTCGGGGAGCTGACCACCAGGCTCCGCGCGGCACGAGCCCTGTTCGACGGGACCACTCCCGGCTGCCCCGGAACGGGGAGGCGGACGCGACTGACCGGAGCCAGGATCCAGGCGTCGGTACTCGGGATCGGCGGAGGTGTCGAAGTGTCGCGGGGAGAGGACAGTTCACCGCAGTCGCTGGGCGACACACTCCGCTCGACGATGACAGCTGCCGCGGCCCGGGGCTCCGGGCTCCTCGTCACCCTCGATGAACTGCAGAACTCCACCCCTGCAGAGATGCATGAACTCGGTGGCGTCCTCCAGGAGACGGTGCCCGAGAACTGGCCGCTGGTCATCGCCGTCGCCGCTCTCCCCTCCCTGCGCGGGAAGCGCGGAAGTCAACTGCCGACCTACCTCGAACGGGCGGAATGGCACCCTCTGGAGTCCCTCCCGGTCCACGACGCCAGGGAAGCACTGACCGGACCCGCCGGGCAGTCCGGACGTCCGATGGATCCTGACGCCGCCGACCTCCTCCTCACCCGGACCGGTGGCTACCCCTACGCGATCCAGGTCGCCGGGCACTTCGCATGGCGTGCCTCCCACGGCAGTGACCGCATCACCGCCGGACACGCCGGGGACGCACTCCCCCGGATCACCGCCGACCTGGAACAGCTGTTCCTCGGCCGCTGGGAGGACGCCAGCGGCCGTGAACGCGAGTACCTCACCGCACTGGCAGCCGTGCAGTCCACCGTCAGGGAACCGAACGGAGGGCAGGTGGCACAGGCTATGGGCGAGGAGACCCGGAAAGTCTCCTACCTGCGCGACCGACTGATAAAGAAAGGGACGATCTACCGGAGCGGGGCGGGTGGCCTGCACTTCATCACGCCCGGCATGGGCACGTGGGTGAGACGTCACACGACCGGATGAGACGGCTTCGCCGTCATCCCGGCCACAGCGTCCCGGCAGGCCAGGGCATCCGCGTCGGTCGGGAAGACGACCGTGTACCTCTCCCCTGTCACCGTCGTGACCCGCACTGCCGCACTGCCCCCGAGGTTGAGCCGGACCCCCTCCGGCGACGTCGCCCTACCGATGACCGGCCAGTTGACCAGGCCGTGGTTCATGCCGTCATCGGGGGCGACGGTCACGGACCCGATGTGGTCCACCGGAAACCGGCGCCGGTAGAACGGGCCGGTGATCTCCACCGTCCCACCACCGACACGGACGCGGACAACGGCGAAGAACAACAACCCGATCAGGCACACCAGTACCACCGCAGCCACCAGGACCAGAGACCACTCACGTACCGCGAGAACCATCACCCACAACGGCAACATCACGACGAACGGGATGACACGCATGTCGCCCGGTACGTTGACCACGAACACCGCGGACTCCTCCCCGCCGTTCACCGTGCCGCTTCCCCCGCCTCTTCCCATTCTCTCAGGATACACGAGGAACCGCTGCCGGCAGCCGGCCCCGGAACACCCGGACGGCTCCGACCCTCAGACCAGGTCGAGTCCGATGTCCAGTGCCGCAGCGGAGTGGGTCAGACCCCCCACCGCGACCGAATCCACCCCGGTGGATGCAAAGGAACCGACCACATCCAGGGTCAGACCGCCGGAGGACTCCAGCAGCACCCCCGGTGCCTGTGCACCGCGCAACGCCACCGCCTCCGCGGTGTCCTCCACCGTGAAGTTGTCCAGCAGCACCTGCTGCGGGGGATTCTTCACCGCGAGCACCGCCCGCAGCTGCGCCAGGTCATCCACCTCCACCTCGCACCACAGTTCCGGGCGGGCGGCCCGCAGGGCACGGTAGGCGTCCACCACGCCGCCTCCGGCGGTCACATGGTTGTCCTTGACCATCGCCTGGTCCGACAGGTTGTAGCGGTGGGGAACTCCACCGCCGTGGACCACCGCACGCTTCTCCAGCAGTCTCAGCCCCGGAAGTGTCTTCCGGGAGTCCCGCACGGCGACGTGGTGTCCCTCCGGTGCCGCGGCGTCCACGGCCGCAACCCACGCCGCCGTCAGTGTCGCGACCCCGGACGCGTGGGTGAGCATGTTGAGCACCGTGCGTTCCAGCTGCAGTACCGCACGAACCGGTCCGGTGAGTTCACCGACCACGTCGCCCGGCGCGACAACGGTGCCGTTGGACACCGTCCCGGTCAGTGCCACTGTGCCTCCCAGCACGGCTGCGAACGCCGGTTCCGCGGCCTCGACCAGTACCGCGCGGGCTGCATCGACACCGGAGACCACTCCCCCTGCCCTGGCGACGAGGACGCCACGACCGGTGGCTCCCCGCGGAACGGTGGCCAGGGTCGTGGCGTCCCCGTCGGCGAGGTCCTCGGCCAGTGCGGCGCGGGCCAGTGCGGTGAACGACGAGGGTACGCAGTCCTGTCCCAACGGTGAGGTGTAGGGGAAACGCGGGTCACCTGGGAACATCTGCGGCAGTGCAGTCCTGGAAGCAGTCACGGCGGATCAAGTTACTCCCCGCCGCCGGGCGTCCCGACAGCGATCATGCGTTCCACGGCGTTCCGGGCCTTCTCCGCGACCTCCGGGGCCACGTCAACCTCGTCGGTGCCCAGGGCGAGACAGCGCAGCAGTGCCGCCGGTGTGATCATCTTCATGTACGGGCAGGAGGCACGCTCGTTGACGGGGGCGAAGTCAACGTCCGGGGCCACCCCCCTGAGCTGGTGCAGCATGCCCACCTCCGTCGCGACGAGAACCCGGCCCCTGCCTGAGCGTGACGCCTCCCGGGCCGAGGTGAGCATCTCACCGGTAGAGAGCATGTGGACCCGGGCCGGGTCGATGACTCCTTCTCCGGCGAGGTAGATCGCCGAGTTCGCGCAACCGCACTCCGGGTGGATGAACAGGTCGGCGTCCGGGTTCTCCTCGGCGCGCCGGGCGAGCTCCGGCCCGGAGATCCCTGCGTGGACGTGGCATTCGCCCGCCCAGACGTGGATGTTGTCCCGTCCTGTCCTGCGACGGACATGGGCGCCGAGGAACTGGTCGGGGCCGAAGAGGATCTCACGGTCCCCGGGCAGTCCGGCGACCACGTCGACGGCATTGGAGCTGGTGCAGCAGACGTCGGTGAGACCTTTGACCGCGGCCGAGGTGTTGATGTAGCTGACGACGAGGGCGTCGGGGTGTTCACTTTTCCATTCCGCCAGTTCGTCGGCGGTGAGGGAGTCTGCGAGTGAGCAGCCGGCCGCAGCGTCCGGGATGAGGACAGTCTTCGCGGGGGACAGGATCTTCGCCGTCTCGGCCATGAAGTGCACTCCGCAGAAGACGATGACGTCGGCGTCGGTTTCGGCGGCGATCCTGGACAGTGCCAGTGAGTCTCCGGTGTGGTCGGCGATGTCCTGGATCTCGGGAAGTTCGTAGTTGTGGGCGAGGATGACGGCGTTGCGGGCTTCTTTGAGGCGTCGGATCTCCGCGGCCCAGGTGTCGTCACCGGGCACCCCTTCCCAGCGGCCGACCGGTCCCTCGGGTCCCTGGTGTCCGGGTGCGCGGAATACCGTGGACAGGAGTGGGCTGTCCAGGGGGTCGAGGGAGCGCCCCGCCGGCTCGTCTACCGGCACGGTGGTCTTCGTCACAGTCATGTCGGACAATCATAACGGCGGTTGCCCGGCAGCACAGTGCCGGATGTGGAATTATCCGGACATGGGAGTTCCACGTCCGGCGGTCCGTACGGCCGTCGCCGGCCTTGAACCTCCGTTCAGTGTCCTTGACCTGGACGCCGCCCTCGCCAACGCCGCAGACCTCGTCGACCGCGCCAGCGGCACCCCGGTGAGGTTGGCCACCAAATCCGTCCGCATCCGGGAACTGATCTCCCGCCTGCTCCGGGTCGACGGCATACGCGGACTGCTGGCCTACGACCTGGGGGAAGCCCTCTGGCTGGCCGACGAAGGCGTGTGCGACGACATCCTCGTCGCCTACCCGTGCGTCTCGGCGTCACTGCTGCGACATCTGACCTCCGACACCCGCCACCTGGACACCGTGACCCTGACGGTCGACAGCACCACCCACCTCGACCTGATCGACGCCGTCAGCCCACCGGACACGCGCGCCGGACGGGTGCGCGTATGCCTCGACGTCGACGCCTCCCTGGTTCTCGGACCGGTGCACCTGGGCGCCCGCCGTTCGCCCGTGCACACGGTCGCGGACGCTGCCGCACTCGCCGCACAGATCTGCGACCGGCCCGGCGTGGACCTCGTCGGGATCATGGCCTACGAGGGTCAGATCGCCGGCACCACGGACACCTCCCCTGCGGTGGCCGCAGTTAAGGCCGTGTCCGTCCGGGAGCTGGCGGCCCGGCGCGCCGCAGTCGTCACCGCGGTCAGTGACGTCCTGGCCGCCCGGGGGCGACACCTCGAGTTCGTCAACGGCGGAGGCACCGGATCCGTCGAGACCACGGCGGCGGAAGCCGCGGTCACCGAGATCGGCGCCGGCTCGGGGATCATGGGACCGGGACTGTTCGACCACTACCGGAGGTTCCGGCCGACCGCGGCCGGGTGGTTCGTCCTTCCCGTGGTGCGCAGACCGGCACCGGACATCGTCACCGTCGCCGGTGGTGGACGGGTGGCCTCCGGCAGTCCCGGTGCCGACAGGCTTCCGGTGGTGGACTATCCCGCCGGACTGTCCTTCATGTCGACGGAAGGGGCCGGGGAGGTGCAGACTCCGCTGCGCGGGGAGGCTGCGCGGCGGCTCAGGCCGGGCGACCAGGTGTGGTTCCGGCACGCCAAGGCCGGCGAACAGGCGGAATGGACTGACGAGGTTGTCGTCGTGGCCCGCACCGCCGGTGCGGACGGTGTCGGCGGGACAGGTGTCGTCGGCCGGTGGCCGACCTACCGTGGAGAAGGGAAGGTGTTCGTGTGAACAGCTGGGTGAGGTCCCGGACCGCGCTCCGGGGACCGGTGCAGAGGTTGCGCGGAAGCTCATGGCGCAACTGGTCGGGGGTGCAGACCGCACAGCCTGTGGCTGTCGTGCAGCCCGCCACCGAGGAGGAGGTGATCGCCGTCATCAGGGACGCCGCAGACCGTGGCCTGCGGGTCAGGACCGTCGGTGCCGGCCACTCCTTCACAGGGGCGGCGGTGACAGACGGCGTCCTGGTCAACCTTGACCGCTTGTCCGGTGTGGTGAATGTCGACAAGGACGCCATGGAGGTCACCTTCCTCGCCGGCACCCGGCTGAGGGACATCCCGGCCCTGCTGCGCCCCCACGGACTGGCGTTGGCGAACCAGGGCGACGTCGACCCGCAGTCCCTGGTCGGGGCGGTGTCGACCTCGACCCACGGCACCGGACTAGGCTTCACCGGTCTGGCGGGCATGGTCCGGCACCTGCGTATCGTCACCGCCGACGCGACGGTGCACGACGCCGGCCCCGGTGACCCGTTGTTCCGGTTCGGGAGGGTCGCTGTCGGGGCTCTCGGCGTCCTCACCGAGGTGACCATGTCTGTCGTGGAGGGCTTCCTGCTGTCTGCCGTGGAACGGGCGGAGCCGCTGGACACGGTGGTCGCGGGTTTCGGACAGCTGGCCCGGCAGACGGACCATTTCGAGTACTACTGGTTCCCCGGGACCGACACCGCGCATGTCAAACTCAACACCCGTCACCCCCTGTCCGACAGGTCCGGTCTTCCCGGCCCGGTGCCCCGGTGGCGGTCGTTCATCGAGGACGAACTGGTCAACAATGTCGCCTTCGAGGCCATGTGCGAGGTGATGCACGCTGTTCCCGGGACAACCCCGGCGGTCAACCGGGTGTCCGCCGCGGCGCTTGCGCAACGCAGGTACGCCGACACCGCCGACCGTGTCTTCGTCTCCCCCCGACGGGTCCGGTTCAACGAGATGGAGTACGCGGTTCCCTTCCCCGATGCCGGGGAGGTGCTCGCCGAGGTCCGTAGGGTCATCGACTCCAGCGGGATACCGGTGGGCTTCCCCGTCGAGGTGAGGACCGCTGCCGCCGACGACGTTCCCCTGTCCACCGCGAGAGGACGACCCTCCTGCTATGTCGCCGTCCACCGGTACCACCGGGACGACTGGCGTGAGCTCTTCTCGGTGGTCGAACCGGTACTCGTGGCAGCCGGGGGTCGCCCGCACTGGGGAAAACTGCACAGTCTCGGCCATGACCGGCTCGCCGCCGTGCACCCGGACCTGGACGCCGTGGGAGCGTTACGCGCGACCGTGGACCCGGAGGGGATGTTCCGCAACCCCTACACCGACAGAATCTTCGGCACCGCCTGAGTGTCCGGTGTATCGGGGCGGCCCTGTCAGGCGTCGCCTGCAGGCGGGGCGGGGCGGGTGAGCCGCGGACGGCGGGATGAGTTCAGCAGTGTGTCGGCCGTGAACACGGTCACCGCCAGCCAGATCAGGGCGAATCCGAACCACCGTGCCGGAGCGATGTGTTCGTGGGCGACGAAGACCGCCCAGAGCATCTGGAGGACCGGGGTGATGTACTGCAGCATCCCCAGGGTCGTCAGGGAAAGCTCGTGGGCGGCACGGGCGAAACACAGCAGCGGCAGGGCCGTCACCACACCGGAGAGCACCAGCAGCAGCACGTGGCCGGTGCCGTGCCCTCCCTGCAGCATCGTGTTCGTCCCCTGGACCTGCAGCCACGCCAGGTACAGGACACCGACCGGGGCGAGCACCAGAGTCTCTGCGGTCAACGACCGTACCGGTGAGAGCGTCACCTTCTTCTTCATCAGACCGTAGAGCGCGAAGGTTACCGCCAGTGCCAGTGACACCACCGGCGGAGATCCCAGTGCCACCGTGAGCACCACGACGGCCGCCGCTGCCACGCCTACGCTGAGCCACTGCAGTGTCCGCAGTCTCTCCCTCAGGACGATGACGCCGAGGAGCACGCTGACCAGCGGGTTGATGAAGTACCCGAGTGCGGCGTCAGCGACGTGGCCGTTGTTCACCGCGTAGATGTACAGTCCCCAGTTCCCGGCGACGAGAACAGCCGCTGCGGCGATCCTGCACCACTGGGCTGCGCCGATGTCACGCAGCCACCCCAGTCCACCGCGTCCGCGTCCCGGGAACGGGACCATGAGCACCGCGAGGACGAACAGGAGGGTCCACACGAACCGGTGGGCGAGGATCTCCAGGGGTGCCGCCGGTTCGAGCAGCGGAAAGTAGGCGGGGAAGAACCCCCACATCAGGTAGCAGGCGACACCCCAGATCATGCGGCACCGCCCGTGCCGCCGGCACGCTCTGCACCGTCTGTGCCGACGGTGCCACCGTTGCGCCCGGTGTCCCCGTCGGTGTGCCCGTCGGTGTGCGCGGGGCGGACGCCGAAACGTCCGAACACGGCGTCGGCCGGCAGCGCTTCCACGGCGAGGACGCCACGGGCCGCAGCAAGGTCCTGCAGGACCGGCACCCGGGCGTGCACGAGCACACCTGTCACCCTCAGCGACGGATCCTCCACACCCACGCCCGCGGAGGTCGCGGCCCGGTCACGGACGGCGATGAAGACATCCTCGCGCCGGCGGCCCACCGCAGGTTCCGGTACCGGCCACTGCACTCCACCGACCAGCAGGGTGCTGACCCGCAGGTCCGCCACCCCGGCGAAAGGGCGGAACAACGTGGTCAGTCCGGCGACGTCGAGAGGTTCCTCCGGTGTGACGAGTGCCCACCTCACAGAATCGGCCGGACCTGCTTCACCGTCGGTCAGGGCCTCAGACGCCCGAACCGCATATGCCGGCAGACTCTCACCGGACTCCGGGCCGAGAGAATCCCCGTTGACCGCCGTGGGTCGGGACATCCGCTCCGAGTTCGACAGGGCGACCAGCGCGACACCCATCAGAATGACACAGGCGACGGACAACCACATGACCCACGCAGGTCGGCGGGTGTCCTGCCACTCGAGCCTGCGCCTGGTCCGTCGGTCCTCCGGAATCCTCTCGGGGGTGGGCAGCGCGGGCATCAGTTCGTCTCACGCAGCCGGTCCAGGGCCGCCTGCAGATCGGCCGGGTAGGGCGAATCGATGTCCATCCACCGTCCGTCGGGATGTGGGAAACCGAGGTGGACGGCATGGAGCCACTGTCGGGACAGTCCCAGCCGCCGGGAAAGGGCGGGATCGGACCCGTACATGGGGTCGCCGGCACAAGGATGGTGCAGTGCAGAGAAGTGCACCCGGATCTGGTGGGTCCGGCCGGTCTCCAGATGCACCCGGACCAGTGTCGCCTCACGGAACGCCTCGATGGTCTCGTAGTGGGTGACCGCCCGGCGGCCGTCCTCCCGGACGGTGAACTTCCACCCGTGGCCGGGATGCCTGGCGACAGGTGCGTCGATGGTGCCGTCGGTCGGGTCCGGATGCCCCTGGACGAGAGCGTGGTAGGTCTTGTCCACCGTGCGGTCACGGAAGGCACGCTTGAGTACCGTGTACGCACGTTCCGACGCCGCGACCACCATGACTCCTGAGGTACCGACATCCAGCCGGTGCACGATACCTTTCCTCTCCGGGGGGCCCGAGGTGGAGATCCGGAACCCGGCCGCGGCCAGTCCTGAGGTGACGGTCGGCCCCTCCCACCCGATGGTGGGGTGTGCCGCCACTCCGACCGGTTTGTCCACCACGATGACGTCATCGTCGGAGTAGAGGATCTCCATCCCCTCAACGGCGCGGGGAGGTTCCGCGGCAAGGTCCCGGGGAGGTTCCGGGAGAGTGACGTCGATCCAGGCTCCGTCGACCAGGCGGTCGGACTTGCCGACCGTGCGCCCGTCCTGGACGATGTCGCCGGCCTCCGCGAGTTCGGCGACGACGGTGCGGGACAGGCCGAGCAGTCGCGACAGGCCGGCGTCCACCCGCATTCCGGCGAGTCCTCCCGGTACCGGCAGCATCCTCGATTCGCGCCCGCTCACCGGACCTCCCCGTTTCTGTCACCGGCACTGTCACCTGCACTGTCACCGGCACTGTCACCTGCACTGTCACCGGCACTGTCACGGGACTGCCGCGGTTCGATGAACAGTGCGTAGAAGAGGTAGACGACCACGCCGACGGTGATCCCGGAATCCGCGATGTTGAAGATCGCGAAGTCACCCACCGAGATGAAGTCGACGACATGGCCGTGCAGTCCGCCCGGGTCTCGGAACACCCGGTCGATGAAGTTTCCGGCGGCACCACCTCCGATCAGCCCCACGGCGGTGAAGGCCCAGGGACTGGTGGTGCGGAAAGCCAGGTAGATGCACAGGAGGGCCGCCGCCAGCTGGATCACCGCGAAGAAGGGTGTGGCCTCCTCCCCCATGGAGAAGGCGGCTCCCGGGTTCCGGATGAGGTAGAGGCGTGCGACGTCACCGATCACCGGGTACGGCGTCGCCGGTCGGAGATTCTCCACTACCAGCCACTTGGTCAGCTGGTCCAGGCCCACCACCGCCGCGAGCACGACCAGGGCCCACGGAACTGCCCGCTTTCCGACGGCAGTGCGGCTGTCGCCCGAGGGGCGGGAAGTTGTCGGGGAGGCGTGGTCCGGAGTCACGGAGGTCCATCCTAGCGGGTGCACCGGGGCGGGTTGGTAACCTGGCAGTCGTGCACAGACGACGTACCCTTCCCCCGGCAGTGGCCGTTCTCCTCACCACCGTGACTCTGGCAGCGGCCCTGGGTCTGGGAGGGTGCTCCTCGTCAGGTTCCACGGAGGGCCGGACCATGTCGGACCCGGTCGAGACCACGGTCGACGGCGTCGCCGTGAAGCTCCTCGAGGTCGGTGCCGCCCCGACTGCCCCTCTGGCGTGGTTCAGTGATGAGGGGACCCAGTCCGGGAAGTTCCGGGTGACGACAGGGCTGGGCCAGCACACCGAGGGAGGGGACGCCGAAGGTACCGCCGAGGGGGAACTCCCCTACTCGGAGGTCACCATGGAGATTCCCCTGAGCGCGACAGTCTCCACGGACGGAGAGGATCTCGAGTCCACGGTCACGGCGGGGACGCCGACCGGGGACAAAGAGGCCCGGAACTCCGACATCGCCACTGCGGAGGGTTTCCGCATGGTCCAGAAGTACAGCGACGACGGGAAGGTCGCCACGCGCAGCTTCTCATCCCCCGAATCTGCGACGGATTCGGCCCGCGCCAGCGTGGAGCAGGGTTTCGGACTGATGACCGACCTTCCTCTCGTGTTCCCGGCTGAACCGGTCGGGGCGGGTGCCCGGTGGACCGTCACCGGTCAGATCGACGACGTCGCCGCCGGTGCGTCCATGAAGCAGGTGGTGACCTACACACTCACGTCGCGCAGTGATTCGGTGATCAGCCTGGGTGTGGACATTTCGCGCACACCGGCGGTGAGGCAGATGGCCGGGACGGAGCTCCAGGTGATGGACTCGACCAGCGAGTCCGGCGGTTCCCTCACCCTGGATCTGCGGCGTCCCGTTCCGGTGGGGGGTTCGGTGAGGACTCGGACGGTGGTGACCTACGGTCAGCCGGGTTCCCCGGTCAGCGTGGTGCAGGAATCGAAGACCACCCTGACCTGGAGCGGTGAGGACGCCGCCGGGCAGTGAGCCCGGCGTCCACCCTGGCCGGGGCAGGCCCGGGTCGGGCCTCCTGCCTGTTGTTGTCAGGCGGCGGGGGCCGGTTCAGCTGCCGGGGCACCCTCGGGAGCCGGAGCCGGGGCCGGAGCACCCTCACCCTCGGGAGCCGAAGCCGGAGCACCCTCACCCTCAGGAGCCGGAGCCGGGGCCGGAGCACCCTCAGGAGCCGGAGCCGGGGCGCTCTCCGCCGGCAGTTCACCTGCCGGATCCGCCGAACACAGGGGCGGGACCTGGTCAGGCGCCACATTCTGAATCAGGGTGCACGCCCATTCGCGGGTCAGCTTCCATACCCCGTTCTCCTTGACGAACTCCACTCCGGTGACCGGCATGGGGTCACTGTTCGGAATGTTGAAGTTCACGGTGGCGTTGACGGTGTCCGGAAGGATACCGGGAAGGACGGGATCGACTACCTCCACAGTGGCCCCTGTCTCCTCCTTGGAGCGGGTCATCACGTCGAAGAGTTCTGTCGCCTGGTCACCCCCCTGGACTGTGTCCACCTTCTGGTCGGAGGGAACTGCCGGGTCAACTGCCCGGTTGATGACGCCGTTCAGCTCAGCGACTGTCGGCAGTGCCGTGGCCTGGGTGGCGGACGTCTCCGCCGCCGTGGTGGTCTGGTCTCCGTCGCTGTCGTCGTCGGACGAGCAGGCGGCCAGGGACAGCCCCACGCTGACGGCCGCGACGGCCGCGAGACAACGGAAGGACCGGGATCCGGCTGAGACCTTCATGGTGTTCTTCACTGCGTTGCTGCTCCTTTGCAGTCTGTGGATGTGTCCGGCCTGTGGTGGCGCGGTACAACGCTGCCCCCGAGTCTACCTACCCGACGTTCCCTGCATCACACCAGTAATCTCATACCCCATGAGTATCTCCACTCCGGTCAGTCTCATCGCCACCGGCGGAACCATCGCATGCACGACCGACGCGGCCGGAGCACTGGTGCCCACGCTCTCCGCGGAGGAGCTCTGCGCCTCAGCCGGTCTCATTCCCGGGAACCTCCCCGGAGAGGTCACCGTCCGGGACACGCTCCACACTGATTCCTCGGAGATGGGCCTCAGCGATCTGGACCGTCTCCTCGTAGCCGTCGCCGCCGCGGTCAGACAAGGTCCGGTGGTCGTCACCCACGGCACGGACTCCATGGAGGAGACTGCCATGGCCGTCGACCGCCTCATCGGAGGTCCCGTCGTCCTGACAGGTGCGCAGCGCCCCGCCGATGACCGGTCCCCCGACGGTCCCGGCAATCTCCGGGAGGCGGTGTCCGCAGCCGCCACCGTCACCCGACCGGTGATCGTCATGGGCGGTGACGTCGTTCCCGCCTACGGTGCGCGCAAGGTCCACACCACCGCCGTCCGCGCATTCGCCGGCCCGGAGTCCGGGGCCGTGACCGCCCTGCGCCCGGCGTGCCTGAGCCGGGAAGGTGCGGCACCCGCACCGCTGGAGGGGCTGAGGGTGGACATCGTCACCGCCTACCAGGGGGCAGACAGCACCCTGGTGGACGCCGCGCTCTCGGCGGGGGCCGACGGTCTAGTGATCGCCGCCTTCGGCTCGGGCAATGCCGGAGGTCTGGCACCCGGGATTCACCGGGCAAGACAGTCCGGTATTCCGGTGGTCATGTGCACCAGGGTGCCTTCAGGTCCGGTGAGCCCCGTCTACGGTGGTCCGGGGGGTGGAGCGACCCTCGCCTCCCTCGGTGTCAGGTCCGGGGGAACCCTCAGCCCGGCCCAGGCCCGGACGGAACTTCTGTGTCAGCTGGCGGTGTCCCGTCAGGCCGACCGGTGAGGGTCTGACCGTCGGGTGGCCCGTCAGGTGACGTATCAGGCTGCCAGGCAAGGGAGTCCAGGGGGTCAGCCGGGCTGAGGTCAGGGTCGTCGACGTCGAAGGTGCGCGTCCTGCCGGGGCCGGTGGCCCGGGTCTCGAATCTCACACTGACCACCCCCGCCCCAGTGCCCTGCACCCACCCGTGCCCCAGTTCACGGTGGTGGACATCCTGTGTGGGCAGCCAGGGGCCGTGGCCCCGCGCGGTTGCTGTCTCTCCCTGGGCCGCAACTTCCCCGGCGTCCTCGGTTCCGGGGTCTTCTGCCCCGCCGTCCGCAGTGTCGCCGACCAGGTCGGACTCCACCCCGTCACCGGCACCGTCACCCGCAATGTCACCCGCAATGTCACCGTCACCGTCTCCAGCCATGTCGGCGCCCGGGCCCTCGACCCGGCCGTGGCCGCCCACCGGATCCGCACCGGGTTCCGGGAAGAGTGCGACCTGACGTTCCGCCGTCAGTCCCGACAGGCTGACCCCGACCAGGCGGACTGCACCGGAGCGCTCAGGGTGCGGCATCACCGACCGCGAGGCCGCGATGATCTCGTCAAGGTCGTCGGTGGGCACCGCAAGGGTCACAGACCTGGTGTGTGACCGGAAATCAGAGGTCCGCGTCTTCACCGTCACCGTCCTCGCGGCGCGCCCGTCCCGGCGGAGCCGGGTGTGTGCGGCAGTCGCGGTGGCCACGAGGACCGGATCGACCTCCGCCGTCGTCACGGCGTCCACCTGCAGGGTCCTCTCCGCGGAAACCTGCTTGGCCCGGGAGCGTGGGGCGACGGGACGCGGGTCGTCACCTCTGGCATAGTGCTGCAGCTGGACTCCGACCGAGCCGAGGAGACTCTTCAGGTCGAACTCGTCCATCTGTGTGAACTGCCCGATGGTGGTCACACCCGCCGATGCCAGCCGTGACACCGCGACCGGCCCGATCCCCCCGATCTCACCGACAGGACGCGGTCCGAAGATCCGGTCGAGGTCTTCGGCCCCCACCACCGCGACACCGTGGGGTTTGTTGAGGTCGGACGCCATCTTCGCGTGCAGCTTGCCGACCGACACCCCGACAGAGCACACCAGACCGGTCTCCTCCATCACGGCGTCCTGGATCCGCAACGCCCACTGTCCGGCCTCCTCCGCGGTCGCGCCGACCAGTTCCACCGGCTCCGCGAACCCCTCGTCCATACTGAGCTTCTCGATGAACCCGGCCTCCCTCTCCAGGACGCCGAAGATACGCTCCGAGGCTGCGCTGTACACCTCAAAACGGGGACGGACGACGACCGCCCGCCCCCGGCACAACCGGACGGCCCTGACCATCGGCATCGCCGACCTGGCCCCGTAGACCCGGGCCTCGTAGGACGCCCCGGCTACCACTCCCCTGCCGGACATTCCCCCGACGAGGACGGGACGGCCACGCAGGGTCGGCCTGGTGAGCTGTTCGACAGAGGCGAAGAAAGCGTCCATGTCGACATGAACCACCCACCGGCGTCCGGAACCTGTCGCCGTCTCTTCCACGGTCCCTCATCATAGGGTGCCGGGGAACCGTCCGGGAGCCGGGGCAGCCGGGCCCACCCGGCCCGGCCCNTTGTTTTTTTTTTTTTCAGTGGCCCGGCCCCCCCTGCGCTCTCCCCTACCCTCTCCGTCGGCGGCGTCAGATGTGTATAAGAGCCGGGTGCGGGCCGGGCCCACCCGGCCCGGCCCGCACCACCCGGCCGATCTCAGCGCTCGGTCACGTCGACCCGCAGGTTCTCTCTGCCGGTGTCCGCGGTGACCGCGTGCTCGGCCCTGCGCCGTTCAGTGGCAGGCTTGACCAGGTACCAGCCGGCGGCGATCAGCGCGAGCACCGGAATCGCGACCATGACCGTCCAGAAGCCGAGGGCGTCACCGTAGGCCATGAGCACCACGACAGAGGCGAGGAACACCAGGGTCAGCCAGTTCGACCACGGTGCCAGAGGCATCCGGAATCCCGGGCGCTGCAGCTCTCCCCGGTCGGCCTTCGCCTTCAGCTTCATCTGGCAGACCACGAGGAAGCCCCAGACCAGGACGATGGTGATGGCGACGAGGTTCATCGCGATATCGAAGGCCCTCCCGGGGCTCACGTAGTTGATCACCACGCCGACGACGATGATGGCACTGGTCAGCAGGATCCCTCCGAAGGGAACACCCCGGGAGTTGAGGACGCCGAGACGCAGCGGAGCGGAGCCTGCCAGGGACATGGTGCGGACGATCCTGCCGGTGGAGTAGAGGCCGGCGTTCAGGGAGGACAGTGCGGCGGTGATGACCACGAGATTCATGATGTCACCCATGTGGTCCACCCCCACCGCGGAGAAGAACGTCACGAAGGGGCTCTCGTCTGCCGAGTAGGCGGTGTACGGGAGAAGCAGGCTGAGCAGGAGCACCGAACCGCAGTAGAAGACGATGATGCGCCACACGACGTTGTTCACCGCGCGCGGCATTTCCTTTCGGGCGTTCTCTGTCTCGCCCGCGGCGGTGGCCACCATCTCGATGCCGAAGTAGGCGAAGATGACGCCGGAGGTCACCAGGGCCAGCTGCATGGTCCCCTCGGGGAACAGTCCGCCGTGGTCGACGATGTTCGAGATTCCCGGCGACTGACCACCGACCTCGTGGCCTGTGACGATGAAGACGATGCCGACGACGAGGAAGGCGCAGATCGCCACGATCTTGATGAGACAGAACCAGAACTCCATCTCACCGAAGACTTTCACCGAGATGGTGTTGAGCGCCAGCACCACGATGAGTGAGACCAGTGCGAGCACCCACTGGGGGACTGACTCGAACAGTCCCCAGAACTTCAGGTACATCGCGATGGCGGTGGTGTCTGCAATTCCGGTGAGCGCCCAGCACAGGAAGTAGACCCATCCGATGAAGTAGGCCGGGCCTTCGCCGAGGAACTCCCTGGAGTAGGACACGACGGCCCCGGAACTGGGGCGGTGCATGACAAGTTCCCCGACTGCGCGGAGGACCAGGAAGCCGAAGAAACCGCATACGAGGTAGGCGAGGACCAGGGAGGGACCGGTGGTGTGGAGCCTTCCGCCGGCACCGAGGAAGAGTCCGGTGCCGATCGCTGACCCGATCGCCATCATCTGGATGTGGCGGGTCCTCAGCCCTTTCCGGTAGCCGTTCTGGTCGGCGGTGAGGAAACTGTCGGTGGACGGGGAGGACACGTCCGACGGTGGCGTCGGGGATCCTGACGCGTGGGGGAGGTCGGGTGAGGGCATGTCATTCTCCTGCACATCGGGGACCCGCGGTTCGGGTCCGGACGGGAGGTGACGATAGTGTCCCTGTCGGCTCCCCGCACCGGTAAATGACGTGCACCATGGAGGAAAATGCCCTGCGTAGGAGCCATTTTACCTGTGACTCTCCCCTGCAATGACACAGAATCCCCCCGGAATCACCGGTGACACCTCTGTGTAACACGGATTCCGGGGGGACTGAGATCCTGACTGTCCTTACCGGGCAGGATCCACGTGTGCACGGTCGACCTTCAGCTCGTACTCCGCCCGACGACGTTCCACACTCGGCTCAACCCAGCGCCAGGAGAACCAGGCGATGAGGATGAGGGGGACAGAGATGACGATGGTCCAGAAACCGATCGAGTCACCTGACGCGACGAGGATCACCACCAGCAGCAGGAAGGCCAGGGTCAGCCAGTTCGAGTACGGTGCCAGGGGCATACGGAAGGAGGGACGCTCGAACTCCCCCGCCTCAGCCCGCTTCTGCAGCTTCATCTGGGCGATGATCATCGAGCCCCAGGTCAGAACCAGGGTCACGGCGGTGAGGTTCATGGCGATGTCGAAGGCACGGCCGGGGGCGACATAGTTGATGACCACACCGATGATGATGACCACACTGGTCAGGGCGATGCCGCCGAAGGGGACGCCACGGTTGTTGAGCTCACCGAGCGAGTGCGGTGCGGAACCGGCGTGGGCCATGGTGCGCACCACCCGGCCCGTGGAGTACAGACCGGCGTTCAGGGAGGACAGCACCGCGGTGATGACGACGAGGTTCATGATGTCGCCCATCTGGGAGATTCCGACCTTGGAGAACACGGTCACGAACGGGCTGGTGTCCTTGTCATAGTCGGTGTACGGCAGCAGCAGGGACATGACGAGGACTGAACCGCAGTACAGGACCAGGATGCGCCACACGACGTTGTTCACTGCACGCGGCATTTCCCTGCGGGCGTTCTCGGTCTCTCCTGCGGCGGTCGCGATGACCTCAATTCCGAGGTAGGCGAAGAACACACCGGAGGTGACGACGGCCAGCGGGACGACGCCCTCGGGGAAGATTCCCCCGTGGTCGGCGATGTTCGACCAGCCCGGTGTCACCCCGTCGAGCTGGTGTCCGGTGAGGATGAAGATGATACCGGTCACCAGGAAGATCACGATTGCCGCGACCTTGATGAAGCTGAACCAGAACTCCAGCTCGCCGAAGACGGCGACACCGATGACATTGAAGGCCACGACCACCACCAGCGCCACCAGCGCCAGGACCCACTGCGGTACGTCGTCGAAGAGCGGCCAGAACTTCAGGTAGAGGGCGAAGGCGGTCACATCCGCGATACCGGTGATGGCCCACTGGAGGAAGTAGTTCCATCCGATGAGGTAGGCGGCACGCTCGCCGAGGAACTCCCGGGCGTAGGACACCACTCCGCCGGAGCTCGGCCGGTGCATGACCAGTTCTCCGATGGCCCGGAGGACCAGGAATCCGAAGAATCCGCACACCGCGTATGCGATGAACAGGGACGGTCCCGCATCATGCAGGCGACCGCCTGCGCCGAGGAAGAGGCCGGTTCCGATCGCGGAGCCGATGGCCATCATCTGTATGTGACGGTGTTTGAGGCCCTTGCGGTACCCCTGCTGGTCAGCTGTCAGGAATGACGCCGACTCCTGGGTCTGGTTGTTCTCTGTCACCGTGGGCGACCTTCCTTCATCGTCAACCCGGTGAAATCTCGGCTCACCGGGCCCTTCAGAAGCCCCCGCCGGGGCTGCGTCGGGGCCGGCCCGGTGGACCTCCCGGCGCAGTCCCGGCGGTCTTCCGTCGGTGTGCGTACGTTCTCCTGAACTATCCCTCTTGAATTGTCCGGGAAGGCTGGTACCCGTCAGACCCCGGCGACCCGGGTCACGTCGACAGTGCAACCGTCACCGGTGTCATGGGTGAGCACTTCGCCGGTGACGACCTTAGCGGAAGTGGCGAGAACTTCCCGGGCAACTGTGTCAATGTGTTCTTCAGCCCACCCCCGGCGCTCGGCCGGGACAGACAGGACCAGGCTGATGCGGTCGGAGACATCGAAGTCCTCGGCCCGGCGGGCGTCCTGGATCCCCCGGATACGGTCGGCGGCCCACCCCTCCGACTCCAGTTCCTCGGTCAGGGTCATGTCCAGCACGACCAGTCCCTCGGTGCCCGGGATTTCGGCGGTACGGTCCGGGTCGACAGCGACGAGCCGGCGGGAGAACTCACCGTCGGTGAGGGTGACCCCTCCGGCGCTCACCGTGCCGTCGGGGTTGACGGTGTACTCCCCCGCCTTCACCGCTCTGATGGCCTTCTGGACGTCCCCGCCAAGACGTGGACCGGCGACGCGGGCGTTGACCACCACCTCGAACCTGCCCACCGACTTCACGTCATCGGTCAGGACAACTTCCTTGACATTCACCTCGTCACCGATGATTCCGGTGAATCCGGAGAGCCTGCCCGAGCCAGGCAGGGCCACCGTCAGAGACGGAAGCGGCAGACGGTTGCGCAGCTTGTGTGCCTTGCGCAGGGAGGACGCCGCGGAACAGACACTGCGGACCTCGTCCATGGCCGCGACCAGATCCGGGTCCGCCGGGAATTCCGCGGCGTCCGGCCAGTCGGTCAGGTGGACCGACCGTTCCCCGGTCAGTCCCCTCCAGATCACCTCGGTGGTCATGGGCAGCAGCGGTGCGGCGATCCTGCAGAGGGTCTCCAGAACCGTGTAGAGCGTGTTGAACGCCTCAGGGTACTCGCCGTCCCCTGCCCAGAACCGGTCACGGGAACGACGGACATACCAGTTGGTCAGTGCGTCACAGAACTGGCGGATCTCGTCGGTCGCGGCGGCGATGTTCGTCTCGTCCAGTGAGGCGGTCACTTCGGTGACGGTGTCGTGGAGCTTCGCCAGGATGTAGCGGTCCAGCACATTCGTCGAGGAGGTCGACCTCTCCGCGGGAGTGTGCGCGTACAGGCGCAGGAACGAGTATGCGTTCCACATCGGAAGCATTGCCTGGCGGACGCCCTCACGGATGCCCTTCTCGGTGACGATGAGGTTGCCCCCGCGCAGGATGGGGGAACTCATGAGGAACCAGCGCATGGCGTCGGAACCGTCGCGGTCGAACACCCCGTTGACGTCGGGGTAGTTGCCTTTCGACTTCGACATCTTCAGACCGTCGTCGCCCAGGACGATGCCGTGGGAGACGACCTTCTTGAATGCAGGGCGGTCGAACAGCGCGGTGGACAGCACGTGGAGCAGGTAGAACCAGCCGCGGGTCTGCCCGATGTACTCGACGATGAAGTCCGCCGGGCTGTGGGTCTCGAACCAGTCCTTGTTCTCGAAGGGGTAGTGGACCTGGGCGAACGGCATCGACCCGGAGTCGAACCACACGTCGAGCACGTCGGGTACCCGACGCATGGTGGAACGACCTGTCGGATCGTCCGGATTCGGGCGGGTGAGCTCGTCTATGTAGGGGCGGTGGAGGTTCGTCGGACGGACGCCGAAATCGGCCTCCAGCTCGTCCAACGAGCCGTAGACATCGATACGCGGGTAGTTGTCGTCGTCGGAGACCCAGACGGGGATCGGGGAACCGAAGTAGCGGGACCTGGAGATGTTCCAGTCTCTGGCACCTTCCAGCCACTTCCCGAACTGCCCGTCGCGGATGTGCTCGGGGATCCACTCGATCTCGTTGTGGTTGAGTTCGACCATCCGGTCCCGGAACTTCGTCACCGAGACGAACCAGCTGGGCAGTGCCATGTAGATCAGCGGCTGGCCGGAGCGCCACGAGTGCGGGTAGGAGTGCTCGATGGTCTGGTGACGCACGACTCTTCCCGCCGCCTTGAGGTCACGGATGATGTCCTTGTTCGCGTCGAAGACCAGCTGGCCTTCGTAGTCGGGCACCAGCGAGGTGAACCTGCCGTCCATGTCCACCGGGATCACCAGGTCGATACCCGCCTCCCGGCAGGTGGCCATGTCGTCCTCACCGAAGGCCGGGGCCTGGTGGACGATACCCGTGCCGTCCTCGGTGGTGACGTAGTCGGCACCGAGGACGCGGAAAGCGGTGTGTTCACCGTGAACCCGGGCGTCACCCCGCTCAGCGAAGTAGCCGAAGACCGGCTCATAGGTCAGACCGACGAGCTGCGCACCGGTGAATGTCGAGGTGACGGTGGCGTCCTCGCCCAGCTCTCTGGCGTAGCTGCCCTGCAGGTCCTCGGCGAGGAGCACCTTCTTCCCCGCGATCGCGTCCGCCCCGTCGTCCGAGACACTGACCAGCACGTAGTTCACCGAGGGGTTGACGGCGAGCGCCAGGTTCGACGGCAGGGTCCACGGCGTCGTGGTCCAGGCCAGAGCGGCAGCGTCGAGGAGTTCCGGGTGCGCGGACACGGTGTCCACGGCCGGTGTCCCGGGGAAGGCACCGGTTACCGGGAAGGTCACGGTGAGTGTCGGGTCCTGGCGCATCTTGTAGGAGTCGTCGAGGCGTGTCTCCTGGTTGGACAGGGGTGTGTGCTCGGCCCAGGAGTACGGGAGCACCCGGAACCCCTGGTAGATGAGGCCCTTGTCGTAGAGGGTCTTGAAGGCCCAGATCACGGACTCCATGTAGGTCAGGTCCATGGTCTTGTACCCGTGGTCGAAGTCCACCCACCTGGCCTGCCGGGTGACGTAGTCCTTCCACTCACCGGCGTACCGCAGCACCGACTTCGCGCAGTAGTCGTTGAAGGCCGCCAGGCCCATCTCCTCGATCTGGCCCTTGTCCTTGATCCCCAGCTGTTTCTCCGCCTCAAGCTCGGCGGGAAGGCCGTGGGTGTCCCAGCCGAAGACCCGGGGAACCTTGTAGCCGCGCATGGTCTTGTAGCGCGGCACGATGTCCTTCACGTACCCGGTGAGGAGGTGACCGTAGTGCGGAAGACCGTTGGCGAAAGGCGGCCCGTCGTAGAAGATGTACTCCGGAGCACCGTCCCGGTTCTGCAGGGAGGCGCGGAAAGTCCCGTCCTCCTCCCAGTACTTCAGGACGTTCTCCTCCATCACGGGGAAGGAACTGGACCCGTCGGTCATGTCGGTGCGGGGGTATGCGCCGCCGGCTGGGGTGGTCATCGCGGACTCCTTGAAGGTTGATACGTCTCAAGTCCGCGGGGACGCTCCCGTCGACCGGTCACGCGGTACCACCCCGCTTGACCACCCCGACCGCCGGTTCCGGAGTGGTCCACTCCTCGTGCGGCGTATCGTGCCGCGCACCCGTCCGGTTCTACCGGGGACACCGGGCGACCGGTGACGGTCGGCGGTGTCCTTTTCTTCCGGAAGTGCTCCCCGGTGATGGCCGGATCACTGCACGTGACGACCCCGTACGGCGGTACGGGGTCCACTGCGGGTCAAGTATAGACCCCTATCTTCTCTTCGACACGACCAGGTCAGTGACGAAGAGGATGATCCCTGCTGCTGCGATTCCGACGCACACCCACGCCCACAGCACTGACCCCAGATACAGGGCCACCAGCAGTGCGATGAACCCTATGAGGGACAGTACGAGCGCGAGTGCGAGCATGTCGGGTCAGACCGTCCCGGGCTACTTGCCGCCGTTGAAACCGATGTTGCCGTTGCCCGAGGGAGCGGCAGTGCTGCGGCTGTTGAGTTCCTCGAGCTGGGATTCGAGGAAGGTCTTCAGGCGGGTGCGGTACTCACGCTCGTAGGTGCGGAGTTCGTCGATCCGTGCCTCAAGGGTGGTCTGCTGCTTCTTGATCGTCGCCATGATCTCGGAGTGCTTGCGCTCGGCGTCCTGCTCCAGGGCGTTAGCCTTCTCCTGCGCTGCACGGACCTGGGCCTCGGACTGGGCGGTGGCGTCGGCGAGCATGGTGTCCGACTTCTGGCGGGCGTCGGCGACGAGGGTGTCCGCCTTCTGGCGGGCGTCGGCGACAAGCTTCTCGGAGGTCTGCCTCGCCTCGGTCAGCTGGGTCTCGGCACGCTGCTTGGCGTCCGCGAGCTGGTTGCGGGAGGTGGTGTTCGCGGAGTCGAGTGTCTTCTTCGCCTCGGCGCGGGCCTCCTCCAGCATGGTCTGGGATTCCTGCCTGGCGTCCCCGGTGAGACGGTCGGCGGTCTCCTGTGCCAGCGCCAGAACGCGTGCGGCCTGCATGGAGTTCTCCGCTGCGGAGGAGCTGGTGCTCCCCGTCGAAGCCACCTGCTGGGGGGTGGAGGACGCCGGGGCGACGGTGGCCGTGGCCGCCTTCTTCTCTGCCTCTGCTGCGACGTGCTCCGCCTTGGTGGCGCGGTCCTCGGCGGTGCGGACGGCGATCTGGGCGTTCTTGAGCTCCTGCTCAAGTTCCTTCACCCGTGCCTCGGCACGGTTCTTCGTCTCTTCAGCGGCACGGGCGGCGGCGGTGGCCCGGTCGAGTGCGGCAGAGTCGACGGCAGGCGCGGCACCGGTGGCCGGGGCAGCTGCGCCGGACTCGAGCCTCGCCCGGAGCTCTTCCTTCTCGTCCTCAAGCTCAGCCAGCGTGTCCTCGACGAGATCGAGGAACTGGTCAACCTCGTCCTCGTTGTAGCCTCGCTTGCCGATCGGCGGCTTGCTGAAGGCCACGTTGTGAACGTCAGCGGGAGTCAACGGCATCGGTAGTTCCCTTCACAGTCGGTGTATGTACCACTGGATGTCACCAGTGCCACTTCAGGTCAGATCCTAGCAGGGACCGCAAACGAGAGTTTCAAACTCAACCTCAAGTGCAATCTATCAGCAACGTTATACCGCAACTTCAACCTCATGGGCAACAGCAGCAACATCCTGCACCCCGGTGTCGGGCAGTCACCTTGCCGGCCCCGCTGCTCCCCCGGCGCCACTTCTCCCGCATCTGCCCCTGTACCCGGAGCGCGAAGAGACCGCCGACCCGCCCAGACCCACATTCCGGACGAGACGACGGTCTCAGTCACTACACACGACATCTCCGTGGACTCAGTGCCACGAAGACCCGTCAAGTGTAACTGCCGAAAGTCTTCCGCACAACGGACACAGGCGTTTCGGGGCGGTGAAGCCCGGGTCCTCAGCCGACACCGCTGGCGACCGACAGCACGATGGTGCTCAACAGGGACAGTCCGAAGAAGAGCACCAGCACCGAAATGTCCAGTGCCACTCCCCCGAGCCGGAGCGGCGGGATCAGCCTGCGCAGAGGCTTGACCGCGATGTCGGTGAGGACGAACAGCGGCTCGGCGGCCACCGCGAACCACCGGGGTGGGGACCACCGGCGGGAGAACGAACGGATCATCTCGATGATCACCCGGCCGAGGAGAACGAACCAGTAGACACGCAGGACCAGGGCGACAACGTAGAGCGCAGTTGCCACGGGTGCTACCGCTCCCCGGACAGTCGCCCGGACAGGCGCGCGGACAGGGCGTCCCGGATGTCCATGGTCAGACGGGTGCCCTCGGGCAGCAGGACGAAGTTGCGCACACCGTCAAGTTTCTCGACCCGGGCGTCGAGAGCGGACGCGACCCCCATGACGAAAGCGAGGAATCGGTTGCCGTCAGCCTTGTCAAGGTTTCCCAGGTTGAAGGCGACGATGTCACCACGCCTGGCCTCGGGGGTCACCTTGCCTGCGTCCCGGTAGGAGTCGACGCTCACGACGACCAGTTCCGGCTCCCTCTCCACCGCCGGGCGGCTGTAGGAGGAGGGGCGACGGTCCTCGACCGGCGGGACTGCGGTCGACCGGCGGTCGACGGGGTTGTCCGCGGCGTAACGACTGTGACTGTGACGCCCGGTGGCCGTTTCACCACCGGTCCGGCGGTCGTCGTCCGCCCGGTAGTCGTTGAACTCGTCCCGGTCGTAGGCGGCGTCATCGTAGCTCTCGACGGCACCGAAACCGAAGAAGTCCTTGGTCTTCTCGATGAATCCCTCTGCCATGGTCTCTCTCACTTTCGTTGCTCTTCGGTCCCGGCTCAAAGATACCGGTGTCAGGACATCCAGACCACCGAGGCCTGCCGTCCGGTGGTCCCCTCCCTGCGGTAGGAGAAGAACGAGGGTTCGCTGACTGTGCTGCGCGGATCGGCGTCGATCGAGCGCACACCGAGCCCCAGCAGCTGCCGGGTGATTCCGGCCCGGATGTCCAGCCCGGGGGTGCCGGTCCGGGTCGTGGTCCGGGAGCCGGGGAGTCGCGACTCCACGTCCGCCGCCATCGCCGCCGGAACCTCGTAGTCCTCACCTGCTGCGGCCGCCCCCAGCAGAGCATGGATTCTCGCCGGGGACGCCCCGAGCTCCACCATCTTCTCCACCGTCCGCGCCACGATGCCGTTGCGGGCGCCGACACGACCGGCGTGGACCGCGGCGACGATCCCCGCCTCCCCGTCGGAGAGCAGCACCGGCACACAGTCAGCGGTGAGTACGACGAGCGCGACCTCAGGCAGGGTGGTCACCAGGGCGTCGGTGGTCTCCACGGGAGCTCCACGAAGCTCGTCCAGGAGTTCCCCTGTCACAACGGTGACGTTCGGGGAATGGATCTGCTCCATGTAGACCATGTGCTCCGCCGGAAGACCGAGCAGCCCCGCCAGCCGTGCCCGGTTGGCCGCGACTGCGTCGGGGTCGTCCCCGACATGGTCCCCGAGATTGAAGGACCCGTAGGGGCCGACGGAGACGCCGCCGTTACGGTCGGTCACGACCTTGCGCACACGTCGGGTGGTGGCTGACTGCGCAGGGGTCGGATCAGAAGAAGTCGGGGAGCTCAAGGTCGTCGTCCTCCTCACGCCGACGGTCCCGGGACTCCTCGCGCGAGCTGGTGAACAGCCCGTCGCGGGCGCCGGTACGGGAATCCTGGGGAAGGTCGCGGACCGGACGGGCACGTCTGGGAGCGGCATCCTCACCGAAAATTCCCTGGTAGGAGGGGGTGGGGGCGGCCTGACGGTCCGCTGAGGGGGGCTCAGCCGCGGAAGGCACGGACGGCTGCTCGACGGTCTGCTCGGCGGGAACGGGTTCCGGAGCACGGTGCGCACCCCGGCTGGGAACGGCCGCGACATTCGCCGAATCGTCGAAACCTGTGGCGATCACGGTGACCCTGACCTCGTCACCGAGCGAGTCATCGACGATGGTGCCGAAGATGATGTTGGCGTCCTCGTCGGCAAGGCTCTCCACCAGCGACGCCGCTTCGTTGACCTCGAACAGTCCGAGATCTCCTCCACCAGCGAAGGACAGCAGGACCCCCGTCGCCCCCTCCATCGTGGATTCGAGCAACGGAGAATTGATCGCCGCCTGGGCCGCTTCCTTGGCACGGTTTTCGCCGCGGGCGACACCGACGCCCATCAGCGCAGACCCTGCGTCGGTCATGACAGAGCGGACGTCGGCGAAGTCGACGTTGATCATGCCCGGGGTGGTGATCAGCTTCGTGATTCCCTCGACACCGGAGTGGAGCACCTCGTCCGCGAGCCGGAACGCCTCCATAAGCTGCAGGTCAGGATCACTTGACTTCAGGAGACTGTCATTGGGGATGACGATGAGCGTGTCACAGACGTCCTTGAGCGCCTCAATTCCCTCGAGTGCCTGCTTGGTCCGCTTACGCCCCTCGAAGCTGAACGGGCGGGTCACAATGCCGACGGTCAGCGCGCCCTGCTTCTTGGCGACCTGGGCGACCACAGGTGCCGCGCCGGTGCCGGTGCCGCCGCCCTCACCGCAGGTCACGAAGACCATGTCGGAACCCTCGAGCATTTCCTCTATCTGGTCCCGGCTGTCCTCCGCCGCCTTCTTCCCGACCTCTGGATTCGCCCCCGCTCCCAGACCACGGGTCTCGTCCCGGCCGATGTCGAGCTTGGCGTCCGCGTCAGTGAACATCAGCGCCTGTGCATCCGTGTTGATCGCGACGAACTCCACCCCCTGGAGATTCGCCTCGATCATGCGGTTGACGGCGTTGACGCCGCCGCCACCCACACCGACAACGGTGATCTTGGCGATGTGGTTGTCAAAGTCGCTCATGTTGCATGTTCTCCCTGTGCTCTTCGGCTGTTCAAGGCGGTCGCTCGTGCATCCAATCTTGGAGGACGGCGCCGCAAATTCACGGAACATTTTCCGTGGCGTGTCGTATGTCTCAAGGTGAGGTTGAGGGTTGCGGGCTCGGCCGGCATGATGCCGGCCGGATACCGGCATGATGTCTGTCTGATTCCCGGTTGATTCCCGGCAGTCGCCGGACCGGGGTCAGCCCCGGACCGACGGCAGTGCAGGATTCGAGACATTCCACCGCGCACCGTCACGCGTCAGCACCACCCGGGTGGCCTCCGCCTTCTCCGCTGCCCGGTCCGCCGTACCCCAGAAAACCTCCCGGTCCCCGTCGAATCGGAGAGTCACGCTGTCTGCCGCCGGAGCGGAGATCTCACGCACCTGACCTTTCACCTCCGGGGAAAGTGCCGCGAGCACCGATGCCGCGGCAGTGACCGCCGCATCATCCGAGGACGCCACCTTCATGGGGGTGAGACCGTCCGGCCTGACATCCCGGAGGAACTGCACACCGTCGGTATCGACGACGACCGGGGTACCCCCGTCGTCGAGCACCCCGACCGGAGTGTGCTCGGTCACCGTGATCTTCACCGTCGTCGGCCAGCCCCTCGACACAGTCACGGTCTTCACCCACGGAAGGACGGACACCGAGGATGCCGCGGCCCCGGTGTCGACCGTCACCATGCGGTCTCCCTCGGAGACACCCGACGCGGTACGGACCTCCCCGGGATCCTGGTTGACCGTCCCGGAGACCTCGACACTGCTGACGGTGAGAAACTGCACCACAGCCGCTCCCGCCACCACGAGCACAAGAAGCACCCCCAGGACCGCGGTGAGCCGCGAAGGGCGCCGACGACGGCCGGACCCGCGGCGTCCCCCCGCCCTGCCCGCACGCGTCCCCGACGTCGGCCCCGCCGACGCCGGAGACGCGGGCGTCTGCCCCGACCTGCCTGTACCGGTACTGTCCGTCCTGTCCACCCGGCTCACCTCCCTGTCAATGACTCTGCCTGTGCGGAAAACTCCCCCGCCGATGTTCAGCGGGGCTCACTGAGACGGTGCAGGATCTCGTCCGCCAGCATCGTGACCGTACCCGCCCCCAGGGTCAGGACCAGGTCACCCGGGCCGGCAAGCTCGGCGACGCGGTCGGGGACGTCACTGAAACGTGGTTCGTAGACGACCGGAACCGTCATCCTCCCGGTGATGATCCTGCTGTCCACGCCCTCGACCGGATCCTCCCTGGCACCGTAGATGTCGAGGACCACGGCGGCATCCGCCAGGGACAGTGCGCCGGCGAACTCGCCCGCAAACCTCATGGTCCGCGAATAGAGATGGGGCTGGAACACCGCGATGACACGCCCGGACCGCCCGGTCGCCTCCGCCCTCGCCGCGACCTTCTCCCTCGCCGCGGTGATCACAGCCCTGACCTCGGTGGGATGGTGGGCGTAGTCGTCGTAGACCTCCACCCCCGCCGCGGTGCCGTGGTACTCGAACCGGCGACGCACGCCGTCGAAGTCCGCCACCCCTGCGGTCATCCCGTCAGGGTCGGCGCCGACAAGACAGCCGGCCAGAACTGCCGCAGTCCCGTTGAGCAGCATGTGACGTCCCGGCGTCCTCACGACGACGGTCTCCACCGGTGCCTCCGGCAGACCCGCGAAACGTACCCGTGCACGGGACCCCCCCTCCGGATCAGCGGCAAAAGACAGGATCTCTGCGCCGACAGGGACGCCGGGGTGCGCCGCCAGAGCCTCCGGGGTGCCGTACCCCAGGACCCTGACTCCCCCGGCAAGCTCGACAGACCCGTCGACAGCACCCTCGGCGAGAGCTGCCGCCCCCGGGTCCTCCAGGCACAGCACCAGGGCCCCGCCCGGTACGACGCGGCCGGCAAACTCTGAGAAGACCCGGTGGTAGGCCTCCTCGGTCCCGTAGAAGTCGAGATGGTCCGCCTCGATGTTCGTCACCACGGCGACCTCCGGCGAATACGACAGGAACGACCCGTCCGATTCATCGGCCTCCGCGACGAAAACGTCCCCCGTGCCGTGATGGGCATTGGTTCCCGCCCGGTTGAGCTGGCCTCCGATCGCGAAGGAGGGGTCCAGCCCGGCTGACTGGAGCCCGACGACCGTCATCGAGGTCGTCGAGGTCTTGCCGTGGGTGCCTGCCAGGAGAACCGCCCGCCGGTCCACCATGAGCAGTGCCAGCACATCACTGCGGCGCAGCAGGGGAATACCCTGCTCGCGTGCCGCGACCAGCTCCGGATTGTCTTCGGGGATCGCCGCGAACGAGGTGACCACGGCGTCCGGCGTGCCACCGGAGAGCGTGAGGTTCCCTGCCCGGTGCCCGACCTCGATCCGGGCCCCGGCAGCCCGCAGGGCCAGGACCACCCTGGACTCCTTCATGTCGGAACCGCTGACCTTCACACCACGGTCGAGGAGTATCCGGGCGATGCCGGACATCCCGGCACCGCCGATTCCCACCATGTGTACCCGGTGCAGCTGTGCAGCCGAGCTGATTGTGACGTCACTCATTTTCAGTCCTTCTGTTCTCCGGTCCCTGTTTCTCCGGCTCGGTCGTGGCGTCTGCCCCGGACGTCCCTGCCGTCCCTGCCGTCCCTGCCGCTCCAGCCCCCTTGCCGTGGCGCGCCGTCTCGACGACAACCTCGGCGATCCGGGCCGCGGCGTCCCGGTGACCGGCACCACGGGCTGCGGCACCTGCGGCATCGAGCCTGGCTCTGTCCCGCAGCAGTGGAACCACCTCCCGGACAACCCTGCCCGGGTCCAGTTCAGCATCCGGCACGATCACCCCGCCACCGGCCTCGACAACCGGCCGGGCGTTGAGCTCCTGCTCCCCGTTGCCGTGAGGAAGAGGGACGTACACCGCGGGCAGACCGCAGGACGAGATCTCCGCCACGGTCATGGCACCGGCCCTGCACAGGACCATGTCCGCCGCAGAGAGCGCGAGATCCATCCGGTCGATGTACGGCACCGCGACATAGGCGGGCGCACCCTCCTGCTGCTCCACCTCGACACTGTTCCTGCGCCCGTAGGCGTGGAGGACGCCGATACCGGCGTCTCCCAGGGTGCGGGCGGCCCCGCTCACGGCGTCGTTGATCGAGGCCGCCCCCTGACTGCCCCCGGTGACGAGAAGCACAGGCGCGTCGGGGTCGAGCCCGAAGAACTTCCGGGCCTCCGCCCGCAGTGCAGGACGGTCCAGCTCCAGCAGCGACCTGCGGACCGGGACGCCGACGACCTCCGCGCCCTTCAGACCCGAGCCGGGCACCGCCGCGAGTACCCGGGCACCGAGGAATGCACCGAGGCGGTTCGCCAGACCGGAACGGGCATTGGCCTCATGGATGACCACCGGAATCCCCGCGGACTTCGCCGCCAGGTAGGCGGGGCCGGAGACATAGCCGCCGAAGCCGACGACCACGTCCGCGTCCAGATCCTTCAACGTCGCACGGGTCCGCAGCAGAGCCCGGACCAGCCGGAACGGGAAGGTGAACAGTGCCCTGTCCAACTTGCGCGGGACCGGCACCGGAGGGATGAGTGACAGTGCCACTCCACGGGCCGGGACCAGTCTGGTCTCCAGGCCGCGTTCCGTGCCCAGCGCAGTGACCCGGATCCCGGGATCGCGGGCGGTCAGTGCCTCGGCGACGGCGAGAGCTGGCTCGATGTGTCCTGCGGTGCCTCCTCCTGCGAGGACGACCGACAGAGTCTCAGGTGACTGGTTCACGGGTTGTAGCGCCTCCTGCGCTGGGCAGATCTGGGGTTTCTTCCGGGGTTTTCTCCGGCTTCTGTCCGGGCACCGGCCCGGTGCTCCGACCGGACCGATCTCCGTCGGTCCGGGTCACCCGGGTAGCCGGAGTCCGGACCCTCCCGGTAGCTGTCGGTACTGCGCCGGAACCGTGGCCGGTCACCCGGCAGCACCGGATCTCCGCGCAGGTCAGATGACCGGGGCGCCGGACGGTGGGTCACCGGGGTGCCGTACCTGCGGGGGCGGGGACGGACCTGTTCACGGTGTTCGGAACCGGCGTCGGGGACATCGGGTTCCCGCAGCATGAGCAGCCTGTCGATGAACGGACGCCCCTCATGCTGCATCGAGGAAACCGTCTCCGGCTCATGTCTGGCACAGTTGGCCAGCAGACCGAGGGTACCCAGGGTGATCACCGCCGAGGTGCCCCCTGCCGACAACAGGGGTAACTGGACACCGGTGACCGGCAGAAGCCCGACGACATACCCGATGTTGTAGAAGGCCTGGCCGACGATTCCGGCGGTGAGGGTCGCGGCGAGCAGACGGAGGAAGGGGTCGGACTGCTTCGTGGCGGTACGGATACCGAACCAGCCGAGCAACGCGAACAGTGCTATCACCGCACCGGCACCGATGAGACCGAGCTCCTCGCCGATGATGGCGAAGACGAAGTCGTTGGTCGCCTCGGGCAGGTAGTTCCACTTGGCGCGGGACTGGCCCAGACCCTGACCGGTCAGCCCGCCGTCAGCGAGGGAGTACATTCCCTGTTTCGCCTGGAATGCGGCGTCCTGGGCGGAGGTCCCGTCGAACCGGAGACGCAGCGCGCTCAGCCAGGTGCTGATCCGGTCGGACCGGTAGCTCAGCGCCGCGATGGACAGCGCACCGAGCACCGCGACCGCTCCGACGATGAGCCCGAGTACGGATCCCGCCACGCCGCTGAACAACAGCAGTGACAGCATCACGAGGGCGAGGGAGAACATCATCCCCAGGTCCTTCTGCGCCAGCACCAGTGCCAGGACCAGTCCGGACACGATGAGGAAGGCACCCAGGCCACCCCTGACGGTCGGACTGCGCCGCGAGTGCATCGCCACGGCTGCTGAACCCCACACCGCGAGCGCAAGCTTGGCTATCTCGGACGGCTGGAACGACAGCGGACCGAGAGATATCCAGGACTTGGAGCCGATCTCGTCACCCGAACCGATGAACAGGACGAGCACCAGGAACAGCAGTGCGACGAACAGGAGGACCGGTGCCCAGGCCCGGACCTTCGCCGGGCGGATCCACAGGGCCGCCCACATCACGACCAGACCGACCAGGACCATCCGGGCCTGCTTGAAGAACTCGGTGAACACCGTCCCGCCCTCCTGTGAGCGGGAGGAGACCATGGACGACGACAGTGCGACAATGAGGCCGAGGGCGACGAGGACGCCGGTGACCAGGAGAATCACCTTGTAGTCGAGCTGGGGGGACGCCAGCAACCGCTGCCACTTCTCCCGCAGGCCCGCCCAGGGTGACACCTCGGAGGTCCCGCGGGCGGTGACCGTTCCGGCAGGACGCCGCCCCTGACCGCCCGTGCCGCCCCGCATGTCCGTGGTCCGGTCACTCCTCATCGTGGACCTCATCTCCGGTATCTCCCGTCTCGACCGAGTCGCCCGTCTCGCCCGTCGCCGATCACGGTGTCCCTGCCGCCCGGGGCGGTGTCCGGCCGGTCCGACGCCGACGGCCCTGCCGAGCCTGCCGGTTCTGCCGAGCCTGCCGGTGTCTTCCCGGTGGCACGGGCGAAGCGGGCGAACAGGTCACCACGCTGGGACATTCCAGAGTACATGTCCAGGGACGCCGCCGCGGGAGCCAGGACGACCGTGTCTCCGGGGCTGGCGTACCCGCGTGCGGCGGCGACCGCGGCGTCCATCGCCCCCACCGGGTCAGTGTCGTCGATGACGGTGACCGGGGTCCCGGGGGCCGCCGACGCCAGTTCCCCGGCGAGGACGCCACGGTCCACTCCGAGCAGGACGACTGCTTTCACCGACGGTGCGACCTGGGCGACCAGGTCGTCCACCCGGGCACCTTTGAGCTGTCCTCCCGCCACCCAGACCACGTCGTGGGTGCCCCGCAGGGCGGCGACGGCGGCGTGAGGATTGGTCGCCTTCGAATTGTCCACCCAGTCGACACCACCCTCACTGGCCACCACCTGGCCCCGGTGGGCGGCGACGGTGAAGGCGGCGAGGGCACGGTCGACCGCCGGGGCGGACACCCCCGCCGAGCGTGCCAGTGCCGCAGCGGCGACCGCGTCCGACACACCCGCGGGACCGGCCGGGGAGATCCCGGTCGCCGCGGCAAGGTCGGTGACCGTCCCGGTGGCCCTGTCGAACTCCACGATCCGTCCACCGTGGACGCCGGTGACCACCGTCGCCCCGGTGCGGTCAGGGTCAGGCGTCTCCGTCGGGTCGGCGAGGGTGACCGCTCGGTGCGGACGGACGGTGGCGCCGGCGTCCCCTGCCGCGGCGAGCACCGCAGGCTCGTCGACGGCGAGGACTGGGTTCGCTCCCCGCAGACACCGTGCCTTGTCGGAGGCGTAGGCGGCGAAGGAGCCGTGCCAGTCGAGGTGGTCGTCGGCGAGATTGAGCACACACCCGGCGTCCGGGGCAAATCCGGGCGCCCAGTGGAGCTGGAAGCTCGACACTTCGGCGGCGAGGACGTCGACACGCGGGTCAGCCAGGAGCGCGTCGCCGGGGGGCGTACCGATGTTCCCCACCGCAGCGACGGATCTGCCGTCCTCGGCGAGAACGGCGGCGAGCATGGCGGTCGTGGTCGGTTTGCCGCTGGTTCCCGTCACCGCCAGCCAGGTCCGGGGGTCACCGAAGAATCCTGCCCGGTCCGCCCGCCATGCGGCCTCGACGGCGCCGATGACCGGGGTTCCGGCGTCGGCCGCCTCGACCAGCAGGGGGGTGTCGGGCCTCCATCCCGGTGAAGTCACCACGAGGTCGAACTGTTCCAGTGACTGCCGCGCAACGGTGACACCGACCGGTGTCGCTCCGGTCTGTGCGGCGAGGGTCCGCGCCCTGTCCCCGGCGTCGTCGGCGACGGTGACGGTGCAGTCCAGTGCAGCCAGCATACGGGCCGCGCCAGCCCCGGCGACACCTGCGCCAGCGACCAGTACCCGTCCGGACCGGAGCGCCCGGGTCGTCTCTGCCGTGCCGGAAACTGCCGTGCCGGAAGCTGCCGTGGCGGGTCCTGCGGCCCCTGCGACTTCTGCGGGATCTGTGGTCACTGTGTGCTCCTAGAGGCCGGCGCCGCGGAGCCACTCGCTGTAGAACAGCGCGACCCCGCCCATGGCGAAGAGTGCGGAGAGCAGCCAGAATCTGACGACGACAGTAGTCTCCGCCCATCCTCCCTGCTCGAAGTGGTGGTGGAAGGGTGCCATCCTGAACACCCGTCGTCCGGTGGTCTTGAAGGAGACCACCTGGATGACGACACTGGCGGCCTCCATGACGAAGAGCAGGCCCACGAAGATCATCAGCAGCTCTGTCCGGGAGGTCACCGACAGGCCGGCGACAAGTCCGCCGAGCGCCAGCGAACCGGTGTCCCCCATGAAGATCTTCGCCGGAGCCGCATTCCACCAGAGGAACCCGAGACAGCCACCGAGACCGGCGGCCGCGAGAAGCGCGAGGTCGAGGGGGTCACGAACCGCATAGCAGTTGACTGACGCCGCCGCGGAGCAGGAGTTGCGGAACTGCCAGAAGGTCATCACCACGTAGGCGGACATCACCAGGGCGGTCACCCCGGCTGCCAGCCCGTCGAGCCCGTCGGTGAGGTTGACGGCGTTCGACCAGGCTGAGATCACCAGGTAGATGAACAGCAGGAAGATCAGCATCCCGATGACGGCGCCGCCGATCTTCAGGTCGAAGGTGTTCATGTCACGGATGAAAGACAGTTTGGTCGACGCCGGTGTGAGATCGGCGGAGTTCGGGAACTGGAGCACCAGGACGCCGAAGACGACCGCTATCACCAGCTGCAGCGCCAGCTTCGCCCGGGCGTTCAGACCCAGGTTCCTCCCCATGACCAGTTTGATGTAGTCGTCGGCGAAACCTACCGCGCCGAGTGACAGGGTGAGTCCGAGTACCAGCCAGCCGGACACTCCGGGTCCTGTACCGTTGGTCGCCACTCCCACGAGGACCGCCGCCAGGTAGCCGACGGTGATTCCGGCGAGGATGGCGATACCGCCCATGGTCGGGGTGCCGCGTTTGCGGAGGTGTGATTTCGGTCCCTCTTCACGGATCTCCTGGCCGAGCCCCTCCGCGGAGAACCGTCGGATCAGAACCGGTGTGAGGAAGATGGCGACGAAGAAGGATACTGCCGCCGCGATGATGATCTGCATCATGGGATGTGCCGGTTACCTTGTCTGGGTGGGGGTCTCGGTGGAGGTCTCGGTGGAGGTCTTGTCGGGGGTCTCGGTCGTGGTTCTGCCTGTGGCCTCCGCCCCCGGTACAGGAACCGGGTCCGGACCACGTACCGGACCACGTACCGGACCACGTTCCGGGCCACGTTCCGGGAGAGTCTGCGGGAGGCCCCGGTCGAGACCCTGGGACACCCGCCACAGACCGTCAGAATAGGACGCCTTGACCAGGACCACATCCCCGGGGTGTACTCCGGAGTCGGCACCGGTGAGCAGTTCCACGGCGGCGGTGACGTCGGGTACGGTTCGCGTCCACAGCCCACGGCCCTGTGCCGCCCCGGCCAACGCCCGCTGACCGGGGCCATCCCCGACCACGACGACCCTGGACACCCCATGGTCGGCGAGATAGTCACCCGTCGCCGAGTGGGCGCGTACGGTGTCGTCACCGAGTTCGGCCATGTGACCGAGGACCGCCCAGGACCGCGCCCGTCCCCTTCGGGAGGCCGTCTGGACCAGGGCGTCGACGCCGGCGCGCACGGAGTCCGGGTTGGCGTTGTAGGAGTCGTTGATGACGGTGACGCCGTCATTCCTGGTCCACACGTCCATCCGGTTGACACTGTCGGCGGTGTGACCGGTGAGGGACGCCGCGACCACGGCCGGGTCAAGTCCGCACTCGATACCCACTGCTGCGGCTGCCAGGGCATTGCCCACATTGTGGGCGCCGAAGACCCCGAGGCTGACCCGCACCGGATCTCCCTTGGGATGGTGCAGCAGAAAAGATGCCCTGGCCATGTCGTCGAGCGTCACCTGTGATGCACGGTAGTCGGCGTCCCCGTCAGCTCCCTGGTCGGCGGAGAAGCGGACGATCCGCGCGGTGGTACGGGAGGCCATGCCGGAGACGAGGTCGTCGTCGGCGTTGAGGACGGCGATTCCGCCTCTGTCGGCGGTGGGAAGGGCCTCCACGAGCTCCCCCTTCGCCCGGGCGATCCCCTCGCGGGAACCGAACTCGCCGAGGTGTGCGGTGCCGACGTTGAGCACGACCCCGATACGTGGGGGTGCGATGCGGGCAAGGTGGGCGATATGCCCCCTGCCCCGGGCGGACATCTCGGCGACCAGGTACCTGGTCGACCGTCCCGCCTTGAGCACGGTGTAGGGGTGACCGATCTCGTTGTTCAGGCTGCCGGGGGGCGCGACAGTCTCCCCCGCCGCCGACAGCACAGCGCCGAGAAGGTCCTTCGTGGAGGTCTTTCCGGCTGAACCCGTCACTCCGACCACGGTGAGTCCGTAGTCCGAGACGAGGACGTCCGTGTTGTGACGGGCGAGACGGGACACTGCGGCCACCACCCGTTCACCCAGTCCGTCAGGGTCGTGCTCAAGGTAGGAGGAGTTGCGCTGGGTCCCGGGCTCGTCGTCGACCTCAGGGCACAGCAGAGCGGGACTTCCGGTAGGGCGGCCTTCGAAGACGAGGGCGGCCCCCGCCTGCAGGGCCGAGGGAATGAAGTCGTGTCCGTCGACCCTGGCCCCGGGCAGGGCCATGTACACGGAACCCGGTGTGACACGACGGGAGTCGAACTCCACCGGTCCCGTCACCGGCGTCCCCGGTTCCGCTCCGTCGACAAGTTCGCCACCCGTCACGGTCGCGATCTCGGCTGCTGTCATCTCGATCATGCGTCAGGCTCCTCATCGTCACCGGAAAGTGTGTCAGGTGTTGTGTCGGGCAGATCGTCAAGTGCGGCGGCGAGAACTGTCCGGTCATCGAACTCGAGGACCCGGTCACCGATGATCTGACCGGTCTCGTGGCCTTTCCCCGCGACCACAACGACATCACCGGGGTGTGCCCACCGCACGGCCGCCCGGATTGCCTCGGCACGGTCACCGATCTCCCGGATGTCGGGCCGGCGCGAGATGTCCAGCTGCTCTGCAGCCTCCTCCGCACCGGCGAGTACCGCGGCGCGGATGGTCGCGGGATCCTCGTCCCGCGGGTTGTCGTCGGTGACGATGACCAGGTCTGCACCGAGTGCTGCTGCGGCACCCATCTTCGGTCGCTTCTCATGGTCACGGTTTCCGCCGGCCCCGATGACGATTCCCAGGCGTCCCCGGCTGCCACGCACCCGCTCCCGGGTCGGTGAACCGTCATCACCCGGGGACGCGCCGGTGACGACCGCAGCCCGGTCCAGCTGGCCGTTCAGTGTCTCCAGCACCGCCGTGACGGCGCCCGGTTTGTGCGCGTAGTCCACCAGGGCCAGGAAACCGTGGCCGCGGTGCCCCGTGACTCTCTGCATCCTCCCGGGAACCTGTACGTCAGCCAACCTCCGGGCGATCGAAGCGTCCTCCCCGGCCGCAACCAGTCCCGCCAGGGCGAGGGTGGCGTTCGCGACATTGAAGGCACCGGGGACGGACAGGTCGAAGGCAAGCGTGGTGTCACCGGCATGAGTCACCTCCACGTGCTGGGTACCGTCGACGCCGATACTGATACCGTCGACCCTCCAGTCGGCGTTCCCGCCGTCCGTGGAGACGGTGACAGGACCTCCGGCGGGTTCTCCGGCCGGTGTTCCGGAAGTGGACCCGGCAGGCCCCGGAGTTGCGCTGAGCTGGTCCGCCAGGCGCCGGCCCCACCTGTCGTCGACACAGACGACCGGGGTGGGCAGGTGTCCCGCCGGGTCCTGGGGCTCGGTGAACAGCATCGCCTTCGCCCGGAAGTAGTCCTCCATCGTCGGGTGGAAGTCGAGGTGGTCCTGCGACAGGTTGGTGAACACGGCGACATCGAAGTCGACGCCCCTGACCCGCCCGAGGACGAGTGCGTGGGAGGAGACCTCCATGACCACGTGGGTCACGCCCTCGTCACGCATGCGTGCGAACAGTGCCTGCAGTGTGGGAGCTTCGGGTGTGGTGAGTGACGTCGGAATGCTCCGGCCGTTGATACGTGTACCGGTGGTTCCGATGAGTCCGACCTGCCGGTGGTCCAGCAGCGCACTCTCCATCATGTACGTCGTCGTCGTCTTGCCGCTGGTGCCGGTGACCCCGATGACCGTCATGGACCGGGAAGGGTGACCGTGGATCTCCGCGGCCACCGGTCCCAGCCAGCGACGGCAGTCGTCGACGACCAGTGTCACTGTGCCTGACCCCCGGCCCCTGAGGACGCCGAGTCCCTCCGCGTCGGTGAGGACACTGTTCCCCGCCGACTGGGAGGCGAAGCGGGCACCGTGATCCCGTGTGCCGGGCACTGCCATGAACATTCCGCCGGTGGGGACGTCACGGGCGTCAATCGCCGCCGTGGTCACTGTCTGCCGGGTGTCCTCCCCGGTGACCGGGGTCCCGTCGGGATGCACCAGGCGTCCCCCGGTGAGCTCTGCCAGCCTTCCGAGTGTCGGTGTGGGGTAACTGTCCGTCACTGTGCCTCCAGGATGAGTCGGGGTGCCGCGGTAGCGGACAGCGGCACATTGTAGTGGTCCAGCATCCAGGACCCGATGTCGTGGAACAGCGGTGCCGCGGACTGACCACCGCTGCCGTCCGAGCTGCGCCTGGGGTTGTCGAGCATGATCCCGACGACGAACCGGGGGTCGTCGGCGGGGGCGATGCCGGCGTAGGTGATCCAGTAGTTCGAGTTGGAGTACGCCTTCGTCTCCGGATCGATCTGCTGGGCGGTGCCGGTCTTTCCTGCTGTCTGGTAGCCCTCGATCCCCGCGCTGGGGGCGGTTCCCTGCTGTACCCCGGTCGGGTCACTCTGGTTCACGGCCCGGAACATGTCCACGACAGAACGGGCGGTCGCCGGGGACACGACCCTGGTCTCCTTCCGCTGCTCCGCGGGGAGTTCTGTACCGTCAGCCGTGGTCACCTGCCTGATCAGTGAGGGAGTCACCCGCACGCCGTCGTTGGCGATCGCCTGGTAGATGCTCGTCATCTGGAGCAGGCTCATCGACATTCCCTGTCCGATCGGCAGGTTGGCGAAAGTCCCGCCGGACCACTGTGAAAGGTCAGGGACGTAGCCCGCCGTCTCTGCGGGAAGTCCGAGGTCGGTCGCCTGCCCGATGCCGAACTTCTGGAGGTAGTCGGCGAACTTCTCCTCCCCCACCCGCTGGGCGAGCATCAGTGTCCCCACATTCGAGGACTTCCCGAACACTCCGGTGGTGGTGTAGGGGACCACACCGTGGTCCCAGGCGTCCTTCACGGTGACGCCGGACATGTCGATGGAACCGGGAACCTGCAGCACCTCGTCGGGAGTCGTCTTTCCTTCCTCGATGGCGGCGGCAGCCGTCATGACCTTGGCGACGGAACCGGGCTCGAAAGCGGACTCGACAACCCGGTTGGTGAACTCCTTTCCCTCGGTGACCTGTTCCTCGAGATCCCCCATCGGGTTGATGGTGTCCGAGGTGGCCATGGCGATGACTTCGCCTGTCTTCGCGTCCAGGACGACCGCGGAGGCGTTCTCCGCTCCCGACCTGTCCTTGGCCTGCTGGACCTGCTGCTGCACGTACGCCTGGGCGTCAATGTCGATCGTCAGCTGGAAGGAGTCCCCGTCGACGGCAGGGTGTTCATCGCGTCGGGTGCCGGGGATGACTGCCCCGTCACCGAAGTCCGCCAGGTAGGACCCGTTCCGACCCTGCAGCCGGGCGTCCTGGGACAGCTCGAGCCCGTACTGGCCACCTTCGACTCCGTCGCCGACCCACCCGTACTTGCCGACGATGTTCGCCGCCACCGCCCCGTTGGGGTACTGGCGGATGTCCTGGGGGTCTGCCGACAGCTCCGGGAACCGGGTGGTGATCTTCTCGGCGACATCAGGGTCTACGTTGAGCACGAGGCGGGTGTAACGCTCGTCCGAGGTGAGGGCCTTGCGCAGGTCCGTGGCCTGGACGGCCGAGGAATCTCCCTGCAGCATCTTCGGCAGTTCGGTGATGATCTCCTCGAGCTGCTGGTCCGGGGGAAGCGCCCCGTCGGGATTCTCCGGTGTCCTGGGCGACAGGCGGTACCGGTCCTCCATGTAGGTCGGAAGCTCTGCGGGGTGTGCGACGATCATGGACGCCTTCATCGTGTAGGCCAGGTCGCGGCCGTCCCGGTCGACAATGTCGCCACGCCCGGCGTACAGGGTGACGGGGCGGGCCCTCTGCTCGGCAGCACTGCTGGCGAGTGTGTCCGTGGAAAACACCTGGATCTGCAGCAGTCGCAGAAGAAGGACCACGGCGAGAACCATGACCGTGACCACGACGATCGTCCCCCGTGACTGGAAACGTGCGGGGCTGATGTCCAGTGTCCGCCAGGAGTTTCCGGGCACACCGCGGTCACTGGTGCGCCGGGGCTTCCGGTCCGGTTCCAAGGTACGGGTCTCCCATCGGGGTCTGACCGGTCTCCTCCGGTCACGGTGGACTCTCTGCAGTCTCGTTCAGTCGGTCAGGGACCGGCCGGGCACCCGGTCGGCGCCCCGGCGCTCCGGAGTTTACCCGGCCGGGGTGAGGTCACGTGACGGGTAGGGCAGCTGGCCGGTGGCCGACGCCGGGTTCTGCGGGGACGCCCCGGAAGCCGGCTGGGCGGCGGCGTCCGCAGGGGCCGGCTGGGCGGCGGCGTCCGCAGGAGCCGGCTGGGCGGCGGCAGGGGCCTGTTGTGCAGCATCCCGGGCACTCTGCTCACCTGCGGGTGAGGTTGCCGGCACTGCGGCGACTGCGGCAGGATCACTTGTAGGCCGGTCCGTGCGGGGAACTGCTGCGCCTGTTCCGTCCAGGTCGACGATCTGGCCGTCGCCGGCCCTGTCAGCCGGCCGCACCTCCCGGATGTCACCGCCCTGCACGTCGAGGACGCCAGCCTGTCCGGGAACCACCATCCCCAGTCTGGCAGCTTCGGAGGCGAGGTGCTCAGATGAGCTCAGCTCCTTGTAGTCCCTGTTCAGGCTCTCGAGCTCATTTCCCAGGGTCTCACTGCGGGCGTTCGCTTCACTGAGGACGAACGCCTGGTCCGTCGTACGGGCGGACAGGTACATCGTGGCCGCGACACCAGCCCCCACGAGCAGCACGAGGGCGATGACGAGCCGAAGAACATTCGATCCGTGCCTGTCACGGACCGCAGTGACTCTGCGGCCACGGACGGTCACCTGCTGGCGGGATCCGGTCCGCGGTGGAACCAGGTGACGACGCCGGGTCTGGGTGCCTGCCCCCGCCGAAGTCCCGCGGCCGCGGGTCGGGGTCCGCTCCCGTACATCAGGTCTTCCCAGTCCGGCGGTACCGGTCATGATTCCTGTGCTCATAATGTGCCTCGCTGTCCTGGAATGGGTGTGGAGAGTTAGAGAGTCGGTGAGACCCCTGCTCAGTGGTCTGGACGCGCCCTGATCCTGCGCACTGCCCTGACCCTGACGGGAGCGGAACGGGGGTTCCGTTCGATCTCGTCGGCAGGTGCCTTCTCTGCACCACGTGTCACGAGCTCGAATGAAGCGGCAGTGTCCGGAAGATCGACGGGCAGCCCAGGCGGGGTCCGGTTGGTGGTCATCTCCGCAAGCGCCTTCTTCACGATGCGGTCCTCGAGGGACTGATAGCTCATGAAGACGGCCACCCCGCCGACGGCGAGTCTGTCTGTCGCGGCGGGAACGGCGGCGGCCAGTGAATCGAGTTCCGAGTTGACCTCCACCCTCAGCGCCTGGAACGTCCTCTTCGCCGGATGACCTCCGGTCCGGCGGGCCGCAGCAGGAATCGTGCGGTAGAGCAGGTCCACCAGGCGCCCAGAAGTGGTGAACGGTTCCTTCTCCCGTTCGCGCACCACCGCCGAGGCGATCTTGCCGGCGAAGCGCTCGTCCCCGTAGGTGCTCAGGACGTGCGCGAGCTGGCCGTGACTGTAGGTGTTGAGGACCTCCGCCGCGGTGAGCTGCCCCGCCGGGTCCATCCTCATGTCGAGTGGGGAGTCCTGTGCGTAGGCGAACCCCCGCTCCGGCTGGTCCAGCTGCATAGAGGAGACGCCGAGATCGAAGAGATAACCCGACACGCCCAGGTCACCGAAGTCGTCGGGGAGCCTGTCTTCTCCGGCGAGGGCGTCGAGGGCGTCTCCGAGGCGGTCGAAACGGGTCCGGCAGGGGATGAAGCGGTCACCGAAGCGGCTGAGCCTGTCCCTGGCGAGTTGGAGGGCGGAGGGGTCACGGTCGAGGCCGACGACCACGGCGTCAGGGAAGTGTTCCAGGAAGACCTCGGTGTGCCCGCCCGCCCCCAGGGTGGCGTCGACGATGACGGGGGTGGCAGTCCCCGCACCTGCGACACCGAGCCCCACGAGTTCGACCATCCGGTCCCGCATGACGGGGACGTGGCCGAACTCGCCGCTGACTCGGCGGGCAGGTTCAGTCATCGGGATACCTTTCCTGGTGAGGGACAGCTGGTCGCTCCACAGTGACGGAGGGGCTGCGTACGGGGCCCCACCTGCGCGGGCCGATGTGACGTCGGGGAAGTACATCACAACGGTCGTCCGCGCAGATGAGGGCCGGCACACAGCCCGTCCACACACCGCACCGGTCACAGGAAGTCGGCGAAGGCGTCATCGTCGCCGTCGGCGAAATCAGCCTCGTGGTCCGCGAGATACCTCTCGTAGGCCCCGGCGTCCCACACCTCGATCCGGTCGACCGAGCCGATGACCACGCAGTCCTTGGCGAGTCCCGCGTACTTCCGGTGTGCCGGAGCGACGGTGATCCGTCCCTGACTGTCGAGGGTCTGTTCGTCCGCGCTGGCACCGAGGCGTCGCACGAAGGCACGGACCCGGGGGTTGGCCCGGGAGGCCTTCGCCGCGTTCCGGGCCCGGACCTGGAACTCAGAGCGCGGATAGATCGCCAGACTGTGGTCCTGCCCGTTGACGACGACGAGCCCGTCGCCCAGTTCCTCGCGGAACTTGGCGGGCAGGGTCAGTCGCCCTTTGTCATCGAGCTTCGGAGTGAAAGTGCCGAAGAACATGCCGTCGGCTCCTTCCCTCCGGTAGCCGTGGGTACGGACCGGAGGAGCCGGTCGCCGGTGCAGTGTGCTGTCACTGTGAAGTTGTCACGGAACGTCATCTCTGTCCCGCGCGCCCCACCTTACCCCACAGTCCCCCACTCCTTCCACGCAACGCGGTCTTCTTACAGGCATCTGCCAGAAAAGAGCAGGCAGATAGGCTCCCAGAGAGAACCGGCAGACAGAGCACCCGGTGAGGCGTCTGAGCCTGTGCGGCGATCACACCCCATACTACCTGCGATGACATCAGCAGCTGCCTTCAGTGGGGAGAAGTGGGGGAAGTGAGCGCCCCCTCCCTCTACGACCCCGCCCGGCACGACCCGACGGAAGTTCCGTTCCATGCGCCCCTGCTTTGTGCTGCCCCTGACCACCCCTGCCTCTCCCCGGGGGCGGTGGCCCCCGCCCCCCCTGCACGCCGCGGCACCCCCGAACCACCAGACCCACCCCGTAGACCGGGCAGGTCTGCCTACCGGGCAGGTCCCGGACATGGGAAACCCCCGGCAGAGTCTGTACTCAACCGGGGGTGGTCACCGTTGCCGACCTGTCAGTCGAAACGGCGACGGAAGCTGTTCTCCATACGGTCAGCGATACCGTTCCCCTGACCTTTTCCTCCACGGTGCCCCTGACCGCGGCCTGCGGACTTCTGCCGGGACCGCCCGCCCGACCGGAACGCCATAAGACCCCCGAGGAACATGATCAGGAATCCTGCGACGCCCAGAATGACGAACCAGAGACTGGCCTGGGCTAGCGCGATCCCACCGACAAGAGTGCAGAGGCCGAGCAGAAACACCGCAACAGACCGGATACCCACGGAAACTCCACCGGAAGCTACGGCGCGGTTCCGTTCCGCGAACGCCGGATCATCGGCGATCAGCGCCTGCTCGATCTCATCCAGCATGCGCTGTTCCTGCTCTGACAGTGCCACAGTTGTCCTCCCCTGTTCTTCTCGGGCCGCCTGTTCGGCCGCGGGTTTGGCGGGTCACCTGATCCAACGTCCGAGGGGCGGAAAAAGTTCCCGACCTGTCATCCTCCGGACCAGTGGTACTTGTCCACGAGTCTACCCCAGGACATGCCTCCACCAGTAGAATCCTCCCAGTCCCCTATTTCCGGCGGCCCGACCCTCCGGTTCCCGTGTCAGGCCACATCCGGCAGGTATCCCACACGCTGCCTGACCATGTCGACAAACCGGCAGACCTCGTCGTACATGCGGTCGGCGTCAGTTCCACGCAGCCCCTGTTCCAGTCCCATCTCCACCCTGGACACGAAGCGCGCATAGACTTCGAACCGGTCCACCCAGGTCACCAGATCCGGATCCACGGTCCGCAACCGGGACCATGCACTTCCGGACACCCGACGTCGACGACCCTGCCCCGGAGAAGCTTCGATCACCGCACCCGCCGCCCGTAGTGCGGCCCGGTAGGCCCACGTCACCCTTTCTGCCGGGGTGACCTCCGCGCGACTACGCTCCAGCAGCCGTTCAGCCTCGATCACATAGGCTTCCGCCGACGCCCGGAACGCCGATGTCCTCCGCCGGAGCCGGGTGACCCGGCCCTCCCCTGCGGTCATCCCCTTCTGCCCTGCCATCATCCGCCTCCTTCGACCGATCTGGCCGGTGGCCGCCCGGCCACCGGAAGCATCACCGTGACGCTCTTCCTGGCCCGGGACATTACGGCCGCCCCGGACGCAGGAACCGCATCTTCCACCATAATAGACCATATGTTCGTATTTGTGGGGCTCGGGCAGTATCTGACACGATGGAGGCGTGACCTGCCCCGTAACCCCGGACACCACCGTGAGTGTCTGCGCGATGCCCACCCGCACCTACCTGCAGCGGGTGGACGAGCTGGTACGCCTGCACCTGCTGGCGATGGGATATGGTCCGGCGACCTTCGGCCAGCGCCGAAACCTCTGGGCCGCCAACTCCACCAACCCCGGATTCACCGCATCGGTCGCCGTCGAGCACGCGACGGCGCAGTCACCGGATCCCTCAGCTCCGGACCAGAAGCTCGTCGGCGTCGCTTACGGTTTTCCGGGACCGCCCGGATCCTGGTGGTACCGGGAGGTTCACCGTGGCCTCCGCAGCGCCGGCCTCTCCCCACAGGACGCCACCGACATACTCAGCGACTACGACGAAATATCGGAGGTCCACGTCCTGCCCGGCCACCAGGGTCACGGAATCGGACATCTGCTCATGGACGATCTGCTCTCCCGGCTCCGGTGCGGTACATCACTGCTGTCGACCCCCGAAGTCGACGACGGGACCAACGCCGCATGGTCCCTCTACCGCAGTCTGGGCTTCCGGGACCTACTGCGCGGATTCCACTTCACCTCCGACCCCCGGCCCTTCGGTATTCTCGCCCGGGACCGTCGGACCGGCACCCCCTCCCCCGTGATTGCGCCGGAGCAGCTGATCAGCGCACGGCGTCCTGCCCCAGACCCGGCCCGTAGGCCGGCGCCATCCCCAGATTGTGGAGCACCTCCTGTGTCGCACGAACATTGTTCATGGTCATGAAGTGGAGATCCGGCGCCCCTTCAGCGATAAGACGCTCGGCCATCCTCGTCGTGACCTCGATTCCGACCTTGCGGATGGCCGCCGCGTTCTTCCGCTCGTCACCGGCGGCAACCCTGGTGAACAGATCCTCCATTTCCCGGGGCAGTTCACACCCGGACAGCTCTACCTGGCGCCTCACCGACCTCAGCGAGGTGATCGGCATGAGCCCCGGAATCACCGGCTTCGCCCCGTCTACCGGGTCGAAGGCTGCCAGTCTGTCCCGCAGACGCAGGTAGTGCTCGACATTGAAGAACATCTGGGTGATGGAATAGCTGGCCCCGGCGCGGAGCTTCTCGACGGTGTGTCGGGTGTCATCCTCGAGACTCGCCGCACGGTAGTGCCCCTCCGGGAACGAGGCGATCCCGATGTCGAAGTCCGCACATTCGGGAAGTGACCTTATCAGTCTGATCAGGTCTATCGCGTGGACCAGACCTCCCTCGATGCCCTGCCACTCCCCGAGAGGATCCCCGGGAGGATCTCCTCTCAGCGCGAGCAGGTTGGTCAGACCGAGTGAGGCGAACTCGCGGAGGATCGCCCTGATCTCCTCACCGGTGTGGCCGACGAGAGTCATGTGCAGCAGGGTCGTCAGTGGCTTTCTCGCCAGCTTGCCCGCGACGCGCTCGGTACGTTGTCGGCTGCTCCCACCTGCCCCGTAGGTGACGGAGACGAAGCTCGCACCGAGATCGTGGAAAGCTTCGGCCGCCGACCACAGACGGGCCTCTGCCGCATCGTCACGCGGCGGCATGAACTCGACCGAGAACGGGACCCTGCCCGGCGTACCGCGCTTGAGGGTGTCGGACACGGCCACCTGAAGGCTGTGCCCACCGGGGACACCCGGGGCACCGGGGAGGCCGGGCGCAGGCACGGACTCCGGAGCCTGGCCGGTGGGCGATTCTGGGGACGGGTCAGAGTGCATGGTCCCTGATCATAGAAGACGCCCCGGGGTGTCTGGCCGGGGGTCGACGTCCACCCCCTAGTATGGAGGAGTCCACATGGGCCCCGTAGCCGTGCCACGGCTACGGTCCACGTACGTTCCGGTCCGGTGCCTGCCGCCCGACCAGTGACACCGGAGGATGCACCGCGATGACCCCAGAAACCGCCCGCCGGAAGATGACGGGCACCTGGTCCGCCCACAGTCCGCTGACGGATGTCCCCGCCGCCGTCGACACCGAACTGGCCGCGTTCTTCCGTGCCCGGCACGCCGACTACGACGACATCGATCCGGTGGTCGCCGATGCCGTGGGAGCACTCGAGCTCTTCGTCACCGGCGGAGGAAAGCGGCTCCGACCGGTGTTCGCCTGGGCGGGGCTGCGGGCCGCACTGGAGGGCGGCGGCGGCTCGCTGACCGCACCGACCGGCCCCGGCGACGTGCTCCGCGCTGTGTCGTCGCTCGAGTTCATCCAGGCCTGTGCACTGATCCACGACGACATCATCGACCAGTCGGACACCCGGCGCGGCAGGCCGACGACACACCGGCGCTTCAGTGCGCTGCACTGTGAACAGGGGTGGACAGGGGACCCTGCGCGGTACGGGGAGAGCCAGGCCATTCTCGTCGGGGACCTCTCGTTCTCCTGGGCCGACGACATGTTCGCGGATTCAGGTGTCGACGCCGCCGCACTCACCCGTGCCCGCCAGCCCTGGCGGAGGATGCGCACCGAGGTCATCGCAGGGCAGATGCTCGACATCGCACTGGAGAACAGCGGTTCCGAGGATCCCGGCGCGGCACTGAAGGTCGACGTCTACAAGACCGCCGCCTACACGGTGGAGCGGCCCCTGCACCTGGGAGCCGCACTGGGGGACGCCGACGCCCGGACAGTGTCACTGCTGCGCAAGGTGGGACGCGAGATCGGAGTCGCCTTCCAGCTCGAGGACGACCACCTCGGAGTGTTCGGGGATCCCGCGGTCACAGGCAAGGAGTCCGGGGACGACCTCCGCTCCGGAAAGCGCACCTGGCTTCTCATGTGCGCCCTCGACCGTGCGGACCGGTCCGACCCGGCCGCGGCATCCCGGTTGCGCACCGGAATCGGTGCGGTCGGGACGGACGCCGAAATCGACGAACTCCGGCAGATCATCGTCGACTCCGGTGCCGCGGAGCAGAACTCCGCCCGGGTACGGGAACTGACCTCGGACGCCGTGGACACTTTACGGTCCTGTCACCTCGCGTCCCCGTTCGTCGACGAGCTCGTGGCTCTCGCCGAACAGCTCACCGAGCGGAGGAGCTGAGGTGGCCCCAGGTCTGCGCGACCTTCCCCGGGGCCGGGCGGTGCTGCTCGGAGCCCTGGGCGCGACAGTGATGGCCGTCACCTCCCACGCCGTCGGTGCCACCCGCACCAGGGGCGGTCTGCTCCAGGAGATCGGTCTGACGAACCTCGGGTTCGGCCACGCCGCCGGCATTCTGGTCGTGGTGATGTGGCTCGGTGTCCTGGCCTACATCGCCTCCTGGGCTGTCATCGGGGGCAGGATCCTCCGCCACGGCGAGCGGCTCGGCAGAGGAACCCTCATCGCCTGGATTGCGCCTTTCGTCTTCGCCGGTCCGTTGATGAGCAGGGACGTGTACTCCTACCTCATGCAGGGCACGCTGGGCAGGGACGGTTTCGACCCCTACGAGGTCGGAGCCTCTGCCGTACCCGGGCGTATCTTCTTCGAGGTCAGTCCCGACTGGAGAAACACCACCACCCCCTACGGCCCGCTGCACATGTGGATCGGCGAAACCGTGGTCCGGTTGACCGGCGAGAACATCACCGCCGGTGTGGTGGTCTACAAGTTGTTCTCCATCGTCTGCTTCGCAGGACTGGTCTGGGCGGTCTCCCGCCTGGCCGGGGCCCTCGGCGCCGACCCGGAGACAGCGGTGTGGCTGGGGGTGGCCAACCCGCTGTCGGTGTTCCACATGGTCGGCGGCATGCACAACGAAGTCACCATGATGCTGCTGGTGTGTGCCGGCCTGCTGGCTGCGGTGCGGCTTTCGCCGGTCCGCGGCGTCCTGCTCGGTTCGGTACTCCTCGGGGCGGGAATCTCACTGAAGGCGACCGCCGCCGTCGCGCTTCCGTTCCTGGTGTGGATATTCGTCGCCCGGGCGGCCGGTCCGCTGGGTGAGGACCCGGCATGTCGGCGAAGCATGCGGCAGGTCCTCGCGGACATCAGACACGCCACAGGGCGGCGGGCGGGCGCGCTCGTCGGCGGCGGTGTGCTCTCAGTCGGAGTTGCGACAGCGACGGTGGCGGTCGTGACCGTGGCAAGCGGTCAGAGCTGGGGATGGATCTCAGAGATCAGCGGCAACACGAAAGTCGTCAATCCGCTGGCGGTGCCGTCACTCATCGCTTCAGTGCTGGTCCGACCTGTCGGGATGATCGACGACAACATCTTCTTCAACGACATCATCGGCGTCGTCCGACCGGTGTCCCTGGTCGTCATGGTGATCCTGCTGGTCGTTTCCTGGGCGGTGTGGCGTCGCACCGTCAGGGAGGCGTTCGTCGGTGCCACCGCCGCCTACGCTGCCACCTGTCTGTTCAATGCCGTGGTCCTGCCCTGGTACTATGCTGCACCCCTGGCGCTTGTCGGCGTGTGGATCAGGGACCGTCGCGGTGTCCTCGCCCTGGCATGGCTGACGATGGTGCTGTCGATGACTTTCGACGGCAGCGGCAACAACAGGCTCTACAACGTGGTGTGGCTGGTGATGGTGGGGCTGGTGATGTGGTGGATCACCCGCACCTGCCTCGCCGGGGACGTTCAGGAGACCGGGGACGGGGGCACAGCCGGGACCGCCGCAGCGACCACGACGGTGCCGGACGCCACGGGTGACCGTACCGACGACAGTGACCCCTCAGGCGATGGCCATGGCCTGGGCACGGCGCATGACCTCACGGGCGAGGTGACCGTGCAGGGCGTCGACAGGACGCCCCGGCAGTGAATCGTCCGGGGTGAAGAGGTAGTCGAGGATCTCGGCGTCCTCCCAGCCCCCGTCGGACAGCAGGGAGATGACGCCGGGAACGAACCTGTTGATCTCCGCGTCCCGGGTGAAGAACCGGGCAGGAAGGAAACGCACCCCGTCGACCTCGACCGCGATGAGACGGTGCCGGTTGATCTCGTCCATGACCCTGGTGACCACCATGCTCAGCAGCTCGGCGGCATCGGGGACGGTCAGCAACCTCTCACCGGCCGGAATCCCTGACACGGGGGTGGTCAGGACCTTTCCTGCGGCGGTGTCGTCTGCGGCGTCTGCATTTCCGGTGCTGTAGTCGTTGCTCACGCCTACCACCTTAACCTCAGGACCCCCGTATAATCGCCGGGTACCCCATGTCCGGGCCCGACGTACCCGGTATCCCCGTCCCACGACCCCCAGGAGGCGATCCACACACCGTGGTTGATCAGCTCAGGCCCGGTGATCTCCTCGACGGGCGGTACCGTATCGGGGCGAGCATCGCCCACGGCGGAATGTCCACCGTCTACCACTGCATCGACATCCGTCTCGACCGCGACCTCGCCGCCAAGGTGATGGACCCTTCCCTTGCCGCCGACCCCGCCTCCCGGACACGGTTCGAACGTGAGGCCAGGGCCGTCGCCCGGCTGAGCCACCCGTGCCTGGTCAACGTCTTCGACCAGGGCACCGACCGACGACCGGAGGGCGAACTCGTTTTCCTGGTCATGGAACTCGTCCCCGGAGGCACACTGCGGGAACTCCTGCGCGAGCGGGGGCCGATGCCCCCGTACGCGGCACTGGCGGTCATGGAACCCGTGCTCGAGGCACTGGCCCTCGCCCACGACGAGGGGATGGTGCACCGGGACGTGAAACCGGACAACGTGCTCATCCGCGACGACCACCTGGTGAAGTTGGCGGACTTCGGTCTGGTCAGGGCAAGTCGGCAGAAGTCCGCCACCCAGGGCGGTCCCGTCATCGGGACCGCCGCGTACCTGTCCCCCGAACAGGTCCGGGGATGCGACACCGGCCCCCAGAGTGACGTCTACTCGGCCGGGATCATGCTCTTCGAACTTCTCACCGGGCGCCCGCCGTTCAAGGGCCCGACCCCGCGTGACACCGCAGCAATGCGGCTCACCCGCGACGTCCCCGCACCGTCGGATGTCATTGACGGGGTCCCCGCCGAGGTCGACGACCTCGTCCTCACCGCCACCCGTCGTGAGCCCGCCGACCGTTACCCGGACGGGGAGGCGTTCCTCGCCGCAGTGACGGACACTGTACGCAGCCTCGGCATGCCCGACTTCAAGGTGCCGGTGCCCGAGCACTCCGCCGTCCACCGCGCGCTGGCCGGCTCCGAATTCAGTGACCGCCTGAGCTGGGACGACGATGCCATGGCCACCAGCATGGTGCCACCGCTGAGTTCCCCGGGACGGGCCCCCGGCCGACCCGGACGTTCACCCGACCAGCAGACTGCCCGGACCCGCTACCAGGGGGTGCCGGACCCCGGCCAGGGTGCGGTTCCCGACGTCCCACCGGAACCCGGCCCCCGGGTCCCCGGTGCACCCGCCTTCCCCGGTGCCACCGTGCACCCGGAACCGTCCCACCCCACCCACGTGACCCGGAGTACACCGCCGCCTGAGCCTGTCCCCGGCACTCCCCTGACGAACAGGGGGGTCGCCAGAACAGTGGTGTGGACCGTCCTGGTCCTGCTCACCGTGGCGGTCGTCGCCGTGGCGTCCTGGTGGGTGACCTCCGGCAGGTACGGGGAGATCCCGCAGGTTCTCGGCCAGGACGTCGAGGGTGCCCGCACCGCCGTAGAGCAGGCGGGATTCGTGTCGACTGTGTCGGAGGTGTGGTCGGACGACAACCCCGCACAGTCCGTCACCGGGACCGACCCCGCGTCCGGCGACCGTGCGGTCAGGGGAAGTGAGGTTGCAGTCCTGGTCTCCCGCGGTCGACCGACAGTGCCTGCACCCACCACCGGTGACACTCTCCAGACATATCAGGCCAAACTCAGGGAACGCAGTCTGAACTGGACCATCGGCGAGGAGATCTGGGACGACGACGTACCGGCAGGCGGGATCGCCTCCGTATCCCCGGTCGCAGGGGCCACCGTCGACACCGGGACATCCGTGACCGTGAAGACCAGTCGTGGCCCGCGGCCGGTGACCGTACCCGGGCTCGCCGGGATGACCGAGAAGAAGGCCCGGGACACTCTCAGGGCCGCCGGACTCGAAGTCTCGGGGACCACCTCCCGGTTCAGCGAGGACATCGACGGAGGTAAGGTCATCACCTCCGACCCGGCACCGGATTCCCGCGTGCCCTCCGGATCCGCCGTCCAGCTTGTCCTCTCCTCTGCCGTCGACGTGCCGGACGTGACCGGCAGGTCTGTGGAGGAGGCCGAACAGATGTTGCGCGACGCCGGCCTCAACCCCGTCACCGGGACCCCGGTCTCCGACACCGACGAGGACGCCGGGGACGTTGCCTCCACCGAGCCTTCACCCGGAACCCGGGTCGATCCCTCGCAGTCCACCACCGTGACACTCCACCCCTCCGACAGGGCGAGGGTTCCCCTGGTCATCGGCAGAACTGTCGCAGATGCGAAGAGGATCCTGGAGGACGCCGGATTCACTGTGTCGGTCGACGGTCGGTCGAACGGAGTGGTGCTGGCGCAGTCACCGGGTCCCCTGTCACGGGCCACGCTGGGCTCGGAGGTCACAGTCCGGGCCCTGTGAGTCCGGTCCATGTGCGCCTGAACCGCCCACCGTCAGGGGGACACCGCCGGGCACACTGCCGGAGTCCCCCGTCAGCTCACCGCCGCAACATCTCGGCGACGAGGAACGACAGCTCCAGTGCCTGCTGGGTGTTCAGCCGCGGGTCGACGACAGTGGCATAGCGGGAGGGCAGGTCCCTGTCCGTGATGTCCTGGGCACCGCCGACCACCTCGGTGACGTCCTCGCCGGTGAACTCGATGTGCACGCCACCGGGGTGGGTGCCGAGCGCCCGGTGCACCTCGAAGAACCCCTGCACCTCATCAATGATCCGGTCGAAGTCACGGGTCTTGTAGCCGTTCGACGAAGTGTAGGTGTTGCCGTGCATCGGATCGCACTGCCAGATGATCTTGTGCCCGGTGGCCTCCACCGCCCGGACGATGGGCGGAAGCGCGTCCCGGATCTTGTCGTAGCCCATCCTGCTGATCAGGGTGAGACGGCCCGGTTCATTCGCCGGATCCAGCTTCTCGACGTAGGCGACGGCCTCCTCAGGAGTGGTCGTCGGGCCGATCTTCACTCCGACGGGATTGCCCACCAGTGCTGCGAAGGCGACATGGAAGTCCTCGAGGCCCCGGGTCCTCTCACCGATCCAGATCTGGTGCGCAGACAGGTTGTAGAGGACATCTTCACCGTTCTCGCCGTGCGCGAGTCGCAGCATCGCACGCTCGTAGTCGCGGACGAGAGCCTCGTGGGAGCAGTAGATGTCGGCGGTCTGGAGGGTGGAGTCCTTGACCCCGCAGGCGGACATGAACTCCAGACCACGCTCAATCTCCTCGGCGAGAGCCTCGTAGCGCGCCCCGGCCGGAGAGTTTGAGACGAACTCGCGGTTCCATTCGTGGAGCTTCGCCAGATCTGCCGTACCCGAACTGGTCAGTGCCCTGACCAGGTTCATTGCCGCGGCCGAGTTCGCGTAGGCCCGGACCATCCTCGAGGGGTCGTGTCGGCGTCCTTCCTCGGTCGCCTCGATGCCGTTGACGATGTCGCCACGGTAGTTGAGCAGACCGTTGGAGTCCGTGTCCGAGGAGCGCGGCTTCGCGTACTGCCCGGCGATACGGGCCATCTTCACCACAGGTGTGGAGGCACCGTAGGTCAGTACCACCGCCATCTGCAGGAGGGTCTTGATGTTGCCGCGGATGTGCGGCTCGGTGTTGGACTCGAAGGTCTCCGCACAGTCACCTCCCTGGAGCAGGAAGGCACGGCCGTTGGCGACATCGGCGAGCTGCCGGCGGAGCCGACGGATCTCCGGGGCGACCACGATCGGCGGCACCGACTCCAGGATCTTGCGGACACGGTCCGCATGGCCCTGGTCCCAGCCCGGCTGCTGCTTCGCGTCACGTGCCACGGCATCCTGGAAACGGTCCTCGAGCTCCCCCGGAAGCGGTGGCAGATCAGGAAGCTCATCAAGTGGTGCGTCAATAGTCCAACCCATGCGCGTCATCATACGGACAACCCTGTCCGGACGGTGAACTGCCCTGCCCCCGACGGCCTCAGGACCTTCGGGCCCTCTTCGCCTGCACTGACAGCCGGTACTTCACCACGTTGAAACGGGCGTCCGCCAGCGCGTCATGGGCGTTCGACGGTTCCTCCGGAAGAGACGGCCGCCCGGCGTCCTCCCAGAGCTGCCGCAACTCACGGGTGAAACGCGGCAGCTCACGCGGCAGCCCCGTCATGTCCCCCCAGAGCTGGGCGAAGGCGACATGGTCGTAGGCTCCGATCCACGCCCACAGTTCCGGACGGTCCGACGCCGGAAGCCACTCGCCCGGCGTGTGGCCCGGCAGGAGGAACCGGTACAGCCGTTCCCTCAGTTCCGCCCGCGACATCCACGCCGGATCCGACCGGGGCGGGAGCTGCGGGAGGACATGACGGCGGACCCAGTCCCCCGCCCTACGCTCGTCGAACTCGGTGGAGACCGCGTAGAACTCACGGCCGTCCTCGGCGACAACCCCGATCGACACCAGGTCGACGGTTCTGCCGTCCTCGATGAACTCCGTGTCATAGAAATAGCGCACGGTCGCCCAGTCTAGCCGGCCGACAGTCCGCCGCCCTGTCCTGTCCGTCTCCTCCGGGGAAGAGCCGGCGGGTAGAGCACCCATTTCAGCACGGGAACGCGACCCAGACGGTAGAACAGCATCCCCGCCACGGCACAGGTGACCAGGCCGATGACGATCTGTGTGTCCATACCCGTGAGGAAGGCCCAGCGTTCCGGGTCCGACTCGAACAGGCGTCTCAGGATCACCGCATTGACCAGGAACAGGGCGGCGTGGTGGGAGACATACACGGGAAGAGTGTTCCGGCCCACCGCCGCCAGCGCGGTGGACACGACAGGTATCCTGGCGATCCACGTCGCCAGGAGGATGCCGGCCGGCACTGCGCTGAAGATACGGACCAGCGAGGCGACAGACATCAACGCAGCCTCCCGGGAGGTCCACCCGTCGGGATCCACCCGGTGCGTCAGGTCCGCCATGACCCGTTCCCACCCGACATAGGCCACCACGGCCGCAGAGACGACCCGCCAGTCCGAGGCCGCCTCCGACAGCCGGAAATACACTTCGCGGAAGTGAAGGCCCAGGAAGAACGCGGGCAGATACGCCGTCAGGTGGGTGATCTCGTTGTACTGGGTCAGACCTGCGGCGGCGGCGGCGAGTGCCGGCACCACCGACATTCCGACGGCCACCAGCGGCGGTACCCTGCGGAGCAGACAGGCGGCGATGTTGAAGACCATCAGCGCATAGAGGAACCAGATACCGGGGTCACCCAGCGCAATGGCGCGGAGCATCGAGGCCCAGGTCACATCGCCGGTCATGGAGATACGGATGGCTGCCTGTACCGGGGTGAAGACGAGGTACGGAACCAGCAGGAACCACAGTCTCCGGTACCAGAGGTCACCGAGGGTCCGGGAGATGACCCGGTGGGCGAACAGGCCGGATATCAGGAAGAACATGGGCATGCGGACCGGATCCATCACGGTGCTGAACCACTGCCAGCCGGAGTCCTTCGCCCCGGGTACGCCGCTGATCACGTGCATGTAGCACACCGCGATGATCGACAGCCCCTTGGCGCAGTCCGCCCACAGGAGCCGCTCGCGCACCCCGTTCTGCGGGGCGCCGCCGACCGCCGGTGCAGGCCTGTCCGGTCCCGTCACCGCCGTGGCCGCTGTCCCCGGAGTTTCTGACATGGGTGACGAGATTGCCTGAATTCCGGGGAAACGGCAACTCACCGTAGGCTGACTTGCCGTGAACATTGCAGCGAGCTTCCCCCGCATCTCCGGGCGCGCCCGACAGGTACTCCGCCCTCTGACAGTGGTCCTTATCACTGCCGCGGTGGTGTACACCGCCGTCAGGTTCGTCGTCGGCCCCGGAGGTGTCGTATACCACATCGACTTCGACGTGTACCGCTCCGGTGGACACGCAGTCCTGGACTCGGTCCCCCTCTACCAGGGATCGTTCAGGGTCGGAGGGATCACGCTGCCTTTCACGTATCCACCGCTGTCAGCTGTGACATTCGTCCCCCTCGCCCTGATGCCCCTGTGGCTCGGTGAAGTCGTGTTCACCGTTGTCAGTGTGGTCGCCCTGCTCCTCACCGCGGTGATAACGCTCCGTTCTCTCTCCCGCGAATCCGGGGACATCCTGCCCCGGCACCGGCTGTGGACCACTGCGGCTGTGGTCACCGCGGCAGGGGTGTTCGCCTGGCCGGTGGTGTCGACCCTGGAGTACGGGCAGATCAACATCATGCTCATGCTGCTCGTCGCCGCCGACCTCCTCCTGCCGAGGACTCCGTGGCCCCGGGGGATGCTGGTGGGTCTGGCCGCCGCACTGAAGCTGACCCCTGCCGTGTTCGGCCTGTTCTTTCTTCTGCGCCGACAGTGGAAGGACGCCGCTACCAGCGTCATCTCCGGTCTCGCCTTCACCGCCCTGGCCTGGGTCATCCTCCCCGCAGACTCCCTCCGGTACTGGACCGAGACCGTCAGCGACCCTACCCGCATCGGCGGTCTGATGTACTCGGCGAACCAGTCCTGGCGGGGTGCTGTCGCACGCTTCACCGACGACCCTCTCCAGACCCGTATATGGGTCACACTGGCCGTGGTCACTGTCGTCGCGGTAACGGTCGTGATGTACCGCCAGCTCTCAGTCGGCGCCACCACGGCAGCCGTGTGCACGAATGCTCTGCTCGGCCTTCTCGCCTCGCCGGTGTCCTGGGCGCATCACTGGGTGTGGGTCGTGCCGATGGCCGTTGTCGCCGTGGCGTCCGCCTGCCGTGCCGGTACCGGACAGGTCCGGCGTGCCGCAGTGTTCCTCGCCGTGGTCGTTACCGTGGTACCGGTGCTGCTGGTCGTCCATACCTGGTTTCCCTCGACCCACGACGTCGAAAGGACATGGAGTGTGGCGATGAAGATCCTCGGGTCGGAACTTGTCCTCACCGGGGTCTGCTGGCTGGTGATCGGTGGCCTCCTTCCCCGGGCCACCCGCCCTGCCCCCCGCGCCGACGCCAGGACTGAACCCGGAGCCGCGCCGGTGCCGTCGACGTAACCGGCAGTTGCTCAGAGGCGGTAACGGAGGAAACGTGGCCGGGGACGGTGCCCCAGGACAACCCCTCTTCCCGGCTCTGAACCTTCAGGGTAGCCCTCCCCTGCTGCGAGGGACTTCTTCACGTCCGCGGCGTAGAAGTCCTCGACGTACTCCTGGCCCGAGAGCTCCGCGATCCGTTCCATCACATAGTTCGTCAGCCCCCGCGCACTGGCGTAGGGGTCACCCTCGACGTGGAAGTCGGCCGGATCGACAGGGTCACCGACAATGACGCCCACCCGGTACGGGCGCAGGATCCACGAGCCTGCGTGGTTCGCCTTCTGCGTGTTGATCATGGCCACCGGGTACACCGGTGCGCCGGATTCCAGGGCCATCCTCGCCATCCCGGTCTTTCCACGGTAGAGACGACCGTCAGGAGAGCGTGTTCCCTCCGGGTACATGCCCAGCGGGTCACCCTTCTCCAGCACACGCAACGCAGTGTGCAGGGCGGCGTCGCGCTGGCTTTTGTCTCCACGGTCGACGGGGACCTGTCCCACGGACGAGAAGAACCACTTCTGGATTCCCCCTGCGAACCCCGGAGTGGTGAAGTACTCCTTCTTGGCGAGGAAGGTGAGCTGCCGCTTCGACAGCAACGGAAGGTAGAGGGAATCCATCACCGCCAGATGGTTGGAGGCCAGGACCACCGGACCTGACGCGGGAATCTTGTCGAGGCCGCTGGCGAAAGGTCGGTTGTACACCCACAGGAACGGGCCGACAAAGACATTTCTCAACCACCAGTACGTGCGGTTGTGCAACTGTTCTTCCTCTCTCAGGGGTTCACCCGGGAATCCACCCGGGAATCGGACCCGGTTTCCGGCCGGGCATCGGACCCGGTATCTGGCCGGGCGTCCACTGCTCCGGCGAGAAGCGCCACGCCGATCATACCTGCGTCCGCACCGAGCACTCCCGTCTCCACCCTGGCCAGAGGCCGGTGGCCCGCACCGACGACGTTGAGTGCCATCTCCTCCACCGCGACATCGAGGAAAAGGTCCGCATCGCGGCTCACGCCACCTCCGAGGACGATCAGCCCGGGATCGAGGATCTCCTGCACCACAGCGAGTCCCCTTCCCAGCCACCGTCCGAAATCTTCGATCACCTCCCCGGCCAGGATGTCACCGCTGCGCGCCAGGCTCACCACGGTGCGACCGGTGATCCCCTCCGGGGTGGAGTGGTAGTGCTCCGCCAGCGCGCTGTCCGGATGCCTTCCGGTGGCGATGAATTCTCGTGCGGTCAGTTCCAGCGCGCTCCCCGAGCAGTACCTCTCCAGGCAGCCCCGTTTCCCGCACGGGCAGGACCTGCCTCCCCGCACCACGGTGAGATGTCCGAACTCCGGGGCCGTTCCGAATTCTCCGCGGTATATCCGCCCGCCGGTGACGAGGGCACCACCGATACCGGTGCCCACCGCAAAGTAGGCCCAGGTGCCCGCGTCCCCGCCGGGCCCCAGGATCTGTTCGCCCCATGCGGCGGCATTGGCGTCATGCTCGAGGACTACCGGAAGACCGAGGATCCGGGACAGCCTGTCACGGACCTCCATGTCCCGCCACGGCAGGTGGGGGGCAAATCTCACCGAGGTCCGGTCGGCAGTGATGAAACCGGCAACAGCCAGTCCGACAGCCGTGACACGGTGACGGGAACGCAGAGCAGCGACAACGTGGCTGATGGCGGTCTCCAGGGCCGGGACCGAGCTCGGGGTGGGAAGCTGCTCAACATCGATGATCCGGCCCCCGGCGTCGACCACGGCCGCTCTGAGGTTGGTGCCGCCGATGTCGATACCGATTGTCAGCCGTTCACTCGTTGACACGTCCGGGTCCACGTCCTCTCAGTTCACCGTGCAGTGCAGGCCGGAGCTACCCGGTGCAACCCTCCCAGCGTATCCGTCAGGCCCGCCAGTTCCAACTGTGCCTGGGCGTCCGCCTGCCGTCACCGTCGATGACCGCGGACAGTTCCTCCCCCAGGATCTGCCAGTTCCACGCCCGTCGGACGAACTCCCTGCCCCGGACGGAGTACCGCTGTGCCCGTTCCGTGTCCTCCAGGAGTGCGGACACGATCCGGGCGACCTCGTCGGCGTCCCTGCCGTCGACGACATCTCCGGTCACCGCGTCCAGGACGGACTCAGGGGCACCGCCGCCGTCGCCGGCGACCGTGGGGACGCCACACGCCTGCGACTCCAGGAACACGATCCCCAGTCCTTCGACAGAGAATCCTCCGGCCTCGGTCCGCACGGGCATGGCGAAGACATCACCGGCACAGTAGTGGGAGACAAGTTCCCCTGGACTGACCGGACCTGTCACCGTGACCCTGTCGGAGACGCCGAGACGTTGTGCCGACCGTCGCAGCGTCTCGGCGTAGTCACCCGGCCCCACGAGGAGGAGGTGGGCGTCGGGAATCGAGCTGAGGATCCGGGGCATGGCCTCGACAAGGGTGTCCTGACCCTTTCGCGGCACCAGGCGGGAGATACACACCACGACCCTGCGGTTGTCGACGCCGTAGCGTTCCCGGATCCGCCGGCGACCCTCCTCGTCCGGCCGGAAGACGGATGCGTCAACCCCGCCAGGCATGGGCTCCCAGGCCACGGTCGGTCCGAAAGCACCCATGATGCGGTCGCGGGCGTAGCGGGAGACATAGGTCAGGCAGTCGACCGAGCGACCGATGTGGCGCAGTACGGCCCTGCCTCCGGGAACCATCGACCAACCGACCTCGTGCCCGTGGGTGGACGCCACGATCCGCCGCGCGCCGGCCCGTCGGGCAGCACCGGCGAGGAGTGCGAACGGCGTCGACGATCCGAACCAGACGGTGTCGATGTCGAAGTCGCGGATCAGCCGGGACATCTCCGCTGCGGCAGCCGGTCCCGGCAGCAGAATCCGGTGCGGCCACCTGACAACCGGGTACGGCAAACCGGCGTCACAGACTGCGGCGGCACGGGCGTCACCGGTGGAGGCGAAGACCACGAGCCGGCCGGGTTCCCGGCGCTCGAACTCTGCGCAGTAGTCGCGGAGATAGCTCTGGATTCCCCCCAGTTCCGGGGGAAAATCATTGGTCACCAGGAGTACGCGGGCCTCTCCCGCGACGTGCCTGCCAGCTGACCGAGTCGCTGCTGAGGGTTCTGCTGAAGATTCCACTGGGGGCCGTCGGTGGTGCGGGGTCAGTACCTGGCGGCGCCGGCGAACGGCATACTGTCCACGCTGACCACCTGGACCGGGATCCCGTAGTCGGAGGCGTGCACGATCTGGCCGTCACCGATGTACATTCCCACGTGGCTGACCCCGGAGTAGTAGCCGACGATGTCCCCTGGCTGCAGCTGGTCCCTGGACACCGGAGTACCGCCGGAGATCTGGGCGCCTGAGGTGCGCGGGATGGTCTTGCCGATCTGCTGGTAGGCCCAGTACATCAGGCCGGAACAGTCGAAGGCGTCCGGTCCTGCGGCACCCCACGAGTACGGGGCACCCAGTTTGCTCAGGGCGGCGGCGACGACCCCGTCCGAGACCGGGGACGCTTCCACGCTCTGGAGAATCTGGGGGACGTCAACCTGGATCGGCCCGTTACGGTCGATCCACCGCTGCTTCTGGTCCGGTGACATGTTGTTCACGGCAGTGGCGATCTGGTCCTTGAGCGTGTCGAGCTCTGCCGTGCGGGCGTCCAGCTCGCGCTGCTGCCGGGCGGCTTCAGCCAACCGGAAGTCGGCCGTCGCCTTGGTGCGCAGCGCCAGGGAGCGGGAGGACGCCGCGCTGCGGAGAGATTCCTCGAGTTCCGTGACCTTCGCCGTACGACTGGCGCTCAGCGCACTGCTGTAGGCCCGCCTGTCGATGGCGTCCTGTGGGCTGGAGGCACCCACGGTGGCCGTGACCGGGTCTACGGTCGCACCCCGGTACAGCGAGCGGGAGAGGTCGGTGACCGGCCCCTGCGCCTCCTTCGCCCGGGCGGCCGCGGCATCAGCCTCGGCGGTGTACCTGTCCACGACCTCTCTGGCACGGTCCGACAGGGCCCTGGCCTCTTCCAGAGCGGCAGCATTCTCAACCACACGGTCACTTGTCGCCTCGGCCTGCCTGGAGACCTCCTCCAGACGCTCCAGCAGCCCGTCAGCGTCGGCGGGCAGGGCCGACGTGTCGACCGGCGAGGACGCCGGATCTTCGGCTGTCGTGGCCGGGGCAGGGTCCGCATGGGCGATCTGCCCGCCACCGGTCACGCTCACACCCGCAACCACCGCACCCAGGGTGAGGCTGATGCCGGCGACTGCGCGGCCGGCGCCGGCCGTGTGAAACCTCGTGGTGCCTGCCCGGTGCCGGGCACTAGGACGATTGATCACTGTTGAACAAACCTCTCGGACACAGTCGTTGAATTCCATCAGACATACTGCCACAGGGTCACGGCGAACCCTCAACGACCCACACACCCTGTGACTGGTGTGAAATTTGTGATTATCACCCGGATACGGGCCGGGCCGACACCCCTGTCACCAGGTGGAGTCGGCCCGAGCACTCGTCAGCACTGAAGATGCACCGGCGAAGGAGATGCCTCTAGAACCTCACCGCATTGTTGATCGGCATGTAGTCCATGGAGGTCACCTTCACAACATCACCTTCGGTGGGAGCATGGACCACCTGGTTGTCGCCGATGTAGATACCCACGTGAGAAGCACCGGAGTAGAAGGAGATGATGTCGCCGACCTGCAGCGCATTCAGCGGCACCGGGGTTCCGGATGACGCCTGTGCCCCTGAGGTGCGGGGAATGGACTTGCCGACCTGGGAGTAGGCCCAGGAGGTCAGCCCGGAGCAGTCGAAGGCGTCAGGCCCGGTCGCTCCCCATGCATAGGGGGAACCCTGCTTGGACAGTGCAGCATCCGCGATCCTCTGCCCCTCGGAGACGACGGGGGCAGGCGCGGCGTAGGCGACCGCACCGGAAGCCGGCGCAGCGTAGGAACCGGCGGCGGCGACGGCGGAATCGACGTAAGGCTGGGCCGCAGCGATCAGTTCGTCGGGGACGTCCACCGAGTAGTCGGTGCCCGGAACCTGGACGGGGGCGGCCTGGGCGGTCGCAGGCAGTGCCACGACGGCGCCGACGCCGATCGCGGCCGCGGCCACGATGTTGCGCCGGGAGGAGCCGTTCTTGAAACTGTGCATACCCATAAGGAAGAAAAGCCTTTCGAGATCGTTGTGGGGACGCGATATCACCGGCGCCCCTCAAGGTCACGAGAAGATTACGAAACGATCACGCTTCGTGTCCAGTGCTGCAGCCGAGAATCTTCTCCGCCGTGGCTGTTACCGGACCGTGACGCATTGCGCCGCGCCGACACGCCACCCCTCGCCCCCCTGCCGGAGTAACGATTAGATAACGCTCTCACCTGCCAAAATACTGAGAGTCGCGCCGGCGCCACACTACCGCATGGTCAACCGGACCATGGCACACCACCACCATCTGTGATCCTCGACACATTCGAACAGTTACGGGGTACAACAGGGGGTGACCTGTCCGGTCCGGTGCCTAGCATGGAGCAGCATGACATCAGTCCGGCACGGGGAGAACTACGAACCAGTGGATTCCATTTTTCTCCAGGAGCAGCTGCGCCGGACCTTGACCAACTGTGTGGTCATCGACTGCGAGACCACCGGTCTCGACCCGGCAGAAGATGTCCTCATCGAAATCGCGGCTCTCCGCGTCCGCAACGGCTGCGCCGTCGCTGTGTTCCACCGCATGGTCAGTCCGTCTCGCCCTGTGCCCGCGGTGGTGACAGGATTGACAGGCATATCCGAGGACGATCTGCAGTCCGGCGAGGACCGGGCAGAGGCTGTCAGGGATCTCACCGGTTTTCTCCAGGATGTTCCTCTGGTGGGGCACAACATCGCCTTCGATCTCGCATTCCTCCGCGCAGCGTGCTCCCACCTGGCATTCGATCCACCGGAAACTCTCTGTACCGCTGACACCGCCCGTCGCCTCGTCCCGCGTTCCCGGGTGGGCCGCTACAGGCTGTCCACGTTGTCACAGGTCTTCGAGCTTGCTCACAGGCCCACCCACAGGGCTGTCCACGACGTCCGGGCCACACTGGATCTGCTCCGTTTGCTCAGCGTGATACATGCCGACGACTGAGCGTCTGTCTCGCGCCCCCGCCACACCCGACTCTCCCTCACACCGGGCTGAAGGGCCCCGCACAGTCTCAGGTGAGACTGTGCGGGGCCCTTCACGTGACGTGTCGTCAGTCAGATGACGGTATCAGGAGACTACGGGTTCGCGTGGCCTTCGTTCTCGAGTGCCTTACGGTTGGCATCGTTGAGACGCCTGAGCATCTCGATCTTCTCGTGCTCGTTGGCCTCTTCGATCTCGGAGACCTTCTGGACGATGTCCTCCGGGTCCGGGCGGAAGAACCCGCCACGGCCCGGCTGTCCGGCAAGGCCGAGTTCGTTGAGCTTCTTCGGCACCTGGGCACCGGCGTACTCCAGCGGAACAGGATGACCGTGGTCGTCGACCGGTCCGAGCGGCTGATGGACTTCGATGAAACCGCCGTTCGGCAGCTGACGGATCGTACCGGTCTCGATACCGTGTTCCAGGACCGCTCTGTCGGACCTCTGAAGGCCGAGGCAGATGCGGTAAGTCACGAAGTAGGCGATCGGTGGCAGCAGCAGGAAGCCCAGCCGTCCGATCCAGGTCATCGCGTTCAGTGAGATCTGGAAGTGGAGAGCGAACAGGTCGTTTCCGCCGGACAGCGTCAGAATGAAGTACGCGGTCAGGGCCATGACGCCCAACGAGGTACGGACCGGCACATCCCGGGGCCGCTGCAGAAGATTGTGGTGAGCAGTGTCCTTGGTGAAGTGCTGCTCGATCCAGGGGTAGGTGAACAACAGAACCAGAAGGACACCCAGCAGGACGGCAACCCAGAACACACCCGGAATCGTGTAGTTACCCAGGTAGAGTTCCCAGGCCGGCATGATGCGGGCAGCACCGTCAGTCCACAGCATGTAGATGTCAGGCTGAGATCCTGCGGAGACCTGCGATGGATTGTAGGGGCCCAGGTTCCAGATGGAGTTGATCTGGAAGAGACCTGCGATCAGTGCGATGACGCCGAACGTGATGATGCCGTACGCCGCAGAGTGAACGATGAACACCGGAAGAATCCGCACACCGACAACGTTGCGCTCGGTACGCCCGGCCCCCGGGAACTGGGTGTGCTTCTGGTACCAGACCAGGGCCAGGTGCGCTGCGATGAGCGCGAGCAGAATGGCGGGGATCAGCAGCACGTGGGCAATGTACAGGCGAGGAATGATGATGTCACCCGGGAAGTCACCGGCAAACATGATCCAGTGGAGCCAGGTACCGATGATCGGAAGGCTGACCACGATGGCGGACATGATGCGCAGCCCCACGCCGGACAGCAGATCGTCCGGGAGGGAGTAACCCATGAAGCCTTCAGCCACGGACAGCAGAAGTAGTACACAGCCGATGACCCAGTTCGCCTCACGCGGCTTACGGAAAGCTCCGGTGAAGAAGATGCGCAGCATGTGCACGATGATGGAGATCGCGAACAGCAGCGCAGCCCAGTGGTGGACCTGGCGGATGAAGAGACCCCCGCGGACCTCAAAAGAAAGGTTCAGCGCTGTCTCGTACGCCTTCGACATTTCCACGCCGTTGAGCGGAGCATAGGCACCGTCGTAGATCACCTTCGACAGGGAGGGATCGAAGAACAGTGTCAGGTAGACACCTGACAGAAGCAGAATGACAAACGAGTAGAGGGCGATCTCGCCGAGCATGAACGACCAGTGGCTCGGGAAAACCTTGTTGATCTGCCTGCGGATACCGGCGGCCATCGTGTACCGCTGGTCCATGTTGTCGGCGGCATGCGCCAGACGGGACGGTTTGGTTGATGTGCTCATGACTTACGCTCCCAGAATGCCGGGCCGACCGGCTCGATGAAGTTCCCCTTGGCGTAGAGGTAACCTTCACTGTCCACGGAAATGGGCAGCTCAGGCAGCGCGCGGGCCGCAGGGCCGAAGACAGGCTTACCCCAGTGCAGTGCGTCGAACTGGGACTGATGACACGGGCAGAGAATACGGTTGGTCTGCTGCTCGTACAGTGAGGTCGGGCAGCCGATGTGGGTGCAGATCTTCGAGTAGGCGTAGTAGTCGCCGTAGTGGAAGTCTTCCTGTCCCTCACGCTGGACGGCCTTCAACGCGTCCTCATGCCTCAGCCGGATCAGCATCACGGCATTCCTGGATCCGTGCACCGAGTGCATGTGCTCCTCATACACGTCCCGGGTCGGGTCGTAGCGGTCACCGTCATTGACCATGTCTTCGGAAAGGGGGAACACCGTCTCCATACCGCCGGCATCGAGATCTTCGGGGCGGACGCGTACGAGTCGGTTCACACCCTGCGTGCTGTAGTGCCCGTCGTGCTCCTCCGCAATCGCAGCGGTGTCCCGGCCGAGGTACACCTTGGTGTTCTGCTCGGTCAGGGTCCATCCTGTGGTCCACAGAGTTCCGTCTCCCTGAATACCCATCGCCTTGGGCTTCCAGGGGTTCTTGACGATACCGCCGAGCGGCAGGATCACAGCAAGACCCATCAGGGCGGCACCGGTTCCGGCCAGGCCCATCATGACCTTGCGCCGTCCCAGAGTCGATGTCTTCCACGCGTCGTTCAGCAGCGCGGTGATGGTCTTCCGGTCAAGCTCGTCAGAGGGCCCGTCGTGACGGGTCTGGACCGAAATCTCCTCCGGAACGAACTTCTTCGAGAACTGGACTGCACCCACACCGAGACTGATGATCGACAAGCCTGCGGTGACACCGAGCAGCGGAGTGTACAGGGTGTACATCCACAGCCCGTCCTCCTCGAGGTGCTTGTACTGCCAGGGCCAGAAGAGGTACACCGCAGCAAAGGCGATTCCGAAGACCACTGAGAGCGCGAACCAGATGTTGACGCCACGGGCCGCCCGCTTCTCCGCAGGGTCTCCCTCGACAGGGAAGCGCTCCTTGCGGTAGGCGACGGTCACGCCGTCGAGCTCGGTACCGAGGCGGGCGAGCTCTTCGTCGCTCATCGCCTTGATCTCGTCTTCCGTGTACTTGCTCTTGATCTCACTCATGACCGGGTTCCAATCCACATTGCACCGCCGATGAGCACGACGATGCCGACGATCCACATCAGCATGCCCTCGGTGACGGGGCCGGCACCGCCGAGACCGTAACCGCCCTGGGACGGGGTCTCCTTCGCGGACTTGATGTAGGCGATGATGTCCTTCTTCTCGTCCGCGGTGAGCTGACGGTCAGAGAACTTCGGCATGTTCTGGGGGCCCGTGAGCATGGCCTGGTAGATCTCCTGCTCATTGGCGTTGTCCAGCACCGGGGCATACTTACCGCCGGAGAGAGCGCCACCACGACCGGTGAAGTTGTGGCACGAGGCGCAGTTCAGACGGAAGAGGTCGGAGCCACGGGCGACATCGCTCGGGTCGATCTTGCCGTCATCGTTGTTGGCTCCTCGCAGAGACTCCATCGCGACGGAGCCGTCTTCGTCCCGCACGATCCCCGGGCCGCCGCCGTTGGCGTTGACGTACGCTGCCAGAGCCAGAGTCTGCTGCTCGTTGAACCGGGCGTCCTTCCGCTCTGCCTGGGCTTCGTTCCGCTTCATCGGCATACGACCCGAGTGCACCTGGAAGTACACCGCACCTTCACCGACACCGACCAGCGAGGGACCACGGTCCTTGACACCCTGGAGGTTGGCTCCGTGGCAGGTGATACAGGCAACCTCGTAGATTTCCTGACCCTGGTTGATCAGGGTTTCGGCGTCGACGTCGGCGGTCGCCTCCTGGGCATCCGGGGTCACGGCCTGGGCAATGAGTCCTGCACCGGACAGACCGAGCACGAGCGCGAGCGCTCCGGCCACGGTCCGGCGCAGCTTACGCCGGCTACGGCGCGTCCTGCGTGTTGTGGATGCCTCGGGCGAGCCGGTCACCGGCTGCTCCCCCTCGGTCATGCTGTGGTTGGTATCCATCTTGTTCCCTTAACTCGTCATATGGAATGCGATGGGCTTAACGGCCGAGCGTCACACATCGGCCCGTTCGGCCTACTGGATGAAGTAAATCGTGATCCACAGGCCGATCCACACGACGTCGACGAAGTGCCAGTAGTAGGACACGACGACGGCTGCGGTGGCCTGCGCCGGAGTGAACTTCGACTTCACGGTGCGGATGAGCACCACGACGAAGGCCAGTACGCCGGCGAGGACGTGTGCACCGTGGAAGCCGGTGGTGATGTAGAACACCGAGCCGTAGACGCTGCTCGCGATGGTTGTCCCCTCGTGCACCAGGTTCACGTACTCATAAGCCTGGCCCAACAGGAAGACGGCGCCCAACACGACTGTCAGGGCGTACCACTTCCGGAGACCGAAGACGTCGCCCCGCTCAGCCGCGAAAACACCCCACTGTGCCGTGAAGGACGACGACACCAGGATCACGGTGATGAGTAGTGCGAAAGGCACGTTCAGGTGCGTCGGGTGAGACGGCCAGTCACCACCCGAGTTCGCCTTCGACACGAAGTACATCGCGAAAAGTCCCGCGAAGAACATCAATTCCTGCGACAGGAACACAATCGTGCCGACGCTGACCATGTTCGGCCGGTTCAGCGTCGCAACACGTTGTGGTGCTGCCATACCTTGGTTTCCAACTGCGCTCGTCACGTCATCAAGTATGTACTGTCATCACCGTGTAGTCGATTCGCGACCCCCCGTAAATCGGAGGTTCCTGAAAACCCGCAGGTCAACGGACACCTGTTCCTGCGAGTTCACCACAAACGGGGTTAGACGGGAACTTTCCTGCCCCCATATCCGACGTAGTGGCATACCTGCAGGTGAGAGCGGTTTCCTTACCTGACCGCACACCCCGTCACCAACTCCGCGGAACCACCCCTCCCCCCTTATCGGGGGTGGTCCGAACACCCTTGTGTCCTGCCCCGGGCGGGTATCCGCCGGGTCGTCGCGTCGGCTCACACCAATGCTAACCCGCAGACGCCGGAACACACCCACCACCGCTCGCCGTACCCCCGATCGGACCCGGGAATAGACTGGAGGAGCGCCGGTTGTCTCTCCGACCGGTTCTCTGGGCAGACGCCAGATCACAGAAACCCCGAAAGAAGAGGATCCCCTATGTCGTCCCCGGCTCACACACCGGACCACATTCCACCACTGGGGCAGGACAGCCTTCCCCCGAGCTACTTCACCTGGCCCGGAGTTCTTGACCGGATCGGTCGACGCGAAGAGCTCAGCGAATCCCAGGTTTCCTGGGCGGTCCGCGAAATCATGTCGGGCAGGGCGACAGACGCACAGATCGCAGCGTTCTCCTTCGGTATCCGGGTGAAAGGCATCACCGCCGCAGAGCTCTCGTCAGCGGCGAGTACCATGCGGGAGTTCGCGACCCCTGTCGACTTCTCCGACATTCCCGAAGCCGTGGACATCGTCGGTACCGGCGGGGACGGCCACCATACCGTCAACATTTCCACCATGGCGTCCTTCGTCGTGGCAGCCGCCGGTGTCACCGTCGTCAAGCACGGAAACCGCGCCGCCTCCTCGCTCTGCGGGGGTGCCGACGTGCTCGAGGCTCTGGGGCTGGATATCGAGCGCGATCCCGGCACCGTGCACGCTGACGCGTTGCGTACAAGGTTCGCGTTCATGTACGCGAAGACCTATCACCCGGCGATGCGTTTCGCCGGCCCCGTACGTTCGCAGTTGGGGGTTCCTACGATCTGGAACCTGCTGGGCCCCATGACCAACCCCGCAACTCCGAAGTACGCGCTGGTGGGGTGCGCATTCCGGGACATGATGCCGATCATGGGAGGCGCCTTCGCCCACCAGGGCGTACGGGCCCTCATCGTCCGTGGCCTTGACGGCATGGACGAGATCAGTGTCAGTGCTCCGACCGAGGTCGTGACGGTGGACAGTACCGGCCGAACCGGCGAATTCACCGTCAATCCCCGCGCCTACGGCTTCGAAATCTACGACGAAGAAGCACTCCGCGGCGGAGACCCGGAATTCAACGCCGACATCGCACGCAGGCTCATGGCCGGCGAACTCGAGGGCGCGGTCAAGGATGCTGTCCTGATCAATGCGGCAGCGGCGCTCGCCGCCGTCAAGGGATGGGAGGACTCCGACCTGCACACCGTCCTCACTGAACAGGTTGCAGTCGCCCGTGAGGCGCTGGAGTCCGGACGAGCAGAGCAGGCCATGCAGCTCGTCCTGTCCGCCTGACTGACACTGCCGAGAGCTTCCGGAGGGAAATTCGCGGCTGACCGGGCGTCGTCACCTCTCTGACGCCCCCGCAGCGGTCCTCGGTCTGCCGTGCTGTACAACAGAGGGCCCCACCTCGCTACGAGGTGGGGCCCGCCGGGCCTGTCGGACAGTGGAAAGTCAGTCTTTCTCCGGGGGCAGTCCGTACTGCAGGTTCAGCATCACGGTCGACCAGATCAGCATGACCGCTCCCATGAGGATCAGCCAGATGTGGAAGAACGCGATCCCGTACCCCATCAGCATGATCGCGAAAGCCATGAGGAAGGGCCATCCTGAGCTTGCGGAGAAGAACCCGAGGACTCCGGCGCCGTCCTCGATCTCTGCCTGCTCCCAGTCCTTGGGCTCAATGTCCGCCTTGTGGTTGGCAAGGTGGAAGTAGGCACCGAGGAAGAGGCACAGCAGTGTTGCGAGGACCAGGCCCGTTCCGCCCGCCCACTCGATACCCTGCTGATTACCGTTGTCGCTCAATTTCGCGGTGGCGAAAAAGTACAGCACTGTCATGACGACCAGGAACGCCGCCAGACCGTACATCAGTTTGGCTGTCTGCCGCATTGTTCTCTCCTTCGAGTTAACTGCCGCTTACGCGGCAGCGTCACCGATGTAGTTGTCGCCGTCGACCGAGCGCGTACCTGCACGGTCCGGGAGGAAGGGCCGGGTGCTGGTGGCGTACGGGTCTTCGCCCACGGCGTCGAGAGCCTCGGCGTTGGTGGCGTCCGGGTTGGTCTTCCGGAACTCGAGGTACCGGGTGAAGGTGTCCGGGGAAACCGCACGGATCTCGAAGTTCATCATGGCGTGGTAGGTACCGCACATTTCAGCGCACCGTCCGACGAACGCACCCTCCTTCTCGATGCCCTCGATCTGGAAACGACGTTCCTGGTGGTTCTTCTCCGGATGCGGCATCACGTCGCGTTTGAAGAGGAACTCCGGAACCCAGAAGGAGTGGATGACGTCCGAGGAGGCGAGATTGAACTCGATCGGTGTGTTGGTCGGGAGAACCAGCACCGGAACTTCCTCGGAAGTGCCTACGGTCTCGATCTTGTCGTAGTTCAGGTAGGAGAAGTCCTCGGAGGAACCACCGTGGATAGGACCGACGATCTCCCCCTCCTCATCAACCTCGGTCGGCTGAGAGAGCAGCGCGGAGTCCGCCTTCTTCTGCGCGTCCGCGCCGGAGTAGTCCGCCCCGTCCTGGGTCAGGGAGCCCTTGACCTCGCCGTAACCGAACTTCCAGTTCCACTGGTACGCGGTGACGTCAACCGTGACCTGCGGATCCTTGTCCATGGCCGTGACCTTGTCCTGGGTCTGGACAGTGAAGAAGAACAGACCCATGACAATGATCACCGGGACGGCAGTGAGCGCCAGTTCCAGGTTGACGTTGTAGGCAGTCTGACGAGGGAACTCTCCCTTGCCCGCCTTCTTCGCGCGCTTGGCACCGTCCCGGAACATCACGAGGAACATCAGGCCCCACATGATCAGGCCGATAATCCAGGCGACAACCCAGGTCCAGACCCAGAAGTTGCCCATCGACTTGGACTCAGGGGTGATTCCGTCCGGCCACCCCATGCGCAGGGCATGGAAGAATCCGTTGTCAGGTGGAGCGGCGTCGCAGCCGGCAAGGGCCAGGGCACCGAGTCCCAGAGCACCGACCAGTCCCAGCTTGCGGGCCATACCGTGAACTTTTCGCTGTTCCACGCGAGTATGCCTTCCTCAATCACACGTCGTGTTCACCGGAACCTGCGCGGACAGTCACCTGCAGAGGACCACCCACTCGTTCCGTATCACTTAGTGACAATAGTCCATGCGTCACTGACAGCCACCATCTAGGGGCTGACCGTGTCCGGACCTCCGCCCTATTCCGGGGTTGAACTCCCGGGGTTGAACTTCCGGGGTTGAACTTCCGGGGTTGAACTTCCGGGGTTGAGCTCTCGGGAGTTGAACACAGGTTCGTGTCGTCTCGTGCCTGGTACCCCTCCGCTGTAACGACCAACTGTCTGCCCACCGTGCGGAGGACCGCCCTTCGCAGAACGGGGCAGTCGGAACATCGGTACCGGCAGGACAACCGGAACAGTCTTCCCGCGGGCCTACGGCGGCTCGAGATCTGTTCCACAGACTTGACTGGCAGTACCTCGGCCCACGGCTAGTAGTGTGGACCCGGTACCTCGCCGTCGTACCTCGCGGTCGACCGCCTCCCCTATCTATATGGAGATGACCTCTACAGCTCATGTGTGGACTTCTTGGAATTCTCACCGCACTCGGTGACGCACCCCGGTTTGTCGACCCCGTGGCCCACGCTCTGCCATGCATGCGCCACCGTGGCCCTGACGAGGACGGGACCTGGAACGACGATGACGTCGTCTTCGGATTCAACCGCCTGTCCATCATCGACCTGGAGCACTCCCACCAACCCCTCCAGTGGGGCCCGGAGGACTCACCCGAACGCTACTCACTGACATTCAACGGTGAGATCTACAACTACGTGGAGCTCCGGGAGGAACTGCAGGCCGCCGGATACACCTTCCGCACCTCCGGCGACAGCGAGACCATCGTGGTCGGCTACCACCACTGGGGAACCGGGGTGGTCGAGCACCTCCGCGGCATGTTCGCCTTCGCGGTGTGGGACTCTGTGGACCGGAAGATGTTCCTGGCACGTGACCCCTTCGGCATCAAGCCGCTCTTCTACGCCACGACCGCTGCCGGGACAGTGTTCGGCAGCGAGAAGAAGTCGATCCTGGACATGGCGTCTTCGACGGGACTGGACCTCTCCCTCGACTACCGTGCCGTAGAGCACTACACCGATCTGCAGTACGTGCCGGAGCCGGAGACACTCCACTCCGGAATACGCCGTCTGGAGTCCGGGTGCCACGCCACCCTGCGTCCCGGTGGACCGGTCGAGGCGGTACGTTACTTCCGCCCGGACTTCACCCCCACCCCCGTCCCCGCGGGAACGGAGGACGCCCTGTTCCACCGCATCGCGGATGCGCTGGAAGACTCGGTCGCCAAGCACATGCGGGCCGACGTGACCGTCGGGTCCTTCCTGTCCGGCGGCATCGATTCGACAGCCATTGCGGCCCTCGCTAAGCGGCATAATCCGGACCTGGTGACCTTCACCACCGGATTCGAGCGGGAAGGCTACTCGGAGGTGGATGTCGCCGCCGAATCCGCTGAAGCCATCGGTGTGGAGCACGTGGTCAAGGTGGTGTCCCCGGAGGAGTTCGCAGCTGCCGTACCGAAGATCATCTGGTACCTCGACGACCCGGTGGCCGATCCTGCTCTCGTCCCCCTGTACTTCGTCGCCGCCGAGGCCCGCAAGAGGGTGAAGGTCATCCTGTCCGGCGAGGGTGCCGATGAACTCTTCGGCGGCTACACCATCTACAAGGAACCTCTGTCGCTGGCCCCGTTCGACCGGATCCCCTCCCCTGTCAAGAAGGTGCTGCACAAGGTCGGTGAGATCATGCCGGAGGGCCGGCGGGGTAAGTCGCTGCTGTTACGCGGTACGACTCCCATGGAGGAGCGGTACTACGGTAATGCCCGTTCCTTCAACTATGAGCAGCTCAGCAGGGTGCTGAAGACCGCACGACCGGAGTGGGACCACAGGGAGGTGACCGCACCGATCTACGATCGTTCCCGGAACTTCGATCCGGTGGCAAGAATGCAGTACCTCGACCTTTTCACGTGGCTGAGGGGTGACATTCTCGTCAAGGCAGACAAGATCACCATGGCGAACTCACTGGAACTCAGGGTGCCTTTCCTGGACAAGGTGGTCTTCGACGTCGCCCGTACCCTCCCCTACGATCTGAAGATCAGTCACGGCACCACGAAGTACGCACTGCGCCGTGCGATGGAGCTCATCGTTCCGCCCCACGTGATCAACCGGAAGAAGCTCGGGTTCCCGGTTCCCATCAGGCACTGGCTCGCAGGTCCTGAACTCTACGACTGGGCCCGGACCGTCATCGAGGAGTCCCAGACCGACGAGATCTTCAACAGAGCGGAAGTTCTCGCCATGCTCGACGAGCACCGGGTTGCGATGAACACCGGTCACGGCCCGGATCATTCGCGCCGTCTGTGGACCGTCATCGCGTTCATGATCTGGCACGGGATCTTCGTCGAGGACCGCATCCACCCGGAGATCGACGAACGCGACTACCCCGTCCAGCTGTAGACGCCTGAACCCCCGGACGAGAACTCTCGTCCGGGGGTCTCCGCCCGCCGCCGGCTGACCCCGCCCGGGGACACGCGGTCAGTGGTGGTGACTCAGCTGAAGGAGTCGCCGCAGGCGCAGGATCCGGTGGCGTTGGGGTTGTCGATGGTGAACCCCTGGGACTCTATGGTGTCCGAGAAATCGATCCTGGCGCCGGTGAGGTAGGGAGCGGACATCTTGTCGACGACGAGGTCAACGCCGTCGAAGTGGTCGACGTGGTCTCCGTCGAGCATACGGTCGTCGAAGAACAGCTGGTAGCGCAGTCCTGCGCAGCCGCCCGGCTGCACGGCGATGCGCAGGGAGAGATCGTCACGTCCCTCCTGTGCGAGCAGCGCGGCCGCTTTCTCAGCTGCCGCACCGGTCAGTTCAACGCCGGTGGTCTTCTCGGGAGCGGTCATGATTTCCTCCTCGGTAGTGCGGATGTGAGTTCACGCTACCCCCGTTCAACCGACAATTCCACCGCCGTATTCCTGCCACCTCTTTCCAGCTGTGACTGGTGGCCGGGCGTCACCGACTTCGGGCCCTCGTTGGTGGACCCCGACTCCCGTGTTCTAGCCTGTGAGTGTGAAGCTGCCCTGGAAAAAAGATGACGACACGCACGGTGACGCCACCACCGCCCCCACCGCCCCCTCCGGGCACTCCGACGACCTGGCCTCCCGCGGGTCCGGAGGTTCCGGGGATGCCCGTGACGGGGCAGGGCTGCCCAGAGGGGTGACCCCGAAGAAGGGGCGCCCCACCCCGAAGCGCAATGACGTTGAGAGGTCCGCCGGTACCCGCCGCGTCCACTATGACGCCCCGTTGACTCCCAAGGAGGCCCGCGAGCGGAGGAAGGCGGAGAAAGCCTCCATGTCGAAAGAGGAGTACAAGGAGAGGAAACGCCGTCAGCGTGAGGAGGCCGCGGCCGCCCGTCGCAGGGCCAACGAGCGCATGATGGCCGGCGACCCCAACTACCTTCTGCCCCGCGACCAGGGTAAGGAGAAGCTCTTCGTCCGCAACTACGTGGACTCCCGGCGCTTCGCCATGAACATGTTCCTGCCCATCGCACTCATCGTGGTGCTGGTGATGATCGTCGGTATGCGTGCTCCGGAGATCGCCAACCTGGTGTCGCTGGTGATGCTCTTCATCATCGCACTGCTGGTGGTCGAAGGACTGTTCCTCGGGCGCAAGGTCAACAAGCTCATCGACGAACGCTTCCCCGACCGCGCCTTCGGCCGCTGGACCATCGGCTTCTACGCCTTCACCCGCGCGACGATGATCCGCCGCATGCGTACGCCTGCCCCGCAGGTCAGTATCGGCGATACGGTGTAGGGCCGTGACCGGGACCGAAGAACCGTTGCTGCCCGCGCTCCGCGCCTGGGCGGAGGACAACGGTGCTGCCGCCACGCTGGCCGGTGAGCACGCTCCGAGGCCGCTGCTCAGCGTCATCACCTCTGACGCCGACACCGGGAGGGACGTGTCCGGGGGTGCCTCTCCCCTGCTGCCGCTCGCGGAGCTCGCCGACGCCGACATCTCCGTCTCGGTTGTCGCCGACGAGGGCCCGGCGAACGGACCGGGGCTCCGGGCGGACCAGGTGGACCGGTGGCTTGCCCACGGCCGCTCTCTCGCGGACCGTGCCGTGGATTCCGGGGTGCAGCTCCTGCTTCTCGGTGGATCGGGAGACCCCGTCATCTCCGCTTCCGTGACAGGGACCGTCTGCAGGAAGGAGCCGGTGAGCCTGTTCAACTACGCGGCCGGAGACGACGTCTCCGCCTGGAAGCGCGATATCGTCGCTGTCCGGGACGTCCTCTTCAGGACCCGCGGCTACCGGAACGGTCCGTGGGACAAAGGGGCGGTGAAGGAAATTCTCCGCCTCGCCGGGGATCCGGCGCTGGCCGCCCTGGTGGGATTTCTCTCCGGTTCGTCCGACCGTCGCACTCCTGTCATCCTTGACGGTGCAGGGACGCTGGCCGCCGCCCTCCTGGCCGAGGCAGTGTCTCCCGGTGCTCGGCAGGGATGGATCCTGCCGCACGTTCCGGTGGACGCCGCAGCCGCCTTCGCCGCACACCGACTCGAACTGTCCCCGGTGTTCGGCCACGATCTCGGTGTGTCTGACGGTGCTGCTGCTCTGACCTGTCTGCCCGTACTCCGGGCCTCAGTGGTTGTGTCCCGCCCCTGAACCACTCACCGGGACCACTCACCGGGACCGGAACTCCCCCGGGGGTGCTCTCTAGGGGGCACTCCCGGCGTCCTTCCCCACCTTTCCCCGTCAGGCGCCCCTGCCCTCCGGAGGAAGAACTGTCACCGGGCGGGGATCAGGGTGTGGTTCCAGTGGTGGGTGTCCTCGACGGTGCCGTGCTGGATTCCGGTGAGCAGCTCGCGCAGGCGCATCGTGATCTCGCCGGGCCTGCCGCCGTTGATCCGGAACTCCCCGTCCTTGTCCTTGACGGTTCCCACGGGCGTGATCACGGCGGCGGTGCCGCAGGCGAAGGCCTCGGTCATCGCTCCGGACGCCACAGCGTCCTTCCAGTCCTGCACACTCACCCGCTTCTCCGTGACCTTCATCCCTGCGTCGGCTGCCACGGTGAGCAGAGAGTCTCTGGTGACTCCCGCGAGCAGTGAGCCGGAGAGGGCGGGGGTGACGAGTTCGGCGTCCTCTCCGCTTCCGTAGACGAAGGCGAGGTTCATCCCGCCCATTTCCTCGATGTACTTCCGTTCGATGGCGTCCAGCCACACGACCTGGTCGCATCCCTGTTCTTCAGCGTGCGCCTGGGCTGCGAGCGACCCCGCGTAGTTACCGGCGAACTTCGCCGCACCGGTCCCGCCCGGTGCCGCACGGACGTACTCGGTGGACAGCCACACGCTCACCGGCCGTACCCCGCCGGTGAAGTACGCACCGGCAGGAGAGGCGATCAGGTAGTAGGAGTAGCTCGACGCGGGGTGCACGCCCAGTCCGACCTCACGGGAGATCATGAACGGCCGCAGGTAGAGGGATTCTTCCCCTCCTGCGGCGGGAACCCATGCCTGGTCGACATCCACGATCTGACGCAGTGACTCGAGGAAGAGCTCCTCCGGCAGCGCGGGCATGGCCAGCCGTTCGGCGGAGTTACGGAACCTCGCGGCGTTCTTTTCGGGACGGAAAGTGACCACCGACCCGTCCTCGTGCCGGTATGCCTTCAGCCCCTCGAAGATCGCCTGCCCGTAGTGCAGGACCGAGGACGCCGGGTCCATGGCGATGGGCCCGTACGGCACGACACGGGCGTCGTGCCAGCCGGCGTCCCTGTTCCAGTCGATGATGACCATGTGGTCGGTGAAGTAGTTGCCGAATCCCGGGTTGGCGAGGATCTCCTCGATCTTCTCCGCCGGAGTCGGGGTGCTGGTGAGATTGCGGGTGAACTCAGGGGAAGCTGACATGCCCTGTATCTTAGACCCGGAAAGCACTTTCAACGGAGGCACCCCCTACCACCGTCCACCAGCAGCGGAGATGAACTATGACACCCGTGACACCGACGGAGGTCCCCAGGCTCGTCCGGGGCCTTCTCCCCGACCTGAACCTGAGTGTTTCCTCCGTTCCGGCCGCACCTTCCACACCGGCGGCCGGTCCCGACATCCTGGTCGTCCCCGTGCTCAGGGGCGCGTCAGGACCCGAGATCCCGGTCACCGGAACTCTGGGGGAGGAAGCACGCCTGGCACTGTGGAAGACGGCGGTGTGGGCGGGGATCACCGGGCGGTCCGGGGAGACTTCCGTCCAGCCGGCCGTCGACGGTGTTCCGGCGGCCAGGGTCGTCACCGCCGGGCTCGGCCCCGCCGACCACATCGCACCCGACACCGTCAGACAGGCCGCCGGTGATGTCTCCCGGCTGCTCAGGAAGTTGGCAGAGCAGACGGGCGTGCCGTCGTGCCACGCTGTGAGTCTGCTCGGGGATCTGACCGGAGTGACCGGAGCCCCCTCCCCGGCGGAGGTGGTCACGGCCGCGACCGAGGGGCACGCCCTCGGCGGATACCTCTACTCCGGTCACCGGTCCGGACCTGCCGGGGCGCTGCCCGGGTCGGTGACGCTGGTGTGCCCTGACCTGCCCGGGATGGACGCCGCATTCACCAGGGCGTGCACCGTGGTGGAGGCGGTGGCCTGTGCCCGGGATCTCGTCAACGCGCCGGCCGGCGACCTCGGTCCGGACTCCTACGCACGGATCATCGGCGATCTCGCGTCAGCCTCCGGGGTGGAGGTGGAGGTCCTCGACGAGACTGATCTCGAGGAACAGGGTTACGGTGGACTGCTCGCCGTGGGGCGCGGGTCCGCCCGCCCACCGAGACTGGTGAGGATGCGCTACCTCCCGGAACAGGGTGCACAGGTCTCCGCCGGCCTCGTCGGCAAGGGGGTGACCTTTGACACCGGCGGCATTTCCCTGAAGAAGCCTGCCGGCATGGACGCGATGATCTCCGACATGGCGGGGTCGGCAGCGGTCGTCGCCGCTGTCCTGGCCGCGGCCGAGCTTGAGCTTCCGGTGTCGGTCACAGCGACGCTGCCTCTGGTGGAGAACATGCCGGACGGGGACGCCCTGCGGCCCGGCGACATCGTCCGCCACTATGACGGCACCACCTCCGAGATCGTCAACACCGATGCTGAAGGACGCCTGATTCTCGCTGATGCACTGGCCCGTGCCGTGGAGGACTCCCCCGACGTCCTCGTCGACGTCGCCACTCTGACCGGGGCACAGGTGGTGTCGCTGGGTGACCGTGTCAGCGCGGTGATGGGCACTCCTTCGCTGCGTGACCGGATCGCCGCGCTGGCGCGGAGGACCGGTGAGGACGCCTGGAGCATGCCCCTTCCCGACGACGTCGCTGACGGTATCCGCTCAGATGTCGCGGATCTGCGCAACACGGGCAGACTGCGACAGGGTGGCATGGCTGCAGCCGGCCTGTATCTCAGGCATTTCGTGACCCCGGAGGATACGGTCGGTGCCGGGATCCCGTGGGCACATCTGGATGTCGCAGGGCCCGCCTACAACACCGGCACCGCCCGGGGATACACACCTGCACGCGGAACAGGTGTTCCGGTCCGGACGTTGATAGCACTGCTGGAGTCTCTGCAACACCTGGCGTGACAGCCGGAGTCTGAGGCTACGACGGGTCCGGCGTCCTCGTTCGCGGTACGCCACTCCGCCGGATCGGTCTACCCTATGTACTATTCAGCCAGAGACCACATCTGTATTTTTTCGTCATTTAGGAGCTTCAACACCATGGCGTACTCCGTCGAAATGCCCGAACTGGGCGAATCCGTGACCGAGGGCACTGTGACACAGTGGCTGAAGAAGGTCGGTGACACCGTCGCCGTGGATGAACCCCTCCTCGAGGTCTCCACCGACAAGGTCGACACCGAGATCCCCTCTCCTGCTGCAGGTGTGCTGCTGGAGATTCGTGCCGACGAGGACGACACCGTCGATGTCGGCGCCGTGATCGCCGTGATCGGCGAAGCCGGGGAAAGCGCCCCGGCAGCGGATACGACTGAGGACGCCGGAGAGCCTTCAGGTGACGACGCCCCCGCGCCGCAGACGCAACAGGCCCCGGCGGCCGCGGCCCCCGACACTGCGGCCTCCGGTGAGGCGACCGACGTCACCATGCCCGAACTCGGCGAATCCGTCACCGAGGGCACCGTGACCCAGTGGCTGAAGAAGGTCGGCGACACCGTCGCCGTCGACGAGCCCCTCCTCGAGGTCTCCACCGACAAGGTCGACACCGAAGTTCCCTCCCCCGTCGCCGGCACCCTGGTGGAAATCCTCGCCGGTGAAGACGACACCGTCGACGTCGGTGCCGTCATCGCCCGCATCGGCGATGCCTCCGCCACATCCGCCCCCACGTCCTCCCCCGCCCCGGAGAAGACCGACAGCACCCCGGCAACCCCGACCGAGCCCGAGACTGAGCCGCAGCCAGAAACCCGGACGGAAGCCCCGACGGCCGAACCTGTCACGACCGGTACCTCCGGTTCCGCTGACGGCAAGGACGGAAAGGACGGCAAGACCGCGGATCCGACTCCTGCCGGGACCGCAGCCGCGACCTCCTCCGGCAATCTCCCTTATGTCACCCCTCTGGTCCGGAAGCTGGCGGAGAAGCACGGGGTGGACCTGTCCACCGTCACCGGCTCCGGAGTCGGCGGACGAATCCGCAAGCAGGATGTCCTCGCCGCTGCAGAGGCAGCCTCCGGTTCAACCGGGTCCACCACCGAGCCCGCCCCGCGGGTCCTGAAGGGAGCCGACCCGGCGAAGGCCGAACTGCGCGGAACCACCCGGAAGGTCAACCGCATCCGGGCGATCACCGCGAAGACCACCTTGGAGTCCCTCCACGGCGCCGCCCAGCTCACCCAGGTCCACGAGGTCGACATGACCAGGATCGCCGACCTCCGCAAGAGCAGCAAGAGTGCTTTCCGGGAGCGCTACGGAGTCAACCTCACCTACCTGCCCTTCTTCGCCAAGGCGGTCGTCGAGGCACTTCTGGCGCACCCGAACATCAACGTGTCCTACGACGCCGGATCGAAGGAGATGACCTACCACAGTTCGGTGAACCTCGGTATCGCCGTAGACACCCCGGAGGGTCTTCTCTCGCCGGTGATCCACAACGCGCAGGACCTCTCCCTGCCGGAGCTGGCCCAGGCCATCGCCGACATCGCGGACCGCGCCCGCAACAAGAAGCTCAAGCCCAACGACATCATGGGCGGGACTTTCACGATCACCAACATCGGTTCCGAGGGCGCTCTCACCGACACCCCGATCCTCGTTCCGCCGCAGGCGGCGATGCTGGGCACTGGGGCGATCGTCAAGCGTCCGGTGGTCATCACCGAGGACGGACAGGACGCCATCAGCATCCGCCAGATGGTCTACCTGCCCCTCACCTACGACCATCAGAGCATCGACGGCGCTGACGCAGGCAGGTTCCTGACCAGTGTGAAGGACAGGCTGGAGAACGTGGACTTCACCGACGACCTCGGCCTGTAGCCCGGCGGCCCCGGCCGGCCTGCGGACCTGCCCGGCGCTGTGAACCGCCGCCCCGCGAACTCCCTTTCACCGGGAGTTCGCGGGGCGGTTGTGTTTGCCGGTTGTATGATCTTGGAGCATGGGCTTCCAGCACGGATCAATACGCCACTCCAGCGACCCGGTCGATGTCGTCGACCTCCACACCGTGGACTACCTCGAGGCCTGGCGACACCAGGCAAATCTCGCCCGCCAACGTGCGGCGGGGCAGATTCCGGACACCCTCCTGCTGCTGCAGCATCCCTCCACGTACACGGCGGGTCGGCGGACACAGCCTGAGGATCTTCCCACCAACGGTCTCCCCGTGATCGACGTGGACCGCGGTGGCAGGATCACCTGGCACGGCCCGGGGCAGCTCGTCGCCTACCCGATCATCAGACTCGAGGACCCGATTGACGTCGTCGACTACGTGCGCCGCATCGAGGAGGCGGTCATAGCGACATGCCGCGACCTCGGTCTCGAGAATGTCGGGCGGGTCGCCGGACGTTCCGGGGTCTGGCTTCCGGCAGGCGTCAGAGACGGTACCCTGCTACCGGCCCGGAAGATCGCGGCCGTGGGAATTCGGGTCACCCGGGGCGTCACCATGCACGGAGTTGCACTGAACTGCGACAACACCCTGGACTTCTACGACCACATCGTGCCCTGCGGACTGGCGGACACAGGTGTCACCACCGCGACCGCCGAGTTGGGCCGGGAGGTCACGGTAGCCGAGGCGTCTCCCCTGTTCACCCGCCACATGCTTGACGCGCTGGACGGATCACTGCCCACCTCTGTCACGGATGTGCCGGAGGAGCTCGCACACGGTCCGGTTCCGGTGACTGCGGAATCGACCGCTCGACAGTGAATTACCCACAGTGAACTACCCGCAGTGACTAACCCGACACCTCAGCGTAGGCTGGGAGCCGTGACTATCGCTGCAGACGGCCGACGACTCCTGCGCATCGAGGCAAAGAATGCGCAGACCCCCATCGAGCAGAAACCCCGGTGGATCCGGACCACCGCGAAAATGGGGCCCGAGTACCGGGACATGAAGAACCGTGTGTCCGGTGCGGGTCTCCACACGGTGTGCCAGGAGGCCGGGTGTCCGAACATCCACGAGTGCTGGGAAGACAGGGAGGCGTCCTTCCTCATCGGCGGGGACACCTGCTCCCGCCGCTGCGACTTCTGTCAGATCAAGTCCGGGCGCCCCACCGCCCTCGACCGTGACGAGCCGAGGCGTGTGGCGGAGAACATCCGCGAGATGGACCTGCGCTACGCGACCATCACCGGAGTGACCCGCGATGACCTGGATGACGAGGGTGCCTGGCTGTACGCCGAGGTCGTCCGCAAGATCCACGAGGTTAACCCCCACACCGGGGTGGAGAACCTCACCCCCGACTTCTCCGCACGGCCCGAGCTGCTCGCCGAGGTCTTCGAGGCCCGTCCCGAGGTTTTCGCGCACAATCTGGAGACCGTGCCGCGGATCTTCCGGCGGATCCGCCCGGCATTCCGCTACGACCGCTCTCTCGAGGTGATCCGCGCCGCCCGCGATTTCGGACTGGTCACCAAGTCGAACCTCATCCTCGGTATGGGTGAGACCGCCGAGGAAGTGCGCTCGTCGTTGACCGATCTGAAGGACGCCGGGTGTGACATCATCACAATCACCCAGTACCTCCGGCCGACCAGCATGCACCACCCGATCGAACGTTGGGTCAAGCCGGAGGAATTCATCGAGCACTCGGAGTTCGCCAAGGAACTCGGTTTCGGTGCTGTGATGTCTGGTCCGTTGGTCCGTTCCTCCTACCGGTCCGGCCGGCTCTACGCCGAGGCGATGGCCGCCCGTGGCGAAGAACTGCCGGAGAATCTCGCCCACCTGGGTGACAATCTCGGTTCCTCCACCAGCCAGGAGGCCGGCACCCTGCTGTCCAAGTACGGTCCGTCGAAGGAGACTCCGGTCACCTCCGCCCGGTAGTGATGCTCTAGACTGGGCGGCATGGCGAAAGACCCCCGGGAGAAAGAGACCAAGCGGCTCGAGAAGGCCGCCAAGAAGGCTCAGCGGAAGCAGACGCGCAGCCAGATGTGGCAGGCTTTCCAGCTGCAGCGCAAGAGGGACAAGAAGCTCGTCCCCTACATGTTGCTGGGTGTGCTGGTGCCGGTCGCGGTCCTTCTGCTCCTGAGCCTGGTCGTGGGAGCGTGGTGGTTCAACCTCATCCTCGGCCTGCTCATCGGCGCCGTCGTGGCCATGGTGATCTTCTCGAGGCGACTGCAGTCCGGCGTATACGACCAGATTGAGGGCCAGGCCGGCGCTGCGGCATGGGCCCTGACGAACCTGCGTTCCGGTGTGGGCATGAAGTGGATCACCGAGACCGGTGTGGCGAGCAACACCCATATGGACGCTGTCCACCGGGTCGTCGGTACGCCCGGTGTCGTGCTCGTCGGCGAGGGAGACCGGTCCCGGCTGCGTCCGATGATGGCGCAGGAGCGCAAGAGGCTGGCCCGGATCCTCGGTGACGTCCCCATCTACGACATGTACATCGGTGACGGCGAGGACGAGGTGGAGGTCCGCAAGATCCAGACGGCGCTGATGAAGTACCCGCGGAACATCAAGAAGGACCAGGTCGACTCGCTGAACAACAGGATCGCCTCGATTTCGCGCCTGCACTCGAGGGAGGCGGCACTGCCGAAGGGTCCTCTCCCCCGTCAGGCAAATATGTCGGGCATGAACCGACGGGCACGCCGCGCGTCCGAGCGCAACCGCCGGGGCTGACCCGGAGCGAACACCGGGGGCCCACCGGGGTCAGCGGGTCCGTATCACCGCAGTACCCGTGGCACGGTCGTGCATGCCACGGCCGTCCGTGTCCTGGATGATCGGGGGGAAGAGGAACACGGTGAGAATGGTGCGGAACAGGGCACGGAGCAGGCCTACCCTCTTGTCCGGGTTGTCGACCCGGGCAACCCCGATGCCCATGATCGCGTGCCCCGGTGACTGCGCGAACAACCACACCGTGATGACGCGCAGCACGATCCAGACAATCATCGTCACCGTCGACACACCTCCCAGCACCCCCGTCTGACTGACGATGATCCCCGCCACCGCCCAGGACGCCAGCCAGTCGATGAGCAGCGCCATGAGCCTGGGGAACAGCGGCGAGATCGACCCCGGCCCGGACTGCGGGAGACCCAGCAGCTTCCCCGGGTAGGGGCTCAGATCGGTGGGATCCTCGTACTGACCGGGCACCTGCGGACCTTCGAGCCACACCGGCTGTGACGCCCTGTCGAGGCTCCGTTCACGGCGGGCCTGCTGCCGCTGTTCCTGCCGGCGGCGTCGCTGCGCCTCCTTGTCCGCACCGCTGCCTGACCGGTTGTTCTGCCGTTTCGCCATGGGTGACAGCCTACCGGGGCAGCGTGGCAGCCTCCCAACCTGTCCCGTAGGCTTGGATACGGCCCCTCACTCCAGGGACCCGGCGAGTGTTACATGTCGGTAACACTGGATTGACGGCCGGGCAACAACCCGATAATAAGTTTTTTCCCAGACTCAGCCACTCGCGGTGCACTGCCGCGCGTTACCGAGGCTGTGCCGACCATGACTGCAAGGAGTCCCACAGTGGCATTCAAGACGGCCGAAGAGGTCACCAAGTTCATCAAGGACAACGACATCGAGTTCGTCGACGTCCGGTTCACCGACGTCCCGGGCGTGGAGCAGCACTTCACGATCCCCGCCGCCGCTTTCGACGAGGACGCCGTGACCGACGGCCTGGCATTCGACGGTTCGTCCGTCCGTGGCTTCACCACCATCGACGAGTCCGACATGAGCCTGCTTCCGGACCTGGCGACTGCTACGGTCGACCCGTTCCGGAAGACGAAGACACTGAACATCAAGTTCTTCGTCCATGACCCCTTCACCCGTGAGCCGTTCTCCCGTGACCCGCGCAATGTCGCCCGTAAGGCCGAGGAGTACCTCGCCTCCACCGGCATCGCCGACACCTGCAACTTCGGTCTCGAGGCGGAGTTCTACCTCTTCGACAAGGTCAAGTACTCGACCGACATCAACCACTCCTTCTACGAGGTCGACTCTGATGAAGGCTGGTGGAACCGCGGCCGGGACACGAATCTCGACGGCACTCCCAACCTCGGGCACAAGACCGGTATCAAGGGCGGCTACTTCCCGGTCCCCCCGCTCGACCAGACGGTCGAGGTCCGTGACGAGATGGCCAAGAACCTCATCCGCGCCGGTTACGATCTCGAGCGCTTCCACCACGAGGTGGGCACCGGCGGACAGCAGGAGATCAACTACAAGTTCAACACCCTGCTCCATGCCGCGGACGACCTGCAGTCCTTCAAGTACATCGTCAAGGGCACCGCAGCCCAGTTCGGCAAGACCGCCACGTTCATGCCGAAGCCGCTCGCCGGGGACAACGGCTCGGGCATGCACGCCCACCAGTCCCTGTGGAAGGACGGCAAGCCGCTGTTCTTCGACGAGAACGGCTACGCGGGTCTGTCCGACCTCGCCCGCTACTACATCGGCGGCATCCTCCACCACGCCGGTTCGGTCCTCGCGTTCACCAACCCGACACTGAACTCCTACCACCGCCTCGTGCCCGGTTTCGAGGCCCCGATCAACCTCGTCTACTCGCAGCGTAACCGTTCGGCCGCCGTGCGTATTCCGATCACAGGCTCGAACCCGAAGGCCAAGCGCCTCGAGTTCCGCGCACCGGATCCCTCGGGTAACCCGTACTTCGGTATGGCCGCGATGATGCTCGCCGGACTTGACGGCATCAAGAACCGTATCGAGCCGCACGCTCCGGTCGACAAGGACCTCTACGAGCTTCCCCCGGAGGAGGCCTCCCTCATCCCGACTGCCCCGACCTCCCTCGAGGCGGCACTGAAGGCCCTCGAGGAGGACAACGAATTCCTCACCGACGGTGGCGTCTTCACCGACGATCTCCTCGACACCTACATCAGCTACAAGTACGACAAGGAGATCGCCCCGGTGCGTCTGCGCCCCACCCCCCAGGAGTTCGAGATGTACTTCGACTGCTAGTCGGGTCTCTCCTGCTGTCTGCGTCCGAACCCCTGTCCGCCGGTTTCCCCGGAGGACGGGGGTCTCGGCGTTCACGGGACCGTCTTTCCCGGTCTCACCACACCCCGGTACGGCCCGGTGGGCCCCGGTGCCATCCGCTGCCGCCCGGTACCTATCCGACCCGTTGCACGACTGAACCCGGCCTGTCCCGGCCGGCGCGAAGGAACCCTCATGACAACACCCGCACTGCCTGACAGCACTGTCGCCCGCCCCGTCGCCGCCCGTGGCGTCACCTCCCTCGGTGAACCGCTCACCCCGGTCACCGTGACCCGTCGCGCGCTCCGTCCCGACGACGTCCGTATCCGCATCGAGTACTCGGGGGTGTGCCACTCGGACATCCACAACGTCCGGGGAGACTTCGGCCCCAAACCGGTGCCGCTCGTACCCGGCCATGAGATCATCGGCCGTGTCACCGACATCGGGGACGCCGTCACCGACTTCTCCGTCGGCGAACGTGTGGGGGTGGGATGCTTCTCAGACTCCTGCGGAACCTGCGGTCCCTGTCTGGCAGGTGAGGAGGGATACTGTGACAACGGCACTGTCATGACCTATGCGTCAGTCAACCCCTACGGGGACGGCCTGGTGACTCAGGGCGGGTATGCCACAGAGATCGTGACCCGTGACCGTTTCGTCCTCCATGTCCCGGAGAGCCTCGACCCGGCGGCCGCGGCGCCCCTGCTGTGTGCCGGCATCACCACATACTCGCCGCTGAAACACTGGGGTGCGGGACCGGGGCGCCGCGTCGCCGTGGTCGGGATGGGAGGGGTGGGCCACGTCGCGGTGAAGATCGCGGTCGCGATGGGGGCAGAGGTCACTGTGCTGTCCCATTCAGAGTCGAAGCGTGCCGAGGCGCTGGATTTCGGTGCGGTCGACCTGGTGTCCACCGCTGACGGTACTTTCGCGACCACATGCAGGGAACGCTTCGACCTGATACTGAACACGGTGAGTGTCGACCTGGACGTCGCAGCCTACCTGTCCACCCTCCGCTTCGACGGCGTCATGGTGCAGATCGGGCTACCCTCACGGCCGATGAGTGTTCCGGTACGTCTGCTCACGGGGCGTCGCAGGTCGCTGGCGGGTTCACTGGTCGGCGGCATCGCGGAAACCCAGGAGATGCTGGATTTCTGTGCCCTGCACGGCGTGGCCGCAGAGATCGAGTTGATCGACGCCGACCACATCAACGAGGCCTACGAAAGGGCCGTGAGGTCGGACGTCCGGTACAGGTTCGTCATCGACGCCTCGACATTCTGACCCGGTCCCCCCGGGGCCCGTCTGACCCGGTCCCCCCGGTCCCGTTCAGCTACGGGGTGCGCCTGCCGCTCCGGTCGCGATGGCATTGCCGGGCAGGGCACTCGGCGCGACCGTCAGCCGGGGCGAGGAGGTACCCGCCGCCAGGGACTCCAGTTCTCCCCCGTACAACTGGCGGAAGCCGGTCAGTGCCGCCGCATAGTGACTCACCGCGGCCTCGTAGGTCACGCCGATACCCCCGTGGAGCTGCACCGCCTCCTCTGCCACGGTACGTGCCCGGCCCAGGAGGAAGTTATGCGCGTCCAGGGCGGACCCCGTGAGTTCGTCGAGGTCGGCGGCGGACATCGAACCCGCGCCACCGGACAGGGACTCCGCCACTGCCGCCGCCCACAGGGACATCGACCGGGACAGCTCGACATCAGAGTACAGCTGTGCCGCCCGGTGGGTGAGCACCTGGAACCGGTTCAGTGTCACCCCGAACTGCCTGCGGACCTTCAGGTAGTCCACGGTCTGTGACACCGCGGTCGCCATCAGCCCGACAGCACGGCCTCCCTGGGCGATCCTGCCCAGGGCTGTGGCGCGGCGGAGTGCCGCGGCAACAAGCTCAGAATCTGCGTCCCCCAGGCGTTCAGCTTCCGCACCGTCAAAGGTCACCGTACCTGTACGCAGCCATTCGGCATTCCGGTGGAGGGTCACCGTGACTCCCGGCGCGTCCGCGCGGACCAGGTACACGCCGGGGCCGTCCGCGCCACCGGTGGTCACGAGGAAGGTGTCCGCGGCGTCCGGAACCGTCACCGCCCTCTTGACCCCGGAGAGAGTGCCGCCGGTCGCTGACACAGATGTGGAGCGTGCCCCTTCCCATCCGACTCCGGGTTCCGCGTGGGCGACGGTGACGACGGACTCCCCCGATGAGATCCGGGACAGCCAGTGGTGCTTCTGTTCCTCGGTTCCGAGATCGCTGATGATCCACCCCGGCAAATAGGCTGCGTCGACGAGCGGGTCAGGTGCGCCGAGGGTGCCCAGCGTGCTGGTCGTCGCCCAGACCTCGGCTATCCCGGCACCGGAGCCTCCGTACTTCTCGTCGAAGGGCAGCCCGGTCAATCCTGTCTCCGCGGCCTGCAGCCACAGGTCCCTGCGGAATCCGAGCCCGTCCTCCGGGGCCTGTCCTCCGGCGGTGGGGTCCCCGGGTGCTGCGGTGAACAGGTCCCGGACACTGTCCGCGAGCATCTGCTGTTCTTCAGTGAGTGAGAGATCCATGATTGTCCTGTCCTCCTAGAGACCCAGAATCGCCTTGGCGATGACCCCGGCCTGCACCTCGTTGGTGCCGCCGTAGATGGAGACTTTCCGGTGGTTGAGGTATTCGACGACGGCGTCTCCGGGGAATGCGGCGTCTTTCCCGGTGACGCCGGTGATCTCCACGGCGTCCGGACCGAGGACCGCCACGGCGAGATCGTCGAGCTCCTGGATGATGCGGGAACCCTCGATCTTCAGCAGCGACGACAGCGGACTCGGCCGGCCACCTTCACTGGCGGCGGTGATCCGGAGCATGGTGGACTCCAGGGCCGTGAGGCGGAGTTTCACCGCATACAGACGGCGCCGGAACTCCGGGTCCTGTGTCAGCGGACGACCGGCGATCGTCCTGTTCTCGGCCGTCGAAACCAGCGCGGTGTACATGCGTTGGCTGGTCCCCACCTGTGCCATCCCGTTACGCTCGTTGCCCAGGAGGAACTTGGCGTACGTCCAGCCATTGTTCTCCTCTCCCACGAGGTTCTCCGCCGGCACCCGCACGTCAGTGAAGAAGAATTCGTTGACTTCCACGGAGCCGTCGATGAGACGGATGGGACGGCGGTCGATACCGGGGGTGTCCAGGTCGACGAGGAGGAAGGAGATGCCCTTCTGGGGCTTGTCGGCCCCGGGATCGGTACATGCCAGAAGGAACATCCACTGCCCGTACTGGCCGAGGGTCGTCCAGGTCTTCTGGCCGTTGACGATGTAGCTGTCCCCGTCACGCACGGCGGTGGTCTTCAGCCCTGCCAGATCGGATCCTGCCCCAGGTTCGGAGAAACCCTGTGACCACCAGATGTCGAGGTTGGCGGTCGGGGCGAGGAACCTGTCCCGGAGTTCCCTGCTGCCGAAGTTGGCGATGACGGGGCCCACCATGCCGACATTGAAGGCGAGGGGCTCCGGTATTCCCGCACGTTGCAGCTCGTTGGTGTAGATGTGCGCCTGGGTGGGGGTCCAGTCCTGTCCGCCGTACTCGACCGGCCAGTGTGGTACCGCGAGCCCGTGCCTGTTGAGAATTCTCTGGGTCTCGACGATGTCTTCTCTGGTGGTCCGGCCTGCCCGGTATCTGACGCCGATGTCCTCCGGCACTTCCCGGAAGACGGCTCGGAGGTCGTCGCGGAACGCGGTCTCCTCCGGGGTGAGCTCCAACTTCACTGGTGTTATTCCTCACATCCGACAATTGGGTCGATACCGGTCACTGACCGCTATCGGTACGTCAGGACACTACCCGGCACCGGTGACCGGGTCGACGCTTTTCCTGAATTCTCTTTCAGCCACCCCCGGGCCGCACAGATCCACCCGGGGTGTCCGTCGGGTTGATAGCCTGTCCTCACACGACCGGTGACCGTTCCCCAGCCGGCAGACAAGCGGAAGGATAAGAACACAGATGCTCTACGACGTGCCGAAACCCACCGAAGCGATTCTCGTCAGCGGAGGTTTCGGTCACCGCAGTCCTGACAGCCCCTACCGCATCGTCGTCGGAGGAGGGGCCTGGTCTGTCCCGCTGCTCCACCGCGTCCAGCGCTTCTACATCGGTGCGAACACCGTCCAGGTCCGCGTGGCCGCACCTTCCGCCCAGAATGTCGAGGTCGCGGTGGAGGCCACCGTCGTCTTCCGGGTCAGACCGGACAAGGAGCACATCACCAGGGCCGCCAGCCGCTTCGAAGGTACCGACCGGAAAGAGGTTCTCCGGGCCGCCTACGACATCTTCGGAGGCGAGACCAGGGCCATGATCGGACAGATGACCGTGGAGGAGATGATCTCCGACAGAATGCGTCTCGCCTCGGACGTACTCACCAACGCCGAGCCGAAGATGGCCGAGCTCGGCTGGCAGATCGATTCCTTCCAGATCAGTTCGATCAGCGACGACAACAACTACATCCGTTCACTGTCTGCCCCCGAGCTCGCCCGCGTCGAACGGGAGGCGGCGGTCGCCGAAGCCCGAAGGGACGCCGAGATCGAGGAGGAGCGGCAGCGGACCGCACGCCTGAAGTCGGAGTACCAGAGGGACACCGACCTGCTCACCGCCGAGAACACCAAGCAGACAGCCCAGGCGAAGGCGGAGGCCGAGGCGTCCGGCCCGCTGGCCAAGGCCGAGGCAGACCGCCAGGTCGTCGCCAAGCAGTCCGAACTCGCCGCCGAGCAGGCCATCCTCCGGGAGCAGGAGCTGATCGCCGAGGTCGTCAAGCCCGCGGAGGCTGAAGCGCAGCGAAAGCGCATTGAGGCGGAGGCCGAGGCCGCGGCCCTGCGCACCACCTCCGAGGCGGTGGCGTCCAACCAGGGCGTGATCATCGACAAGCAGATGGTCGACCAGATGCCCGAGATGGTCGCCTCCTTGTCCGAGGCCCTCGGGTCGGCGAACCTCACCCTCGTCGGTGACGGCCAGGACCTCAACCGGCTGCTCAGCCAGATCGCCTCGGTCGCCCCGGGCTTGCGGGAACTGGCGAAGCGGGAAAACGGTTAGATGACCGTATCGTCCTCAGCACGGACCGGAGTCTGGACCTACCGGGAATGGATGCCCTGGAAAGTCCAGGCCCTCATCCTGGGACTCCTGGCGTTCGTACTGGTCATACTGCAGGTCGACGGAAAGCTCACTCCCCTGTCCGCCCTCGTCTCCGTCGCGATCTTCGGGGGCCTGTCGGTCATGATCTCCAGCTGGACTATGCGGGTCGATGACGCTGGATTCCACTGGGCATCGGCGGTCGGCGTTCCCCGGAAGTCAGTTCCCCACGACGAGATCGACACCGTGGAGCTGGTCGAGGTGAACACCTGGGACCGGGGAGCTTGGGGGCCACGCTCGAACATGGCCGGTGGGACCGGGCTCATCCGGGCGTCCGGGCCGAGGTTCTGCAACACGAAGAGCGACGGGACGTACATCGAGGCGACCTGCTCCGACGCGGAGACTGCGGTGGCTGCACTGGCGAAGGGCGGGATCGACGCGTAGACACGGGGTATGACTGACGCACTCATTATCGGCGGCCACGGCAAGGTCGCTCTGCTCGCTGCACCGATGCTCGGCGACCTCGGATTCTCCGTGACCTCGGTGATCCGCGACCCGGAACAGTCCGCCGACATCGAAGGCACGGGAGCCACTCCCCTGGTTCTCGACATCACCCGGGTCACCCCGGACGAATGGGACACCCTGCTCGCCCGGTTTGACGTCATCGTCTGGTCCGCCGGAGCCGGCGGAGGATCGCCGGAGCGCACCTACGCCGTCGACCGGGACGCCGCCCTCGCGGTGATCGACTCCCTGGAGCGGTTGCGGGACGCCGGACAGACGCCCCGGTTCATCAATGTCTCCTACCTCGGCGCCACCCACCACCGGGTCCCCGGGAACGACTCCTTCTACCCCTACGCGGACGCGAAGAAGACCGTGGATGACCGGCTCAACTCCACCGTGGGACTGGAGTACCTGATCCTCGGGCCTTCCGCGCTCACCATGGAGCCGGCCGTCGGTTACGCGACACCGACCGCGGACCTGCCGCGGGAGGACTCCCACACCTCCCGTGAACTCGTCGCCGAGGTCATCACGGTGTTCGCGGACCGCTCTTCTCTCCCCGCTGACCGGACTGTCGAGTTCGTCGACGGTTTCCTCCCGGCCGGCGAGATCTAGTCCACGTCGAACGCCGGGTGGTAGGTGACGGTCGCCTGTGGGCACCCGGTGCGACCGTCGAGACGCAGCGCCTGGAAGGACGCCGCCTGCTCCGGGGGGAGGTCAGCCTTGACCAGCCCCTCACGGGCGGCGAATCCGAAGCGGGCGTAGAGCGTCGGGTCGCCGAGCAGGACCGCTCCGGTCGCACCGTAGACGATGAGCAGGTCGAGCAGGGCGCGCATGAGGCCGGAGCCTGTCCCCTGCCGCTGGAAGTCCGGGTGCACCGATACCGGCCCTATGCCGTACCACCACCCGTCGTCGGAGGGGTCGAGAGTCACGGGTGACGCGGCGGCATGACCGACGATGCGTCCGGCGTGGACCGCGACAAGGGAGTACCGGAGCGCGCCGGCGTCGCGGAGTGCGTCGATGATCTGTGCCTCAGAGCCTGTCGCGTGGTCGGCGTGGGCGAAGGCCTCGGCGGTGAGTGCGCGGATGGCGCCGGTGTCCGAACCGTCGATGCGCTCGGGGCGGATGACCGGGTAGCCCTGGTTGGCGGGGGCCGCTGTGGGGTCTGTGATGGTGTCCATGACCGAATGCTACCGGTGTTCGGGCTGGTCGGCAGGGGTGGGACGGGGCGTCCCAGCAGATGGTCGGCAGCATCGGACCATTGTGCTATTTGTACTAGTTGTACTAGCCTTGAATCATGCTGATCGTCATCGACCACTCGGACCCGGCGCCGTTGTACCGCCAGATCGTCCGGCAGGTCACCGACCAGGTCACGACAGGTCAACTCTCCCCCGGCGACCGTCTGCCCCCGGCCGGCGAACTGGCCTCCTCCCTCGACCTCAACCGCAACACGGTGCTGCAGGCCTACCGCGCCCTGCGCGATGACGGGGTCATCGAACTCCGCCGGGGGCGCGGCGCCGTCGTCCTCGACCCCGCGCCAGGCCCCGACCTGGTCGATGCCGCCGTCACCGACCTCGTCCTCGCCGCCCGCAGGACCGGAGCATCCCTGTCCCAGATCACCCGCATGCTCACCGAGAAAGGCCTCTCATGACCACCACATTGACCGACTCCCCGGACAGCAGTGAGATTCTCCGCGCCCAGCGCCGCTACCTCCTCAGGACGACAGTTTCTCTGGCGCTGATCATCGTCGCCGGATTCGCCTGGACCGTGCTCCTGCTGGGAGATGTACCGGACACCGTCGCGACGCACTTCTCCGGTAGTGGCGAGGCCGACAGCACGTCCTCTCCGTGGTCGCTGATCACCGTGGCCACCGCGTCCGCCGTCCTCACGCTGGCGACGTTCGCCGCGTTCACCCGTGGTGGTGCCACCGTCGGCAACGCAGCTCGGTTCACGACAGGTCTGATGGCCTGGACCGTCTCTCTTCTGATGGTCCTCCAGGTACGGATAATCATGGATCAGCGTGGAATCGATGACCCTGCCGAAGCCTCCCTCAGCAGCACCACACTGGTCTGGACGATTGTCCTGCCACTGGTCATCGCACTGGGGCTGGCTCTGCTGGTCCGTCCCGTCCCTCGCACCGCCCCGGGTCCCGACGACGCCACCTCCGTACCTGACCTCGGAGTGCCCACCACCGCATCAGTCGTCTGGTTCCGCACCGAGTCCATGAGCCCGTGGGTCCAGGCCTTCCTGTACGCGGTCACCGGAGTGTCGATCCTGGCGTGCGTCCTCTCCGGAATTCCCCTGTGGTCGATGCTGGTCCTCATCACCCTCATCGCGCTGGCCATGCTCACCAGTTGCACCTGGCGGCTGCGCATCGATAGCCGTGGCTTCAGCTACCGCAGTGCCCTGGGCATCCCGAACAAGCAGATTCCCCTCGATGAGATCTCCCACGCCGAGGCAGTCACAATCAACCCCATGGAGTGGGGTGGCTGGGGCTGGCGCCACAACGGGAACGGCACCGGTCTCATCACCTCCGGTGGTCCAGGAGTCCGGATCACCCGCACCAACCGTCGGGTCGTCGACGTCACCTGTTCAGACGCCGACCGCGCACTGTCCACCCTGAAGCACTACGGCGTCCCGGTCCGGGGAATCACTCAACCGCGGTAGCCGGCCTGTCCCCCATCACTGTCGCCAGTAGTGCCGGGAGGCGGAAGTCAGGTACCTGATTTCCGCGTCCCGGTACTACTGGCAGCGAGGGGAAGGCCGCGGTTCCTGCAGGGTCGGACGGGCAGCAGGCACCCGGCGCGACCCCTGCAGCGCTCACCACCCCAGCGTCGCCTTGAGCTCCACCGCCGCGGCCCGCGGATCGGCGGCCTCAGTCAGCGGACGCACCCCCACGGCGCGCACCGGGTGCCCCCCCGCCCCCGCCCCGGCCGCCGCCTGCACCTCCGGCAGTGTCTGCGCATTCACCCCGCCGATCGTGAACCACACCTTGTCCCGCTGCCACTGGTCCGGGGCCGAAGCCAGCATCTGCGCGGTCTCCGTCACCAGTGACAGCCCCGTCGCCGCCCGCCCCGGCTTCGTCGGGGTCTCCCAGAGCGGCCCGGTGCAGAAGTAGTCGAGCTCGGCGTCCTCCATCGCGGCGCGTGCCTGCGGCAGCGAGTGGGTGGACAGTCCCACCACCACGTCCGGGCCCAGGAGCGACCGCACCTGTGCGATAGTCAGATCGTCCTGGCCGACATGGAAGACATCCGCCCCCACCAGGGCGGCGATGTCCGCCCGATCATTGACCGCGAACATCTTCCCGTGTTCCTCCGCCACCGAAGCCAGGACCTCCAGGGCGGCGATCTCGTCGCAGGTGTCGATGGACTTGTCGCGCAGCTGCACGATGTCCACACCCCCGTCGTAGGCGGCATGCAGGAAGTCCCTCAGATCGCCTCGCCCCGCCCTCGCCGGGGTGCACAGGTACAACGACGCGGACCGCAGCTGGTCGAGGCGTCGGGAACGCAGGTCACGGTCGGGGGTGGCGCTGAATCGGGAGAGGCTCATGTGGTGGAATAGTAGCCGTAGGCGAACTACGGGAGCCCCTGCAGGGGCTGAGAGGACCGGAGCACCGGTCGACCGTCCACACCTGACGCGGATCATGCCGCCGGAGGAAAGGAAGCTGATGGACACATCCACGGGACCGGACACCGTCATCGTGGGAGCCGGGGTCGCCGGTCTCACCGCCGCCTGGAACCTGCACAAGGCAGGCCAGGCGGTCACGGTCGTGGACCCTGAACCCGGTATGGGCGCCAGCCGCGCCGCCGCGGGCATGATCGCCGCGGTGAGCGAGGTGATGTACCAGCACACGACGATGCGCACCCTGATGACCACGTCGGCCGCCATGTACCCCCCGCTCGTCGCGGAACTCACCGACCTGCTCGGGCACGATGTCGGCTTCCGGGACACCCCCACCCTCGACATCGGTGCACACCCTGGTGACAGGGACTATTTCTCCGACCTCGCCGAAGTCCAGCGGGCCGCCGGAATGACAGTGGAGCGCATCACCACCCGCCAGGCCAGGAGCCTGGAACCGGCACTGTCACCGACGATATCGGGGGCGTTCCTCGTCTCCGGGGACCACCAGATCAACCCCCGCCGCCTGGTCCCCTCGCTCATCGAGGCGTTGGAGACGTCCGCCGCCGCCGGGGGGCCGCCGTTCATCCTCCTGAGACGGCGGGCAGTCGAGGTGCTGCGCGCCGGTGAGGACGCCACCGGCGCTGTCACCGGGGTGCGCCTCGACGACGGTACCGTCATCACCGCCGGGACCACGTTGCTGTGCCCGGGCGTGTCCCTCGCCACGGTCGGAGGACTGCCGGAGGCCGACTGTGTGAAACTCCGGCCGGTGCACGGGGACATTCTCCGTGCCCGGTTGCGTCCGGGGCGTCCTCCCCTGCTGGAACGTACGGTACGGGGCATGGTCGACGGACGACCCGTCTACCTGGTCCCTCGCACCGACGGTGAGATCGTCATCGGAGCGACCGAGCGAGAGGACAGTTTCGACGGGGTCGTCCTCGAAGGCGCCTACCAGCTGCTGCGGGACGCACAGGTCCTCGTCCCCGGGGCAGCTGACCTCGAACTCACCGAAATCCTCGCCAGGGCACGCCCTGGCACCCCGGACGACCTGCCCTACATCGGCCGCCTCGACGGCGTCGACGGTCTGGTCATCTCCACCGGGTACTCACGCCACGGGATCCTGCTCGCCCCGCTCGGCGGCCACCTCGCCGCAGGCCTGGTACTCGGAACCGCACCGACTGAACAGGACGCCGGAATACTCGCCGCCACCGACCCCCGGAGAACTGCAGACCCTGCAGTTGTGGACTCTGCATCCGGGGACCCGTCGAACGGACACCGGACACCCCGGGAAAGGACAGCACCATGACCGCCCTGACCATCTCCGTCAACGGCCACGACCGCCGGTGGGCCGACGGAACCACTGTCGCCGACATCGTCGCCGACATCACCGGGCACGACCCGGAATCCGACCAGCTGGGCGTCGCCGTCGCCGTCGACGCTGCCGTCGTACCACGCAGCCGCTGGTCCACCACCGTGCCGGCGGCCGGCGCGGAAGTCGAGATCATCACCGCCATGCAGGGAGGCTAGACAGCCACATGTCACTGACCATCGGAACCACCACCCTCGAATCCAGACTCATCATGGGTACCGGGGGTGCGACGTCGATGACCGTACTCGAGGACGCCCTCGTCGCCTCCGGCACCGAGCTCACCACCGTCGCACTCCGACGGTTCAACCCCACCACCGGAACCTCACTGTTCGGCCTGCTCAACAAGCTGGGGATCGATGTCCTGCCGAACACCGCCGGCTGCTACACGGCACGGGACGCGTTGCTCACCGCCCGGCTGGGCCGTGAGGCCCTCGGCACTGACCGGGTGAAACTCGAGATCCTCTCCGACGACCGCACCCTCCTGCCCGACGTCATCGAACTGGTGGACGCCACCGAGCAGCTCACCGCGGACGGGTTCGAGGTGTACGCCTACACCTCCGACGATCCGGCCGTCGCCCGCTCACTGGAATCGGCCGGAGCAGTGGCGGTCATGCCGCTGGGAGCTCCGATCGGTACCGGGCTGGGCATTCTCAACCCCCACAACATCGAACTCATCTGTGCACGTGCGAACGTGCCCGTCATCCTCGACGCGGGAGTGGGCACCGCCTCGGACGCCGCGCTGGCCATGGAACTCGGCTGCGACGGTGTGCTGCTCGCCAGCGCCGTCACCCGCGCACAGGATCCCGCATCGATGGCCACCGCGATGAAACTCGCGGTGGAGGCCGGACGCCTGGCCCGCAACGCCGGCAGAATCCCGAGACGGTCATGGGCCGACGGCGCCCTGGCGTCCTCTCCCATGGACGGCCGCATCGACACCGGGAGCGGCAGGGAGGACGAGGCACTGTGAACCCGAAGTCCCTGCCGTTCGCACCGTTGGTCGACCCTGCCCCCGAGCTCACCCGGGACGAGCTCGTCCGGTACGCCCGTCACCTCACCCTCACCCAGATCGGTCCCGAGGGACAGCGTCGTCTGAAGAATGCGCGGGTGCTCGTCACCGGGGCCGGGGGTCTGGGATCCCCTGCCCTGCTCTACCTGGCCGCCGCCGGGGTGGGGACGATAGGGGTCATCGACGACGACACGGTCGACGTGTCGAACCTGCAACGTCAGGTCGTCCACGGCACCCCGGACATCGGCCGAGCCAAAGTGGAGTCCGCCGCGGACGCCGTCGCACGGGTCAACCCCCGCGTCACCGTGGAACAGCACCACACCCGACTGACCGCAGACAACGCCGTGGACATCATCGGGGCCTACGACCTGGTCATGGACGGGGCGGACAACTTCGCGACCCGCTACGTCGTCTCGGACGCCTGCACACTCACCGACACCCCGTGCGTGTGGGGTTCGATCCTCAGGTTCGACGGCAGGCTGTCTGTGTTCTGGAACGGTCCTGACCATGACGGCATCAGCTACCGGGACCTGCACCCCGACACTCCTGCTCCCGGTGAGGTACCCAGCTGCGCCGCCGGCGGGGTCGTCGGCTCGCTGCCGGGGACGGTGGGTGCACTGATGGTCACGGAGGCGGTGAAGCTGGTCACCGGAACCGGCACGCCGCTCTACGGACGACTGCTCATCCACGACGGACTCGCAATGACCTTCCGCGAGCTGAAGATCCTCCCCGACCCTGCGGCGCCCCCTGTCACCGCCGTGGACGACGGCACTGCCGCAGTCTGCGCGGCCGCGCCGCATCCGACCGTACGCCCGGCAGAACTGGGAGAGGTGCTGGACACCGGAGCTGCCCTCGTCGACGTCCGGGAACCCTGGGAGCGCGACATCGTCAGTATTCCCGGTGCCGTGGCCGTCCCCCTGGCTGACCTGATGAAACGGGGTGTCGACGCCCTTCCTGACCGGGCGCGTGGCAGGGACGTGGTGTTCTACTGCAAGTCCGGAGGCCGGTCCGGGCAGGCCATGGACGCAACGGCACCCTACTTCGCCGCAAGGGAGGAGAACGCCTCCCACCTTGACGGGGGAATTCTCGCCTGGGTCCACGACCTCCACCCGGAGCTTCCGACGTACTGAGGTTGCCGCCCAGTCACCGCCGCACAGTCACCGCCGCCCAGTCACTGCCGCACAGTCACTGTCTGAGCGTCCCTGCCCGCCCTCCAGCGGGTCATGGCCCGCCTGCTGACGAGGAGTCCGAGGACGCCGACGACCCACACCGCCCCCACGGCGACGAACCAGGCGTACCTGAAATCATCCCAGGTGTAGTCTCCGCTGTCGGAGGAGGCGTCGAGAATGAAACCGACCGCCTGGGACGCGACCATCGCGGCGACGAACCCCCCCATGTTCGACAGTCCCGTCGCAGTGGCGGTGAACCGCCGGTCAATTTCCTCACGGACAGTGTCGAAACCGAAGTTCGCCACCGGGCCCATGGCGGGCAGGATGATGTTCATCGCGATCACCGCGGCGAACCCTCGGGGGGCGTCGGGAAGAAAGAACACGACCCAGCTCAGTGCCACGACAACAGTGGCCCCCAGCGCGACGAAGGGCCGTCGCCGACCTGAGCGGGCGGAGATGATCCCCGCCAGCGGGCCGACCAGCACACTGACCACCATGTTGATCACCAGCACCGCAGAGGCCTGGGCGTCCGACAGTCCCATGCCGAGGGTCATGAGCGGCTTACCCCACAGCAGAGTGAAGACGATCTGGCTCATGAGGGTGAAGTGGATGAAGAAGCCGAGCCAGCAGGCGGGCTGGCGCAACACGAACGAGAGCACTCCCGCGATGCCGGGACCGTTGCCGTCCCGCCTCCCCGTCTCCGCCGCCGAAGTAACGGACCCGTCCCGCTGCGTCGGGGTGTCACGTACCGCCACCCGGACCAGGACAGCGACAAGGACGCTGGTGGCGCCCAGGCTCACGAACGAGACCTCCCAGCCGTGGGCGTGGAGCAGAGCGGTGAACGGCACCGCCGAGATGAACTGACCGATGTAGCCGAGGCTTCCGGTGAGCTGGGTGAACAGAGGCGTCCGTCGCATGGGTATCCACGCCGGAAGGATCCGCATCACGGACAGGAATGCGGTGGCGTCGGCGGAACCGATGATCACCCGGGCGAGAATCGCCACCGGGTAGGACCCGGTGGCGCCCAGAAGGACCTGACCGACGCCCATCATCAGCGCGCCGACGACGAGCATCCGGCGTGGCCCCAGTCGGTCGATGAGCATGCCGGTGGGTATCTGGGCGAGGGCGTAGACGCCCACCTGCACCGAGGAGAAGACCGCCAGCCGGGACGCCGAGATGCCGAAGTGGTCCATGGCCTCCACACCGGCGACCCCGAGTGAGGTGCGTCCTGTGATCGCCAGGATGTAGGCGAGGATGCCCGCAGACCAGACGGTCAGGGCCCGACCGGTCAGGCGGTCGTTCGGTGTTGCGGCGGATGCGGATACTTGCACGTGTAGCCAGCTTAGACCCGGGACAACCGCATCGCCTCCCGGGGACGGAAGGAATGGAAATCACCCGCCCCACGGTGGTGTCGGAACCCGGTCCCGGGCCAGGGGCGGATACCATCAGGGTCCGTGACCCGACTCAGATCCGATTCCCGGCCCGGCGCTTCGGCGGACGCGGACGCCCCGGTACACCACCGACGCCCGGTGCTCTGGCTGGCGTGGGTGTTCGCGCACGCGATCCCTCTGGTGTGGATCGACCGCTTCGACACGTCCACCGGTGACATCAAGTACTACCGCTCGGGCGCACTGGGAACAGCCGAGGGTGCGATGACCGAGTATCCGGTCCTCGGCACGCTCCCCGCCCGTCTCGTGGCACTGTTCCCCGGTGACGAGGACGCCTACGTCCGGTGGTTCATGGCGCTCTGTGTCCTCACTTCCGCACTGTTCACCGGCTGGCTCGTTCATGTCGAGCGCGGGAGGGGGCTGAGAGCCGCCTGGTTCTGGGTGGGTTTCGTCGGCCTGTCGGGGCCTATCATACTGTCACGGCTCGACCTGTTCCCCTCTGTGGCCGTCGCGGTGTTCGCTGCGCTGCTCTTCGCGCGCACGCCGGTGGCCCGACGGGCTGCGACTGTTGTCCTGGCCGTCGCCACCATGATGAAACTGTGGCCCGGAGTCCTCGGTGCGGCACTGGTCGGCGGAGCGCGGCGACGGTCGACGTGGGTGCGGGTCTTCTGGTTCCTGGGCTCACTGGTGGTGGTGGCGGCTGTCACGGGCATGGTGGCAGGGGTGGACGTGCTGCTGTCCCCCTTGGACTACCAGTCCGACAGGGGCCTGCAGATCGAGTCGCTGGTGGCCACCCCGGTCATGGTCGCAGCGTCATTCGCCGCCGACAGTGACCTGCGGTGGAGTATCAGCTACGCGGCGTCCAAGAGTTTCGAGATCACCGGCCCCGGTGCTGCGACGATGACGACGGTCGCCACAGTCGCCACGGTGGTCACCGTGCTGGTCGCCCTGTCCTGGGCCGTGTGCCGACTGGTCCGGGACGACTGGTCGCCGGAGCAGGCGCTGGCGTTCAGCCTCACCCTGGTGGCGCTGCTGATTGCGACGAACAAGGTGTTCTCGCCCCAGTACATCACCTGGCTGGCACCTCTTACAGCGGTGGCACTGGTGTTTTGCCGGAGGAGGATTGTCACGGTACTCGCCGTGGAAGTTCTGGCCACCGCCCTGCTTACGACGTTCGTCTATCCCGTCTACTACGACTGGATGCTCACCGTGCCACCCTCCCCGGTGGCGGTGGGTGTCCTTGCGCTGCGAAATCTCGGGGTACTTCTCGTCGCCGGCACGGCAGGATGGTGGGCACTCACCGCAGTGCGTGCCGGATCGTCGCGACAGTGACCGCGCAGATCTGGTCCGGGCCTGCCCCCTGGTAGGCGCGGCAGACGTCGGAGCCGTGCTGCATCACCATGAACAGACCCGCGCTGAGCTCCTCGGAGAGCCGCTCCAGATCCTCGTCGTCGGTGACCAGGGAGCACAGCACCGACCGCACCGCCGAGGTCGAACGGGTGTGGCTTTCTGCGCCTGCCACTCCTGAACCCACCCCTGCGCACAGCAGACGGACATGGGCTTCCGCGGTGAGACCGAGAAGATCTCCGGCGTCCTTCAGCGAGGTGACGTGACGTCGGAAAGTGAACATCGACGGCATCGTGACATGACGGTCCCGCCACCGGGCTCCGGCATGGGCGCGGTCGAGTGCGGTGTTCAGCCGGTCGGTGGTCGTGGTCAGTTCATGACGTACGGGTACCGGCACCAGGGGGCAGTCCCGGAGGATCCTGAGCCCCTCCCAGTGCTGTTCCAACCAGGCGGCCCGCCCGGCGAAGGGGAGTTCACCCGCCGAGAGGCGGCGGACCACGGCGGAGCGGCCCACGCAGTCCACTGCCGCGGAGGAGACTGCGTCCACCAGGTCTCCGGCGGCGGCGACACGGTCAGCGTGCCCGTCCGCCGCCAGTGTCTCTCTCATCTCCACTGTTCCGCCGCCTTTCCTTGACTGCCGGTCTGCCGTGGCCGGGGACTGTCACCGTCGCCCTGACTTTTCCTGAGGACGACACAACAGAAGTGAGCATACCCTGACCTCACGGGAAGTTACATCCTGGTTCGCTCCAGGCCCTGGAAGACCCCTGAATTGAATGCGAACGCCTCGCCCGCCGCAGTGAGCAGGGCGGTCTGTTCCGCAGGGGTGAGATCCAAGGCGTCAAGTGCGGCCCGGTACCCGTCCCGGTACACCTTGGGTTTCGGGGCGTGCGGGAAATCATAGAAGGTGAGGCCGTCCGAGGGGACGCCGTAGTGGCGCCCCATCAGACGGCCGATCACCTGGCCGCCCGCCAGATCACCCAGGTAACGGGTGTAGTGGTGGGCGATCAGTGCCGGGATGTCACGGTCCCGGCCGATGCGCTGCAGTTCGGCGACGTATGCGGCAGTCTCGGGCAGGGGCTCCGCATCCACGGTGCCGTGAAGCACCCCGAGATCATGGACAAGTGCCGCCCGGCGGTCGAGCCGTCGGTCAGCGACACCGGCGAGGCGGGGGTCACCCGCGCAGGCTGACACAGCCTCCTCCAGCGCCGTGTAGAACAGGTAGGCCTGCTCCTGGAGCGCGGTGAAGGCGTCAGCGTCCAGCTCACCTGCGAGCAGCTTCACCATGAAGGCGGAGTGCTCCGCCCTGTCGTGTGCCTGGCGCGTCTCCTCGCGGAGCCGGTCGGACAGACTGGGGACGGGAAGGGTGGTGGACGCCGTGGTCATGATCAGTTCCTCCGTCAAGTGGGGTCCTCTGACATCGTGCAACACCGAGGCTAACCAAGGGTCACCTGACTTCACATCAACCGAACGGTTGATTGGGTCCTACACTCCGTCCGGTACGGCGTCCGGCGTCGGCCTGATCCACAGGGACCCGTCGACCTCGTCGACACTGACCGGCCACCGGTAGACACTGCTCAGCCTGTCGGCCGTGCACACCTGCCGCGGGGTACCCACCGCGACCATTCGTCCCTGTTCGAGGAGAGCGAGCCGGTCGCAGTACTGTGCCGCCAGATTGAGGTCGTGGAGGACGACGATGACCCCGTCCCCGCCGGCAGCCAACTGCCGGGCGCTGCGCATCGTCCTTTCCTGGTGGCCGAGATCCATCGCGGCGGTCGGCTCGTCGAGCATGACACAGCGTGCCTTCTGCGCCATCACCCGGGCCAGGGAGACACGGGCACGCTCACCGCCGGACAGGGTGGTGATCTCCCGGAACTGCATGTGGTCCATCCCCACCTCGGCCAGACAACCGTCGACGATGCGCCGGTCTGCCTCAGGGTCCCGTGGCCAGGCTGCCCTGCCCATCTCCACCACGTCCCTGACAAGGTGTGCGAAGGAGACGGTCGAGTCCTGCAGCATGACCGCCCGGGCACGCGCGGCGTCCTTCGGCGAGTACTCCCGGTAACTCTTCCCCAGCAGTCTCACCTCGCCACCGTCAGGTTCGGTGTCGCCGGCGAGCAGGGACAGCAGGGTCGACTTCCCTGCGCCGTTGGGCCCTATCAGGCCCAGGACCTCCCCCGGGTACACCGCCAGGTCCAGACCGTGGAGAATCTCCCGTCCTCCGAGAGACACGGTGACGGAGTCCGCCGCAAGCAGCGGCTCCGGTGCAGTGTCGTGTGAGCTCACGCCACACCACCTTTCTTCAGCATCCGGCGCAGAAGGACGAAGAATGTCGGCCCCCCGACCAGCGCAGTGAAAATCCCGATCGGGAGGTCTGCCAGAGGAATGAGTGTCCGGGCCGCCAGATCGGCGATGAGCAGCAGCACCGCACCACCGACAGCGCTGAGAGGTACAAGCCACCTGTTCGAGGCACCGATGACCTGACGGAGGATATGGGGGACGATGAGACCGACGAAACCGATGATCCCCGCGTAACTCACGGCCAGAGCGGAAAGGACCGTGGACAGGCCGATGATCCACATCCTCATCGCCGGAACATTCACCCCGGCGTGCCCGGCCGCCCGCTCCCCCAGGCTCAGCAGGTCGATCCGCCCGGCAATCAGGCAGGACGCCACGAGACACACCAGCAGCGGTACCACCACCACCGCGACCTGGCTCCACATCGCCCCGTTGAGCGACCCCATCTGCCAGAAGGTGATCTGCTCCCTCGACGACGTGGGCGCCAGGAAGATCATGAAGGAGATCGCTGCCCCCGCCACCGCATTGACCGCGATTCCAGTGAGAACCAGGGTGAGCACCTGGACCTCACCCCGGATCCGGGACAGCCGGTAGATCGCCACCGTGGTGAGGACGCCGGCCACGGACGCGAGCAACGGGGTCGTCGCCGCCCCGACGAAAGACAGGTTGAAGACGATGGACAGTGCCGCACCCACACCGGCTCCCGAGGTCACCCCGATGACGCTGGGCTCGGTCAGAGGATTCCCGAACAACCCCTGCAGCAGGGCACCGGCCACCGCCAGTCCGGAGCCGACGAGGAGGCACAGCACGATCCGAGGCAGACGAATATGCCAGATGACGTTGCCCCCCTCCAGTGAAGTGTCGCCCGGCCCTGCCAGAAGTACCCGTGCCACCTCCGTCGGAGACAGCGCGTACTGGCCGAGGACCAGGTTGACCAGTACCGCCACGACGAGGACCACGAGCAGGACCCCGACCGTCGTCCAGCGGACCGCCGTCCGGTGCTCCAGGACGGTCCGGTTCTCCGAATGCGATTTCACGGAAGGTGAGCCTACCCCAGTCGTTCTCACCCGTCGTACCGCGCGTCAACCACTTCCTCACCCCAGAACACCCTGTCGACGACTTTTCTCGCCAACCTGGTCTTCTTGAGGTAGTCGTCGAGGAAGCCCTGAGAGTCCGCCGGGTCCCAGCCGGCTGCTGCCGCCACATGTGCCAGCTGCGCACCCGGGGGCGGCAACTGGTCGGGAGTCTTCGCGTTGGACAGGACCAGGGCGTTACGTGCCCTGCTGGCCGCGAGCCACGCTTCCCGTAACGTCACGACATCCTTCTCCGACAGCAGACCGGCGGAACCGATCTCCTCCAGGACCTCCAGGGTGGAGGTGTTGTGCAGTGCAGGTATACGGTCACAGTGCTGCATCGTGAGCAGCTGGACGGTCCACTCCACGTCCGTCAGCCCGCCCCTGCCCAGCTTGGTGTGGGTCGCCCGGTTGGCTCCGCGCGGAAGCCTTTCGGCATCCACCCTGGCCTTCATCCTCCGGACCTCCTGCACGGTCTTCGCGTCCACGCCCCCCTCCGGGTAACGGTAGGGGTCGATGCTGCGCAGGAAACGGATACCGAGGTCCTTGTCACCGGCCACCCATGTCGCGCGCAGGAGAGCCTGGTACTCCCAGGTGTCCCCCCACCGCCGGTAGTAGGCACCGTAGGACTCCAGCGTCCGGACCGTCGGACCGCTGCGGCCCTCCGGACGCAGGTTGAGGTCGACCTCCAGGGGAGGATCCTGGGACGGCTTCGCCAGGCGGGTACGCAGCCGGTCGCAGATGCCGATGGCCCAGGTCACCGCGTCATTGTCCGTCACGGCGAACCCGTCACCGTCGGCGTCCCCGTCACGGGTGCCGCCACCGTCGCCCGAACTGCTGCTGGCACTGCTGCCGGCCCCGGACCGGACCGGTTCACAGACGAAGAGGACGTCCGCGTCGGAACGGTAGCTCAGTTCCGCCCCACCCAGCCTGCCCATTCCGATCACGGTGACCACGGCCGGCGCATTGCGCCGGTTGGCGTCCTCCCAGGCCCTGATCTCGGCCGACAGTGCCGCCTCCAGCACAGCGTCCCACACGAACGACAGTGATCTCGCGACCTCGGGAACGTCCATCATCCCCAGCAGATCGGCCGCTGCGACCCGCGCCAGCTCCGTGCGACGCAGTGAACGGGCGACGGATATGGCCTTGTCCGGGTCACGGTAGCGTCCCGCTGCAGCGACCAGGGAATGACTGATGACCCCGGCGTCCTTCTCCAGCAGTTTCGGCCCGGTCGCGCCGTCGGACAACAGAGTCACGGCATCCGGTGCCGCCAGGAAGAGATCGGTGACATACGGTGAAGTGCCGAGAATGTGCATCAACCGCTGCCCCACGATGTTCTCGTCCCGGAGCAGCCGGAGGAACCATGACCGGTCGGACGCCGCCTCCGACAGTTTCCGGTAGGCCAGAAGCCCCGCGTCCGGGTCGACGGTGTCAGACAGCCACTCCATCAGTGACGGCAGGATCACCGCCTGGATCCGGGACCGTCGGGTACCGTCCGACGCCAGTGCGGTGAGATGGTCCATCGCCCGGTCGGGGTAACGGTAGCCGAGAGCCGCAAGCTGTCTCCTGGCAGCCTCGGGAGTCAGGCGGATCTCCTCCACCGACATCGCCACCACGGAAGTGAGCAGCGGACGGTAGAACAGCTTGTTGTGCAGCTGCCGGATCTGCAGACCGGTGGCGCGGACACGCACCTCCAGTTCCTCGGCCAAGGTCCGGGTGCCACCGGCGACAAGTCCGGAAGTACGTGCCAGCCAGGTACGACCGGTGGTGTCACCGTCCTCGGGCAGCAGATGGGTGCGCTTGAGGTGCCGGAGCTGCATCCGGTGCTCCAGCAGTCTCATGAAGCGGTAGCACTCCATGAGGGTGCGACCGTCCTCCCTTCCCACGTATCCACCGGTGACGAGGGCATTGAGCGCGGAGACCGTCGACCGCACCCGCAGGCTCTCGTCGGCACGCCCGTGCACCATCTGGAGCAGCTGGACCGCGAACTCGACGTCACGCAGGCCGCCCGGGCCGAGCTTCAGCTCCCGCTGCTGCAGCCCCTCCGGGACGTTGTCGATGACCCTCCGGCGCATGGCCTGGACGTCGGGGACGAAATCCTCACGCTGTGAGGCGGTCCACACCATCGGCGCCAGTTCTTCGACGTACGCACGGCCGAGGGCCAGATCCCCGGTCATGGGCCGGGCTTTCAGCAGAGCCTGGAACTCCCAGGTCGAGGCCCACCTCCGGTAGTAGGCCAGGTGGGATTCGAGGGTACGTACCAGTGCACCGTGCCGGCCTTCGGGACGCAGCGCCGCATCCACCTCGAAGAAGCACCGGCATCCGATGTTGATGAACTCCCCTGCCAGCCTGGTGGCCCGGTTGTCCGCGGGTTCAGCGACGAAGATAACGTCGACATCGGAGATGTAGTTCAGCTCCCTGGCGCCGCACTTGCCCATGGCCAGCACCGCGATGCGCAGGGGGACCGGCCCCTCGGGGAACACTGTCGCCACCGCCACCGCCAGTGCCGCCGTCAGCGCGGCGTCGGCGGCGTCGGAGAGTTTCTCCGACACAACCTCGAAGGGGACGGTCTCCGGGTAGCCGGTCCTTCCTTTCGGCGTCGGGGCTTCCCCACGACGAGGGACGAAAGTCCCCGCCAGGTCAGCTGACGCTATGCGGGCGAGCAGTGTGCGGTACGCCGACCGCATGGCCCGGTCAGCCTCAGCACCGGTACAGGACGCCCTGCGCAGCAGTGAACCGGCTCCGTGCAGATCATGTCCGTCGTCGTCGACCCCCTCCACATCCACCGCGCCGACGGAGGAGAGCATCACCGCCATCATCTCTTCCCTGTCCGGCAGTGCCTCGCCGAGCTCCGGCCATGACGCAGGGTGCGCGACGACATGGTCGCCGAGGAGGGTGGAGGCTCCGAGCAGGGCCAGTAGACGGACCCGGAACTCATGGTCGTTGTCCAGCCTCTGCTGCAGCTGTTCCGGGGACGCTGCAGAGGGCACCCCCTCCTCCCCCGCCGACTGCATCAGCCGGACCACAGCATTGAGTGCCTGGTCCGGGTCACCGGTGGCTGCAAGGGTCCACAGGAGGTCAAGATGGTCTTCATCGTCCCATCCCAGGGCGGCGAGGTCGGCGGCTGCGTGCGGCCGGGTCAATCCCAGGGAGGCCGCAGACGGGACGCCACGACGTGAGGTGCGCGGTTGGCTCACTTCGACTCCACCGCCTTCACCGGTGACGACGACCACGGCTCCGGGCTGACGACATGGCATCTCGACGGCAATGTACCGGTCCTCTTCCCTCCGGGCACACCCGGTCCGGCTACGTGGTTCACGTCACCTCAGTATAGGTGATGCCGGACGGACTGCCGCCCTCAGAAAGCCGGGGACCGGGCTGCGTGGCAGAGCCTCACACAGGACTGCGCAGCCACTTTGAGGGGCTATACGGCCACTTTGTCACCGAGAAGCCGCTCAAAGTACTCCGCCAGCCAGACCTCCGTGAGCGGCCCCGGCTGTCGGAGTCCGACTGCCACGGAAACCGGCTCTTTGTTGTCCGGGTCGTCATACTCCATCGGGAACACCAGGCCTTTTTTCACCGCTTCGAAGCCCTGGAATGTGGAGCTCGCACTCAATGTCGGCATACCTTTACTGCAGTAGACGAAGATGATGTCAGCGTCGAGTTCGCCGATATTCTCGGTGCTGATCTGGTTTTTTGTGCCTGAGTTCGAGGAATTGTACTTCCCGGCAACCTCCGGACTGGTGAATCCCAGGGAATGGAAGAATTTCTCACCGGTCGAACCTCCGTAGGACTCAAAGTAGATTCCTCCCCCCTTGTCGGAGATGAACTCCGCGGTCTTTCCCTTCCATTCCGGGTGTTCATCTCTGATACCGGCCATCGCGGTGTCGTTCTTCTGCAGCGCCGCATCCCCGGCGTCACCCAGGTCGGTGGCGAGAGCAAGATCCCTGACCTGGGTCCGCCAGTCCACATCGGTGGAGTCGTACACGATCACGGGAGCGATCGAGGACAGCTGGTCGAAGTCTCTGCCCTGGTCTTTCCAGGAGAAGTAGACGATGAGATCGGGGTCTGCCTCGGCAATGGCCTCCGTCGGAGCGCCGGATTCCACCGGATCGATGATCTGCGGAATTCTGGCGGCGCCGTCATCCTCGAGGTGGGAGCTGTATGTCGTCCAGTCGTCGGAGGCCACCGGAACTATTCCCAGCGACAGTGCAACCTCCGTCGAAACTCCACCGAAGGTCACCACACGCTCCGGCCGCTGTTCAAGCTCTGCCGTACCGACCGACGTGGTGATCTTCAGCGGGTAGCTGCTTCTGCCGTCACCTGCGGGCATGAATTCTGTCGCGTCACCGTTGCCGGTGTCCTCCCCGTCCCCGGAACACGCCACCGTGCCGAAAACCAGTGCCGCAGCCGCGAAGAACGCCGCTGCCGCCCTCCGGCGCCGTCCTGCGGATCTACCCTGTGGAACCATAACTGTCCTATAAGCCTTTCACCCGGGATCACGTGACAGTCTGCTTGACTCGCAGACAATCCCCCCAGATAATAGGGCGACCTAAGTACCCTCAGTTGTCCCGGGAGGACAGTCCTGTACACCTTTCCCTGTCAACCTCCCCTCCGTGGAACCCGGATCCGGGACATCGTCAATCACCGCCACGCGGTACTCCTCTGGCAACTGCAGGGTTCGTCGACGACAGAGGTGGCAGGTGACCGCCACCCGCTCAACGCGGGACAGGCGGTGTGGATCAGCAGGGGAGTACGGCACTCCGCCGAGGTCCACGAAAACTCTCTGCTGGTCCCGCTGCTCTTTCCCGAGTCACAGAAAATGGCCGCGGTCGGCGATTCAGCGCGCATGAGTTTCCACGACGGGTGGAGGGACCGGCTGCTTCTCTGCTACTGCGCCGGACTGTCATATCTCTCCGATACGAGCCCCCGACTGCGGACAGTGGGAATGATCCTCGATGCCGCCCCGGGAAACACCGCTCCCACGCTCCCCCACCCGCCCGTTCTCCCACATTCCCGTGAGGCCTGTGAGACAGCGCGTCTACTGCTCACCAACCCGGGAAGTCGGAAGAGCCTGGAGGATTTCTCACGGCAGACGTGTGTGAGCCCGAGAACCCTCTCCCGGCAGTTCTCCTCCGAGACGGGCCTGACATTCAGCGAGTGGCGATCGGAAGCCAGAATGGCCTGCTCAGCACGGATGCTGCTGGAGGGCAGGCCGGTGGCGTGGACAGCTGCGACGACAGGTTTCGACACCCACGCCGGTTTCACCAGGGCATTCAGACGGTCCGTGGGAATGACCCCTTCACAGTTCATCTCGCACGTCGGGGGCGGCGGCAGGGAGCCGGAACCCTTCTTTCTCGACGCCCCCGGGTCCGACCGCCTCAACGGGGAACCGCCGTCCGCCCTGCCACCGTCGCGCACCTGGCCACGGATCAACGGCTTCTCTGTCGCGGTATGGGTGTACCGGGGAAGCGCCACTGTCACCCTCGGTGACAGGAGACTCCCGCTCACCCGGGGCGACGCCCTGTGCATACCGTCCGGAGTCTTCAATGTCATCGACATCGACGCCGACTCTCTCGTCATACCGCTGTTCACTGAGACAGATTCCCCGTTTCCTGCGGATCTGGACTCTGTCACACCTGTGCATCTCCCCGGCGAACTGTCGGCGTTCCTGCTGCACACATCCGTCAGCAGCTACACTCTCCTCGGCGGACTGGGGAGCAGGAACGGCTTCGTGGCGGACATGATCCGCCCCGGGAAGGACGCCCACAACCGAGCCTGCGGGGGTGATGCGGCGACGTCAGCCGTCCACCACGCCATGCACCACCATCTCCGGGTTCCGGGCGACTCCGCGACACTGAGTGACTGGAGTGCACTCACCGGGATCTCCACGTCCGCCCTGTCCCGGACGTGGACAAAGGTCACCGGCCAGAACTTCCGGACCTGGCGGAGTCACCTGCGGATGAGTGCGGCACGCGAACTGCTGTCCTCCGGCAGGCCGGTGTCCGAGGTCTCCCGGCTGCTGGGATACTCCGACCGCGCGGGCTTCACCAAAGCCTTCACCGGCTTCTTCGGTACAGGACCCGGAAGCTACCGGAGAAACGTCACCGACGGGGCCCGCTGACCGCAGGTCGGCCGCGGGAGCCTCCGGAGCGACCTAGAACTCGAGGTTGTGCTGGAGTTCCCAGGGGGTGACCTGGGACTGGTACTCCTTCCACTCCCGCCACTTGTTGCGCAGGAAGAACTCGAAGACATGTTCCCCGAGTGCGTCAGCGACCAGCTCCGACTTCTCCATCTCCCGGAGCGCAAGGTCAAGGTCGGTGGGCAGATCCTTGTAGCCCATGGCCATCCTCTCCCGTCGGGTCATGTTGGAGATGTCGTCTTCGGCCGGGGGCATCAGCTCGTAGCCTTCACGGATGCCCCGCAGACCTGCGGCGAGAAGCACCGCGTAGCTCAGGTAGGGGTTGGCTGCGGAATCAGGGCTGCGCACTTCGACCCTGCGGGAGGAGGGCTTGTTCACCGTGTACATCGGCACCCTGATCAGTGCGGACCGGTTCGCCGCACCCCAGGTGGCTGCTGTCGGGGCCTCTGCACCGCTGGTGAGACGCTTGTAGGAGTTCACCCACTGGTTGGTGACCGCCGAAATTTCCGGCGCATGCTCCAGAATTCCGGCGATGAAGGACTTCGCCGTCGAGGAGAGGAAGAACTCGTCGTCCGGGTCGTGGAAGGCGTTCGACTCACCCTCGAACAGGGACATGTGGGTGTGCATCGCGGAACCCGCGTAGTCGAAGAAGGGCTTCGGCATGAACGTCGCACGCACATTGTTCCGGTTGGCGACCTGCTTGATGATGTAGCGGAAACTCATGATGTTGTCCGCCATCGACAGTGCGTCAGCGAAGCGCAGGTCGATCTCCTGCTGTCCCGGGGACGCCTCATGATGGGAGAATTCGACGGAGATCCCCATCGATTCGAGAGCGGTGATCGCATCCTGACGGAACTGGGGGGCGGCGTCCGTCACGGCCTGGTCGAAGTATCCTCCGGTGTCGGCGGGAAGGGGCCGGCCGTCCTCACCGTCCTGGTTCTTGAGCAGGAAGAACTCGATCTCAGGGTGGATGTAGCAGTTGAATCCCTGGTCAGCTGCAATGTTCATCTGCCTTCGCAGGACCTGGCGGGGGTCGGCCCAGCTGGGCTCGCCGTCGGGCATGGCGATGTCACAGAACATCCGCGCGGTGAGGTTCCTGTCACCGTCCGCCCCGTCGATGGGCAGGATCTGGAATGTGGACGGGTCGGGGCGGGCGATGGTGTCTGATTCGACCACCCGCGAGAAGCCCTCTATGGAGGAGCCGTCGAAGCCGATACCCTCCTCAAATGCGCCCTCAAGTTCGGCAGGGGCGACTGCCACCGACTTCAGGTACCCCTGGATGTCCGTGAACCAGAGGCGGACGAAACGGATGTCCCGTTCCTCGAGGGTACGGAGAACGAATTCCTGTTGACGACTCATGCCCCCATCGTATCCACGGAAGGGGTACCGGTGTCGGCCTCCCCCACCCCACGCACGGGAAGTTACATGCCGTTAACACCGGTCCAGTGTTAGTGGCACAATACTGTGACATGTCTGACTCCACTGCCGGCTCTCCCGCCACCGGATACCTCGTTCCCACCAGGCAGGTCCGCATCGCCGACCTGCGAAGTAAGAAAGCCGAGGGAAAGAAGTGGGCGATGCTCACCGCCTACGACTACTCCACGGCCCGGGCACTCACCCAGGGGGGTGTCGAGTGCCTGCTGGTCGGGGACTCTGCCGCCAATGTCGTCTTCGGCTACCCCCAGACCCAGCAGATCTCCCTGGAGGAGATGATCATGCTCACCGCGGCGGTGGTGAGGGGCTCCGGGAATGCACTCGTCATCGCTGACCTCCCGTTCGGCACCTACGAGGCCTCCGACGAGCAGGCCGTGCTCTCGGCCTCCGAGATGCTGCGACGCTCCGGTGCCGCGATGGTGAAGATCGAGGGCGGAGTTCGTATCGCGCCACGAATCCGGGCACTGGTGAACGCCGGTATCCCCGTCTGCGCGCATGTGGGTTTCACCCCGCAGTCCGTCAACGCACTCTCCGGCTTCAAAGTCCAGGGACGGGGCGGGGACGCCTCCCGGCTGGTGGCCGACGTCCACGCCGTGGAGGACGCCGGGGCCGACATGGTCGTGCTCGAGATGGTGCCCGCTGACCTCGCCGCACAGATCACCGCGGACTCCACCGTGCCCACCGTGGGCATCGGAGCCGGCCCCGGTACGGACGCGCAGGTGCTGGTGTGGCATGACATGGTGGCACTGCCCGCGGACGGACGTCGTCCGAAGTTCGCGAAGCAGTGGGCCACCGTCGGTGAGGACCTCACCGCCGCGGCGGCCGCCTACAGGCACGAAGTGGAGGAAGGAACCTTCCCCGCCCCGGAACACTGCTTCTGACCGGATCCCTGCCGTTGCCGGCGGGTGTTCCGGATACCCCGTGGAGCGTCAGTTCCTGTCCCAGTCGTCGGCAGCCTCAGACCGTGCCCTGGCGGTCTCCAGGGCGCTGCGGGCCTCGTCTTCACTATCGTACGGGCCCATACGGGTGTCCCATCCCCGGACCTTACCCCGGGTGACTTCACCCGTGGCAGTGTCGTAGTACCACTTCTGTCCCGTGTCATCGGAGCTCATACCGCCCACCATAGTCCGGCACGTACCGTCAGTGTCCTGCTACAGCGAATAACAGCCCCGCGCTCCCCAGTGCCACGGTGCCCAGGGACAGTGCCACCACTGCACCGACAGGGGCGGGCACCCGTTCCCGTGCCACGCCTTCTGCCGCCCGGCGGTAGCGCCTCTTCTGTGCCAGCGCTGCGCCCAGTGCGACGGCGAACAGTCCCCCGGCCACGGCCACCACCGGCGGCCCGTAACTCGCCGTTGAGCGGAGGAACACCGCAGCGGCCACCATGAAGGCCAGTGACGTCCTGCCCCAGGCCATACTGGTGCGCTCAGGCTGCAGACCCGGATCGACGACACGTCCCGGAGGGATCACATCCACAGCACCACCGCCACCGTCACGGCGGCGACCACCGCCCCCAGTGACAGCACCGGGACGACAGCCGGCGCCGGCAGCGACCTCCGTTCCCGCATGGCCCGCTCGACACGCAGCCAGCGCAGCGCCGCACCCGCGGCAAGAACCACCCCCAGTCCCATCGCGATCACCGCGGCCACGGTGCGGAGACTGCCGGGCAGCACATCGGTCGGCAACGCCTCCAGTGCCACACCTCCGGCGATGAACGCGAGAGAGGTCCGCATCCATGACAGGAAGGTCCTCTCGTTGGCCAGGGTGAACCGGGGGTCGGGATCATCTCCCGTGGGGAACAGTGTCCGGGTCAGCCACGGTCTGGCGTCCTGGTTTTCTTTCACGCCGGTCAATTCTAGACGTGGGTGTCGAGGGGGTCTGTGAGCCGGATTCTGTACCGCCCGGGGCACCCTCAGGTACCCGGGTGGTGGTGATCATCCATCTACGACGACCGTCACCGGCCGCCTCCAGCGGTCTACCTGCCCCTTGTCCGACGAGCAGCCGTCGGGGCACGTCGCACCACCGGCCCCTGACGGGGTTACGGTGCGACCACGTGACCTTGCTCCCGGTGGGGTTTACCCAGCTGCACCGGTCACCCGGCACACTGGTGCGCTCTTACCGCACCTTTTCACCCTTACCCGGACAGATCACCCGGACACAGGTCCGGGCGTCTCCGGGCGGTTATTCTCTGTGGCACTTGCCCGCGGGTCACCCCGGGTTGCCGTTAACAACCACCGTGCTCTGAGGAGTCCGGACTTTCCTCGACCCCGGCCTTCACCTGCTGACGGTGCGGTTCCGGTGGGCGCGATCACCCGACCCTCTCGACGTCGACAACCATAGCAGCGGCACCGGACCACACGGTCACAGCCCCTGCAGATAATGGGTGTCGTTGACCTCCCGCACCACCGACCGGTCCGGGTAGAACTCGGCGACGGACAACCCGGCGAGATCGAGGTGCAGTGTCGAGTAGACCGTGGCGGGAGCTTCGAGGGCCGTCCGCAGGATCGCCTTGATCGGCGAGACGTGGCTGACGAGCAGCACAGTCCGTCCCTGCCAGGTCCCGCCGTCGCCGCCGGACCTCTCGAGACTCCCGATCAGCCTCCCGCATCTCGCGGCGACCGCGTCCATGCTCTCACCGCCCACGGCGGACACCGAGGGGTCTGCGGCCCAGTCCGCGTGTTCCGTGGGCCAACGGCGGTGCACCTCGTCGAACTCCAGCCCCTCCCAGACCCCGAAGTCGGTCTCGATGAGGTCCGGGGTGGTCACGGGCTCGATGCCGAGCTCCTCCGCGACCGCGTCCGCGGTCTGTCGGGCGCGGACCAGCGGTGAGGTGTAGACGGCGTCTATGCCCTCCCCGGCGTCCTGCCTGACCCTGAGCCAGGACGCCGCACGCTCCGCCTGGGCATGGCCGAGCGCCGTGAGCTCGGGGTCGCTCCTGCCCGAGAAGACACCGGCGACTGACATCGGCGTCTGCCCGTGACGCAGCAGCAGGACACGCAGCGGCCGGGCTCCCGAACCGAACCACCCGGGTCGCGCGGAGGTTTGCGGACTCTGCTCCCTCTGCCGGTCAGACATGGTCGGCACCTCCGGAGCTGACTGCACGGACCAGGAGGACCCCGCACTCGGGGCAGGAGACGAGCCAGTCCGGCGGGGTCCCCGCAAACCGGCGCATGGTGGCGGTGTCCAGCTGGATGCAGCAACATCTGCAGGTGGAACCGTCCAGTTCGACGGCGCCGATCCCCTGGTCACGTTCACACCGCTCATAGCGCACCAGAATCTCGTGCGGCAGTGCCGCCCTCAGCCTCACTGACCGCGCCGCGAGTTCGGTGAGCTGGCGTCGGATCTCACCGGTCACGGCACGTTCCTCCTCGCGGGCACGCGCCAGCTCGGCACCTGCGTCCGTGTCACCGTGCCTGCCGGCGTCCCCGTGACCGGTCGCACCGTCTCCGGCGTGTCCCGGGTTTCCCTCCCGGGAATCCTCTGCCCCGTCCAACGCGTGCCCGAAAGTGGCGAGGGTCCTCTGCTCCCGTGCGATGTCTTCACGGAGTTCGGCGAGCCGACGCTCGGCGACTTCGAGGTCATGTCTGAGGTCGCGGCGCCGGACCGGGTCCGTGACGGCCCGGAGCCCGGCGATGTCGTCGCGCCGCCGCTCCCGCAGCCTGGCGGAGTCCGCTTTCAGACGCCGGAGGGTGCCGTAGATGTCGTGGGCGATGCGCCGGGTCCCGATCTCTCTGCGCCGCCGGGCCGCCTCCGCTTCTTCCAGGCGTTCCACCTCCGCCGTCTCGGGCAGGGCGTCCAGTCTGGCCTTGAGCAGCCGTATCCTCTCGTCGACACGGACAAGAGTCAGCAGAGTGTCCCGGTCCCCGCCGCGAAGGACAGGGTCATGTGCCGGATGGTCAGAATTCACGGTGTCCGTCACCTTGCCCGTCACCTTCTCCTCTGCCGCCGGTCCCCGGTGAGGACCTGTGCAGGGTCCAGGGGTCTGTCCTGAGGTCGATGACCCCGGTGTCCAGTCCCGGCAGCTCCTCGGCGAGCAGATCTGCCGCGGACCTGCACCACGGAAATTCGCTCGCCCAGTGGGCGGTGTCCACCACCGCGCACCCGCCGGCCCGCAGATGCTCGTCCACCGGGTGGTGACGAAGGTCGGAGGTCACATAGCAGTCCACGTCCATTTCCGCGACGGTGCCGAGGAAACTGTCCCCGGCACCCGGGGCGACGGCGACCCTGCGCACAACCCGGTCGGGGTCGCCGGCGGCGCGCACCCCCCACACTGTCGCGGGCAGCCGTGCCGCGACCCGGTCGGTGAACTCCTGCAGTGTCATCGGGGTGTCGAGGGCTCCCACCCGTCCGATCCCCGTCGCCGTCTCCGGGTCGACACCGTCGGGAACAGGCGTCAGGGGTGCACCGGGGGTGACGCCGAGCAGTTCCGCGAGCCGGTCCGCGACACCGGGTCTCGCGGCGTCCGCGCTCGTGTGGGCGGCGTACAGTGCCACACCCTGCCGGATGAGGCGGTGCACGAGTCGACCCTTGGGGTGGGTCACCGGCACCCCGGTCACCCCCCGCAGCAGAGGAGGGTGGTGCACGAGGAGGAAATCAGCCCGGGCCGACACCGCAGCCTCGACCACCCCATCCGTGCAGTCGACGGCCACAAGCAGCTTCCGGACGGGATCGGCGGGATCCCCGCACACCAGACCGCAGGCGTCCCAGGACTCCGCCAGCTGCGGAGGGTAGAGATGTTCGACGGCGTCGACGACCTGCCCGACGGTCAGTGTGCCGGGTCGGTTGCCGGGTCGGTTGCCGGGCGAGGTGGCAGGTGGGGTGGCAGGTGCTGTCCCGATGTTGTTCACCCCACCGAGGATAGCCGGAAGGAGCGGCCCTGCCGGCCGGAGCGGCTGCCCCCGGCGACACGGCGTCCCTCTTTCTGGCACTCTGGTGAACGTGCAAGCTTCATCGGACACTCCCCCGGCCCCGGGACATTCACCCCGGTACATTCTTGTCGACGTGGACGGGACCCTGGTGGACTCCCTCCCCGGGATCAGCGACTGCTTCCTGCGTGCGCTGTCCGCCAACGGTACCGAGGCTCCTCCGGAGGAGCAGGTCCGCAGGATCGCCGGGCCCCCGATGATCGACACCCTGAAGTCACTCGGGCTCACAGGCAGTCTGCTGGAGAGCACCTACGCGGACTACCGGTCCTGTTACTCGGGCGGTGGCTGGCGCAACTGCCGTCCCTACCCGGGGATGAAGGAACTCCTGTACTCCTGGAAGGACGCCGGGATCGTCCTGGCCACCGCCACATCCAAGGTGGAGTCGAGTGCCCGCATGATGCTGGAGCATCTCGGCGTCCTCAACTGTTTCGACGTCATCGCCACGGCCACCGAGGGCGAACACGGGCGCCGGACGAAAACCGAGGTCGTAGGCTACGCGCTCGAAAGCCTGGGCCTCGACCCGACACCGGTGGCCGGAGGCGGTCCCTCCAACCGCAGTGACATTCTCCTGGTCGGCGACCGGATCCACGATGTCGAGGGCGCGCACGCCTACGGTGTCCGGAGCATTCTCGTGGACTGGGGCTACGGTGGCCGCGACGAGCACGCCGCCTCGGACTGGTCAGTGGCGGAGGTCGGTGAACTCGAACGGGTCGTCGCAGACTGGGCCGACGACAGGCCACATATATGCGTGGTCTGCACAGGCAACATCTGCCGGTCACCGATGGGTGAGATCATGCTGCGCAGGGCTCTGCAGGACGCCGGGCTCGGGGATGCGGTCCGTCTGAACTCCTGCGGAACCACGGGCTGGCACGTCGGTGAGGCTGTCGACCCACGGGCCGCCGCCTGGCTGCAGAGACAGGGGTACACCGCCTCCGGGCATGCTGCGGCAGAGTTCGGTCCGGAGCACCGGGACGCCGACCTGTTCCTGGTCATGGACGCCTCGAACCGGAAGGCCCTGGAGAAGGCCGGTGTCGACCCCGCTCGGATCGCACTGTTCCGGTCCTTCAGTCCCGCCGGAGACCGGGAGGTGGCGGACCCGTACTACGGGGATGACGCCGATTTCGACCGTGCCGGACGAGAGCTCGACAACGCCCTGCCCGGAATAGTCGCGTGGGCCCGTGACCGGGTCAGGCGGGCACCGTCTGCCTGACAGATCTGCCTGCCAGCACGTGCCCCGTCACCGCTGCTCTGACTCGGCCGACGAGGTCTCCCCGTGTCTGGGGCACACAGCTGTCCAACCGTGCGGCGTCACCTGGACTGTGCGGCGACGCCCGCACTCCGGGCAGTAGCGTGGGACGTCCAGTCCCGCCTCCTGGGCCGGGGAGTGACTGATCCACTCCCCGGCACCGAGGTCTGCACCTGTCCACGGGTCCCAGGGTCCTGTCCCCCTCGGGCGGCGGCGACTGCCCGTCTTCTGACCGTTCGCCGGCATCACACGCTCCTGCTAAGGACCTTGATCGGAAGGCGCAGACGGTCGACCATGTCCAGGTCCAGTTCGGCCGGTCGTCCGAGGGTGGTGAGGTAGTTGCCGACGATGACCCCGTTCACACCTCCCAGCAGTCCCTGTTCTATCCCCATGTCTCCGAGGGTGAGCTCGCGTCCTCCGGCGAACCGCAAAGTGGTCGACGGCATGGCGAGCCGGAACATCGCAACAGCGCGCAGGGCGTCCCTGCCGTCCATCACCTCCATGTCTGCGAACGGTGTTCCGGGCCGGGGGTCGAGGAAGTTCAACGGAACTTCGTCGGGTTCGAGTTCGGCGAGCTGGACCGCGAACTCCGCACGCTGCGCGGGTGTCTCCCCCATTCCCAGAATGCCGCCACTGCAGACTTCGATACCCGCGTCGCGGACCAGTTCCAGGGTTCGGCGCCTTTCCTCCCAGGTGTGGGTTGTGACAACCCGGGGGAAGTAGCTCTTCGCGGTCTCGAGGTTGTGGTTGTACCGGTGGACCCCCACCGCCTTGAGACGGCCGACCTGCTCCGGGGAGAGGATTCCGACAGAGACCGCGACGTCGATACCTTCGACGTTCGCGTATATTTCACTGACCGCGTTCTCGACCTGGGACATCAGGTTCTCGTCCGGGCCTTTCACTGCGGCGACGATACAGAACTCGGTTGCCCCGGTCTTGGCTGTCTGCCGTGCCTGTTCAATCAGTTGGGCGATGTCGAGCCGGGCAGAGCGCACCGGTGAATCGAACACCCCGGACTGGGAGCAGAAGTGGCAGTCCTCCGGGCAGCCCCCGGTCTTCAGGCTGACGATGCCCTCCAGTTCGACTTCTTCACCGCACCAGCGGACCCGCACCTCGTGGGCGAGCGCCAGCAGTTCGGGGATGTCGGCGTCGGGGAGTTCGAGGACGCGGCGGAGCTGGTCGTAGTCGAGGCCGCGTCCTTCGTCGAGGACGCGGGTACGTGCAGTCGTGAGTATGTCCGTCATGGCACACACTCTAACTTGAACACCGTACAGTTTCCAGTCAGAACCTTTCCTCGTCGCGTGCGTTGCGGTCCCGGAACGCCCGGTTCCGGGTCTGTCCGTAGCGCTGCGCGAGTTTCTGCTCCCTGCTGGCCGCAGCTCTGTCCGTGTCGGCCGTGCCGTCAGCGCCGGCCGTGCCTGCTTGGTCCGAAGTCCCGGGCGGATGCCCGGCGTCACGGACCTCCCCGGACTCCGCCGAACTCTCTGCCTCCGAGCCTCCGACCGGTCCCGCACCGGCGGCAGGAACCTGCGCCGCCGCAAGCTCGTCGCGGTGACGCCGCCGTTCCCGGATCTCCGCCCACACGAAATAGCCCAGCCCCGCCGGAACCATGATCCCGAACGCGATCCACTGGATGCCGTAGGACAGGTAGGGCCCCGAATCGAGGGTGGGCAACGGGACAGGGGTCAGCCCCTCACCCGCCCTGCCTTCAACGGACTCCTCGTCGAGCTGCACATAATCGGACGCCAACGGCAGTCCCGTCAGATCGCCGATCTGCACTGTGTTCATTCCGTAGACCTGGACACGCCCCTGGTCGGTGATCGGAGGAGTGTCCGGAAGTGCCTCGGATTTGCGGATGTAGCCGGTGACGGTGATCGGCGTCGCCGGTGCCGCCGTGAGGTCGGGAACACCGGTACCGCCCCCCAACGGCTTGACCCAACCCCTGTTGACCAGCACAGTCAGCCCGTCGTCGGTGCGGAACGGGGTGAGCACCTGGAACGCGGGCGACGTGTCCACCGGCCGGTTGCGCAGCAGAACCTCGTCGTCCGGGAGGAAGACCCCCTGAAGTGAGACCCTGGTCCACTCCCGGTCCTCCCCCGCCGGAGTACGGTCCCGGGGCATCACCGAGGACGCCGGGACCGGGTCATGCTCCAGCGCCGCCTCAAGGCGGTGGTTGAACTTCTGGGTGTCGGAGTTCTTCCCGAGCTGCCACGGGGCGAGCACCGTGAACGCCACATAGGCGAAAGCCAGCGACAGTACGGCGGTGATGACCCAGCCCGGGGTCAGGAAGGCCCGCCATCCCCGTCGCCGCTGGCGGCGATCCGGGGAGACTGGGGACCGGTCACGGGGTTCAGACACGGTCCCAGTCTAGTCCGCGACGGCGCACTGACCCGGATCCGGGTCAGTCGTCCTCGCCGGGTTCCCCGCCACCGGAGACGACCCCCGTACCGGTGGCGGCCGCGATCTCGTCGATCCTGCGGTTGGTGCGGCGCAGACGCACCGCCATGGCTCCGGCGACAGCCGCAGCGATCACGGCGATGACACTGGGCACCATGGAACGCGGATCCTTGAGGAACGCCACCAGACCGGTGTCGCTGTTCTCCCCGTCGGTCGCTTCAGCGCCGTTGACGGTGACCTTCCCCTGCTTCCGCTCCTTCGCCGCCTTGTCGTCCTTGTCGGCGTCTCCGTCGGATTCATCGGCGGGCTTGTCACCCAGCGATGCGGCGGAGGTCGTGTCGCAGCTGTCGGAGACAGCCGCCCGGAAGCTCACCGGATCCAGGGCCTCGCCCGCCGAGTAGTAGCCGGCAAGTGCGGTGGATCCGTCAGCGCTGAGGGACGCCGAGGCACTGCCGTCGAGTATCCCGCCCTCCAGGCTGACCCCGGAGAGGGACAGGTCGGCGAGGGAGATGCGGCCGTAGTCGTGGGGATTTCCGGAAGTGTCGTTGGAGCTGACATTGGCGACCAGGGTCCCTGTGCCACCGTTGAGACGGATCTCCGGGTCGGAGACCACGGTGTGGAGCACCCCCTCGTGACCGGTGAAGGTGACGGAGCCACCGAACTTCAGCGTCCCCGAGGTCACGGAACCAGCGGACACCTTCAGGGTGCCCTCGGACCCGCTGAAGACGAAGTTCCCGTCGCTGTAGACGGCACCGCCGCCGGTGGTCCAGTCACCCTTGGCGATGGAACCCTTGATGTACGACCGGAAGGAATCCTTGATCCCCCAGCCCATCCTGGTCTCCACGACGTTCCTGTCACCGTCAGAGGCCTGGCAGGTGGTGTCGGACGTTCCGGCGGAGCCCGTCGAACCTGCGGAGGTGATACCGGAGACTCTCGGGGTGACGCTGAGGTCCGGGGTGCCGGCGGCGGCCACACCGGCCGAAGCCGCAGACCCTCCGGAGGACGCCGCCCCCGCAGAGGTGATGCCGCCGAGCCACTGGGATCCGGCCCCCGTGGCGCAGCCCGCTCCGGAGGTGTCGAGGGTGATGTCGATGGGGTCGGCCTGGTTGTTCCCTTCCCCGTAGTTGCCGCCCAGGGACTGGTTACCGTCCTCGGTGATGTAACCGGGACCGGAGACCTTCACCGAGCCACCTGCCGCAGAGATCGGCGAGGTCAGCTCGAACTGGGCGATCGGGACCTGGGTCCCGGTCTTTGCGCCGGTGACCTGGGCACCGGCGGTGTAGCTGGAGACCGTGTTCGACCGGTAGTCGGCGATGAACTGGGCGGTGGTGCCGCGGACCTTCACGACCATGTTGCTGTAGGTGATGTCCAGGGCGCCGAAGTGACCGGTCAGGTGGACGGACCCCTTCAGCGGGATGTCGGCGTCCCCGCCGGAAAGCTTCACCGCCGACGGGTCCGCGGTGAACCGGAACTGTCCGTCGTCTCCGCCTTCGGAACCGCTGAAACCGACCTGGTCGAGGTCCCAGCGTCCCATCGCGATGGGCCCGGTGAGGTAGCTGCGGAAGGACTTCTTCAGCCCCCAACCCACCGACGCGTCAGCGACGGTGCAGGATCCGGTGCCCGTGGGCGTACCTCCCGCTGCCGCCCCGGTCACCGGCGAAAGCGCCTGGGCAGCCGGTGTGCCCGCCTGGGCAGCGGCGGCTGTGCCCGAGGCAGACGCGGCCGGGCTCTCCACGGTGTCGGTCTGACCTGCGGAGGAGGCCATCACCGCATTCCTGTCCACACCGCAGTCCCCCGGGCCCGAGGTCTTCACGGTGACGACGACCGGGTCGCCCTCGTTCTTGCCCTCGCCGTACGAGCCCAGCAGACCCTTGTTGAGGTTCTCGTGGATCCAGCTGGCTCCGGTGAGGACGGCACTTCCGGACGCTGACCCGGCCTGGGTGAGAGTCCTGTCGAAGGTGAATGTCGCGACCGGCTGCTGCGTGAACGCAGGAGGCCCGCCGACGAGGCTCGCCACCGCCGCCGGATCTGCGGCCAGGTACCGTCCGTCGGCGAGGAGCTGACCCCGGTTGCCCCGGATCTGCAGCTCGAAGTTCGACAGCGTGACGTTGATGATTCCCCCGTGTCCGGTCAGGTGCATCGTCCCGCCCATCGGAAGGTCGGCGGCGTCGCCCTCGACACGGGACCCGCGGGGATCGGCGGTGAAGTGGAACGCCCCGTCCTCGGCGTTCTCGGTGGCACCGGTGTAGGTGATGCCGTCCAGATCCCAGCCTCCTGCGGCGATCGGACCGGTGAGGTAGTTCCGGAGCGACTGCCTGATACCCCAGGCCATGTCCGCGGCGGACACTGCACGACACTGCGAGGTGTCGTCCGCGACAGCGGCAGGTAGGACAGAGGCGGGGACGACAGCAACTCCGACCAGGGGCATCGCGGCAGCGAGTGCTGCCGCCGAAGCGAGACGGAGCGAGCGGGGGGACGACATAGGTGGGATTCTCCTGGTCACGGCGGACACTTCTGAAAGCACAGCCTTCTTCAGTTAGGTAAGGCTAGTCGCGCCCGGAGGATTACCCAACCCGGAAACGGCACCTGTCGCAGTACGACAGACATTCCACCGTTTGTCTACCCCCGAAAGTGTGTACCCCTGTGCGCACTGACGGGTTCGAACCGCCGACCTGCTGGGTGTAAACCAGCTGCTCTTCCAACTGAGCTAAGTGCGCCAGACAGCAGCATCGCCTACTGCCGACCGGAAAGACTCTAGCGCTTCACTCCACGCGCCACCAGACAGGCCCCCTGCCAGGACCCCAGTCGGGTGGAGGTCGTCTGGACCAGGCCGGCGATCTGCGCAGATTCCGCGATCTCTCCGGGATCCACGGTACCCGCGGTACCCGCGGCGGGAGTCAGAAGCCAGATACGGCCCGCTTCGCCGAGGTTCCTCGTGGCGTCCACCAGACCGTCCACCAGGTCGCCGTCGTCGGCGCGCCACCACAGGAGGACCACGTCGACCATCTCGTCGGTCTCTTCGTCGAGTAGCTGACTGCCGATGACGTCTTCGAGGGATTCGCTGATCCCGTTGTCGGCATCCTCGTCCCAGCCGAGCTCCTGGACGATCTGGCCGCCCGTCACATCCATGAGCTCCGCCCAGCCGTTCTCACTGCCCACCGTCGCCCCTGCGGCGTCTCCCACTGGCTTGTCCCTGACCTTTCGTAAGTTTTCGAGCATTATGGGTCTGAATAGTAGGTGATCGAGCGTGACCGCACCAGACCTGGGCGTTTCTTTCCCCTGCCACCCCCGTGATTTCTCCCCCGAACCGAGTACCGCGGACGGGGCTAGGATCGGGGGGACCGCGTTCCTTCGGCCGCCACCGCTGTGCCTCAGGAACGACACTGATTCCGCAGACCAGGAGGAACGTCATGAGCCCTGCCCACGACAGCAACTTCAGTAATATCCGCGACGGCGTCGCGTCCTACCTCAAGGACTCCGACCCGGATGAGACCCAGGAGTGGATGGACTCCCTCGACGGACTCCTGTCAGAGGCGGGCCCCGACAGGGCCCGCTACCTGATGCTCCGGATGCTCGAGCGGGCGGACGCCCGCCGGGTCTCCCTTCCTCCGCTGCTGTCCACCGACTACGTCAACACCATCCCGACCACGATGGAACCCGAGTTCCCCGGTGACGAAGCCATGGAGAAGCGGTACCGTCGCTGGATCCGTTGGAATGCCGCCATCATGGTTCACCGCGCCCAGCGCCCCGGAATCGGTGTCGGCGGACACATCTCCACCTACGCGTCCGCGGCAGCTCTCTACGAGGTCGGCTTCAACCACTTCTTCCGCGGAAAGGACCATCCCGGCGGCGGCGACCAGGTCTTCTTCCAGGGCCATGCCTCGCCCGGCATGTACGCCCGCGCCTTCCTCGAAGGGCGCCTGTCCGAGGAGGACATGGACGGGTTCCGCCAGGAGAAGTCCAGGCCCGGACACGGCATGCCCTCCTACCCTCATCCCCGGGACATGCCGGAGTTCTGGGAGTTCCCCACCGTCTCCATGGGTCTGGGCCCGATGGACGCCATCTACCAGGCACGGTTCAACAAGTACCTCCATGACAGGGGCATCCGGGACACCTCACAGCAGCACGTGTGGGCCTTCCTCGGTGACGGTGAGATGGATGAGCCGGAGGCCCGCGGCCTCATCCAGCAGGCATCCCTGAACAACCTGGACAACCTCACCTTCGTCGTGAACTGCAACCTGCAGCGGCTCGACGGTCCGGTCCGCGGCAACACCAAGATCATCCAGGAACTCGAGAGTTTCTTCCGGGGGGCCGGCTGGAACGTCATCAAGGTCATCTGGGCACGCGAGTGGGACCGTCTGCTGGACAAGGACCAGGACGGTCGCCTGGTCCACATCATGAACACCACCACTGACGGTGACTACCAGACGTTCAAGGGTAAGGACGGGGCCTACGTCCGCAAGAACTTCTTCGAGAGGGACCCCGAGACAGCGAAGCTCGTCGAGGACATGACGGATGAGGAGATCTTCGCCCTGCGCCGCGGCGGTCACGACTACCGCAAGATCTACGCCGCGTACAAGAGGGCCCTGGAGACGAAGGACCAGCCGACCGTCATCCTCGCGCACACGATCAAGGGGTACGGACTCGGGCACAACTTCGAGGGGCGCAACGCGACCCACCAGATGAAGAAGCTCACCCTCGACGATCTCAAGCGTTTCCGCGACAAGCAGGAGATCCCCGTCACAGACGAGGAGCTCGAGGCGAACCCGAAGCTGCCGCCCTACTACAATCCCGGACCGGACTCCCCCGAGATCCGCTACATGCTGGAGCGGCGCAGGGAGCTCGGCGGTCCCGTCCCGGAGCGCAGGGTCGATTACACCCCGCTGAAGATCCCGGACGCCGAACTGATGCGCGCGGTCCTCAAGGGGTCGGGCAAGCAGAAGGTAGCCACCACCATGGCCCTGGTACGCACACTCAAGGAGCTCATGGCGGACCCGGAGATCGAGAAGCGCCTTGTCCCGATCATCCCCGACGAGGCCCGCACCTTCGGTATGGACTCCTGGTTCCCCACCTTGAAGATCTACAACCCCCACGGCCAGAACTACACGCCGGTGGACGCTGACCTCATGCTCTCCTACAAGGAGGCCAGAGACGGTCACATCATGCACGAGGGCATCAACGAGGCAGGTTCTGTCGCAGAGTTCATTGCGGCGGGTACCTCGTACGCCACCCACGGCGAGCCGATGATCCCGCTGTACATCTTCTACGCGATGTTCGGTTTCCAGCGCACGGGTGACTCGATCTGGGCGGCGGCGGACCAGATGACCCGTGGTTTCCTCATCGGGGCGACCGCAGGCGCGACCACTCTCACCGGTGAAGGTCTCCAGCACATGGACGGCCATTCCCCCGTGCTGGCGTCGACGAACCCGGCCGTCGTGTCCTGGGATCCGGCGTTCGGCTACGAGATCGCGTACATCGTCCGTGACGGGATCCGCCGCATGTACGGCGAGGGTTCGGGTCCTGACGGCAAGGGCGAGAACGTCATCTACTACCTCACCGTGTACAACGAGCCGGTGGAGCAGCCGGCCGCACCGGAGGATCTGGATGTCAACGGCCTGCTCCGGGGCATCTACCTCTATTCGCCTGCCGACCGTCTGGTCGGTACGGGGGCCGGAGCGACCGGGGACGCCGGGGAAGCTCCCGCCACCGATCTGGTGGCGACGGTCCTCGCCTCGGGCGTGGGTATGACAGAGGCGATCCGTGCGAAGGTCCTGCTGCGCGAGAAATTCAACGTCAACGTGGCCCTCTACTCTGTTCCTGCATGGGCCGAGCTGGCCCGTGAAGCACGTGAGCTGGACCTCGACGAGCTGAGGCACCCCGACGGCGTCATTCCCAGGCCCTATGTGACCGAGGTTCTCGAGGACGCCCCGGGCCCGTTCATCGCTGTGACCGATTTCACACGCTCACTTCCCGAGATGATCCGGCCCTACGTCCCCGGTGACTACACCACCCTCGGCTGCGACGGTTTCGGATTCTCCGACACCCGGGAAGCTGCCCGGCGGTTCTTCAACTCTGACGCCGAGTCGATCACCGTCGCGGTGCTTTCCGCCCTGGCCCGTGAACACAAGGTCTCCTGGGACGTCGTGAAGGACGCCGCAGCGTCCCTCGAACTCAACGATCCGACCAAGGCCTGATCCCGGGAGCCGGGTCACGATCTCAGAATGTGGTTACCTGCCCACCGTTGCTAGTATCGGCGACAGACATCGCCGACTGCTGTCGGCGGGTTCTTCACCTGCAGCTCACCGCCGGTACGGCAGAAAGGTCCGTGGTCCCTTGGAGATCTCACGTGAGGCACAGGAGAGGCTCATCGCAGCCCTCGGCGGGGCAACCGAGGTCAGGGAGGACGCTGCCACATCCTCACCGGCAGAGGCCACTCCCCTGTCCCGGATAGTGAAGATCATCGAGGATGTCTCCGGTGTGGAGGCCGGTGACATCACCGCCGGATCTGTGCTGACTGATGATCTCCACCTGACCTCTCTCGCACTCATCGAGATATCCGTGAAGATCGAGGACGACTTCCGGGTGGAACTGACCGAGGACGAGATCTGGTCGGCCCGCACTGTCGGTGATCTGGCGGACGCTGCGGTCACCGAGTCGACGGCTGCGTAGCACCGGACCCGTAGGGGAGATCACGCAGTGACGACCGCACAGAAGGTTCTCGCAGAGGTCCGTGACTGGCCGGTCGACCATGTCAGTGCCGCTGTACTGTTGCCGGGTCCGGAGTCCCCGGTGACGGTCGGTGACGGTCACCGGCTTTTTCCGCTCGCCAGCGTGAGCAAGCTCGTGACCGCCTACACCGTGCTCGTGGCGGTGTCGGAGGGGTGTTTCTCCCTCGATGACACGGTCGACGGCATTTCGTCTTCCACCGGCGTGGTGGTGGCCGGCCCCGCGGACGCCACGGTCCAGGAGTTGCTGTCCCATGCTTCGGGTACCGGGTTCTCCGACCGTGTCCGCGAGAAGGCTCCGCGGGCGAGACGTATCTATTCTTCGGCCGGGTTCGAGATTCTCGCGGACCTGGTCACTGCCGCCGTCTCGGAGGTCGGTCTCGACTTCCCCACCTATGTGAGGGCGGCGGTGGCCGAGCCTCTGGGGATTGCTCCTGCGGAGCTGGTTGTCGCCGGATCAGCCGGGCACGGGTTCAGCGCGTCACTGGACGCTCTGATTCGCCTGGCCGGCGAGTTCCTGTCGCCGGTGCTGCTTCCGGTCTCCCTGTGGGATGAGGCACTGACGCCCCAGTTCCCGGATCTCGACGGTGTGGTTCCCGGCTACGGGCGGCAGCGTCCCTGTCCGTGGGGCCTGGGGTTCGAGTTGCACGGCCACAAGTTCCCCCACTGGCTAGCGTCCTCCATGCCGGAGGACGTTGCCGGTCATTTCGGCCAGTCCGGTACTTTCCTGTGGTTTCACCGGGCGACGGGCACGTCAGGAATCGTGCTCACCGACCGTGCGTTCGGCGACTGGGCCAGGCGACGCTGGGCTGATTTCAATGCCGGGGTCTGGGGCGCCGTGGGGACTGACGGCTTTCCGGGCGCGTGACCGTGACGGTGGTCAGATCCAGTAGCCGGAGGCGGCTTCCGAGGTTTTGAGGGTCACGTGGTCGGGGGTGAGTTCACTGACCTTCGTGACGCCGCAGAGGCGCATGGTCCTGCGCATCTGGTCCTCCATGATGTCCAGCATCCTGGCGACCCCGCGCTGCCCTCCGGCCATGAGGCCGTACACGTAGGCACGTCCGACGAGGGTGTAGTCAGCGCCGAGTGCGACGGCAGCCGCAATGTCGGCACCGTCCATGATTCCGGTGTCGAGTCCGATGGTGACCTCTTCTCCGACAGCCTGACGCACCTTGGGCAGCAGGTGCAGCGGGACGGGGGCGCGGTCGAGCTGCCTGCCCCCGTGGTTGGAGAGGATGATTCCGTCCGCACCGTGGTCGAGCACCCGCTGTGAGTCTTCGACTGTCTGCAGTCCCTTGCAGATCAGGGTGCCGGGCCAGAGTTCCCGGATCCAGTCGATGTCGTCGAAGGTGAGGGCGGGGTCGAACATACGGTCCACGAGTTCCGCCACTGTCCCGGAGCTGCGGGACAGGGAGGCGAAGGAGAGCTGTTCTGTGGTCAGGAAGTTGAACCACCATGCGGGCCGGTAGGACGCGTCGAGCACTGTCTTCCAGGTCAGCTGGGGCGGGATGGAGAACCCGTTACGGATGTCCCTGAGGCGCGCTCCCGCGATGGCGGTGTCCACGGTGACAATGAGCTTGCGGTAGCCGGCGTCCCACGCCCTCTGCACCAGCTCCTTGGAGGCTTCCCGGTCCTTCCAGAGGTAGAGCTGGAACCAGTTGTTGCCGTCCGGTGTGTGGGCTGCGACATCTTCCAGGGAGGCTGTTCCCATGGTGGAGAGGCAGAAGGGGATTCCCTTGTCTGCTGCTGCGGCGGACCCGGCGTACTCCCCTTCGGTCTGCATCATCCGGGTGAAACCGGTGGGGGCGATCGCCAGCGGCATGCTCACGCGGTCACCGAAGATCTCCGTCGACAGATCGGCGTCACTGACGTCCCTCAGCACCCCGGGGTTGAACTCGAGGTCACGGTAGGCCATCCGTGCCCGGTTGAGGGAGATCTCGTTCTCCGCCGCGCCGTCGACGTAGTCGAAGGGGGCTGTGGGGGTGCGACGCTTCGCGATCTTGCGGAGCTCCCAGACATTGGTCGCCTTCGCCAGTCTGCGACCGGTGATGTCGATGGTGGGCTTCTCGAACTTCATGAGCTCTCTGAGGTCCTTGACCGGAGGGAATCTCCGCCGGAGAGCGGACGGTGTGGGTCGCTGTGACGCCATGTTTCTGTACTCCTGCTGAAACGATACTTCTGACCTGCTCAACGCTACCCTTGAACAGGTGATGCAGGGCAGAGGAGGGCGGGTGACACCTGTCACCCGCCCTCCTGCCGGACACCTGGGACGTGCCCGCTGTTCCCGGGCGGCCCCGGGTTCGGGTTCCGCCGCCTGAGTCACTTTCTGCCGCGGCGCCTGCCCCTGGTACCCCTGCGGTCAAGGACCCGGTCGACGACCCGGGTCACGGCCCAGCTGCCGACGGTCACGAGCGCGTAACGGATGATTCTCTGCATGGTCACTCCCTGATCGAGGTCTGCGGTTCCGCCCCAGGATACGTGGAACGGTCACTACAGGTGTTCGATGTGAGCAACAGAGCGCGCCTGTACGCCGACGGTGAACACCCGGACACAGCTGAACCTCCGACCGTTCTCGCTGGTCGGGGGCCTTTCTGCTCCCCCTACTGGATTCGAACCAGTAACCCTTCGATTAACAGTCGAATGCTCTGCCGTTGAGCTAAGGGGGAATACTTCGCAGGAGGTCGGTGCCGGCCCCTGCAACGAGACAGAACTATACCCAGAACCGGTGCGGGCCCACAAATCAGGGAATCTACCTGCGGATATTCCGTCCTCCGGGGTGCGTGCACGGCATGTGGAGGGCCACCCGCTACACTGTTCCGCGGGGCTATAGCTCAGTCGGTTAGAGCCGCGGACTCATAATCCGTTGGTCGCGGGTTCGAGCCCCGCTGGCCCCACAGCAAGCGCGTCGCACTCTGCGACGCGCTTCCGTCGTTACGGGACATCCCGGTCCGGACGGGTCCACTGTGGGCAAGCCACCAATTGCGGGCAAGCCTCCTGTCGGCGAGCCTGCCGCGGGCGAGGCATGGGCCGATGTCCCGGCGTCTCCTTCCGTGGTGTGCCCGGCCGTTCCCCGCTAATATTGTTGACATGTCAACTGTCATCGTGCGCTCGGCGGAGCGGTCCATCTGGCCCGGTAATGACATCAGGTCACGGCAGTCCTTCGCGTTCACCGGCGGTTCCACACCACGCCTGATGGCCGAGGCGGGATTCGGGGCCCTCCTCGTGCACAACGACGATCTCGTGGAACCCGGGGAAGGGTTCGACATGCACCGGCACAGGGACTCCGAAATTGTCACCTGGGTGCTCGAAGGACGCCTCCGGCACCGCGATTCCCGCGGCACTGTCACCGAACTCGGCCCCGGCGAAGCTGAGGCCATCTCCGCAGGACGTGGGATCGCGCATGCGGAGACGAATGCCGCCGGCTTCACTTCACGTCAGGTACTGCGGGTGGTCCAGATGTGGCTGCCCACGGACCGCCCGGACCATTCGCCGACGTACCGCACCGCCGACTTTTCCGCGGCACTCACCGCCGCCCGGGACGCCCCGGACACGGCGGAGGACGCACATCGCCCGGTCAGCAGGGTCAGCCCGGTCAGCAGGGTCAGCCTGGTCACGGTCGCCAGCGGACCGGCCGTCGCAGACCTTCAGGATTCTCCGCCCTCCACAGTTCCCGCAGAGACGGACTCCCCGACTGTCACCCCGCTGCACATCAACACCCCCGGTGCAGTGTTCCGCGTCGGCCGTCTCGCCGCCGGACAGTCGGCGGTTCTCCCGGCGTCCCGGTTCACCCATGTCTTGACAGCCACAGGCGTGGTCGCCCTGCCTGACCTCTCCGCCACATTGACCGAAGGGGATGCCGCCCGGCTGACGGACACGGACCGCGTGACCGTCACCGCGGTGGAGGATGCCGAGATCCTGGTCTGGTCGATGGAGATATCAGCTCTCGAGAGTCCTTTCACTCCCGGGTGACCTCATTTCAACAGACGGGACACGGCGGCGGAGACCTCGTCGAGCTTCTCGACAGCTTCGTCGCCTCCCCGCTGTGCGGCGTGTAGGACGCAGTGCTGCATATGGTCGTCGAGCAGAGCCAGTGCCACCCCTTTGAGCGCGGACTGTACCGCCGAAATCTGGGTGAGGACGTCGATGCAGTACTCATCCTCATCGACCATGCGGTGAAGACCCCGCACCTGCCCTTCGATCCGCTTGAGGCGGGTGAGGTAGCGCTTCTTCTCCGGGGTGTACCCGTTGTCGGCGGGCTCGCTGGAGCAGTCGCATCCGCACCCGTCGTCCGTCTGCGCCGCAATATGGAGATTCATGTCACCGGTACCCATACCCGGATTCTATACCCCACCGGGGTATACCGGACAAGCGGTGACCTGCTCAGTGCCCCCGCGCGATCCACTCGTCGAGGTGGGGTGCCTCAGAACCGATGGAGGTGGCGTCACCGTGTCCCGTGTACACCTCAGTGTCATCGGGCAGGGTCAGAAGTGAACCACGGATCGAATCGATGATCGTCCCGAAGTCACTGTAGGAACGCCCTGTCGCACCCGGCCCTCCCGCGAAGAGAGTGTCTCCACTGAAGAGCACCTTCGCCTCCGGCAGATAGAGACAGCACGACCCTGGCGAATGCCCGGGCGTGTTGACGACCCGCAGCGATGTCCCGGCGATGTCGAAGGTCTGCCCGTCACCGAGGTCGGCATGGGTGACACCCGGGTGGGTCTGGTCCCACAGCATCTGGTCACCGGGGTGCACGAAAACTCTGGTGTCGAAACGTTCGGCCAGTTCAGGGGCCACCGTGATGTGGTCGTTGTGGGCGTGGGTGCAGATCACCGCGCGGACGTTCCTGTCACCCACGGCATCAGCGATCGCGTCGGCGTCGTGGGCGGCGTCCACGATGATCACGTCGTCACCGTCACCGATGAGCCAGATGTTGTTGTCGACCTCCCACTGACCGCCGTCGAGCTCGAACACCCCGTGGGTGACCACCCGGTCGATCCGCAGCCCGGTGTCCGAGGATCCCGAGGAGCGGGTTGATTCTCCGGTGCCGCTCACAGTTCCACCACCGACCTGAGGACCTTGCCCGACTTCATCGTAGCGAACGCCTCCTCCACGGCGTCGATGCTGATGCGCTCGTCGATGAAGTCCGCCAGAGGGAACCGACCCTGCAGGTACAGGTCCGTGTAGAGCGGGAAGTCCCGCTCCGGCAGACAGTCGCCGTACCAGGCGGACTTCAGCGACCCTCCCCGCCCGAACACGTCGGGCAACGGAAGGTTGAGCTCCATCCCCGGCGTGGGGACACCGACGAGAACAACCCGTCCCGCGAGGTCCCGGATGTAGAAGGCCTGGCGGTAGGTCGCCGGCACGCCCACGGCGTCGACGACGACGTCGGTGCCGATGCCTCCGAGTATCTCGTGGACCGCCTTGACGACCGGCTGGTCCTCACCCGTGGCGTCCGGGGCCGGGGGCAGGGACGCCGAATTGATGACATGTGTGGCACCGAATTCCCGCGCCCGGGCGAGCTTCTCGTCGGAGACGTCGATGGCGATGATCGTGGTGGCCCCGGCCAGCTTCGCTCCCGCGACGGCGGCCATGCCCACGCCACCGCACCCGATGACCGCGACACTCTCGCCCCGCCTGATCTCACCGGTGTTGACGGCCGCACCGAGGCCGGCCATGATGCCGCACCCCAGCAGGCCCGCGGCGGCAGGGTCCGCCTCCGGGTTGACCTTGGTGCACTGACCCTCGTGTACCACGGTCTTCTCGATGAATGCGCCGATGCCCAGTGCCGCCTCCAGCTCTGTACCGTCGGCGAGCGTCATCGGCTCGCTCGCGTTGAATGTGGCGAAGCAGTACTGCGGCTGACCCTTCCGGCAGGCGCGGCATTCACCGCACACCGCCCGCCAGTTGAGGACGACGAAATCCCCCACCGCCACATGCGAGACCTCGGCCCCCACGGTCTCGACGATCCCCGAGGCCTCATGTCCCAGAAGGTAGGGGAAATTGTCTCCGATGCCGCCGTCACGGTAGGCGAGGTCGGTGTGGCAGACCCCGCAGGCCTGGATCCTGACGATGACGTCATGGGGCCCGGGGTCCGGAACCACGACATCGACCAGTTCGACGGGGGCGTTCTTCTCGCGGGCGATGACGCCTTTGACGGTTGTGCTCACGGTGGTCGTTTCCTTTCACAGGGGTGTTCGCTGCTGCGACGGGCTCGAATTCACTGACAGTAAACCGCGGTTCCTGACACTCCGCCACTCGAAGCGTCCGCCAGTTCCCCTCACCACCCTACCGACGTTCCCGCGACCGGCACCCCGACGCTGCGATAGGGTGGACGCCATGATCCAACTCGTCATCGGAGCAGCAGCCGGCTACGTCCTCGGCACCCGGGCAGGACGCCGACGGTTCGAGCAGATCCGCAACGGCTACGAAGCTGTGATCAACTCCCCGGTCACCCGGAAGGCTCTCCACGCCGGACGTAAGGCCCTGGCAGACAGGCTCGACCCGGAACCCCGGATGCGGGAGGTCAGGGACCTCAACGGGCGCACCTCCTCGACACTCGGCAACGGCGAGGTTCTGCTCGAGGACGATCTCACCGTCCACGACGAAGACCGGCCCGTCGGGTCGGGGAGACGGGCCATGACCGACTCCCACGGACGCCCCGTCGCCGACCAGGACGGTCACGGAAACCCCGCCGGCACCAGGTAGTCCCGCCGTAGTCCCGCCGACGGCACTCCTGCCGGGGACGCCGCCACCCGGCCGTCACCGTGGTCCACGAAACGGGCCACGAAACGGCCACGAGCCGTCAGTCAGACAGTTCCCCGTAGCTCTGCGCCTGCTCCTGCAGGGTCCTGCGGTACTTCTCCAGCGCCATCAGGTCGGCGAAGGTGGCGTTGTACTCCTTCTTCTCCGACCCTCCGAGGTCGGGCCGCATGCGCTGCATTCTCGACTTCAGCTCGGCGATCTCGTTGCCGACCCACCGTTCCTCCATCCTCGCGACAACCGCGGGGGCGTAGAACCTGAGCCTGTCCGGGGTGCACCGGGGCTCCTCCACCGCGAGCTCGCTGATCACCGCACGGCACATGGGGTCGCGGGTCGCCGCACTCACGGCGTCCAGCCACCCCGCATCGCCGGCCGTGGCGGACGCCACTCCCCCCGCGTCCCTCACCGCCCGGGCCACCGCCATGTACGTGGGATGCTCGAAACTCTCCACGAGCAGCCCGTCTGCGGCAGGACCCACCAGTCCCGGTTCCTGGAGCATGAGCTTGAGGGTCTCACGCACCGGACGCAGGTAGGCGTCACCGGGGTCCGGCCGCTGCAGCAGTGACACGGGGGCATCCGTGGCCTGTGACTGCGCGGCCGCAGCCCGACGGTTCGCCCTGGCCACCCCCTCCCTGAGTTCCGTTCCGGACACCCCCCTGCCGCCCGCCGTCCTCGCAGCCTCACGCACTTTCGCGACAACCTCCGAGGGATCCGGCCAGGACAGCCAGCCGGACGCCTGACGGGCGTACTCGTCCCGCAGCGCGTCATCCCGGATCCCCGCGAGCAGCGGAACGACCCGCCTCAGGGCGTCCACCCGCCCGTCGACATAGTGGGTGTCGTACCCGCGGATGATGGTGCGGATCACGAACTCGAACATCGGGATGCGGGACGCCACCATCTCGCGCACCGCGGCGTCCCCCCTCTCCATCCTCAGGTCGCAGGGATCCATCCCGTCCGGGGCCACGGCCACGTAACTGCGCCCGGTGAACTTCTGGTCACCGTCGAAGGCACGCATCGCGGCCTTCTGGCCCGCCTCATCCCCGTCGAAGGTGTAGATGATCTCCCCGCGGAAGAACTGGTCGTCGAGCATGAACCGCCGCAGCATCTGCAGGTGTTCCTCACCGAAGGCGGTGCCGCAGGCGGCGACGGCAGTGGTCACCCCGGCGGCGTGGAGGGCCATCACGTCCGTGTACCCCTCCACCACCACGGCCTGGTGGTCGGAGCTGATCGACTTCTTCGCCCGGTCGAGACCGAACAGGACCTTCGACTTCTTGTACAGCAGAGTCTCCGGGGTGTTCATGTACTTGCCGAGCTTGTCGTCCTCGAAGAGCTTGCGGGCCCCGAAACCGATGACATCCCCGGCAGAGTTGCGGATCGGCCACAGCAGACGACGGTGGAAACGGTCGATCGGACCCCTGTTGCCCATTCTGCTCAGTCCGGCGTCCTCCAGTTCCCTGAAACTGAAACCTCGCCGCAGCAGGTACCTGGTCAGCGTGTCCCACCCGTCAGGGGCGTAACCGCAGCCGAAGTCGGCGACAAGGTCGTCACTGAAACCACGGTCACGCAGCAGCGCCCTTGCCTTCTCCGCGCCCGGGTCACGGTTGTCCGTGTCAGTGAACTGTGCACGGTAGAACTCCTGAGCGGCACGGTTGGCCGCGATGAGACGTTGGCGGGTCCCCGGCTCCACACGGTTCACCGGACCCCCGCCCTCGTAGTTGATCTGGTAGCCGATGCGCTCAGCGCACTGTTCCACCGCCTCGGGGAAGGTCACATGCTCCATCTTCATCAGGAAGCTGAAGACGTCACCGCCCTCACCTGTCGCGAAACAGTGGAAGTACCCCTTGTTCGGACGGACATGGAAGGACGGGGTCTTCTCGTCCTTGAACGGGCTCAGGCCTTTCAGCGAATCGACTCCGCCGGGAGTGAGCTGAACATATTCTCCGACGACGTCCTCGATCGGGGTCTGTTCCCTGATCGCGGCGATGTCGGTGTCCGGAATACGTCCTCGTGCCATGGCGACCATGGTATGTCACCCACGCCCGGCGCGAGGCCGGCCCGGCACCGCGGCGGATTCACACCGGTCGCACGGGTGTGGTTCACTTGTCCACCGTGGGAACCGGAATGTCAGGAAACTCCAGGAAAACTCTCGGCACCGTCGCAGGGGTCGTCGTGGCGGCTGCCGCGGTCTTCCTCGGCGTGGACACCGTGGCCGGCGGAGACGGCAGCACCGACACGACCGGTGCAGCCGGAACCGCGTCCACCACCGCACGGGCAGCCGGAGCAGCCCCTGCCACTCCGCAGACGGGATCCGGTGGCGGCAGCTGTCCCGTGGACACCCTCCCGGAGCAGGCCGACGAGGTCATCGACGCGATCCTCGACGGAGGTCCCTTCGAGCACGGGGCCGACGACGGCAAGCACTTCGGAAACTACGAGGGCACACTCCCCCGGGAGGACGGGAGCTTCTACCGCGAGTACACCGTGGACACCCCCGGGGTCGGCCACCGGGGTGCCCGACGGATCGTGGTCGGAGGAGGGACCGGCACCGACCCTGACGTCTGGTACTACACCGGGGACCACTACGGGACATTCTGTGCGATACCCGACGCCGAAGACGACGGTGCCGCCTAACCCCAGGCAGCGCTCTCCGCACTTGCCGCCCGGTCGATCCGCTCCAGCCGCGATTCTGTCAGAGACGCCACCTGGTCGATGATGACCCTCAGTTTTCCCGCCGTCCCCTCCGCCTCGAGCCACCAGTTGCGGAAGAGCAGGTCGAGGGAACCCGGGGCACCTGCTGCCAGATACGAGGTCACCCGGTAGATCCGGTCCCGCTGCCGGTCCTGGTTGGCAAGATGCCGTCTCTCGTCCATCACGTAGAGGACCGCGACCGACTTCAGCAGCGTGACCTCGGCGACCACCTGCGGGGGAAGGACCAGGTCAGCCGAGTACCTGCCCAGCCCCGCCGTACCGGGGTAGGCAGCGCGGGTCGCGGTGACTGCGGCGGTGACGTACCGGCTCACCAGTTCACTTGTCAGTGCCTTGAGAGCCACCAGGTCCGGCAGCCCCCCGTGGAAGTCCGCCGCCCGGGAGACTAGGTCCATTCCCCGTAACCGGTCGGCGGCCTCGAGCAGTTCGGCCGGATCCCCTCCGAACGCTGCGGCCCCCTTGTCCGCGATATTCGCCAGTTCGACAAGGTCCCACAGGACCCCGAGACTGATGCGTCCCGACAGAATCCCGTCCTCGACATCGTGGACGGAGTATGCGACGTCGTCGGCCCAGTCCATCACCTGGGCCTCCATGGAACGGCGTCCTTCCGGGGCACCGTCGCGCACCCAGTCGAAGACGTCGGCGTCCTCGGCATAGCAGGAGTACTTGCGTCTGTGCCTCCCGTCCGCGTCAACCGGACCCCACGGGTACTTCGCCGCCGCGTCCAGGCTCGCCCGGGTCAGGTTGAGCCCCCGGCTCCTCCCTCCGGCGTCGAGGACCTTCGGCTCCAGGCGGACCAGTATCCGCAGGGTCTGGGCGTTGCCCTCGAAGCCCCCGCAGCCGGCCGCGAGAGTGTTCAGCGCGGCCTCCCCGTTGTGTCCGTACGGGGGGTGGCCGATGTCGTGGGTCAGTCCCGCCAGCTCACACAGGTCAGGGTCGAGCCCGAGGGCCGTACCGATTCCCCGGGAGATCTGACCGACCTCCAGGGAGTGGGTCAGTCTGGTACGCGGCGTGTCGCCCTCGCCCGGGCCGACGACCTGTGTCTTGTCGGCGAGGCGGCGCAGTGCCGCGCTGTGCAGTACCCGTGCCCGGTCCCGGTCGAAGTCCTCCCGGCCGTCCGGCAGCGCCCCCGCCACACCGAGGTGCTTCGGCGGGGTCGGCAGGAACCGTTCCAGGTCATGGGCGGTGTAGGCGTAACGCTCCATCGGTGCAGGCCCCGTCTCAGTCGTTCACCGTGTAGTCGCCACCGCTGTTCCTGGTGACCCGGTAGTACAGCAGACCACCTGTCTCGTGGAGGATGCTGTCGAGCTGGGCCTCCCTGCCTGAGACAGCCGGTCCGGTGCGCGTCGGCGAGGCATGGGCAGACACTCCCTGGTCACGGACCATTTCTGTGGCTCTCAGGGAATGCGCCGGGTCGGTGACGACCACGGTACTTCCCCATCCCTGCGATTCGGCGGTGTCAGCGAAGGCGACCGCCGACTCCAGGGTGTCGCTGCCTTCGCCTACCGCGGAGATGTCGGACGCCGGGACGCCCCGGCCTTCCAGATAGGACGCCCCCGCCTGTGCCTCCGTGTACGCGTCACCGGCGAGCTTCCCGCCGACCGTGACGATCCTCGGGGCCACGCCGGAGGCGTAGAGGTCCGCCGCATGGTCCAGGCGGGCAGCGAACCACTTTGACGGGGTGCCGTTGTACTGCGCCGCACCGAGCACGAGAATCGTGTCCGCCCGCCCCTGGTCGTCCTGCCTCGCGTACGCCCACACGTGACCGGCGGTGACCACGGCAATGAGCAGCGCCACCACCACGGTGCCGGTGATCATGTACAGCAGGCCGCGGATGCCGGCCCCCAGCATGCTTCCCAGGGTTCTCAGGACAGTCATGGAGACAACTCTACGCACCGCCTCCCGCGAATCCGGTTATTGTTGTACCTATGCGCGCTGTGAATTCCGCCCCTGTCTCCCCGTCCGGTAACCGACGTTCACGACGCTTCGTGGCGTCCCTCGCGATCGCCGGTCTGACCGGGCTGGGGGCGGCGGGCCTCGGCACTGCCGTGGCCACGCCCGCATTCGCGGAGACCACGGTGCTCGCCCAGACGGCGACTGATACCGAGATCACCCTGAACTCCCAGGTCATCGACGACGCCGGTGTGCTCTCGGACTCGGACAGGTCTGAGATTTCCGACCTGCTCGCCAAGGGTCCGTCCGAAACCGGGGTCAAGGCGTACCTCGTGTACGTGGACAACGCCCCGGAGACCACAGGTCCGCTGGCAGATCAACTCCTGTCCCAGTCGGGCATCGACAACGGCCTTGTCATTGTCATCGACACCGGTGCCGAAAAGTACTCGGTCCGCCCCGGTACCCGGGTACCGAATTCCGTCACCGAAGACGTGAAGAAGGCTGCCGACAAGAACCTCAACTCGGGATTTGCAGAAGGTGGGAAAGCAATAGCCAAGGTCGTCGCCGGGGAAAACAGCGGAGGGTCGGCGACCCCGTGGCTGCTCGGTGGTGTGGGCGTCCTCGCTGTCGGTGGTGGTGGAGCCGTCGTCTGGTCCAAACGCAAGAAGCGCAGGGACGAGGAGGCCCAGATCGAGGCCACCCGTTCCATCACCCCAGGCGAGACGTCAGACCTCGCGCAGCAGCCCACCCATGCACTGCGCACCGTCGCCGCCGAGAAGCTCCAGTCAACCGACGAGTCCATCCGCAAGGGTGCCCAGGAGCTGGAGACCGCCGAATCGGAGTTCGGCTCTGAAAGGACGAGGGAACTGCGTAAGGCACTCGAATCCTCCCAGCGCACCCTGTCCCAGGCCTACAGTGACCACCAGCGCCTGGCCAACGGTCTGGTGCGCGACGAGGCGGAGGAGAGGGACCTCCTCATCAGCATCATCGCCTCCTGCGGCACGGCCGTGGAGAAGCTCAACGCCCAGGCAGACCGCTTCGCCACCCTGCGGGAAAAGCTCATCAACGCCCCGGAGATCGTCGACAAGCTCTTCCAGGAGACCGTCGACCTTCGCACCCGGATCCCCGAAGCCCGGGCCACACTGGAATCGCTGAAGACCCGGGTCGACCCGGCACTCCTCTCCTCGGTCCTCGACAACCCGGACATCGCCGAAGTCGAGATCTCCCACGCCGAGCAGGCCATCAGCCACGCCAGGGAACTGCTGAAGCTCCCGGCAGGCCAGCAGGGCGAGCTGGTGGACGCCGCACGCGCCGCCAGGCTCGCACTGAATCAGGCGTCCAGCCAGCTGGACGGAGTCGCCCACGCGGAGATCCAGCTCCGTGAGGCCCGTGCCAACCTGCAGTCCCTCATCGACGAGGTCGACGGAGAGATCACCGAAGCCACCGACCACGCCGCCAGCAACGCCGACCTCGACCGGACTGCCCTGGCGGCGGCCGTGGAGAAAGCGAGGAACGCACTGGCAGAGGCCCGTGCCAACGGCTCCCGGGACCCGCTGGGCACCTACTCCGCCCTTCTCGAGGCTGACGGGGAACTCGACATCCAGATCGACGAAGCCCGTGGCGCCCGCAACACCTATGAGCGCACCATCGCCATGGTCGACCGGACCATCGCCGACGCCACCGCCAGGCTGCAGAGCGTTGAGGACACCATCCACACCCGGGGTGCGATGGTCGGGGTCACCGCACGCTCCCTGGCACAGTCGGCGGGGCAGGCACTCTCCGATGCCCGTCGCCTGCGGGACACCAGACCGAAAGACGCCTTCGCCGCAGCCCGGCAGGCCAACTCCGTGGCCACCCAGGCCGCCGAGTACGCCCAGAAGGACATCGACGACTACAACCGCCGGCACGACAACTACGGCGGTGGTGGCAACGGAATGGGCAACCTCGTCACCGGCATGGTTCTCGGCTCACTCTTCAGTGGCCACGGCGGGTTCGGCGGCGGCTTCGGAGGAGGCGGTGACTTCGGCGGAGGTGGTGGCGGAGACTTCGGCGGAGGTGGCGGAGACTTCGGATTCTGACGCCCTTCGCACTGCTGGCCGGCACAGGGCGTGTCACGGAGCCGCCCCCTGCCCCCGCGCCACCTCCCGCCACAACTGACAGGGCGCCGGTCAGATGACGTTCAGCAGGTAAAGCAGAATCAGCGGAATCAGGATCACCAGGAAGAGCGTCATCGCCCACGTCGACGAGATCATCCGCGACTCGATCGCATGCCTGGCCACCCAGGAAATGAACACCTGGGCGTCCAGAGGTAGCGACTGTCCGGCCCCCTCGAACTCGACATGCAGTTTCTTCAGTGCACCCGATTCAGCGGAGAACTGACCTACCTTCGGCGCCTTCTGCAGATCGAGTTCCTCCTGACCCGGCCCACCCCTGCCCGAGGCGTCGAGGATGACATACTCCTTGCGGGACTCCCGGTGGATGACCACCTGATGGCGGTCCACCGTGCACAGCACATTCGTCGACCGGCCGAAAGACTCCCCGTCACCGGTGGCCGTGAACACCTGTGACCCGGTGTCCGGCGACGTTGTCGCGCGCATCACCGGCCCCTTGCCCGCCTCCAGCTGCCAGGTGTCACCGGCGAACCGCAGGGTGGCGGTGTCGCGCTCGACAGAGAACTCCCCCACCCTCTCCATGTCCGCGACGGGACCGGCGTAGATGGGGAAGGTGTGCCCGTCCGAAGGCGGGGCCCAGCGGATGTCCGGATTCGGCATGTCGGCGTCCTGACTTCCTCTAGCAGCCGGCCAGCTCGGCAGCGAGGTAGCTCTGCAGCTTGTCCAGGCTGACACGCTCCTGGACCATGGTGTCCCTCTCCCGCACCGTCACGGCGTTGTCCTCGAGAGTGTCGAAGTCGACGGTGACACAGAACGGGGTGCCGATCTCGTCCTGGCGACGGTAACGACGACCGATCGCTCCGGATGTGTCGTAGTCGACGTTCCACAGGGACCGGAGGTCGTCGGCGATCTTCTCCGCCGTCGGCGTCAGCGTCTCCTTCTTCGACAGCGGCAGCACAGCGACCTTCACCGGGGCGAGGCGTCGGTCCAGACGCAGCACCACCCGCTTGTCCACGCCACCCTTGGTGTTCGGGGCCTCATCCTCGGAGTAGGCGTCCACGAGGAAGGCCATCATCGCGCGGCCGAGGCCCGCGGCCGGCTCGATGACATACGGGATCCACCGCTCACCGGTGGCCTGGTCGAAGTAGGACAGGTCCTCCCCCGAGTGCTCCATGTGGGTCTTCAGGTCGTAGTCGGTGCGGTTGGCGATACCCTCCAGCTCACCCCACTTCGATCCCTGGAAACCGAACGCGTACTCGACGTCGACCGTGCGCTTGGAGTAGTGGGAGAGCTTCTCCCGGGGGTGCTCGAACAGGCGCAGGTTGTCTGGGTCGATACCGAGGTCGACGTACCAGTTGTACCGGTCGTCGATCCACTTCTGGTGCCACTCCTCATCCTCACCCGGCTTGACGAAGAACTCCATCTCCATCTGCTCGAACTCGCGGGTGCGGAAGATGAAGTTGCCCGGGGTGATCTCGTTACGGAAGGACTTTCCCGTGTTGGCGATACCGAAAGGCGGCTTCTGGCGGGAGGCTCCCAGCACATTCTTGAAGTTGATGAAGATGCCCTGTGCGGTCTCCGGGCGCAGGTAGTGCAGACCCTCCTTGTCGTCCACCGGGCCGAGGTAGGTCTTCAGCAGACCGGAGAACGCACGGGGTTCGGTCCACTTCCCCGGCTGACCGGTCTCAGGGTCGTTGATGTCAGACAGACCGTTGGGCGCCGGATGGCCGTGCTTCTCCTCGTATGCTTCAAGAAGATGGTCCGCACGGTACCTCTTGTGGGTGTACAGCGACTCGACCAGCGGGTCAGTGAAGACCTCCACGTGGCCGGACGCCTCCCACACCTGGCGGGGCTGGATGACGGAGGTGTCGACACCCACGACATCCCGCCGGGACGTCACCATGTGGCGCCACCACTGGCGCTTGATGTTCTCCTTCAGCTCCACGCCGAGGGGACCGTAGTCCCAGGCGGAGCGGGTACCGCCGTAGATCTCGCCGGCCGGGAAGACCAGGCCCCTGCGCTTACAGAGGTTGACGACGGTATCGATGCTGCTGGCAGCCATGTGCTTCGGCACGCTCCTCGGAAGGCTCACTCGTGGACAATCAGACTCATCCTACCGGGGTTCTCCCCCGTGGCCATTTACCGGGGTGGTGACCCACCGTCCTGCCCGGGTTCGTCCTCCTGCCCCGCAGGACACAGGCAGGACAGAGCCAGGACAGAGGCAGGACAGGACCGGGACGCGACCGACACAGCAGCACCCGGGCATTAAAAAAGGGCCCGCGAAGTTGGGGGGGATTATCGCGGGCCCCGGCCACGCTGTCCTCGAAAGGATGGGGCCTTGTTCCCCGTTAACTGGCGGGGCGTTGGGGGGGGTTAACACCCGCACCAGGGGAACTGTCCCCAATTTACGGCGACCTCGGGTTGCTGTCAAATCCCGGATCACCGGGTTAGGCTGGGGTCATCATGAACACTGCAAGGGACCATTCAGACGACCGACCGCGCATCGGTCAACGCACCACGAGGCAGCGCACCGCGGTCGTCGGCGCCCTCGACGGACTGACAAGCTTCACCAGCGCCCAGGACATCCACGCCGCCCTCACCGCCAGCGGACAGAAGGTCGGACTGACCACCGTGTACCGCACCCTGCAGCAGCTCACCGCCGCCGGGATGGTCGACACACTCCAGGACGATTCCGGGGAGATGCTCTACCGCAGCTGTTCCACCGACCACCATCACCACCATCTCGTCTGCACCAACTGCCGGAAGACCGTGGAGATCGACGGCGGCCCGGTGGAGGCGTGGGCGGCGCGGGTGGCAGCAGACCACGGCTTCACCCTCGCCGGGCACACCGCCGACGTCTTCGGACTGTGCCCCGACTGTGCCGCCCGTCGCCGGGCATCCTGAACCGACCTGCGGCTCAGCCCGTCGCCACGTCGAAGACCGTCCCCAGCCCGAACGTGACGAGGGCCGCCCCCAGACCGATCCCGAGCTGCCGGAGAGCCCGCCACAGCGGCGGCTTTCCTGACAACAGTCCCACCAGCGCACCGGTGCACAGCAGGGCCACCCCGACAAGCGCCGCCGCAGTCACCATCGCCGGAAGACCGGACATGCCGAAGATCAGCGGAATCACCGGTATCAGCGAACCCGTACCGAAGCACAGAAAACTCGACACCGCCGCAGACAGACCCGACCCGCCCTGGTCCTGCTCGAGTCTCACCTCCTCCACCTCCGACTCGTCCACCGTGTCCAGCGCGTCGAGGTCGTTCATCCGCTCAAAGACCAGGTGAGCTTTCTGCTTCGCCTCCTCAGGACCCATCCCCCGGGCGCGGTAGACCAGCTCGAGTTCATTGCGCTCCACGTCCAGCTTCGGGACCGCCTCCTTCGTGCCCGGATCCGGGATCGAGGCGTCCAGAAGCTCCTTCTGCGAGGTCACGGAGACGTACTCCCCCGCCGCCATGGACAGGGCTCCGGACAGCAGACCGGCGATGCCTGCCGCGAGAACCGTCGACTGCCCCGCCCCCGCTCCGTACATGCCGAGTACCAGGGCGAAGTTCGATACCAGCCCGTCATTCGCGCCGAAGATCGCCGCCCGGAAGTCCCCTGACATCCGCGCCCTGCCGCGGGTCGCCAGTCCCCTGACGATCTCCGCGTGGATCTTCTCATCGGCAGCCATCTTCGCCAGGTCATCGCTGCGCTCGGCGTCGGTGAGGTAGTTGTTGCGGTCCTCTGCCGACTGCATCAGCGCCAGGACGAACACCGAACCGAACCGGCGGGCCAGCCAGGCGTTCATCCGGGTCCGCAGACTCGCCTTCTGCGGAAGCCCGACCTCATCACCGAGACGGTCCCTCCAGTACTGCTCGTGGCGGGCCTCCGCCTCGGCGATACCGAGCAGTATCTCCCGCTCCTCGCCCGTCCGGTTACGTGCCAGTTCACGATAGACCACACCCTCGGCCCGCTCATCGGCGAGGTAGCGTCGCCACCTCTTCAGGTCTTTTCTGGTGGGCTGGTCCTCCCCGGTCATTTCACACCACCGAACCTTCTGTCACGGCGGGCGTACTCGAGCACCGCCTCCCGCAGGTCATCCCTCGTGTAGTCGGGGAAGAGCACGTCCTGGTACACCATCTCGGCGTAGGCGGACTGCCACAGCAGGAAGTTCGAGATCCGCTGCTCACCCGAGGGACGGAGAAAGAGGTCCACGTCCGGCATCTCCGGCTCGTCGAGGTAAGTGGCGAACCGCTTTTCGGTGACCTCCCGGGGATCCAGCTTCCCCGCGGCGATGTCGGCGGCCACAGCCTTCACGGCATCGGTGATTTCGGCGCGACCGCCGTAGTTGACGCACATGACAAGGGTCAGCCGGGAGTTGTCCCGCGTCTGTTCCTCCGCCTTCTCCAGTTCGGAGATCACCGACCGCCACAGCCGGGGCCGACGCCCCGCCCACCGCACCCGGACGCCTTTGGCGTCCAGCTCGTCCCGGCGGCGACGCAGAACGTCCCGGTTGAAGCCCATGAGGAACCGGACCTCCTCTGCGCTCCGGCGCCAGTTCTCAGTGGAGAAGGCGTAGGCGGAGAGCCACTCCACCCCGAGTTCCAGGCACTCGTCCACAAGGTCCATCAGGACGGCCTCGCCCCTGCGGTGTCCTTCGGTGCGGGGCAGTCCGCGACCGGTGGCCCACCTGCCGTTCCCGTCCATCACCAGGGCGATGTGGCGGGGAACGAACTCTGCGGGGATCTCGGGGCGGGAAGGCGATGAAGTCACGGCATAGAGCCTACAGGGCGGCATAGCCCCGGCAGCCGTTCTCCGTCTGGTACCTGGTGTGTGCCAGCAGAAGAGAGTGCGCCTCCCGCAGGATCCCGCCTCCGTCGGGGGACGCCGCGATCTCCGCCACCGCGGACTCCCTGCCGTGGCTGAGCAGCCACAGCACCCGGACAGCGGCAGGGTCCGGCTCCACCGCACCCGGAGGGCGGCATCTGACACACACCGCCCCTCCGGCACCGGGATGGAATGCCCGGTGAGGGCCGGGCGCACCACACTGGGCGCAGTCCACCAGTGACGGTGCCCACCCTGTGGCGGTGAGTACCTCGAGTACGAGCCGGTCCGCCTGTGTCACGGCAGGCAGCAGCGTGGTCAGGGTTCCGGAGCCTGAGACGGTCTGCGGAAGCGTCCCCGTGGTGTCAGGGGCAGTGGACCTCCCTGTGCCCGGTCCTGTGCCCGGCTTCGTGGATGCCGCGAGGTCGCCCAGTGCCGCATCCAGTAGCTCGAGCACCGTTTCGGCGTCACTGTCGTCACCGCGCACGACCAGTTCCGTGATCTCCAGCATCGCCACCCCCGCGTAGAACTTGTCGACATCCGCGACAATGGCGGGCGCGTAGGTGCGCACCGCGGCCGCATCCGACAGGACCGCAAGTCCCCCGTCGGGCTTCGACCGGTTGCGCCCCGGATAGATGAGGACGTCCACGAGGCAGAAACGGTCAAGCCTCGCGCCGAAGCGGGACCTGGTGCGCCGCACCCCCTTGGCCACCCCCCGGACGATGCCGTGGTGGCGGGTCAGCAGCACGATGATCTGGTCAGCTTCCCCCAGGTCGTAGGTACGCACCACGAAAGCCTCGTCCCGGTAACTGGGACGGGAGGTTTTCGGCATGCCCTGAGTCTAGCGCCCGGGCCCGCATCGGCACCGTCCGCCCGCCTACGGTCCCGGCGTCAGAAACCCAGCCGTCCGAGCAGTTTCGGATCGGACTGCCAGTTCTTGGCGACCTTCACCCTCAGGTCCAGGTAGACGTTCTGTCCGACCAGTCCGATGATCGACTGCCGGGCGTTGTGGATGATCCTCCCCCACCGCCGGTTGTCTTTCCCGCGGAGAATCCTCTTCTGGCCTTCCCGTTCCAGGAAGATCACCGCGTGCACCTCGAGCACTCCCTCCCTGTCCTCGGACGGGAAGACCTCGTCGATCTGCACGGCCACCGAATGTGGAAGCTCGTCGTGCAGTCCCGACAGTGCCGCCTCGCGGATCAGCTCGGACATCCGGGTCTCACGGTCGTCGTCGGTGACATGGTCGTCCGGGTAGAACTTCGGCCCCTCGGGCAGCAGACCTGTGATGACGTCCAGCAGGACATCGAGCTGCACCTGCTCCTTCGCCGATACAGGCACGACCTCGGCGTCGACCCCGTCACCGGAGAGGAGGTCGTGCAGAGCGACCAGCTGGGCCCCGACCTCGTCCCTGGACGCCTTGTCCAGTTTCGTGACGATGCCGACGACCGGTGTACGGGGGGCGGACGCCCTCACCGCGTCAAGGATCCACCGGTCACCCGGTCCGATCTTCTCGTCGGCGGGGATGCACAGTCCGATGACGTCCACATCGGCGTAGGTCTCCTTGACGACCTCGTTGAGCCTTTCGCCCAGCAGGGTGCGCGGCCGATGGAGACCCGGCGTGTCGACGACGATGACCTGCGCGTCCGGACGGTGCACGATTCCCCGGATCGGGTGCCGGGTCGTCTCGGGTTGATCGGCGGTGATCGCGATCTTCTCGCCGACCAGCGCATTCGTCAGGGTGGACTTGCCGGTGTTCGGCCGTCCCACGAAGCTGACGAAACCGCTCCGGAAGCCCTCCGGGGCGGAGAAGTCCACCGGCGCGGCGGCGTCCTCCGGGAGGGAGGGGAAGTCAGGACTGTCGGTCATCGGGTTCTCCGGTCGTGTGATGGTTGTCGGTGCCGTCTGACAGGGTGTCAGGCCCGGCGGTGTCGGGTACCTCGCTGCGGACCGGGCCCGTCACAGGGCCGGTGGCGGGGCCGGTTGCAGGGCCGGTGACGACGACGGAACGGACCTTCACCCGTCCACGTCTGTCCCTGCCACCTTCGCATGTCAGGTGGAGTCCCGCCACATCCACCTCGGCTCCGGGCAGCGGGACCCGGTCAAGTTCGAAGGCGACGAGACCTGCGACGGTCTCCACGTCCTCGTACTCGTCGTCGTCGAACTCCACGCCGGCGTCCTCGTAGAGTTCGCGGAGGTCGTCCAGGCTGAGCCACGGCACGACCCGGTAGCTTCCCGGTCCGAGCTCCTCGATGTCGGCGACAGCGGAACCGTCGTACTCGTCGCTGATCTCACCGACGATCTCCTCGAGGATGTCCTCGATACTCACCAGTCCCGAGGTACCGCCGTACTCGTCGACGAGGACGGCGATGTGGATCTGGTCTCTCTGCATGTCCTCCAGCAGATCGTCGAGCATCCGGGAGTCCGGGACGAAGAACGGTTCACGCATCACCTCGGAGACGAGCACCAGTCTCGCCTCCTGGCCGGCGTCGTAGGTCCGGGTGACGAGATCCTTCAGGTACACCACACCGACAATGTCGTCGACACTCTCCCCGACGACGGGGATACGTGACAGCCCTGAACGGATGCAGAGCCGGGTGGCCTGGACCGCTGTCTTGTCCTGCTCGATCCACACCATCTCAGGGCGGGGCACCATCACGGTCCGGGCGGTCGTCGCGCCAAGGTCGAAGACGGACTGGATCATCTTGCGCTCGTCCCGTTCCACGACTCCGCGCTCCGAGGCGATGTCCACGGCCTCCCGCAGTTCAATCTCGGAGGCGAAGGGACCCGCCTTCAGGGCGCCGCCGCCGGTGAACAGACCGCCGACACGGATGAGCAGGCGGGAGAACGGGGTCAGGACCTTCGCCGCGACGAGCACCGCAGGTGCCGCCCGCAGCGACAGGGAGTAAGGATTGCGGCGTCCTGCAGTACGGGAAATCACGCCGACGATGACGTAGATCAGCAGGGTCGAGACGACCACGGCGACGACGATGGCCCACCCGGTGGGTTCGACGAGTGTTTCGGCGACGATGGTGACCAGCACTGCGGCGGAGGCCTCCAGCACGGTCCGTACGAGCACCAGGAGGTTGATGATGTCCGGCCTGCGGTCCATCACCCGCTGCAGTCGCGGGGCGCCGGGACGGTCGGCCTTGACGAGAGCCTCCACCCGTGCGACGGACAGCTGGGAGAGCGCCGTCTCCACCGAGGAGACGATCCCGGCGACAGGTACCACGACGACGGCGAGGGCGAGTAACCCGACAAGGGTGAGCCCGGTCATGATTCAGAAGCGCCGGGTGAGCCGGTGCCGGGTGAGTCGGTGCCACTGTCCGGATGCCCCGGGTCCCGGGACTCCCCGGGATCCCCGGCGTCCCCGGTGTCGTCACGGTCCGCCGCGGAGGGGAAGGCCCCCGCCCCGGTCGGCTTGGGTGCGAAGTGGACGCCACGTTCGACCTGCGAGTCGTACCAGTTGGCGAGGATCTCGTTCTGCAGGGCAAACATCCGCTGCTCATCCTCGGGCACGACATGATCGAAACCGAGAAGGTGCAGGACCCCGTGGACGGTGAGCAGGTCAAGTTCATGCGCCAGCGGATGGCCCGCCCGGTCAGCCTGGCCACGGGCGAACTCGGGGCACAGCATGATGTCCCCGAGGACGCCCGGACCCGGCGGAGGGCCGTCCTTGCGACCCCATCCCGGCGTCAGTTCGTCCATGGGGAAGCTCATCACGTCGGTCGGCCCCGGAAGATCGAGCCAGCGCAGGTGAAGGTCGGCGATGGTGTCCGGGTCGACGATGTGGATCGCCAGCTCCGCGGAGGAGTGCACGTCCAGGCTCCACAGGGCGAAGCGGGCGACGTCGATGAGCTCCTCCTCGTTGACCTCGCCGACCCCGGACTCGTTGTAGACCTCGATACTCATCGTCTCTTCCTTTCCGCCCGGATCTCCTCGCGGTCCTGCCGGGCAAGCTCTGCGGCCGCACCGGCCTCCGCCTCGAACCGGTCATAGGCCTCGATGATCCGACCCACCAGGTGGTGGCGGACCACATCGGAACTGTCGAACTCGGTGACCGCCACCCCGTCCACCCCCTCCAGGACCTGACGTGCCACAGTCAGACCACTGGTCTGGTGGGTGGGCAGGTCAACCTGGGTGAGGTCACCGGTGACGACCATCTTCGTGCCGAACCCCAGCCGGGTGAGGAACATCTTCATCTGCGCCGGTGTCGTGTTCTGCGCCTCGTCAAGGATGACGAAGGCGTCATTCAACGTGCGCCCACGCATGTACGCCAACGGTGCGATCTCGATCACACCGGACTCTATGAGTTTCGGTACCGCCTCCGGGTCGAGCATGTCCCCCAGCGCATCGTAGAGGGGGCGGAGGTACGGGTCGATCTTCTCGCCGAGAGTGCCGGGGAGGAAACCGAGCTTCTCCCCCGCCTCGACAGCCGGTCGGGTGAGGATGATCCTGGTGACCTCGTGCTTCTGCAGCGCCTGGACAGCCTTGGCGACAGCGAGGTAGGTCTTCCCGGTGCCCGCGGGACCGACACCGACCACCACGGTGGAGGTGTCGACGGCGTCGACGTACTCACGCTGTCCGCGGGACTTCGGTCTGACTGTCCGGCCCCGTCTGGTGACGATGGCGTCACCGGCGATATCCGCCATACCGGTGACCGTGCCCGGTCCGTGGCCCGACGTCACGCCCTCGCCGGCGGCACCGGCGGCGTACGGCGGGTCCGCGTCGACGAGGTCGACCGCCCTCCTGGTCAGGTCAGGTGTGATCACGTGACCACGTGAGGCCATGGACTCGAGTTCCCGCAGGACGCGGCGCGCACGGGAGACCTGGGCGGCCTCCCCCCGGACCGTGACACTGTTGCCACGGCTCAGCAGGTCCGCGGCGACATGGTCCTCGATGATGCGCAGGTTCTCGTCTGCGGTCCCTGCCACCGTCTGTGCCGTGTCCGGGTCGAGCTCGACCGTGGTGGAGGCGATACGCCTCGTTGGTTGCTTCACATTTCTCCTGTGTGACTGTTCTCGCCGGTGAAGTCTACCGTGCCCAGCGGTCCGTGAGCACGCCGACGGCCCCGAGTGCGACCGCCGCGGCAGCGGCGGAACGGTAGACCTCCGGGCCGAGGACGACCGGTCCACCCGGATCATCGAATGAGGCGACGACCGCGAGCTCGCGCGGCGACACCCCGCCTTCCGGACCGATGACGAGCACGATCTCGTCCACGTCGAGGTCGATCTCCGCCAGGGGCGTGGCCGCCTCCTCGTGGAGGACCAGGATCCTGGTCGTCTCCACCGGTTCCCGCCAGGGCCTCCCGGAAAGTGCACGCGGCAGGCCCGCGATGTCGGTGAGCAGCTCACCCACCACAGCACCCTCGGTCCTGCGGGACTGCTTCATCGCACTGACAGCGGTGGCCTCCCAGCGGGACCTGGCCTTGGCAGCCTTCCTGTCCCACTTCGCGATGCAGCGGTCAGCCTGCCAGGGGATGATCCGGTCCGCACCGGCCTGGACCGCCAGATCCACCGCCAGTTCGGAGCGCTCCGCCTTCGGCAACGCCTGCACCACCGTCACCCGTGGTCTGGGGGTACGCCGGGGCAGCACGCCCGTTCCGGTCGCTGTGTCACCCTCCCCGGTCCAGGTGGCGGTGACGCCCAGGCCTGCACCGTCGGTGAGGACGATCTGTTCGCCACGACGGATACGTTTGACCCCGGCATGTCTCGCCTCCGCAGGAGGCAGCCTGAGCAGCCCCGTCACCCCGGCCCGGTCGATCTGGGCCGGGAGATCCGGAACGAGGAACACCGGGTCGGTCATGGGCGGTTCACCCCGGGGTGACACAGATCGGTCACGCTACCGGCCGAACTTTCCGCGCAGCCGGGAGAACAGCCCGCCGGAACGCTCATTCTCCGTGGTCCGCACCCCCGAGGTCTCCTGGGAACGGTCGCGGAGCTCCTCGAGCAGCTCCCGGGACCGCCGGTCGAGCTCGGTGGGCACCGACACGTCGACATGGGCGATGAGGTTGCCGTGTCCCTCTCGACGCAGATGGGGCATTCCGGCGTCCTTCACCCGGACGACAGCCTCGGGCTGAGTGCCCGGTTCCACGGCCACGGTAACCACCGAGTCATCGAGCATGTCGACGTCGACACTGGTTCCCAGTGCAGCGTCCACCATCGGGACATGCACTGTCACATGCAGGTCATCACCCTCGCGGACGAAGCAGGGGTGTTCCTCGACACGGACTTCGACGTAGAGGTCCCCGGAGGGGCCACCGCCGGGCCCGACCTCGCCCTTGCCGGACATCCGGATCCTCATACCGTCCCGGATACCGGCCGGAATGTTCACCGTGATGTCCTGACGGGCGCGGACCCGACCATCACCGGCACACTCCTCGCAGGGGTCCCGGATGATCTCCCCGGTACCCTGGCACCGCGGGCAGGCCCGTGCTACCTGCACACGTCCGAGGATGGACTGCTGGATCTCCATGACCTGCCCCTGACCGTGACAGGTCGGGCAGGTCACCGGCGCAGAATGCGACTTCGAACCCGTGCCGTCACAGACGTCACAGAGCACGGCCGTGTCCACGGTGACCTCCCTCTGGACCCCGGTGAAGCACTCCTCCAGGGTCAGGTCCATCCGCAGCAGGGCGTCACTGCCGGGGCGCACCCGCGAGGCACGCGGACCCCCACCGCCACCGCCGCCGAAGAAGGCGTCGAAGATGTCACCGAAGCCACCGGCGTTGAAACCGCCGGCCGCCCCGCGACCGAAACCGGGGTCCTCGGGATCCCCACCGGCGTCGACGATGCGCCGCTTCTCGGGATCGGTGAGGACCTCCTGCGCCAGTGACGCCTCACGGAACCTCTCCGCCGCCTCCTCGGACGGGTTCACGTCAGGATGGTACTTACGGGCGAGACGACGGTAGGCCTTCTTGATCTCGGCCTCCGTCGCATCCTGCTCGACGCCGAGAATGGCGTAGTAGTCACGAGCCAAGGGATTCCTGTTCCTTTACTTTCCCAGTTGCTTTCTCAGTTGTGGTACTCCGTCGGCATTCTACTCTCCCGCGAGGATGCGGCTGACATAGTGGGCGACGGCATGGACCGAACTGATGGTTCCGGGGTAGTCCAGGTAGGTCGGCCCCAGGACGCCCATCCCCCCGAGAATCTCGTCACGGGAGCCGTAGCCGGTGGACACCACCGTGGCGGACTGCAGTTCCGCGGGAGTGTTCTCCTCCCCGATCGTGACCGAGACTCCCAGGTCCCGGACACCGGACAGGAGCCGGAGAACCACGACCTGTTCCTCGAGGGCGTCGAGCACGCCCTCGAGTTCGCCGACACGGACGATGTTCGGTGTACCGGCGATCATCAGCCGGTCGTTGGACCGCTCCAGCATCGTCTCGACAAGGACCGTGGCACAGGCCAGTGCGGCGTCCTTCAGCTCCGGGGGAACTCTCAGATCCTCACCCGAGGCCATTGCGGCGATCTCCGCCGAAGCGTCGTCGAGGGTGTGCCCGACGAGAGTGGAGTTGATGAGGTCCCTCAGGCGAGGCACGTCATCGTCCGGGAGGGGGGCAGTCAGATCCACGTTTCGCTGGTCTACCTGCCCGGTGTCGGTGATCAGCACCAGCAGCAGACGGGACGGTGCCAGCTTCACCACTTCACAGTGCTTGACACGCCCTCTCCTCAGGTCCGGCAGCTGGGCGACAGCCACCTGCCGGGTCAGCTGGGCGAGCAGTTGGACACTGCGTCTCAGGACATCGGCCATGTCGACACCCTCCTCGAGGAAACGGAGGATCGCGCGGCGTTCCGGGGCACTCAACGGCTTGATGCGGTGGATCCCGTCGACGAACACACGGTAGGCCTTCTCCGTGGGGATCCTCCCCGAACTGGCGTGCTGCTGGGTGATGAAGCCCTCGGACTCCAGCACGGCCATGTCGTTGCGTACGGTGGCCGAGGACACCCCGAGACTGTGCCTCTCCACCAGCGCCTTCGAGCCCACAGGTTCCTGGGTGGAGATGAAGTCCGCGACAATGGCCCGCAGCACTTCTCCGCGTCGCTGATCTGCCGTACTCGCCTTCGTCATAGGTCCAAGCCTAATAGGTCCCGGACCGGCCGGCGCCGACACAGCGTCGGTCCTCCTCGACGAGGATGTCGGTGATGATGCCGTCGGCGAGCAGCCGCCCGGCGTCGGTGACCCTGGTTCGCCCCCCGGACTTTTCCAGCAGCCCGAGACCGACATGCCGGGCCACCGTCTCCGGGGCCCCCGCGAGCATCTCGTCGGGCAGACCTTCGGACAGACGGAGCCCCGTCATGATCCTCTCCACGTGAGCGTCGGCGGCGCTGAGCATCTCGACCCCGGTGACCGGCGAACCTCCGGAGGACAGTGCCTCCGCGTACCGGCGGGGAAGCTTCGCGTTGACCAGCCTGGTGGTGCCGTCGTGACTGCCCTCGACACCCTCGCGCAGACGTACGCAACCGTGGGCTCCCGGACCGGCACCCCACCACTGGCCACCCCGCCAGTAGACGAGGTTGTGCCTGCACTCCCCACCCGGTCGCGCCCAGTTGGAGACCTCGTACCAGTGCATTCCGGCGTCCCGGAGCGCGGCGTCCACCATCTCGTAACGGTCGGCGTAGGTGTCTTCGTCGGGGGCGGGAAGCTGGCCCCGGCGGACCTTGCGGGCCATGGCCGTGCCGTCCTCGACGATGAGCGAATAGGCCGAGATGTGGTCCACCCCGGTCGCCAGGGCGGCGTCCAGGCTACGTCTCAGGTCCTCGTCGGTCTCCGTGGGCGTGCCGTAGATGAGGTCGAGGTTGACATGTCTGAACCCGGCCCCGGTCGCCTCCACCGCCGCGGCGGTGGCCCGTCCCGGGGTGTGGTTGCGTTCCAGGATCTTCAGCACCCGGGCTGAGGCGGACTGCATGCCGAGCGAGATCCGGGTGAAGCCTGCGTCCAGCAGGGTCGCGAAAAATTCCGGTGAGGTTGATTCCGGGTTGGACTCCGTGGTCACCTCGGCGTCCGGTGCAAGACCGAGGCTGCGCCGCACCGCGCGCAGCACCCCGGCAAGTCCGTCCGCGCCCAGCAGGGACGGGGTGCCTCCCCCGATGAACACCGTGGACGGCGGCCCCGGGCGGTCCCAGTCAGCTGCCGCCCGGTCCAGTTCACGTTCCAGGGAACTGAGGTAGGTCTCCACCGAGGAGGTGCCGTCCTCGCCGGGAGTGTAGGTGTTGAAGTCGCAGTATCCGCAACGGGTGGTGCAGAACGGGACATGGATGTACAGGCCGTGTGTGTCGTGCTGCGTGTCCGCTGGCTGCGTGTCCATTGGCTGCGTGTCCATTGACTGCAGCGTACTCATCCCACCGCCGAACCGCGGCGTCGGTTGCGGTTACGGGCCCTGACACGCGCGAGGACTCTCTCGACCCTGGCTCGTTCAGCCAGGAACTCCGGAGGCGCCTCCCCCTGCATGTCGGCGACCAGAGCGGCGTGGTCGCCGACGACCTCCCGGTTCCAGGTCGCCACCGTGTCCCTGGTGTGACGCCAGGCGCGGGCGAACGACTGAGGAAGCAGGACTGTCTGACGTTCGACAGCTTCCTCGGTCTGGGCGACGACCCACTCTGCGAGCTCGGCGAGCTCCCCGGTGAGTTCTTCGTTGCGTCTCCGCAGTGTCATCCTCAGTGTCGCCGTGCTGACCACCGGCGGCTCCGGCACGGGTTGCGCGGTGGAATCCGGGAGTTTCTGCCGGGGATGCAGGAAGGACAGGGTCCGGCCCGGGTGGTACCAGGTGTCCGTGGGTGCCGACAGGGTCCCCGCGTTCACCCCGGAGACGAACGCCTGGCGCAGCCCGTTGAGCTCCGCGAGATACTGGCGCACTTCCGGTCTGCCCTGCTCCACGGACTCGGCGAGCTCCTCCATGCAGTCCCCGACCAGCAGGACGTCCCAGTCCGTCATTGCCGCGGCGACGTGGTCGATACCCTCCGCGATCTCGTCACCGATGTCGTACACACCCTGGGTGAGCTCCCGGAGACGCAGGCGGGCGGCATCGTGCACGTCGGTCTCCTCTCCTCAGGCGTCATGGTGGAACGTGACAACCATAGGACAGACGACACCCCGGCCACGGGAGGCGGGGCCGGGGTGTGACGGGTGTGGAGGACGGGTTCTCCAGAGGTCAGTGGGAGGTGTAGATCCACGCGATGTCGTCGGCGAAGTTCCGCGCCACGGCGAACCGCTTGACCTTCATCGACGGTGTCATCTCGCCCCGTTCCTCACTGAAGTCACGGGCGCAGATCCGGAACTTCTTGATGCCTTCGGCGTGGGAGACGGTGTCATTCGCCTCATTGACGGCGTCCTGGATCTCCGCGCGCAGGACCGGGTTCTTCGCCAGCTCTCGCACCGGGGTGTCGGCGTCGACGTTGTTGCGCTTCTTCCACGCCGGGAGGGCATCCTCGTCCAGGGTGATGAGGGCGCCGACGAACTTCTGGTCGTCTCCGACGACCATCGCCTGGGAGATCAGCGGAGCCGAGCGCAGTATGTCCTCCAGCGGCCCCGGGGAGACATTCTTGCCTCCTGCGGTGACGATGATCTCCTTCTTCCTGCCGGTGATCTTCAGGTGGCCGGTCGGCAGCAGGGCGCCGAGGTCTCCGGAGCGCAGGAAACCGTCCTCCGTGAAACTCTCCCTGGTCGCCTCCTCATTGTTCCAGTAGCCGTCGAAGACGACGACGCCTTTCATGAGGATCTCACCGTCGGCGGCGATTCGGACGGTGTTGCCGCCGACAGGCTTGCCGACGGTGCCGATGATGTTGTCGGGTTCGAAGTTCACGGCGATGGCGGCCGTTGTCTCGGTCATGCCGTAGCCTTCGTAGATCCGGACGCCGATACCGCGGAAGAAGTGCATGAGCTCGGGGTTCAGCGCCGAACCTCCGGAAATGCAGTACTGCAGTGCGCCGCCGAGCGCTTCACGCACCTTGCGGTAGACCAGCCGGTCGAACAGGGCACGGCGCGCACGAAGCAGTCGACCGGGCCCCTCAGGGGTGTCGGCGGCCTTGGAGTACTCGACGGCGGTCTTCTCCGCGAGGGGGAAGATCTTCGCGCCGACGCCTCCTCCGTCGACGGCCTTCGACTTCACCCCGGCGTGCACCTTCTCGAAGACCCTGGGGACGCCGAGGATGAGATGCGGCTGGGCTCGGGTGAACTCGGGGACGAGGGTGGACATGTCCGACCAGTGTGACTGGGTCGCCCCGCCCAGGGTGGTCGCCAGTGACACCGCCCGGGACAGCACGTGCGCCAGGGGGAGGAATGTCAGGCCCCGGTTGCCTTCGACGGCGATGCCGCCGATCGGGTTCGTGAGGATCGCACGGACCTCACCGAGCCAGTTGGAGTGCAGCAGCCTGCAACCCTTGGGCCGGCCTGTGGTGCCGGAGGTGTAGACCAGGGACGCAAGGTCGGAGGATCGGGTGGCGTCGATCCTGGCGTCGACGTCGGCGTCGGAAATGTCCTTCCCTTCCTCGATGAGCGTGTCGACCGCCCCTTCGGTGATGGTCAGGACCCGGTCGAGGTGGGCGCCTGACCCGTTGTCCGGTCCCGCACTCGTTGCCGGGGAACCGGAGTTGACGAACGTCTCCAGGCGGGTGGCGTGGCCGGACTTCTCGGCGATCCCGATCCGTGCCCCGGAATCCTCGACGATCCACTCACACTGCGAGGTCGAGGACGAGGGGTAGATCGGCACGGAGACCGCGCCCGCGGCCATGATCGCGAAGTCGAAGAGGTTCCACTCGTAGCGGGTGTCCGACATGAGGACCACCCGGTCACCCTGTTCGACACCGTTGGCGATGAGACCCTTGGCGACACCGTAGACCTCGCGGAGGAACTCGTCGGCCCGGACGTCGACCCACTCGAACTTCCGGGGGCGGCTGTAGAGAACGGTCTGCGGCCGACGTCGGGTGTTGTCGCGCAGAACGGTCAGACAGGTTTCGTTCTCTCCGACCGTGAACAGTGCCTCCGAGGAGTACTCCTGCATGTCTCTCCTTACAGTCAGTGCCTGAGTGTGGCTCGCGACACATTGTGAAATCATCAATATGCGAACATACCCCCGGGGATTCTGTCGCGGGACAAATCGGGAAGATCAGCTCAGAAAATCGCCGTGACCGCCCATACTATTACAAGGAAAACGATAAGGAGGACCAGGGCCTGCCGTACCCGTGAATGCTGCTTCACCGCCGGGCACCTCCTTCCCTGTCTCTGTCACCCGGTCCGGCACCGGAACCGCCGCTGCCACGGGAGACACCACCGAAAGCCCGGCGCTCCGCCTCGTCAGGGGGAAGAACAAGGGCAAGGACGCGGAGCAGGACCACTGCCGCCGCCAGAGCGACGACAGAGAGTGCCGCCAGCACCAGAGGAGTCTGGAACCACACCGGCAGGCCGATCACCCACTGCTCGAATCCGTCCGTCACCCGGTCGATACTACCCGGACACCGGCCCCGACCCGGACAGTCCCCGTCGGCTCAGCAACGGTGCGACACTGCGTTGCCTGCCCCTGAACATCCAGAAAGCGTCGTCGTAGTCGATCGTCGCACCACGCGACAGGATCATCCGCCGGAACCTCTCCCCCGCAAAACGCACGTCGTCCGGGTCCGGATGCTGTGTCACCTCTCCGGCGGCCGCACCGGTGTCGACGAAACCGTCGAAGCCGTCGGCGTCGAGAACCTCCGCCCACAGGTAGCTCCAGTAGTCCGCCGAATAGCCGCCGGCGAAGATGTGGCTGAAGAAGGTCGAGGAGTAGCGGGGCCCCACACCGGGAACTGTGAGACCGGCGTCCTCCAGCGCCGCACGCTCGAACGCCGCCACATCGGTGACCTCGGCGGCCCGGCGGGACGACAGCCGGTGCCAGGCAAGGTCCACCCGGCAAGCGGCGATGAACTCCGTCAGGGCGACCCCCTGCCCCCACCGGGCCTCGGCCTTCACCGCCGACACCAGGTCAGGAGGCAGCGGCTCCCCGGTCTCGACGTGCCGCGCGTAGTGGGAGAGGACCTCCGGCTCCAGCGCCCAGTTCTCGTTGATCTGACTCGGGAACTCCACGAAGTCCCGGGGCACGTTGGTCCCCGACAGTGACGGGTACCGCACATCGGAGAGCAGTCCGTGCAGTCCGTGCCCGAACTCGTGGAACAGCGTGGTGACCTCGTCGAGGGAGAGTAACGCCTCCTCCCCCTCCGCCGGCCTGGCGATGTTGAGGACGTTGACGACCACCGGAGTCTGCCCCAGCAGCCTGTTCTGGTCGACGAAGCTGCTCATCCACGCTCCGCCCCTTTTCGTCGGACGGGCGTACAGGTCGGTGAGCAGCAGACCGAGTGACTCTCCGCCCCGGTCCGGACCTTCACTGACCTCCCAGACCCTGACATCCGGGTGGTATCCGGCCAGATCGTCCCTGGGGGTGACCCGGATTCCGTAGAGCCGTTCGGCCGCGTAGAAGACGCCGTCACGCAGCACCCTGGTCAGCGGAAAGTACTTTCTGAGCCCGGAGGTGTCCACCGCCAGGTCCTCCTCGCGCAGTCTGGCGGACCAGTAGGGCAGGTCCGCCTCGCCGAGGGTCTCCGCCTCCACTCCGTTGACGTGCGCGAGATCGAGGGCACGCTTGTGCTCGCCGAGGGCGTTGTCGACGGCCGCCGGTGTCACCGTGTCCAGCAGCTCTTCGACAGCGTCGACCGTTCCTGCAGTCTCCCCCTCCGCCACGAACTCCGCATGGTGGGCGTAGCCCAGAAGCTCCGCACGCCGGGCCCGCAATCTCACGGTCTCCAGGACCACACCGGAATTGTCCGCCGCTCCTGCACTGCCGCGCGCCCGCGATGCCGAGGCGATCTCGCGGCGCAGGTCCGCGTCGGCGAGCTCCTCCAGCACCGGCTGCACGGCCGGCAGTCCGAGCCGGATCAGCCAGCCCTGTCTGCCCTCCGCCTCCGCGTCGGCGCGCAGCTGCTCCCGGCGCGACTCGTCGAGGCCCTCCAGTTTCGCTTCATCGGTCACGGCCACGGCGTTGCGTACGGTGGACTCCATGAGGTTGCGGGAGAACCTGGTGGACAGTTCCGCCAGGCGGGTGTCGATCGCCGCCAGTTCCTCCCGACCGGCGTCGTCGAGGTCCGCCCCTCCCCTGCGGAAGGCTCGCAGCCAGTGGTCGAGCAGAGCGGCGTTCTCACTTCCCTCGGGCTGGGCAGGCATTGCCTTCACCCGGGCGTACAGCTCCCGGTCGAGCAGGATGCGGGAGTTGTGGGCGGAGAGCTCCGGCGCCACGGTCTCCTCGACGGCGGTGATCTCGTCGGTGGCGTCCGTCCCCGCGTAATTGAACACGATGGCCAGCACACGTTGCAGCATCTGGCCGGACGCCTCCAGTGCGTCCATGGTGTTCTCCCAGGTCGGGGGTTCGCTGAGACCTGTGATCGCGGCGATCTCGGCGTCGTGCTCCTGCAGTGCGGTGCGGAAGGTCGGCACCAGGTCGCTGACCCGGACCGCGGCGAAGTCCGGGAGTTCGTGGTCGAGGGGGGAAGGTTCCAGCAGCGGATTCATGCCCTCAAGGGTAGCCGGGGCCCTAGAGTGGTCCGCATGACCGACTCCCGGGCACCGCTGTTCACCACCCCGCACGGCACCGTCTCCGGCACCCGCCGCGGTGGCGTCCACGTGTTCCGCGCTGTGCCTGTGGCGCACAGTCCGGGGTTCGCCCCGCCGGCACCGCCGGAGTCCTGGCAGGGGGTGCTGGACTGCTCCGACTCCTCCCGCCGCCGGGGTCTGCGAACGGCCACCACCGTCTCCGTCTTCGCCCCGGAGGGGGCGGAGGTGGCGTCCTGTCCCGTCATCGCGTGGATCCACGGGGGCCGTTTCGAGGAGGGCCACGGTGACGACGGATTCTACGACGGGTCGGTCCTGGCGTCAGCGGGGTGCGTCGTGGTGACCCTGAACTACCGGAAGTGTCTCGAGGGTTTCATCCCCCTGGACGGGGACACCCCCGGCGCTTTCCGGGGGGTGGATGACCTCGTCCACGCTCTGCGGTGGGTGCAGGACGCCGTGTCCGCCGTGGGCGGTGACCCGGACAATGTCACCCTGGCGGGCCAGTCCGCCGGCGGCGGGCTGATCATGCAGCTGCTCACCGAACGCCGTGCGGACGCCCTGTTCCACCGGGCCGTGGTCCTGTCTCCGGGACTGCCGAGGATCCGGCCGCGCAACGGCTGGAGGCTGCGCCGGGCGGTCACGGCGGCGGGTCTCGGCGGTCCCCTCACCCTGGAACGGGTCAGCGATCTCGGCGAGGACCGGCTGCGGCGGGCGTACCGGCTGCTCGCCGGCGTCTACGCCACCGACTGCGCCCTCGGGCCGGGACCGGTCGACCTGCACCGGCTGCGTGACGTCCCTCTGCTGGTCTCGACCATGGAGGATGAACTGGTCCGCTTCCCCGGGGTGGCCGGGACGGACCGGTGGCTGCACCGTTCCGGTCTCCCCGCCGGGGTTCTGGCCCCGGGGATGCTGGCGCTGGGGGTCCCTCCGGGCAGTCTCGCGGCATGGTGCCGTCAGGTCGACGGTGACCGCCCGTTGGGACGGACCGTCGGCGACACGATGGTCCGACGGTGGGCCTCTGGACTGCTCGAGGCCGCTCCCGGCCGTGATGTCTGGGCCTGTGAGTTCCGGGGCGGGGAGCTGGCCGACGGGCAGCGGATCGACGCTCTCCACTGCGGTGAACTCCCCGTACTGTTCGGCACCGTCGGTGTCGACCCCCCACTGGTGCGGAGATTCTGCGGGCCTGACGCCCCGCACCGTCTGGAAGGGCTGGGAAGGGAGCTGCGCTCGGAGATCGTGTCCTTCGCCCACGGCCGGGAGCCGGGGTGGCCGCGGTGGGCGGAGGGGCGGATCTCACGCATCTTCGACCTGACCGGTGGTCCCTCCACGACCGGTCGGGACATCCTCCGCACTGTCCGGACCCTGCTGCCACTGTGACCGGGTGACCGTCACTCGCCCGGTTGTCGGGCCCGGCCCTACACTGAACCGCATGACTCTCACCTTCCCTTCCCTGGAGACCCTGCGTGCCCGCGGCACGATGAAGTGGACGCGCTACCCTGCCGACGTCCTGCCCCTCTGGGTCGCTGAAACTGACTTCGGGACCTGCCCCGCCGTCGCCGCGGCGGTGCAGGACGCCGTGGACCGGGAGTACTTCGGATATCCGGTGGCGGGGCCGGCGTCCCGGGACCTCGCCGAGGCGGTGGCGTCCTTCGTCGAGCGTCGTCACGGGTGGGTGATCGACCCCGCTGCCGTGACATACTGCCCTGACGTGGTCAAGGGCGTGATGGTGGCGATCGAGGCACTGACCGGTGAGGGGTCGACGATCGTCATCCCGATGCCCGCCTACCCTCCCTTCCAGAAGATTCCCCAGGCGACACGGCGCCCGGTGATCTATGTGCCGATGAAGGGCGACACCTTCGACCTCGACGCACTGGAACGGGCCTTCACCTCCGACGCCAACCCGAACGGGGTCGGCTCCATGGTCCTGTGCAACCCCTTCAATCCCTTGGGCAGGGCGTTCACCGCCGAGGAACTCCGCGCGGTGGTCAGGTTGGCTGACGCCCACGGTGTCCGGATCATCTCCGACGAGATCCACGCACCCCTGGTCTTCTCGGGGCACCACATCCCCACAGCGAGTGTCTCGGACACGGCGGCGGAGATCACCGTCACCGTCACCGCCACGTCCAAGGGGTGGAACACCGCGGGACTGAAGTGCGCGCAGATCATCTCCACCTCCGCCGAGGACGCCCGCACCATCGGACACCTGTCGAACCTGCTGACAGGGGAAGCCTCGACCATCGGGACGGCTGCGGCCACCGCCGCGTACACCAGCGGTTACGACTGGCTGCTGGAGGAGGTCGACCATCTCCACGCGAACTGGGGGTACCTGGCTGAACAGCTCCCCCGCGTGCTGCCCGGGGTGCGGCTGCCCCGCCAGGAGGCCACCTTCCTCGCCTGGCTCGACCTGTCCGAGGTCGACCGGCTGCGCGGTGCGGACGGGACCGTCACCCGTCCGGCGGAGCGTCTGCGCACTTTCGCGAAGGTGGCACTCAACGAAGGCACGGACTTCGGGACTGTGGGCGCCGGTCATGCACGGCTGAACTTCGGCACCTCACGGGAGGTCATCGACGAGGCCCTGGACCGCATCAGCTCGGCTGACCTGCACGGCGGCGAGAACTGTTCGGGAGACAAGTGAACAGTCTCACCCGTATCCTGCGTTCGACCCGGCAGCTGTGGCCGTACTATGTCATGGTGGTCGTGGCGTCCACCGGTACCGCCCTGCTGACACTGGCGTCACCGTTCCTCATCAAGGCTGCCACGGATGTGATCGTGGACGCCGCGGGCGGGGGACGCGACATCCCGGATGCGACGAAGGCTGTCGTACTCATCGCCCTCGGACTGTTCGCGACGGAACTGGCCTTCACTGTCGTCCACAACATCGGCGGCTGGTTCGGTGACGTCCTGGGCGTCCGGATGCGGCAGCTGCTGTCAGACAGGTACTTCGCACGGCTGCTCTCACTGCCGCAGACGTATTTCGACCGACAGGTGACCGGTACCGTCATCTCCCGGCTCGACCGGTCGATCCTCGGCCTGACCCAGTTCATCCAGAGTTTCGCGAACAACTTCTTCTCGATGCTGCTGACGGTCGTCCTGGTGCTCGCCGTAGTCGCCTGGTACTACCTCCCCCTGGCTCTCCTGCTCGTCATCATCTTTCCCCTGTACCTGTGGCTCACGGCGCTGACAAGTCGGCGATGGATGAGGTGGGAGGTCGACAAGAACCGGCACATCGATGTCGCGCAGGGCCGTTTCGCCGAGGTCATCGGCCAGGTGAAGGTGGTGAAGTCCTTCGTCACCGAACGTCGGGAGCTGCGTCACTTCCAGGAGCATTTCGCCGACACCGTGGACCTGACAAAGTCACAGTCACGGTGGTGGCACCTCATGGACACGGTGCGCACCGGCGGGATGAACGTGATCTTTCTGGCGATCTACCTGATGCTCTTCCTGCGCACGCTGCAGGGACATTTCAGCCTGGGTGACATGGTGCTGCTGGTCCAGCTCGTGGCGACGGTGAGGGGGCCGGCGTCGATGATGAGCTGGATGGTGGATTCGGCTCAGAAGGCCGCCGCGGGGTCCCGGGACTACTTCGAGGCGATGGACGAGACCCCGGAACCGACCTCGGATCCGGCTCTCTTGGACGCCGCGACCCCGACGGGTCCGGACCTGGTGGAGCCTGCGGGCACGGTCGCTGTCCCGGCACCGACGTCACCGGACGCCCCGGTGATCGACTTCGACCGGGTGTCCTTCGGCTACGACTCCTCCGACGCCGCCGACGAGGTGATCCACCAGGTCAGTTTCACCGCCCACCACAATGAGAAGGTCGCTCTCGTCGGCGAGTCGGGTGGCGGGAAGTCGACCCTGGTCAACCTGCTGCTCGGACTGTACCGGCCCACCGGCGGGCACCTGAGGATCTGCGGCCACGACACCTCCGCCCTGACCTCCGCCCAGTTGCGGAGCATGGTCGGCGTGGTCTTCCAGGAGCCGTCCCTGTTCTCCGGGACCATACGGGAGAACATCGCCTACGCCAGACCTGACGCCACCGACGAAGAGGTCAGGGAGGTGGCCCGCCGGGCCAACGCCGACGAGTTCATCCGCGGCTTCGCCGACGGTTACGACACTCTGATCGGTGAGCGGGGACTTCGCCTGTCCGGCGGGCAGAAGCAACGCATCGCCGTCGCCCGGGCCATGCTGAAGGACGCCCCGATCCTCGTCCTCGACGAGGCGACGTCCGCGCTGGACACGCGCTCGGAGCAGGCGGTCCAGCAGGGGCTGGAAGAGCTGATGGTCGGCCGGACCACCCTGGTCATCGCCCACCGGCTGTCCACCATCGCCACAGTGGACACGATCGTCACCGTCGACGGCGGACGTGTCGACGAAATCGGTCCCCCTTCCCGGCTGGCGGTCTCGGGAGGGATCTACGCCGAGCTGCTCCGGCTCACCGCCAGTTCGTCGGAGGAGGACCGCCGGCGGCTGCGTAGCTTCGGTTTCCATGGGACAACCCCCGACGACGACGTGACTGTCGACGACGGGGGTTCACCGCGGGACGGGGTAGGGCCCTGACCCTGCCCAGACCCCGATCAGAGCCTGCTCAGACCCTGATCAGACCCTGATCAGTCCTTGGCGCCACCGATGATCCTGTTCGCGGCGTCCGTGACCTTGTCCTTGATCTCCTCGAACTTTTCCTTGACCTCGGACCTGACCTGGTCTGCACGGCCCTCGTTCTCCAGTGACTCGTTGCCCGTGGCGTCACCGAGGGCTTCCTTGGCCTGGCCTGCCAGCCCTTCAGCCTTGTTCTTTGCGTCGTCAATTCCGGACATGGCGCTCAACTCCCTGATAGTTCTGGTCTGGTTGTGGTGGTCCGACTGCCGGCGTCATGCTGTCTGCGCCGGCGGTACCGCACCGTTGTGGTACTGCTGCCGCGCTGTCGCGCAGTCTTCCTCCACTTCTACCCGAACTGTCCGGCAGGTGCATATGGCTCAGTTGCCGGAATCCCGGGTGTAGTCGTAGAAACCCCTGCCTGTCTTCCTGCCCAGGTGTCCCGCCTGCACCATCCGGCGAAGGAGCGGAGGACATGCGTAGGAGGGGTCGCCGTACTCCTCGTGCATGACGTCGGCGATGAAGGCGCAGGTGTCCAGTCCGACCATGTCCGCCAGTGTCAGCGGGCCCATGGGGTGGGACGCGCCGAGCTTCATGCCGGTGTCGATGTCCTCCTTCGATGCCACACCCTGTTCGACCATCCGCACCGCCGAGAGGAGGTACGGGACCAGCAGGAAGTTCACGATGAATCCGGACCGGTCCTTCGCCAGGATCGCGGTCTTGCCGAGAACCTCGGTGGCGTAGGTGCGGGCGGTCTCCACGGTGGCGTCCGAGGTGGTGAGCGCGGGGATGACCTCCACAAGCCTGAGCACCGGCACCGGGTTGAAGAAGTGCAGGCCGATGACCCTTTCCGGGTGTTTCGTGGCCGAGGCGATCGACTGGATCGGCAGCGAGGAGGTGTTGGAGCACAGGGGAGCGGACGTGTCCTCGACAATGGCGTCGAGCCTGGAGAAGACGTCCTTCTTGATGTCTTCGTTCTCGATGATGGCCTCCATCACCAGTTCACGGTCCGCGAAATCCGCGAGGTCGGTGGTGTATGTCAGCCGACCGAGGGCGGCGTCCCTGTCTTCCTCGGTGAGTTTTCCCCTGTCGACGGCCCTGGCAAGCGACTTTTCGATCCTCGCCTTCCCCGTGTCGAGGAACCTCTGCTCGGTCTCCCAGACCAGGACCTCACTGCCTGAGCGGGCCGCTACCTCGGCGATGCCTCCACCCATCTGGCCTGCTCCGATGACGCCTACACGCTGAACCATCCACTGCTCCTTGCTGTACGGGCCGGCCGGTGCCGACCAGCAGATCACTTATATCTTCATAGTGTAACCCGTATCACGGTGTCGGTGAGATGTTACCCGGGACAATCCCGACAGTCCGGTGTACCGGACACAGAACACCCCCGGCACCTGACGTGGCCGGGGGTGGTCTGCTGACGTTTCAAGAGGAGAATGCGCAGCAGCCGTATATGAGTTCCCTTCGGGTCCGGAAATTCCCGCTGATCACGGGAACACCACCGAAGATACGGGCCGATTCTGTCAGGAAACTGTCAGCCTGCTGCGGTCTTCTTATGACTGCGGGAGGGGGCCGGGCTTCCCCACCGCCGCCATGTGACTCTGGGTACCGTCGAAGAGGTTGAACAGCACCGGCGACCCGCTCGAGAGCGTTCCCACCACATGCACCCGGCCGTCGTCACCGAAGACGTAGAGGGGGCTGCCCGAATCCCCGGCGATGGCGGGTATCAGCGCGAAAACTTCCTGGGAAGTGGTGTTGACCGACAGGACAGGGCCACAGGTGCGCCCGGTCATCGCACCGTCCTTGCACACGATCGTGCCGACGAGGTTCTGAGACACCGGGACTGGGTCACCGGACTCCAGCCGGGGGGCTGCGAACAGGGCGTCAAGCTCACTGATGCCGGTGTTCGGACGGCTGCTGATTCCCGTGTCATCCGGGTCGACTGAACTGTTGAGACGGAACCACGCGAAATCGTCGAGTCCCGCGTCAGGGGCGTAGATGCTGGCGTCCCCTTCCATCACGTAGTCACTGTCCCTGAGATCGGCGGAGTCCGCGAGCAGGTCGCCGGACAATGTGTTGACGGAGACGGCCCTGCCGCCGAGGTGCTCAGGGTCGAGGCAGTGACCGGCGGTGATGCCGTAGTAGGTGTCTCCCTGTCGGGCGACGGAATTCAGGGTGCACAGCCCCTGGTCCCCCTTGTCCGTGGTGATGACTATGGGAGCTCCGCCGTGGGTGGTGGTGGCTGCCGCCGGTGAGGCGACGGCAGGAGCGACGGCGGTGGCCATGACGGCCAGCACACCGAGGGCAGTGGTTTTCCGGTGGAATCTCATGGCTGCAGTGTAGCCTGAGCTGCCACCGCTGTGCCGGACATTCACCACCCCCGGTCAACGTGACCTCAGTAGGTGGAACCGGGCTCGAATTCCGTCAGCATCCTCTCCCCCCGCAGGAGACGCCGGTAGTTCTCCACGGTCGGCCCGACCAGCTGAGCGTCCATCGACGACACCGTGTTCGCCGAGTGGGTGGTCACGGTGACATTGTCCATGGTCCACAACGGATGTCCGTCCGGGAGAGGCTCAGGATCGGTGACATCGAGTCCTGCACCGGAGACCTGCCCCGACCGCAGGGCGTCCACGAGATCATCGGTGACCACCACCGGACCGCGCGCGACATTGACCAGGGTCACACCGGGACGGCACAGTGCCAGGGTCCGGGCATTGATCAGCCCCCGGGTCTCAGGTGTCAGGGGCGCAGACAGAATGACATGGTCCGCCAGCGGGAGAGCCTCATCGAGACGGGAGAACGGCAGAGTCTGGACCGCTCCGTCGACGGGGCGTCCGGAATGGTTCACCGCGACAGTCTCCGCACCGAAAGGCGTGAGCATGTCGATCAGGTGGCGTCCGATGCCGCCGGCACCGACGATGACGACCGTGGATCCCCCGAGCCATCGGGTCCCGGCGTCCACGTCCCGCCACACCTTCCAGCTCGCGGCCCGTGCGATTCGTACGTGCATGTGGATGACGGACAACAGCAGCCCCACAGCAGCTTCCGCGACCTGCCGTCCGTACACGCCCGAGGCGTTCGACCAGCGCCGGTCGCCCGCGGGCCCTGCGGTGACCAGACCGGCCCCGATGAACCCTTCGATCCCGGCCTGGCACAGCTGTACCCATTTCACCCTGTCCGGCAGCTCGGGGAAACGCTCGGGGCGGACGGCGACACAGATGAAGGCGTCGGCGTCCGCGATGTCGTCGACGATGACCGCGCCCTCCGCTTCGAGAGCGGCGGCGGTCAGCGGAAGCGGGTGTGTACCGATGTACACCTGCAGTGGACGGTCGACGGGCGTGCTCCCGCCGTCGGAACGGTTGCTCATGTGGACAGTTGTACCCGTCAGTTCGCCGTCAGACCGTTCAACTCGTTCAGGAGCCCGTCGACACGGTCATCAAACTCCGACCGCAGGCGGTCGAGTTCCTCCGGTGAGGGCAGGTTCGTCGGCAGCTCGGACAGGTCCGGCAGTTCGGTGGGGAACTCGGTCGGAAGCTGCAGGCTGGGCTCGTCACTGCTGTCCGACGGTGCCGGACCCGGTGTGGCCTCAGGACTGACCGTCCGGGTGACCGTGGTCTCCACCGTCGGACCGGACCCGCGGTCGCTGATCCACAGGATGAAGAACAGCAGTGCGACGCCTGCGGCCAGCAGCAGGATGACGGAGGTCCACACTTTGCCGGTACTGCTCCGACGGGTCGGAGGAGTGTCCGCCTCCACCGGGGTGTACGGGGGAAGGCCGTAGTCGGGGCTGCCGTAGCCGGGTCCGTTGTACGGTTCCCGGTCGAACGGTTGATTGTCCTGTGACGGGCCGTACGGGGGTTCACCCCCACCGGGGTAGTCGTATCCGGCCCCCTCGGGCGGCACGACACCGTAGGAACCCGCACCGTAGCCTTCCGGGGTGAACTGACGGGTCTGCTGGTCCGGTGGGTCGAATCTCTCGGTGGCACCGTCCGTCCCGCCGGTACCTGCCCTCCGGTACTGGGGCGGGCGGGGACCGTCCGGGGCACTGTACCGGTCCGTGTACTGGTCTGCGCCCGGATCCTTGTCCGGGCCTGTGTCTCGGGATGCCATTACCCGAGTGTAACGCGGGACGCACACCCGAACGGGTATCCGCGTTCCGTTCCCGCGTACCGAGCATTTAGGATGGGACCGAAGTGACGTGACGTTCCACAACTGCACCTCGAGCACCCTGAACCAGGAGACGTTAGATGACCCGCATCAGCCGTACCGCCGCCCTTTCCGCCGCCGTGATCCTGGCGCTGGGTATCTCGGCATGCTCACCGCCGCACCAGAAGAACAGTGACGCCTCCCAGATCACCACCGTCTCCCCCGACCCCGGCTACAAGGGCGCAGGACAGCCGACCACCTCCGCCACCGAATCCGCGGCGGCCGCTGCGACGGACAGTGCCACGGGTGCCACCGGTGAATCCGTGGACGGCACCACCCTCACGTCCGGGGAGCCCGCCGCCCGGTAGCTCCGGTCCGGTTGCGTCGTCGCGCGCCCGGACGGCACCGGCGATACCCTGGATCCCATGCGAATTTTCGGTTTCGAGTCGTACGGAGGCCCGGAAGTCGCCGGTTTCCTCGACGTCGCCGACCCGGACCCCGCCTCGGTCCCCGACGGTCATGTCCTGATATCCACCACGGCGTCCTCCGTCAATCCGGCGGACATCAAGGTCCGGTCTGGGGCCCGCAGGGGCCGGTTCCCGGTCCACTTCCCGATGGCGATGGGCCGCGAGGCCTCCGGAACGGTTCTCTCCGCCGACCCGGTGACCGGCCTGGAGCACGGTATGACCGTGTTCGGGTCGACGGCCGCCGGGACCGGGGCTTTCGCGGGCAGGGTCCTACTCGACGCCGTGGGCGCCACACCTCTGCCGGAGGGAGTCACGCCCGAGGAGGCGGCGTGTATCCCGGTCGCCGCCGGCACCGCATGGGACATCCTCAACGAGCTGCGCCGTGACGGACTGTCGACCGGGGGGCGCGTCCTCGTACTCGGCGCAGGAGGCGGGGTGGGGCACTGCGTGGTCCAGCTCGCCCGCGCCATGGACCTGCGTGTGACGGGGGTGGCGGGGGAGGACAAGCGCCGGTTCGTCGAAGGACTCGGTGCCACCCACGTCTCCTCCTCCGGAAACTGGGCGGTGGAGGTGCGGGACGCCGGACCGGTGGACGCCGTCGTCGATCTCGTCGGAGGGGGCGTCCTCGTAGAGGCACTCACCCTGACCTCGGGTCCTGTGCGGAGTACAGCTGATCCTGCCGTCGGCGGCGGGGTGACCAGGCGCCGTAGCCGGGCGGTGTTCGGCGAGCTTGCGGGGCTCGTCGCAGACGGCACTTTCGCCCCACGGATCACAGCCGTTCTGCCGTTCGACAGGGCCGCCGACGCGGTCGCACGGGTGGAGTCAGGACATGCTAAGGGCAAGACCGTCCTCCGGTTCTGAACGGGCGTACGCTCGGGCCTCATGAGTGAAATTCAGAATGTGACAGTCCTCGGAACCGGCGTTCTCGGCTCCCAGATCGTCATGCAGGCCGCCTACGCGGGCAAGAACGTCGTCGCGTACGACATCAAGCAGGAGTTCCTCGACAAGCTCCCGGACCGGTGGGAGTGGATGCGCGGCCACTACAGCCGTGACCTCTCCGACTTCTCCGACGAGAAGTTCGACGCCGCGATCGCCCGCATCACCGGCTCCACCGACCTCTCCGAGGCAGTGAAGGCCGCCGATGTCGTCATCGAAGCCGTACCGGAGAACCTCGAGCTGAAGAAGACCGTCTGGGCCGGCGTCGGTGCCGCCGTTCCGGAGCACACCATCCTGCTGACCAACTCCTCCTCACTGCGTCCCTCCGACTTCGCCGACTCAACCGGCCATCCCGACCGGTTCCTGGCCCTCCACTTCGCGAACATGGTCTGGAAGTCCAACACCGGTGAGGTCATGGCCACCGCCCAGACCGACCCCGCAGTGTTCACCCGGACCGTGGAGTTTGCCCGCGAGATCAACCTCCAGGCGTTCCCCATCCACAAGGAGATTCCCGGCTACCTCCTCAACAGCCTGCTCATCCCCTGGCTGAACGCGGCCGGCAACCTCTACGTGGAGAAGGCCGCCAACCCGTCGGTCATCGACGAGGACTGGAAGGTCTCCACCGGTTCGCCGAGGGGCCCGTTCGAGATCTACGACATCGTCGGCTTCAATGTGGCGTACAACATCATCCAGGCCCGGCAGCCGGAAGGCTCTCCCCTGCGCAAGTTCGGTGACGAGCTCAAGTCCAGGGGCATCGACAAGGGCCATACGGGTGTCGGCGACGGTCTCGGTTTCTACGAGTACGACTCCGAGGGCAGTATCGTCCGCCCGAACCCGGACTGGGTCATCTACGAGGACTGACCCCCCTGCGCTCACCCGCCCGGTACGTCCCCGGGCCTGAGCACGACGGCGGCCCCGGCTAGAATCCTGGGTCATGCCGAAAAGAGTCGACCATGACCTGAGACGCCACGAGATCATAGGGTCAGTCTGGCGGCTCATCGCCGACGAGGGGATCGACGCGGTGACCACCCGGAGGATCGCCGAGGTCACCGGCTACTCCAACGGACTGCTGCGGTACTACTTTCCGGGCAAGGACTCGGTGATCACGGAAGCCTACCGGTACGTCGTCGAGGCGACCGACATCCGTGCCGCCCTGTCCACCACCGAACGTGGAATGGCCGGGCTGCGGACCCTCGCCGAGGAGATCATGCCCCTCGACGACGTCCGCCGGGCGGAGGCCCGGGTGGCTCTGGCCTTCTGGCAGCGGGCACTGAACCACGGGGACGAGGCTGACCTGTTCTCCCGCAGTTTCGGGTCATGGCGCGAGTTCCTCCGACTGCGTCTCACCGAGGCGGTGGAGGACGGGGAGATCCCTCCCGACACAGACACCACCGCTGCCCTCGACGAGCTCCTCACCATCCTGATGGGCACCCAGATCACCGCCGCGTTCGACCTTCCCGAGGGACGGACGGAGCGGATGCTGGCGACCCTGGAGGCATTCTTCACCCGACTGCGTGGCCTCTGAGCAGCACATACCCGTTTTTTCTCCATCTGTACAAAGACGATACTGCAGCGCAACGCCCCCGAAACACGTGACCGGTTGACTACCGGTCATGACAGCAACGATTCCAGCACAGACACCACCTGCAGAGTCCGGTACCCGGCTCGTCACCCGCTACTTCTCCGAACCGGACATGGTCGCCGCCGGGGTCAGGGACATGCCCGGCTGCGTGGCCACCATGGAGAAGATGTTCGCCCTGCTCGGCAGGGACGACTACCGGATGGGCGGAGCCAACCACAACTCCCACGGGTCCGAGATCCTCTTCCCCGATGAGTCTCCCCATGAGCGGATGCCCAAGAACGGCCCCGACCGTCGGTTCATGGCCATGCCCGCGTACCTCGGAGGAGAGTTCCACACCGCCGGCGTGAAGTGGTACGGGTCCAACATCGACAACCGGCGCAGCGGCCTTCCACGTTCCATACACACCTTCGTCCTCAACGACGCCGACACCGGTGCACCGCTGGCGATCATGAACGCGAACCTGCTGTCCTCCTACCGCACCGGCGCAGTGTCCGGGGTCGGCGCCCGGCACCTCGCACCGGCCGGGGCCACCGTCGCCGCAGTCGTGGGCCCCGGGGTGATGGGCAGGACCGCCCTGGAGGCGTTCGCCGCCGGCGTCCCCACCCTCGACACCGTGAAGATCAAGGGACGCAGCCAGGCCGGTATCGACAGTTTCGTCACCTGGGTCCGCCGGAACCTCCCCCAGTTCACCACGGTGGAGGTCGTCGACACCGCCGAGGAAGCGGTCCGGGATTCCCAGGTCATCGCCTACACCACCACCGCCGGCACAGGGGCCGGCAACTACCCTGTCCTCGATCCGGAGTGGCTCTCCCCCGGTGCCTTCGTCTCTGCACCGGCGTGCCTGAACATGCCCGACGAATGGCTGGCCTCCGACGCCGCCCGTCTGGTGCTGGACAACCGCAGTCTCTACGAGAGCTGGCATGAGGAGTTCGGTGAGGACGCCTTCGAGACAGTGGGCATCATCGGAAACAAGTTCCTCGAACTCGAGAAGCGCGGCGTCCTGGAACCGGGGGCGGTGAGTGACATCGCCGACATCATCAACGGGGACACGCCCGGCCGGCTCAGTGAGGACGATATCGTCATCTACTCCGTCGGCGGCATGCCTGTCGAGGATGTCGCCTGGGCCACGGTGCTCTACCGCAACGCCTGCGAGAAGGGCATCGGCACCGTCCTCCCCGTCTGGGACACCCCGGAGATGGCGTGATGAACACTCCGACGACACCTGACGCCACCCGCCACGACGCCCACCCCGGCAACCACTACGGCAACCACTACGGCAACCACTACGACTATGTGGTCGTCGGCTGCGGAACCATCGGCTCCATGGCACTGTGGCAGCTCACCGACATTGCACCGGGGGCGTCCGTCCTCGGGATCGAGCGCTTCACCCGGGTGCACACCCGCGGCTCCTACGCCGGGGAGTCCCGACTGTTCCGCGTCGCGCTCAAAGAAGGCGGAATCTACATCCCGCTGGTGCAGCGGGCCCGCGAAATGTGGCTGGAGATGAACGCCCGCTCCGGCCGCGACATCTTCCTGCCCGTCGGCGCCGTCTCCGTAGGCCCCGCCGACTTCCCGACCATGGTGCAGACGATGAAGGTCATCGAGGAGTTCGGCCTCGACCACGAGGTACTGGATTCCGCGGCCCTGGCGGAACGGTTCCCGGTCTTCGCACCGTCCGCTCCCGGCGCCGCCGCGGACACGGCGATCCTCGACCCGGCCGGAGGCGGAATCCGCCCCGAGCTCGCCGTGGCCTTAGCCCAGCAGTTCGCTCTGGACGCCGGTGCCCGGCTCTGGGACAACACCCGGGTGCTCTCGGTCGAACCGGGGGCCGGTCCGGCAGGGGCGACAGTCGTCCGGACGGACCGGGGTGTGGTCACCGCGTCGAAGGTGATCGTCGCCAACGGCTCCTGGGCGGCCGACCTCTTCCCCGGTCTCGCCCACCACATCAGTGTGCAGACTATTCCCCTGACCTGGTACCTTCCCCTCGACATCACCGGTTTCCTGCCCCAGAACCTCCCGATCTTCATGCGGGACATCGTCCGGGACAACGGGGAGATCTGGCACTGCTACGGTGCCCCGACCCTTGACGGGTACAGCGTGAAGATCTCCCACGGGGACTTCGCCGGGGACGCCGACACCCCCGACGGTCTCGAGGAACTGCGCACCGGCGTCCTCCCCGAGGAGATCACCCGGGTGTTCTCCGAGCGCACCTCCACCTTCTTCAACGGCATGTTGGACGCCCCGGTCCGCATCAGCCTGCACCACGACGGTTTCACCGTCGACCACGCCCCGGTCCTGGGCCTCGTCCCCGGATTCGACGGCACACTCACCGTGGCCACCGGCATGAGCGGCAACGGCATGAAGTTCGCGCCGGTCTACGGCCGGATCGCCGCCGAGCTCGCCGTGACCGGCGAATCCGCGGTGCGACCCTCCGCCTTCGACTACCCCACCACCGACCGCGGACCCTCCCCCGCNCCTGCCGGTCCCACCTCTGAGCTGTCCCACGGGATCCCCCGCACCCGGTCGTCTCACGACCGGGTGTAACCGTTGCCGGTGAGGTCGACCACGGCTCCCGTGGCTATGTCGGTGACGGTCACGGTGTCCGCGACCGTGGTGTCGACGGTGTACAGGTCTCCGACCCCGGTCACCGTGCCCGCGGCGAGAGAGTCCTGCGGGGAGATCCCGGAGTTGCCGAGCAGGGCGTAGACCTCAGGGTCCGCCCCCGGACGGTAGGCGACGGAGTTCGCTTCGCCGCCGTCGGTCGCCTGCCAGTTCACGTGAACCGGTGCCTCACACGCCCAGGCGTATCCGGCCTGGGCAGGGTCCTGTTCGAATGAACAGAGAAGAGTGTCGTCACCGAGGGGCACCTGGTAGCTGCCGTAGGACACAGTCGTCCGGGCCGGGGCGTCCCCGGTCTGTGTCGTCGACGGTGCCGCGGCCCCGGACGTGGGGTGCGGGGACCCGTCCGACTCCTCCGCTCCTGTGCCCGCTCCCGTTCCTGTCTCGGGCCCCCCGGTGGACGAACTGCCGGTCGTCGGCTGCGGTGCGTCCTGTGTCAGGGAGGTGCTCAGGGCGGTGTCGGTGTGGTCCCCGTCGTTACCGTCCGCCCCGACAACCCCTGCACCGTCACTGTCGCATCCTGTGAGCAGTGCGAGAGTCACACCGAGGGCGCCGACGGAGGCGGCTGCGGACAGACGGACTGGACGACCTTTTCGATGGTGCACGGCATTCTCCTCGGTGGGAAACGGATGACAGGCGGGCCTTGAACTGACGACTCCGCCCCTCCACCGTGCCACAGTTCGGGGGTCAGCTGTGCAGCACCGCAAAGATTACCGTGATTCACCACCCTGACCCGGTGGACCTCGCATAGAGATGTTCAGGACGCCCCGACCGGCCGTAGCGCAGGTGCACTCCCACGATTCCCCGCCCGGCCAGAGCGGCGAGACGCCGCTGCGCGGTCGCCCGCGACACCCCGGTGAGCTCCGCCAGTTCGGTGGCGGACAGTTCCCTGTCCCCCAGGGCGTCCAGCAGCAGCTTCTCGGTGGCGGAAGCGGCCGTGGTCACCGGACGGGTGCTGCCGTGGAGACTGGCCACAGCCCGGTCGATGTCACGCTGTGACAGGGGGTGCGGGGTGTCGACGATCCTGCGGTAGCGTGCGTAGCGTTCCAACCGTCCGGTGAGTTCCTGACGGGTGAACGGCTTGACGAGGTAGGCGTGGACCCCTGCTGACAGCGCCCGTCGCACTGTCGCCGGTTCCACCGCCGCAGTGAGGACGAAGGCGTCCAGTCCGCTGGACCGCACGAGCTCGACACCGTCGCCGTCCGGCAGGAAAACGTCGGCGAGCAGCAGGTCAGGACGCCGGTCGCTGATCATTCCCCGGGCCTCCGCCACAGACCGCGCGGTCCCGCGCACCACGAACCCGGGTGTCGCGGAGACCACGTCGGCGTGGATCTGCGCCACCCGGAAATCGTCGTCGACCACCAGGACCCCGTGTCCGCGCGGGGAGGGTGAGGTACCCCCGGTCCCGGTCCTGTCCGATGCCGCCACTACCGCTCCCCTCTTCCGTCTGCGTCGTCCCTGAATGTGACTGTGGTCTCTACGGCATCTGTGGTCTCTGTGGTCGTCTCCGTGGCGAAGACCCCGGGTAGCCGCACCCCGAACACCGCCCCGGTACCGTCCCCGCCCGGGTCGATGAGCCACAGTTCACCGTTTCTGCGCCGCGCGAGATCACGGGACAGGGTGAGCCCGATGCCGTGGCCGTGGACCCGGTCGACCGGAGTGTCCGTGTGATCCGCGGAATCGTGTGGATCCGGTGAATCCGGTGAATCCGGTGCCACGCCCCGTGCCGGACCGGAGACCGCCTCGGTAGCTCTGACAGGTACGCCACCGGCCGCCGGGGCGAGACCGGGCCCGGAATCGGCGACGGTGAGGACCAGACTGTCGGCGTCCTGCAGGGCGGTGACCTCGACCCAGGGACCGCCCACCGCCCGGCGCGCCCCCTCACCCCGGGAGCTGACGCCGCGTGTCTCCGGCAGCTCCCGGCGGCTCACCGCCGCGTACCCACCGGCCGCGTACTCTCCGGCTGCGGCCCCTCCGGCCGCGGCGGCGACCGCGTTGTCGACCAGGTTCCCCAGGACGGTCGCCACGTCCTCTACCGCGTTGACCGGTCCCACCGTGCCCAGGACCAGGGTGTCCGGCCCCACCCGCAGGGTGACGCCGCGTTCGGCCGCCTCCACCGACTTTGCTCCGAGGAAGGACTGGAGGAACGGCTCCGCGAGCAGTGCGGCGTCCACCAGGGGAAAGTCGACGGGCCCCCGCTGCTCCATCTCCCGGAGGAAGGCCCGGGCGTCGTCGTCACGGCCGGCGTCCAGCAGTCCGGCGGCGACGTGGATCCGGTTGGCGAACTCGTGGCGCTGGACCCGCAGGGCCCCGCCGAGGGCGCGGACTGTCCCGAGGCGCCGGCTCAGGGCGGTCAGGTCGGTACGGTCGCGCACCACGATGACGGTGCCGAGCGGTCGTCCGTGGCGGTGCACGGGGTGGGCGTCGAGGTAGAGCACCTTGTCTCCCACGACCACCTGGTCGCGGGAACGGCCGGCCAGAAGGTCCCGGACCGCGTCCTCCGGAAGTCCCAGGTCAGTGAAGTTCCTGCCGACGGCGTCCTCCACCCCCAGCAGTGACCCCGCCCTGGAGTTGGCCAGCTGCACCACCGCAGCGTTGTCCAGGGACAGGACGCCGTCGTCGACCCCCTCCAGCACCGCAGCCTGTGCGCGGACGAGTTCCGCCATCTCCTCGGGCTGGAGCCCCAGGGTGACATGTTCCCACCGGCGCCGCATCAGGACCGTCGCGGCGAGACCGAGGACGACCGCCCCAGCGGCGGCGGCACCGACGGCTGCCAGAAGCTTCGGAAGACCGCTGAACACGTGTGCCGGCCGGAATCCGACACTGACCTCCCCCACGGGCTGTCCGGTACCCGGGGCGAAGACGGGGACCTTGGCGCGGACCGAGGTACCCAGGGTGCCTGATTCCCAGGCGGTGACTTCCTCACCGCGCAGGGCGGCGTCGTGGGATGTGCTGACCCGCTCACCGATCAGGGACGGGTCGGGGTGGGCCAGCCGGATCCCCCGGGCATCGGTGACGACGACGAAGAGAGCTCCGGTCCGGGCCGCCGCGTCGGCGGCGTAGTCCTGCAACGGGGTATCGGCAGGGTCGGAGCGGCCGGACTGTCCCGTCCTCGCCGCGACAGCCTCGCGGACCTGTGGCGCCGCGGCGATGCTGCGGGCGATGGATGTGGCGTTGTCTGCGGCACTGTCACGGAGCCGGTCGTAGGTGATCCAGGAGAACACTCCGGCGCACACCGCCACGACCGCGACAACCGTCGCCAGCTGCAGCAGCAGTACGCGGGTGGAGTATCGCACAGAGGCAGTGTACGTGGTCCCGGACACAGCCGGTGAGCACAATGCACACAATGCGGGTTTCGGGACGAAGTGGGGGCAATGCGCTCAAGTGCTTCCATGTGTCAGAGGTCACTTTAAAGTGCGTACATTGCCACCGACACACCAAGGAGGAGCAGTGTCCACCAGCGGCATTCTCACGCTCGCCGCCGACGCGGCGGACGCCGGCTACGATCTCAGCCACACCCCGTCAGACGGCATTCTCGTCGCCCTCGGGTTCCTCATGATCCTGACGTTCATGACCCTGATCATGACGGGCAGGATGACCCCGCTGCTCGCCCTCATCCTCGTACCGACAGTCTTCGGTCTCATCGGAGGCGCCGGCCTGGGTCTCGGCGACATGGTCATCGACGCCGTCAAGGACATGGCCCCGACGGCGGCCCTTCTGATGTTCGCGATCATGTACTTCGGGATCATGATCGACGTCGGGCTCTTCGACCCGCTGATACGGGTCATCACCCGTGTACTCGGCAACGACCCCGCGAAGATCGTCTTCGGTACCGCCGTCCTCGCCGGAGCTGTCTCCCTCGACGGTGACGGTTCCACCACCTTCATCATCACCACCTCGGCGATGCTCCCGCTCTACCTGCGTCTGGGAATGAACCCGGTGATCCTCACCTGTGTCGCCGGCCTCATCAACGGTACGGTCAACATCCTGCCCTGGGGCGGGCCCACCGTCCGGGCGGCGGCGGCACTGGGACTGGACCCCTCCGAGGTCTTCGTCCCGATGATCCCCTCCCTCATCGCCGGAGTGGTCGTCTGCCTCGTCTTCGCATGGATGATGGGACTGGCCGAACGCCGACGGCTCGGCACCGTCGGCATCGACGCACCGGTGGCGGTACCCGCGACCGGCGCAGGTTCAGGAACCGGCACTGTCACCGGCACTGACACCGGAGCTGTCACGGGAGCTGTCGCCGACGGGTCCGAGCACACCTCCATGGCCGACACAATGCTCGACCCTGACCGTGACACCCTGCGTCCGAAGCTCATCTGGTTCAACCTGGTGCTCACTGCCCTGGTGATGGTGCTGCTGGTCATCGACATCTTCCCCCTGGCCTACGTGTTCATGGTCGGAGCCGCGGTCGCCCTGGTCGTCAACTTCCCGCGGGTGAAGGACCAGGCCCACGAGATGACGGCACACTCCAGCTCGATCGTCGCCGTCGCGGGAATGGTCTTCGCCGCGGCGACGCTCGTCGGCGTCCTCAACGGCACCGGCATGGTCGACGCCATGGCCGAATGGGTCACCACGGTGATCCCGGACTCCCTCGGCGGATATCTCGCACCGATCACCGGGCTGCTGTCGATGCCGTTCACCTTCTTCATGTCCAACGACGCCTTCTACTTCGGTGTGCTCCCGGTGCTCGCCGAATCCGCGTCCCACTACGGTATCGCCCCGGTCGAGATGGCCCAGGCATCGATCACCGGCCAGCCGGTGCACATGCAGTCCCCGCTGGTCCCGGCGATCCTGCTCCTGGTCTCCCTGGCCAACGTCGGCCTCGGTGAACACCACCGCAAGGTCCTGTGGCGTGCGGTCGTCGTTTCCCTGGTGATGCTGGCCGTCTCGATCCTCATCGGCGTGGTCCCCTTCCACGCCGGATAGCCGGAAGAACGCCCGGGACCCCCGTCGCGCCAAGTTCCGCGTCGGGGGTCCTGAATCTGGGAGAGGCCGGTGGCTGCCACCGTCCGGCGGGCGAAGTCACTTCAACTGACGGTCCGCCTCTCCTGTGATCTCACTGTCCGCGAAGTCACTGTCCGCCTCGTTCTGGTCGAGGTTGTACCGGTCGTAGGCGGCTTCATCGTGGACGGCGGCGTCAATGCCGACGCTCTCGTCGCGGGCGGTGATGCGGATCGGGTGCACCTTGTTCATCAGCCAGGCGATGACGTAGGTGGCGCAGAAGCTGTAGCCGACCGTGACGATGATGGCCACCGGTTCCCTCCACAGCATGTCCCAGCCGCCGCCGAAGAAGATTCCGGCGTGTTCGGCCGGTGCCTCCGGGTCCCCGAGGAAGACGACGATCATCGCGCCGACCATGCCGGCCACACCGTGGACGGCGAAGACGTCGGCGGAGTCGTCGACTCCGAAGCGGTGTGCCAGTTTGATGGCGCCGAAGGCACCCGCGGCACCGAGCATCCCGACGATGATCGCGACGGTCGGGTTCACGGCGTCCGCGACCGGGGTGATCGCCACCATGCCGGCGATGGCACCGGTACCCAGTCCCAGCAGCGTGTAGGCGCCGTCGATGATGCGCTGCATGATGATGAAGCCGAGCATTCCTCCCGCCAGCGCCAGGATCGTGGTCAGGACCACGTACTGGGCGAGGAAGTCCGCGGCACCGGCAGTGCCGCCGTTGAACCCGAGCCAGCCCATGGCGATCATGCCGACACCGATGAGCATCAGCGGCAGGTTGTGCGGCTTCTCCTTCTTGGTGAAGTTCCGTCGTCCGAGGAAGAGTGCGAGAGCCAGGCCGGCCGCACCGGCGTTCATGTGGACGGCCGTACCACCCGCGTAGTCATGGAGCTGCAGGTCCGCCCGCATCCAGCCTTCGGGGTTGAACACCCAGTGGGCGATCGGACCGTAGACCACGAGGACCCAGATGGCGGCGAAGCCCATCCAGGCGTCGAACTTCATCCGCCCGGCGGCCCCCGAGGACGCCAGGGCCACGGAGATAGCGGCGAAGAGGATGAAGAACGCCCCGTTGATCGTGGTGCCTTCACCGTCGTCGGTGACCAGGTCACTGAAGAACGAGAATTCTCCCGGGGCACCGATCAATCCGTGTCCTCCGACGGATTCCCCCATCACCAGACCATGGCCGACGATGACGTACACGACAGTCGTCACAGCCAGGGAGCTCATCACCATCATCATCATGTTGATGACGCTCCGCCCGTTGAGCATGCCGCCGTAGAGCATGGCAACTCCGGGGAACATCAGCAGGACGAGGGCGGTCGCGGTCAGTACCCACGCGACGGATGCTGCATCCATGTCATCTCCTTGAAAATTCTTGATTCGTCATTTTGTCGTTCATGTGTCACGGTAGAAGCCGTTCATTTCGGGACGTCGCGCCCGGCGTTTCCTCGAAGTAACTACTGTTAAATGTCAGTTACTGCTCAGTTCCCCACCTCAGGCCGTGTCGCCGGGTCCACACCACCGACGGTCTCCAGCCACTCCACGGCCGGCCAGCGGGTACGGTGCACGCCCTTGTACTCGGCCATGTCTTCGGGAAGCTCAGCGAGCACGTCCCGGACCCTTGTGGCCCACTCCGGCACCCGTACCAGGGTGGACAGAGGCTGCAGGTAGGTACGGATGAGGAACATCACCGCACCCGACCACTGCAGCCGGATCAGGTGCTGCACCTCCACCCTCAGGAAGACCCTGTCCCCCACCTCCCGGAGGGGGCCGTTGACCACGCTCATGCGGTCCGGCCCCCACTCCGGGTAGGACTCGGTGCCGGTGTCGAGGCGTCCGTCGATCGTCAGGGTCCAGTTGGTGCGGCGGAACCGTTGCCCGGGTCGCAGACCCATGATGAACTTCTGGGCCCGGTCCACGATCCCCTGTTCATGCACCCTCGGCACCGGTCCGTGGATCTCAGGGAAACTCATGCCCGCGTCGAACGCCGGGGACCAGTCCGCCGCGAAGGTCACGACCATCGAGTCCCCCCACAGCATTCCGTCTCTCTCCGCGAGCAGGGCAATGTCCTCCTGGACCTGCCTGCCGGCGAACTCCAGTGGTGCGCACGGCAGGGTGGAGCTGTCCCCCACCGTGAAATCCTGCTCGACCGGGGGATCCGACAACCGGTTGGACCAGTGGTAGCTGTCACCGGCACCGGCACTGTCTTTTCTGTCTTCACCGTCTTTCGCGGTGGATGTCCGGGTCAGGGTGAAGGAACCCGGGTACACCACCGCGAGCTCGTTGAGGACGGCGAGCAGGGCGTCCCACTCCGCCGGAAGCATGTGTGGCAGGGCGACGTACCGGGACGGGTCGACGGTGAGGATGCGGTCCTTCTCGCGGAGCTCGGCGGCGTAGTGACGGTCGATGTCGATGACCGTCTCCCCCCACTGCCCGGCCGCACTGCGCCGCAGCTTCTCGGCCGGTTCGACATTCGCACTGTAACGGTAGGTCTCGTGGGGGAAGGGAAAGGGGAACTCCGCGAGGGACCTGTCGGCCTCCTGCGGGGTCGCCGGAAGCGGCTGACGGTACACGCCGTCGGCACGGTTGGTGGCCGCGGTGGTACGGGCGGTGGTGGTACGGGCGGTGGTGGACGGGACGGTCATGGCAGAACTACCTCCAGGGTGGAGCCCTCACAACGGGAGACGCACGGCAGCCAGGTGTCTCCGGCGGACCGTTCGTTGTCGGTGAGGACCATGTCGCGGTGAACCGGGGTGCCGCGGGTGACAGAGAGCCGGCATTCGCCGCACACTCCCTGGCGGCACATGTTCGGCACGCGGTATCCGGCGTCCTCGAGGGCACTGAGTGCGCTGACACCGGAGGGGACGGGGATACTGCGTCCGGAGGACGCGTCGACGACAGAGAAAGGTTCACCGGCGTCGAGCTCGGGTGCCGCGAAAACCTCGTGGTGCACCCGCCCGCTCGGCCACCGGTAGGCGGCGGCACGGTCACGGAAAGCTTCGATCATCGGAGCCGGCCCACAGATGTAGGCGTGGGTTCCTATCGGACTGGAGGACAGGACCCGGTCGAACACCCGCGAGGTCTCTGCGGCATCTCCGACCTCGGTGAACACCGCTCCGGGGCGGTCACACAGCGCGCGCAGTTCTGCGGCATGCGCACCCGCCCCCGGACGGTGGGAGTAGATGACCTCGACCGGACGTCCCCACCGTGCGGCGTCCCTGGCATGGGCGAGGACGGGGGTGACGCCGATACCTCCGGCGACAAGCACCTCGAACAACGCCCGGTTGCTGCGCCGGAACAGACTGCGGGGCCGGCTGACCGTCACGGTGTCCCCGGGAACGAGCCGGTGGACCCACCGTGACCCTCCCGCCCCTTCCGGTGACAGGCGCACGGAGATCTCGTAGGTGTCCGGGGCCGCGCCGTCATTGGTCAGCGAATAGGCGTTGGCTCCGGAGGAGCCGTCCCCGCCCTCCCAGTGCACGACGATATGGCTTCCGGCATCGAAGGGGGGAAGCAGGGACGCCCCGGTCCGGCAGGGCTCGACCGGACTGAAGACGATATGGCGGATGTCCGGGGTGAGCGCCTCGACCGCGCTCACAGTCATCTCGAGATTCTCGGGTCGGACGACACGGGGATGACGCAGTACGCCGGTCATGACTCTTCCTCGGGCATGTAGGCGAGATAGCTGGCGGTCTGGCGGGAGAAGTGGTGGTACACGACGAGGCCCCGGCCACAGCCCGGGCAGGTCACCTGGTCACCGACGACAACTTCCGAGGTGAACACGGTACGGCAGTGGCAGCAGTTCACCCGGCGCGCACCGGGCCGGCTGAACGGACTGCCCGGGGTGGTGCAGGTCAGGCTGATCTCGTCGTCGTCGAAGCCGTTCTCCCGCAGCAGAGCGGCAGCTCTGAGGAGTTCCTCCTCCGGGCCGGTGAGGTGCACCGTGTCCCCGACCACCGCCGGCCGGCACAGGTCGAGCAGACGGGTCGCGGTGGTGTCGAAGTCTCCGGCCGGGACCTCTACCTCGATGTCCCGGTACCGGGCGTCGGCAGGTCGCTGTATCTCCCCGCCGGTGGGGGACGTCTCGGTGAAACGTGGGACGGTGGTCGTCTCCATCTGGACGGGCACGGTGCTCTCCTTTCCTCTCTGTGGTCCCCGAGCTTCGGGACCGGCTGTGGGGACCGGCTGTGGGGACCGGCTGGTCTCGTCGCGCTAGGCCGGGAGATCCTCGCACCGGACGTAGTAGGCCAGGGCGTACTCGTCCTCGGTGGAGAAGATGATCCGGGACCCCTTGGGGAAGAAGATGGCGTCCCTGGGTCCGGCGTACTCGGTCTGGCCCGTGGCAGGATTGTGAAGCTTGAAGGTGCCCTCCAGGACGACCTTCATCTCGTTGTAGGTGTAGAGGTAGTCCAGCGGCGCCTCTGTGTGGTTGAGGCGGAAGTACCCCGCCCACAGGGATGAGCCGGACGGATCTGCGTAGACGTCGTCGATGTAGCCCTCGGTGCCGGGGTACTCTTCGACGGGCATCTGGGGCATGTTCTCGTAGAAGCCCTTGGTCACGAGGAACGGTGTGGTGCCGGTAAGAGTGGCGGTGGAGTCGGTGGCGGTCTGGTCGGTCACTGGAGCTCTCCTGGAAAGTGGTTCCGGTCCGGGGAAAAATTCCCCCGGGTGTTCGTCGTTGAACACTGAGAAACTCTATGGGCCGCCCTTTTCCCCTTGGTCTCCGATCAGTTTCCGGTCGGTAAACAATACATCCTGTCCTGCAACACATGCACGAAACACACCGGGCCCCGTCCGCCACTACGGCAGCGCACGGGGACCCGACGGCGACACCAGACCCGGCGACAGGGGCGGGCCTGACAGAGGAGCTACTCGATGACCCTGTCGTAGGCACTGTCCCGGTCATAGGCGGTCTCCGCGTGGACCTGGGCGTCAACCCCCCTGATCTCGACCGACTCCTCGAACCGGATCGGATGGACCATGTTCATCACCTTCGCGATGATGAAGGTCACCACGAAGGAGAAGACCACGGTGACCACGATGGCCACCACCTCCCTCCACAGCAGGTCCCACTCACCGCCGAAGAGGATGCCCGTCCTCTCCGCAGGAGTTGCAGGGTCCGCGAAGAAGACGACGAACAGAGCGCCGACCATCCCCGCCACCCCGTGAACGGCGAAGACATCCGCCGCATCGTCGATGCCGACCCGGTCCTTCACCTGGATCATCCCGAAGGCACCCGCCGCCCCCAAGGCACCGACCGCGAGAGCACAGACCGGGTTCACCGCGTCCGCGACCGGGGTGATCGCCACCATTCCGGCCAGACCGCCGGTGGCCAGACCCATGAGCGTGTAGGCCCCGTTGAAGATCCGTTGCATGATGATGAATCCGAGCATTCCCCCGGCGAAGGCCAGAATCGTGGTCAGCACCACGTACTGCGCCAGGAAGTTCGCCGCACCGGCGGTGCCGCCGTTGAATCCCAGCCACCCCATGGCGATCATGCCCGTACCGGTGAGCATAAGAGGCAGATTGTGCGGCTTCTCCTCTGTCTTCGCCCGCCTGCCGAGTGCGAAAGCCAGGGCCAGACCAGCCGCACCGGCGTTCATGTGCACCGCCGTACCTCCGGCGTAGTCGTGCAGGCCCAGGTTGTTGCGCATCCACCCCTCCGGATTGAACACCCAGTGTCCCAGCGGGGCATAGACCAGCAGGACCCAGAAGACGGTGAAGATCATCCACGCGTCAAACTTCATCCGCCCCGCCGCCCCGGATGCGACAAGGGCCACCGAGATCGCGGCGAACAGGATGTAGAAGGCCCCGAAAAGGGTGGTTCCCTCCCCGTCGTCATGGACGAGCCCGGAGAAGAACGAATAGCTTGTCGGATCGCCGATGAGCCCTAGCCCGCCGACAGATTCGCCGACGACAAGCCCGTGTCCGACAATGACGTAGATGACGGTGGTGACGGCCAGGGAGGACATGACCATCATCATCATGTTGATGACACTGCGCCCTGACAGCATTCCGCCGTAGAGCATGGCCAGGCCGGGGAACATCAGCAGGACCAGGGCCACCGCGGCCAGGATCCATGCAACGTCTGCGGGTTCCATACGTAACTCTCCTCAGTCAGTTGTCCCGGCACCCGACCGGAACACTGCAGAGGAGATTACGGTGAATCTGTGTCACCACCGTCTACCCTCGGTTACTCCCGGGTAAAAGAAACAGAAGTCAATTGTTTCCGGCAGTGGAAGGTGAGGAATCAGTGACGGTATTGTCCCGGAGCCAGGCCATGGCGTCATCCCGCCATTCCACGAAGCCCTTGTAGGTGGCAATATCCTCCGGAAGTTCTTCGACGATGTCGGCGAGCTGTTCCGCCCATTCCGGCACCGCCGCGATCTCGGCCAGAGACGCCATGTAGGTGCGGATGCTGAACAGGTGCGCCCCGGTGACCGGGAGGCGGACGAAGTGCTCGAGCTCGATGCGCAGCTGCACCCTGCCCCAGTCCCTGTCTGCGACGATCCTGGCAGGCTCCCATCCCCACCGGTCATAGGTCTCCAGGCTCGCGTCCATCCGTCTGGAACCTATTCCGGAGAATGTCCAGTTCACCCGACGGTAGATCTTCTCCCCCGTCATCAGCATCATGAACTTCTCCGCACGCGACGTGATTCCCTCGCCCGTGAACCTCGGAATCGGGCCGTGAATTTCACGGAAACTCATTCCCACGTCGAATTTCACCGACCAGTCGTTGGCGAATGTCACCAGACCTGCGTCGAGAAAAATCTGGCCCTCCCGTTCCGTCGCGAGAAGAAGATCCTCCGGAACCTGGCGGCCGATGAAGAGCAGCGGATTCTCCGGCAGGGAGCTGTCGTCACCGAAGACGAAGGTCTGGTCGATGTCCAGCAGGTCGTTACGCCACCTGTACTCCCCCGCACCGGTACCGTCACCGATCCGTTCGAGGTGCATGGTACCCGGGTGGTCGGCGTCGAGCTGGGTCATCAGCCACAGCATCACGTCCCAGCAGGCGGGTCCCATGTGGTCGGCGACAGCAAGCCTGCCCGGGTCGGCACTCAGCACATTCTCCCTGGCGCGGATCAGCGCCGGATAGTCGTCGTCGATCGCGATAATCTCACGACCCCACTCCCCCGCCGCTGTGGGCTGGGGCAGACGGGCCTCCCCGACGTTGACCGAATAGCGGAAGGACCGTTCATCCCCGGAGAAAGGCCAGGGAAAAGTGGCCAGGCGGTCGGAAGGCAGTTTCACGGGTGTGGTGTTCACGGCAGGGATACCTCCAGAATTCCGTCCCCGGTTCCCCGGGACACGCAGGTGAGAATACAGTCGCCGGCGTCACGCTCGGCGTCGTCGAGCACATGGTCGCGGTGTTCGATGGTCGCGCCACGGGCAGGTAGGCGGCACTGGCCGCACACTCCCTGCCGACACAGGTAGGGAACGCGGCGTCCTTCCTCGAGGAGGGAATCGAGCAGGCTGACCCCGGGCGGCACTTTCCGGGTGACCCCCTCCGGGTCCCCCTCCACCCGGTACTCGAAGGCGTTCCCCGGTGCGAGGTCCGAGACACCGAAGTGCTCCCAGTTCAGCCGCTCCTCCGGCCAGCCCTGGCTCTTGGCCACGCTGCGGTACAGTTCGATCATCCCGTCCGGACCGCAGGCATAGGCCCGGGTCCCCAGGGGCTGACGCTGGAAACGGTCCGTGAGCACCGCGGTCAGTTCGTCCCGGTGCCCCACCTCGGTGAATCGTCCTCCCGCCCTGTCGACCAGCTCCCGCAGCTCGCGGGAGAAGGCGTCCTCCGGCGCGGAGTGGCTGTAGACGACCTCGAGATCCCAGCCGTGGAAGACCGCCGCGCGGGCGTAGGAGACCACGGGGGTCACGCCGATGCCGCCGGCGACAAGGAAGACGCGCCGTTGACTGAGATCGGGAAGGAATGCGTTTTCAGGACCACGTACCTCCACGGTGTCCCCGACACGGAGGTTGTCGTGGATCCACCGGGATCCCCCGCTCTGACCGAGGACGCCGATGACGTACTCCACCGGGGCCACACCCAACCCGGTCAGAGAGTAGGCGTTCCATTTGCCGCCTGCATTGACCTGCAGGTTCGCGCCCGGGGAGTATCCGGGGAGCTGACGGCCGTCCGGGGCGGCGAAGTGGAGCACCCTCACCCGTTCGGTGGGCTGTTCCACGGCGGTGACGACCAGCTCGCACACCCGGGAGTCAACGGTGAAAGGACGGGGCCTGCCTGTGCCCGTCACCGGGCCGGCCTTCACTGTGGTGTTCGCGGTACCGTTCATGTCAGCTCTCCTGCCGTGGCGTCCGAGCCCAGGTAACGGGCGCGGGAACTGTTGACGTGGGGGTGGATGTCGAGCAACCGGCCGCAACCTGCACAGGTGACGGTTCCGCCCGGGGCCGCCGCCGGGGACAGAGTCTCCGCCTCACAGTGGACGCAGAACACGATCAGCGGCACCGGGTCCCCGGAGATCCCCGGTGAGGTGGCGACCGCACGTATCTCGGAGCGCAGCAGTCCGCATTCCAGGGCGGCGGCGGTGACGGTGAGTACCTGCCATTCAGTTCCCGTGACCAGCAGGCGCAGCCCCACGGTGGCGGTGTCGAGCATCCTCCGGAGCTGGGAGAGGCCGGTGAGGCCCCGTTCTTCGGCGGTGTGCACGGGTACAGGGGCGCAGAGACGGGGGGCACGGACCCTGACCTGGAGTGGTTCGATGCCACGGGAGCGCAGTTCCCGCAACCAGTGGTCGCCGGCACCGGCGTCCCCGTCACAGATGACGAGCATCTGTTCGCTGGAGGTGTCGTCGACCGGGGGCGGCGCGGGGGCCCAGCGGGGCAGACTGGTGGCCGGCGGGGAGGGGTCCCGCGGGTTCCGGCCGGTGGTGTGCAGTGGTGCTGTGGTGATCTCTGCTGTGGTCATGGGTTCATTGTCATGAATAACCGTTTCATGTTGTGAGCCTTACCGTTAAAGGTCGGTGACGACGGCCCGCCCTTCCCGAAACACTGCCGACACCTCGGCGTCCGTCACCGGACCGGCCGGCGGAAACCGCCGGTGCTACCGGTGAGCCGCCGGACCAGTCCCCCTGACCCACCTCAGGGGCAGACATGCCCCGAGGGGACCGGGTTGCACACCCGGTCCCCTCGGACCATCCACCGCAGCCGTCACCGCAGCTGTCGGTCATCCTGTCTGCTGTCCTGCCGGCGATCCCAGCGACGGTCCACGGTCAGGCCAGCACGGGCTTGTCCCAGAGGTTGAGCACCTGGCCGATGTTCTTCTCCTCGGCGGTCGCGTAGAGGTCGGTGGCCCAGGCGACATCCTCGACAGGCATTCCGCCGACGGAGTAAAGGGTCACCGTCTCCGGATCCCAGCCCGGGGCCTTACCCTCGGCGACATCGGCGACAACCTCGATCTTGGACTTCTCCAGCTTCCCCTCGCGGACCAGGTCGTACCACCTGGTGCCCGGGATGCCGAGCAACACGAACGCCTGGTCACCGTACTCCTCCTCCCATGCCTCGTAGAGGCCGTAGGCGTCGAGGACCAGGCGGGCGTCGCCGGCGAGGAACTCGTCGTCGAAACGCGCAGCGGCGGGGGCTGCGACGAGGCAGCCCGGCTTGAGCCACTCCTGCCTGAAGTACGGGAAGGCGGAGGGACCCGCCGCGTCAGTGGTGGTGGCGGCCATGACGATGTCGGCGTCCTTCACCGCTTCCTCGATGGAGTCACATCCGATGACCTCGACCTGCGGGTACTTCTCCTTGAGGAAGGCGGCGAAGGCGTCCACGCCGCGCTGGCTGCGTCCCTTCACCTTCACGGTGGTGATCCCCGGACGCAGTGCCAGGATGGCGTCGGTGTTGGTCCTGGCCATGACGCCGGGGCCGACGACCGCGAGGACCGTGGAGTCCGGGTTGGACAGGTACTTCACGCCCACTCCGGGGACGCCGCCGGTGCGCACTGCGGAGAGGAGGTTGGCGCTCATGATCGCCTTGGGGGCACCGGTCACGGTGTCGTTGAGCACGAAGATGTGGATGGACCGGGGAAGTCCGTGTTCACGGTTCTCGGCGTTGGAGCCGTACCACTTGACCCCGGTGTTGTTGAACCGGCCGCCGAGGTAGGCGGGCATGGCCATGAACCGGCGGTCAGGGCCGTCAGCGGGCATGCCCGGGAACTCCGGGTGCTCCGGGAAGGAGATCATGGCGCCGTGGGAGTTGTGGTTGAGACCTGCCATCCGGTAGTCACCCTTGTTGAGCAGGATGAGGGTCTCCTCCATCACGTCGACGCAGCGGGCGATGTCGAGGACACCGGCTTCGATCATGTCGGGTTCACTGAGGTAGCGGAAGTTGATGGCGGTGCCGTCAATGGTCATTCGGGGTTCTCCTTGCGATTCCCTGGAGTGGCTGAGGTTGAACACTATGAAACTTACGGACGGGTGTTTTCCGACCGGTCAAGGGTTTGTTTCGCATCTGTTAATGATCGGAGTGTTCGTCGTCCCCGCCGGTCAGCACGGCCAGGGAACGCACCAGCGCCCGCAGTCCCGCCAGGACATCCGCATCCGAGGCATCCTCCATCATCGAGTGGGAGACCCCGTGCGGGGAACGGACGAAGAGCATTGACGTCGGCATCACCGGCGCCAGGATTCCGGAGTCGTGACCGGCCTGCGTCGGAACCTCCGGGGCCGGCTCCCCGGCCGCCGCCGCCAGCTTCCCGTGGAGTTCACGCAGGGAGGCGTCGAACTCGACCACCGGCGCATGGGAGATCTTCCTGACCGTCACGGTCACCCCGTGCTCCGCCGCCGCGGTCCCCGCCGCCCGGGAGACACGGTCAACCATCGCAGTGAGGACGCCGTCAGTGGCGGCCCGGGCGTCCAGCAGGGCCACAACGGTCGCCGGAACCACGTTCGGGCCACCCGGCTCCACCCTGAACCTGCCGAAGGTGGCCCGGGCATCCAGGTCCGCGGCTGCCTCACGGGCGGCCAGCACGGTGGCGGCGAAAGGAAGGGAGGCGTCCTTCCTGTCCTGCAGGCGGGCGGTACCGGCATGGTCGGCAAGCCCCTCGAAGACGAACTCCCACCGCCCGTGCGGCCAGATCTCCGAGGCCACCCCCACCGGCGCGCCGATGACGTCGAGCTGCCTGCCCTGCTCGATGTGGACCTCGACCTGGACACCTGACCTGGCTATCTCCGCGTCGTCCCGGCCGATCCCGGTGGGGTCTGCGCCGGCGTCCCGCATGGCCTGCGCCAGGGTCACCCCGTCGGAGTCTGTGAGCTCCCGGGCCTTCGAGGGGTCGAGCGCTCCCGCCATCAGCTTGGACCCCAGACAGGCCACGCCGAAACGGGTGCCCTCCTCGTCCATGTAGTCGACGACACCGAGGGGCTTCCGCCGGCGGTAGGCGTCGTACCCCGACGGTCCTTCCCGTCGCCCCTGCAGCTCGGCGGCCGCGAGTGCGTCCACCGCGAGGAATCCGAGCACCACCCCGAGAGGACCGTCCCATTTCCCCCCGTCCGCCACCGAGTCGAGGTGGGATCCGGTGACCACTCCGGAGGTACCGTCCTCCGGGCGTCCTCCCCACCAGGCACGGATGTTGCCGTTGGCGTCGGTGTGGACGTCCATGCCGCGGGAGGACGCCTGGGCGCTGAACCATGCCCGCAGGGCGGCGTCCTCGTCGGTCCACGAGTAGCGGCGCGTACCCGTGGGGTGGACCCCGATCGCGTCGAGTTCGCTCCACATCGTGTGGAAGGTCTCCAGGGCGGCGTCACCGTCAAGTTCTGCGGCGATGCGGGCGGCGGCCGGGATATCAGTCATCGTTCGTTCTTCCTGTCGTTACATTCCGGTAACATCGCGGTAGTTTCATGTCAGTTGTCGTCGATTCACAGCAAGAATCTCGCTCCACAGTACGCCTCCCCCACAGACAGGACAACACTTCATGAGCAGCGCAGGAAGCACCTCCGGCACGCCGACCGGCGTCACGGACAACTACGACTATGTCATCGTCGGCGGCGGTCTCGAAGGCCTCGCCATAGCCTGGGGCCTGACCTCCCGCGGACAGAAGAGCGTCCTCGTCATCGAACGCGACCAGCTCTGCGGAGGAATGACCGGCAAGTCCTCCGGAGTCGTCAGGGCGCACTACGGCACACCCTCCGTCGCGAAGATGGGGTGGAAGGGAACCCAGTTCTTCCACCGGGCCAAGGAGATCCTCGGCGACGACTGCGGATTCCGCAACTGCGGCTACATGGTCGCCGTCGGCGAGGAGAACGTCGGCAACCTCGAAGCCACCATCGACATGCAGCACGGCCTCGGCATCGACGTCGAGTACATCAGCGGCGACAAAGCCCGCGAACTGTGGCCGGGCCTCTACGTCGACGACTTCGCCAGAATCGCCTATGAACCCCTGGGAGGACGCGGAGACGCCCCCATGCTCGGCATGGCGTTCTCCGTCGTGGCCCGCCGGCAGGGCGCCAAGATCCGCCAGGGTACGGAGGTGACCGGATTCACCCGCGAATCCGGTGAGGACGGAGCCCGCGTCACCGGAGTGACCCTCGCCGACGGATCCACCGTCGGAGCAGGCCAGGTGATCCTCGCCACCGGGGCATGGGCCTCCCGCCTCGGGGACGCCGTCGGGCTGGACATCCCGGTGCGCGCCCAGCGGGCACAGCTGATGCTCGTCAGTCCCGGCGAGGCCCTCCCCCACGTCCCCGTGCTCTCCGATCTCGTCAGCCTGCAGTACCTCGCCGGCGAGCCCAACGGCGACATCCTCTGCGGCAACTCCGACCACGAGGAACCGCACTGGGCAGATCCCGACAACTACCCCAACCGTGCAGACGACGACTTCATCGAGTGGACCATCGGCAAGCTCATGCACCGACTGCCGGACATGCCCGATCCCGGCCTGACCAGCACCTACGCCGGCTGCTACGACACCACCCCGGACTACAACCCCATCATGGGCCCCTCCGGTATCGACGGTCTCTTCCTCGCCGTGGGCTTCTCCGGGCACGGCTTCAAGATCGCACCGGCCGTCGCCGAGTTCGTCGCCGACCTCCTGCTTGACGGGGAATCCTCCGACCCGGACGTGCCGGCCTCGGACTTCCGTCTGTCCCGCTTCGCCGAAGGCGACCTCACCCGCAGCCTGCACCCGTACATCGGCGCCGGCGAGATGAGGTAGCCCGGTCACCGACGGTCTGTCTGTCCTGAGGATTGTCCACGGTACGGCTACGATCAGTGCCCATGACCGAACACACTGACCCCGCCGACGCCGTCCCTGACCACGAGATCACGGATCCGACGACACCCGTCGAGGACAGGTCCATCGAGGTCGGTCTCGGACACAGGGTCCGCGCCCTGCGCACCTCCCGGGGCATGTCGGTGGCGGCACTGTCGGAGCGGGCGGGTCTGTCCAAGGCGATGCTGTCGAAGATCGAGAACGCGCAGACGTCCTGTTCCCTGACTTCGGTGGCCAACCTCGCCGCCGCCCTGGATGTCCCGGTCGCCACCCTGTTCCGGGACTCCACCGTGGAACGCCCGGTCGCCTACACTCCGGCCGGCAAGGGCACGATCATCAACGGACGCGGGACCAGACACAACCACATATATGAGCTTCTCGGTTCTTTCCGTGGACACGGGGGTACAGCCTCCGGGCCGCATCTGGAACCGGTTCTCGTCACCCTCAACGACCGTTCGGAGACGTACCCGCGGTTCCAGCACCCCGGAACCGAGGTGCTGTACATGCTCGACGGCGACATGACCTACCGCTACCAGGAGACCGACTACCGGCTCCGGCCCGGGGACGCTCTCCTCCTCGACGGCGAGGGGGTGCACGGCCCCACCGAACTCAATGAACTTCCCATCCGGTTCCTCGCGATCACCGCCTACCCGGCAGACAGTCCCCAAGACTGATCTACAGAGCCTGACCTACAGGGCCTGAATCAGAGGACCGATCCCCCGGGCCCGGCCGCGAACGCCCCGGACCGACTCTCCCATGCAGACTCTCCCGGACAGACTCTCCCGGACAGACAAGGAGCACCGAACGTGACCAGCCAGCCCACCAGCCCTGCTCTCCACGTCGAGGTGTTCCACCCGGTCAGCTCCAGACCCGGTGACCCGGAGTTCCACCACCTGCTCCTGCAGCTCAACGACGGTGTCCGGACCGCAGTCTCCTCCCTGGGGTGGAGCTGCCACTTCACCGCCTCCGGCGAGGTCGGTACCGACGCCGCTCTCGCCGCGGCACGGGCGGCGGATGTCACGGTGGTGATGGGCGGGGAGGACGTCACCCCCACCCTCTACGGTGCCGGTGCCGACTACGAGGACGCCGGGAGCCACCACCCCGCCGCCGACATCGTGGAGATCGCGGTGATCCGCGACGCCGTGGCCCGCAGGACGCCACTGCTCGGCATCTGCCGTGGTCTGCAGCTGATCAATGTCGCACAGGGTGGCACCCTGGTCCAGCATCTGGAGACAACCCACCTTCACCGGTCCGACTCCGGCGACGACCCGTTCGTCACGACCGCGGTTTTCCCGGTCCCCGGGACGGACACCGACGGCCTGGACCTGGATTCACCGGTGCGCTGCACCCACCACCAGGCTGTCGGAGTTCTCGGACGGGATCTGACGGTGGTGGCCCGCGCCGCCGACGGGGTGGTCGAGGCTGTCCTCCACGACCACGCCCCTGTCACCGGGGTGCAGTGGCATCCTGAGCATCCCGACGTCGCCACCACACAGCTGGCGCACCTGCTGCTGCGGATGGGCGGGCAGCGGGAGCGTCAGCTCAGTCAGTCGGATGTTGTCGCATCCTGAGTTCTGAGGCGGTGGCCCGCAGATCCAGGGTCAGTTCCCTGACCCCGGGGGAGGTGGCGTCCTGCCCAGGGCGGGTTCCGGCGGAGGCGCCGCCGCGACCACCGCCGGTGGATCTGACCTCCACGGTCGCGGTGCTGTCGCAGTCGATGTCACTGAGTTTCACGTCCGTGCAGTTCACCCGGATGCGGTAGGCGGGTCCGGCCGTCGACTCCGGAATCTCCAGTCGGACACTGCTGAACCGGCTGTCGAGGGTGAGTACGGCCCTGTCGCGGTCCGCAGGGAACTCCACCCCGGTGAGATCGACGACCACGTCGGAGAACAGTGCCTCCACCGTGCGGTCCCGGTCCAGGTCGGGGACCTGGACGGCACTACCGGTGAAGCTCCGGGTCATCGTCGCCCCGTCTGGCGTGTCCGCCGTCCCGGAGTCCCTGCCGACACCTGCCCACAGTGCCACGACCACCACGACACCTGCGGCAGCCACCAGGGTGACGCCGGCCAGTACCGTCCGCACCAGGCGTCTCCACGGGCCGGGTCGGCGGGTCCTGCTGCCGGTGGTCCCTGTCCCGGCGGCTCTGCTTCCGGGGCCTCCCGGGTCAGCTTCGGCCGTGCCTCCCGACTGTCCTGTACCGGGGTCGGGGTCCGGCGGGTCGGGAAGGTCCCAGGCGAACGGTGCCGCCCCCAACGGATCCCACGACGGCGGAGTGGTCCGCGGCGGGGCGAAGCCGTCGGCCGGGGTCAGTGACCCGAGGTCCGGGACAGCCGTCACCGGGTCGGCCGCGGACCCGGTGGCCCCTGCCCTGGCCTCAGTGGTCCCGTGGCCTGTCAGGTCTCCCGGGGGTTCCGGAAGCCGCTGGTGCAGAAGCCACCAGACCACCCCGGTGACCAGTGCTCCTCCAAGAACTCCGCCGAGTGTCACCCCGCTGCTGCCGAGTCCTCCCAGCACGAGCATCACCACAACCACCAGGCCGGTGCGTACGCCGACTTTCCGGTCGACGGCGTAGCGGGGGTCAGTGACGTTCTTCATCAGGATCTCGGCCGGGGACAGGGGGACGCCGTAGCGCGGGAACACCAGTAACGCCGCCAGGTAGACCCACAGTCCGAGTCCTCCGAGGAACACGCTGAGCCCGAGTACGACCCGGACCAGTACCGGGGATATCTGGTACCTGACTGCGATCCCCTCGCACACCCCGAACAGCCAGCTGTGGGGTGACTGGTCCCGTGGCAGGCGTCGTGGCCGGGAGTCCCACATGCGTCGGAATTGGTTCTCGAGGTTGTCGTCCATGGGACCTACCTTTCCTGTCGGCGGGGTGTCCGCGCATCGGGGAGCACCCTGATATTCCCCCGGCTGTCCGGCCGGCCCTGTCGACCTCCGGTCGACGGTGCGGCCCTGTCGACCTCCGGTCGACGGTGCGGCCCTGTCGACCTCCGGTCGAGGGGGCGGAGCCGGTCGACGGCGGTCGGGGCCGTAGGCTGCCACGTGTCGTCGGGGTGAGATTCAGGGTGATCCCTGATGCCGTGGGGGTGTCCGGCTGGCACCCTGGACACCATGACCGGTCGCATGTCCCCCGCCCCAGCTTCTCCGGCGCCGGAACTCCACCGGGTGAGGCGGGGCCGTGTGCTGTCGGGGGTGTGCACCGGGTTGGCCGCGCATCTGGGCGTCTCCCCCAGATCGGTACGGATCGCCTTCGTCCTCGCATGCCTGGCTTTCGGCAGTGGGGCGATGGCCTATGCGGCGCTGACCGCGCTGACGGTCCAGGTGGATTCGGCGGATCAGGCGACCAATCCTCCGGCGGCCCGTAGGGGTGGCGGCTGTGACCGGGTCGCGGGGACGGTGGACCGTCTCCTGGTTCCGGTGGGTGTCCTGGTGTGCGGGGCCGGGGTGGGGGTGTCTTTCACCCTCGGAGTGTCCTCTGTGCTCGTCATCGCCGGCGCTGTTCTCGTATGGAGGACGTTCGGTCCTGATCCTGCGGGTCTCCCGGCCAGGTTGCCGGGGAGGACGCCCGGACGCTCCCCCGGTGTCTCCCAGTGGGCCGCACTTCTCGGTGGGCTGCTGCTGGTCACCGCCGGGCCGGGGTTCTGGGCGTGGCGGACCTGGGGGGCCGAGGGGTCGGGTCCTTTCCTCCCCGCACTTGTCGCCGCGGTGGTCCTCGTCACCGGGGTTCTTGTTGTTCTCATTCCTCTCTGGCTGAAGCTGTGGAGCACCGCCGAGGCCGCCGCCCGCGAACGTGCTGCTGATGAGGAGCGTGCACGGATTGCCGCGAGGATCCATGATTCGGTGCTGCAGACTCTGACTGTGGTCCAGCGGAAGTCCGACCAGGCGGAGATTGTGAGGCTGGCACGTACCCAGGAGCGCCAGTTGCGCCAGTGGTTGTTCGGTGCCGGTGAGTCGGTGTCCACCGGGACTGTTTTCGGTGGTCTGCGGGTCGCGTGCGGGGAGGTGGAGGACATGTACGGGGTGCAGATCCGTCCGGTGACCGTCGGTGAGGACCGGGTGGTCACCGCAGCCTCCATGGAGCTGCTGCGGGCGGCCCGCGAGGCGATGGTGAATGCGGCACGCCATTCCGGCTGTGACGAGGTCAACGTGTTCTGCGAGACAGGTGATGATGCGACCGACATCTACGTCCACGACCGTGGGCCGGGATTCCGTCTTGAGGATGTGCCGCCGGACAGGCACGGGGTCCGCGGGTCCGTCATCGCGAGGATGAAGGACGCCGGGGGCAGTGCGACGGTTGATTCCGGTACCTTCGGCACCGAAGTGACGCTTCACCTTCCGACGACCGATACGGGGCAGTGATGATCAGGGTGTTTCTGGTTGACGACCATTCCATCGTGCGTGCGGGGGTGCGTTCGGAACTCGATGCCGTCGCCGATCTGGAGGTTGTCGGGGAGGCGGGAACGGTCGGTGACGCTGTCGCCGGCATCGCAGGGCTGGGCCCGGACGTGGTCGTCCTGGACGTCCACATGCCTGACGGCGGTGGGTTGGCGGTGATCCGGTCCTCCCTCGCTCCGGACGGCGACGCCGTAGCGCATCCTGCCGGGTCACCGGACACACAGCCGGGTGGCACCACCCCCCGTTTTCTCGGGCTGTCCGTGTCTGACCAGCCGGCTGACGTCATAGCGCTGATCCGCGCGGGTGCGAGGGGCTATGTCACCAAGAGCATCGGAGGCGAGGAGCTCGCGGACGCGGTGCGCCGGGTGCATTCCGGGGACGCCGTGTTCTCCCCCAGGCTGGCCGGCTATGTTCTGGACGCCTTCACTTCGGGGTCTCACGGGAACCGTGCCGCAGCGGCAGCGGGTACTGACGTGGCTACCGACGTCGACGCCCCACGGCCGCGTGCTGCCGGGTCGGGTGGGCGGTCCACTGACATGCCGGGCGGTGGCAGGCAGGTCCCGTCCCAGATGGACGAGGGATCGGAGGGCGGGGCTGCACCGGTCCTGGTGGACGCGCTGACACCGCGGGAGACGGAGGTCATGAGACTTCTGGCGCGGGGGTACACCTACCGCGAGATGGCGGAGAGGCTGTTCATCTCGGTGAAGACCGTGGAGACCCATGTCTCCCATGTGCTGCGTAAGACACAGCATAGCAACAGGCATCAGCTGTCACGTTGGGTGACCGACAACCGGTTGGGGTGACTGTCCCCCGTCCCCCGGGGGCACCTATACCGGACGGCGGGCAGCGACACTCCTCCCACCCCGGTGGGGTGAATTGTGGGTAAACACCACACACAAAAAAAGAGTGCACAGGCACAGGAACCGACCAACCATCCACACAGGACAGTCAACCAGACCCCGCACCCACACACCCTCAACAACAACAAAGAATGATGCCGGCAGTGACCTACTCTCCCACACCCTCCCAGGTGCAGTACCATCGGCGCAGGCAGGCTTAGCTTCCGGGTTCGGAAAGGGACCGGGCGTGACCCCACCGCTGAAACC